>NZ_LFQR01000133.1 GCF_001182895.1 Frateuria defendens | reverse complement strand
CCAAGGCCGCCACGCCGGCGGAGTGGAACACCTACCTGCTCGCCTCGCCCGACTTCAACTACCGCTGAGGGATTTCCCATGAAGCGTCGCCAGTTCCTGCTCGCCGCCGCCAGCGCCGCCGCCCTGCCCGCGCTCTCCTTCTCCGGCCGCCTGTTCGCCGCGCCGGCAGGCTCGCCGCGCTTCCTGTTCGTGTTCCTGCGCGGCGGCTACGACTGCAACAACCTGCTGGTGCCGCACGGCAGCGATTTCTACTACGCCTCGCGGCCCACGCTCGCCATCGCCCGGCCCGCCGCCAACGATCCGAACAGCGCCATCCCGCTCGATGCGAACTGGGGCCTCAACCCGGTGCTGCGCGAGTCGATCTACCCGCTGTGGCAGAAGAAGCAGCTGGCCTTCATCCCCTTCGCCGGCACCGACGATCTCTCGCGCAGCCACTTCGAGACACAGGACGACATCGAGCGCGGCGAGCCGCAGCAGCCGGGCGCCAACTACCGCTCCGGCTTCATGGCGCGACTCTCGGGCCTACTCACCGGCACGCCGGCGATCGCCTTCACCGGCAACCTGCCGCTGAGCTTCCAGGGCAGCGCGCGCGACGTACCCAACATCTCGCTCAAGGGCGACACCAAGGCGCGCTTCGACGAGCGCCAGTCGGCGATCCTGGCCGGCATGTACCAGGGCACGCCGCTGGCCGCCGCCGCCACCGACGGCCTGGCCCTGCGCCGCGCCGTCTCCAGCCACCTGCAAGGGCTGGAGGACGAGATGATGCGCGCCAGCCGCGGCGCGCCCAGCGCGCGCAGCTTCGCCACCGAGACGCGCCGCATCGCCACGCTGATGCGCGA
The DNA here is from genome assembly GCF_001182895.1 of Frateuria defendens. Taxonomy (GTDB): domain Bacteria; phylum Pseudomonadota; class Gammaproteobacteria; order Xanthomonadales; family Rhodanobacteraceae; genus Frateuria_B; species Frateuria_B defendens. Next base: position 46,108 of record NZ_LFQR01000133.1, on the reverse strand, counting down.
CCAGTACCGGCTCGGCTTCGTCGACGTCGGCGGCTGGGACACGCACGTGAACCAGGGCGGCGCCAACGGCCAGCTCTCCAACAACCTGCGCAACCTCGGCGAGGGCCTGGCCGCCTATGCCCAGACGCTGGGGGACGCCTGGAACGACACCACCGTGGTGGTGCTCTCCGAGTTCGGCCGCACCTTCCGCGAGAACGGCGACAAGGGCACCGACCACGGCCACGGCACCGTGCACTGGGTGCTGGGCGGCAAGGTCAACGGCGGGCGCATCGCCGGCGAGCAGGTGGCCGTCACCCAGGCCAACCTGCTGCAGAACCGCGACTACCCGGTGCTCAACAACTACCGCGACGTGCTCGGCGGCCTGCTCGGCCGGCTGTGGGACTTGAACGCCGGCCAGTTGCAGGCGGTGTTCCCGCAGGCCAGGCCGCGCAACCTGCAACTGGTGTGACCACCATGGCATGCAGGAAGCCGGCACGTACGCATGGAGCGCCCACTGCAAAGGCACCGCGCACGCGGCGGCGTGCCGGCCTCGCCCTCGCGCTGGCGCTGCTGCCCCTGCTCGCTAGCGCACGCGGCGACGCGCCGCTCGCGCGCGAGGACATCGCCTGGCTGCGCCGCGACGGCTTCGGCCTGGATGCCGCGGCGGTGGCCCGCTACCACGAACTCGGCCGCAGCCGCCTGCTGGCCGCGCAGCTCGACGACCGCGTGGACGGCGCGCTGCCGCCTGCCATCGCCGCGCTGCTCGCCGGCTATCCCGCGCAAAGCACCTCCGCCGCGCAGCGGCTGGCCGACTTCGCCGCCGCGCAGGCACGCATCAAGGCCATGCCCGACGGCGACGCCAGGCTGGCCGCCCGCAACGACGTGCAGAAGCAGGGCAACCAGCTGATGCAGCAGGCGCAGCAGGCCGCGCTGCTGCACGCCGTCTACGGGCCCAACCAGCTCAAGGAGCAACTGGTGTGGTTCTGGCTCAACCACTTCAGCGTGTACGCGCCCAAGGGCCGCGTGCGCTGGGAGGTAGCCGACTACGCCGAGCGCGCCATCCGCCCGCACGCACTGGGCAAGTTCCGCGACCTGGTGATGGCCACGCTGCAAAGCCCGGCCATGCTGGAGTTCCTCGACAACGCGCAGAACGCCAAGGGCCACGTCAACGAGAACTACGCGCGCGAGCTGATGGAGCTGCACACGCTGGGCGTGAACGGCGGCTACACCCAACAAGACGTGCAGCAGCTGGCCTTGATCCTCACCGGCGTGGGCATCGCGCCGGTGGACGGCAAGCCCGAGCGCTTCAACCCGAAGATGGCGCCGCTGGTGGTGCACGATGGGCTGTTCGAGTTCAACCCCAACCGCCACGACTTCGGCGACAAGACCTTCCTCGGCCACCCGATCAAGGGCAGCGGCTACGACGAGGTGAGGCAGGCGGTGGACCTGATCGTGCGCCAGCCCTCCTGCGCCCAATTCGTCTCGCACCGGCTGGCCGAGTACTTCGTGGCCGACCAGCCGCCGCCGAAGCTGGTGGAACGCATGGCGCGCACGTTCCGGCGCAGCGACGGCGACATCGCCAAGGTGCTGCGCACGCTGTTCGAATCGAAGGAACTGACGGCGGGCGCCGGCGCCAAGTTCAAGGACCCGACCCAGTTCGTGGTCTCGGCCATGCGCCTGGCCTACGACGGCAAGCCCATCGCCAATGCGCTGCCGCTGGTGAACTGGCTCAACCAGCTGGGCGAGCCGCTGTACGGGCGCATCACGCCGGACGGCTGGCCGCTGGACGGTGCCGCCTGGTCCAGTTCCGGGCAGATGGAGGCGCGCTTCGAGATCGCCCGCTCCATCGGCTACGGCAACAACCAGCTCTTCACGCCCCCCGGCGCCACGCAGCAACTGCCCGGCTTCCCGCTGCTCACCACGCGGCTCTACTACGAGGCGGTGGAACCGGGCCTGGGCGACGCCACCCGCAACGGCCTCGCCCAGGCCCGCTCGCAGCAGGAGTGGAACGCCTTCCTGCTGGCCTCGCCGGACTTCAACCACCGCTGAGGCCGCACGGCCGCCTACCGGCCACGGCGCACACCGGCTTGACCGCGCGATGCCGGCGCTCCGAGGATACGGCGCAGGCCGACATCCACGCCGCCGCCCGAGGCGGCGCTGCCCACGGAGCGCATGCCATGAACGCCGACCGGACCGCTGGACGCCGCCGCTTGCCGCCCCTGCTCGCCGCCGCCGCGCTGCTGCTTCCGCTCGCCGCCATCGGCCAGGGCGCGCAGACGCTGGACACCGCCTCCTTCACCGTCCGCATCGTGCCGCACTGCGAGGAGGGCGAGGTGGCCTGCAACCGGGTCGAGTACCTCGGCACCAGCAAGAAGACCGGCAAGTCGCTGCGCCTCGCCGGCAGCACCCGGCACGCCCCCTGCGCCGACGGCGTCACGCCCTGCCGCTTCCTGGGCTACGTGTTCCGCAACCGCGGCGTGACGTACTTCGTCGGCGAGGACGGCCAGCTGCTGGTCACCCGGGGCGACCAGGTGCTGGTGAAGGAGAGCGGGACTTGGCGGTAAAGACGTCCGTCATGTGCCTTGGCATAGCGCCGATGGCGTGCAGGCTTGGGAAGCTTTCTCCCGCCTGGTCGGCGTCGAAGCCAGACAGTGGCCGGGGGGATCGTCGCCGGCTGACGCCTGGCAGGTTCCTGACCAGGACACCGGCGTGGTGGATGTCCGGCGTTCCGGGCGAACCCTCATCCGCCTGCCGGCACCTTCTCCCGGAGGGAGAAGGATTCCAGCCTGGAAGGGTGAGGTCATGAAGGCGCCCGTGGGGCCCGCCCTGCCGAAGCCCCGTCATGCCGGCGCAGGTTGGCATCCAGCGACGGCACACCGAGCGGTAGCGCGAAGTCCCCGCAGCTCTCCGCAGCTCTCCGCAGCTCTCCGCGGCTCTCTGCGCCGCCCCGCACCACCCCGAACCCGACCGCCCTCGAAACCTTCCCACCCGCCGACATCGAGTTAATGAAGATTTCTTCATGCTTTGGCGAAGGGTGGTTTATGGGTCGAGCCCTAGCGTGTCGCAGGGCTTAGCCATGCGTTGGCGACCGTGCCGGCGCCTCGCCGCCGAGCCCGGGCGGCAGGGCGGCTCGGCGCGTCATCCGTCTCGCCGGCATGGATGCCGGCGCCACCGTTCCGGCGCGGCGATTGCGGAGGCCGCATCGGCACGCGACTCAAAGGTCAGGTCATGCGGTTGAATGCTGGGTCCAGGCACTGGCGGCGCGCCATCGAACGGGTGCGCCGGCGCTGGTTGTCGAATCTGTTCGCCGCCCTCTTCCGCGGCGGCGCCGAATCGGAGCGCCTGCCCGGCGCCGGCATCCATCGCATCCTGCTGATCCGCCCGAACCACCGGCTCGGCAACACGCTGCTGCTGACGCCGCTGGTGGACGAGCTGGAGCGCGCCTACCCCGGCGCCGAGATCGACATCCTCACCGCGGGCCCGGCCGCGGCGGACGTTTTCCGCGGATTCGAATCCGTGCGCCATGTCTTCGCGCTGCCGGCCAAGGTGGTGCGCCACCTGCCGCGCCTGTTCGGGTTGCTGCGATACCTTCGCCGCAGCCGCTACGACCTGGCGATCGACCCCAGCAAGGGTTCCGGCAGCAGCCGCCTGCTGCTGCTCTTCGCCAGGGCGAACCACAAGCTCGGCTTCGTCGGCGCGCGGACGTATGGACGTCTGACCTGCGGCATCGCCGCGCCCGGGCATCCGCAGCACATGGCGCAGCAGGCGGTGTACCTGCTGCGCGCGGCGCGCGGCGAGGGCGTCGAGGGCCGTTTCCCGCGCCTGGACATCCGCCTGTCGGGGGCCGAGCGCTGCCAGGGCCAGGAACGCCTGCGGCACCTGTTCGCCCCCGAAAGTCCGGACGGCCCGGTGATCGGCCTCTACGGCACCGCCACCGGCGCCAAGGCCTACGGCCCGGCATGGTGGACGGCGCTCATCGAGTACCTGGCCGCGGCCCTGCCCGCGGCGCGCTTCGTCGAGATGGTGCCGGCCGACGGCGTCTCCCGCTTTGGCGACCGCTTTCCGGCCTACTTCTCCACCTCGGTGCGCGCCATGGCCGGCGTGATGGCGGCCATGGACTGCGTGGTGAGCGCGGACTGCGGCGTGATGCACCTCGCCTGCGCCTCCGGCGCCACCACCGTCGGCGCCTTCAAGGTCACCGACAGCCAGCGCTACGGGCCCTACGGCGACGGCAACGTCGCGATCGACGCCGACGACCGCTCGGCACAAGCCGTGGCCGAGGCGGCCCTGCACGCGCTGCACAGCCCCGCGCAACGCACGGACCCGGCCCCGGACACCACCCGGCTCACCGCCGGCACCCGACCGACCGGCCGCCTCCGCTGAAAACCGCGACGCCGCATTGCCGGCGTCGCGCAACGCGTGACGATCAAGGAGCGCGGCGTGGACGAAGGCGGCGCAACGCGGCGAGCGGAGCGCCTGGAAGACCTCGGGATGCGTCCGCGCCTCGACGCCCCACGGCGGACCACGCCGCATGCCTTCACCGCGCCTCACACCGCCGCGCTGCGCACCAGCAGGTGCTTGGCGAACAGGCCGTGCAGCTTGCCCAGGCCCCGCACCAGGTGCAGCGTGGCGAACAGCAGCGCGATGCCGAGCAGGCACGATGCGATCGCCTCGATCCAACCCGGCTCATGCGATCCCGTGCCCCAATTGACCAGGAACGTGCCGCCCACGAAGGCATCCCCCAGGCCGGCGCCGTGCAGCGCCACCACCACGGGCAGGCCGATCAGGCCGAGCGACGTGGCGAGCAGGGTCACCGCGATGCTGAAGTACGCCACGCCCAGCGGCAGCATCAGCAGCATGTAGAGCAGCGTGGTCCAGGTGCGCGCGTCGGTGAACATCGCCCCGATGCGCTTGAGCAGCGGCAGGCTCTTCGCCGGATACGGCGGCCGCCGCGGCATGCGCACGCCGAGCATCGCCTCCACCAGCCGCCCCTCCAGCAGCGACAGCGCGCGCACCGTGGCGAAGAACAGCACGATGAAGGGAATGCCGACGATCAGCACCGACAAGCCCGCCGACAGGCTGAGCCCGGCCACCACCCAGGTGAAGTAGACGATGCCGGTGCCGAGCCCGAACAGCATGTAGAACAGCGCGCCCCAGGTGTGGGCGTCGGCCGCCACGCCGAAGAAGCGGCCCAGCGCGGAATGGCGCCTGGGCGGCGGCGGCGGGCGCAGCGCGCGCTGGATCTTGATCTCCTGGTCGCGGTAGATGTCCGCCACCTCTTCCGGCGCGCCGTAGCTGCCCACCACGCGGGCCAGCATCTCGGCCTCGCTGCGACCGGGCTGTTCGGCAAGCTCGGCGCGCAGGTGTTCCTCCGCGTCGTAGAGCGCGTCCTGCACCAGTGCGGGGTCGGCCCCGCGCAGCGCGGTGCGCAGCTGCTCCAGGTATTGGGCAATCGTGCGTGGCGTGTCCATCACACCCCTCCTCTGAGAACCTTGTCGACGGAATCGCGGGTGGCTGCCCAGGCCGCGCGCCATGCGCGCAGCGCCTCGCGGCCCGCCCTGGTGATGCGGTAGTAGCGGCGCGGCGGGCCGCTCACCGAGGGCTCCACCTCGCTGGCCAGCAGGCCCGCGCCCTCCAGGTTGCGCAGCACCGGATACAGCGCGCTCTGCTTGCCCGCCAGCGCGCCCTCCCCCTCCGCCTCCAGCCGCTTGGCGATCTGGTAGCCGTACATCGGCTGCCGCGCCTGCCCGAGCACCGCCAGCAGCACCAGCGACACGGTGCCGGCCGACAGCTCCTTCTGGAATTTCTTCAGCTGGGCATCGAGCTCGTCCACGCGCTGGCCTGCACTGCCATCTGTATAGGCATGCACAGTAGTGCCAAGTTATGCATAGTGCATGGGCAGGAAGTCACGCCGGCGGGCTGGGCCATGCGCGGGCACGACGTTCCCCCGCTTACGCCTGATCGAACCAGGCAAGCCAGCGATGAGCGATGCAATAGCCAGGTAGAGCCCTGCGTTGACACGGCTTTTGAACGGCTCCCCCGGTCCGTTGTCAGAATGATGGCCACCTGCAGGTTGGACACACCCATGGCGCTCAAGCGGATGGACAACGTGGGAATCGTCGTCGATGACCTCGAAGCGACGATCGCTTTCTTTCGCGAACTCGGCCTCGACCTCGAAGGGCGGGCCATGATCGAAGGAGAATGGGCTGGACGTGTCACTGGACTGGGCGACCAGCGCGTCGAGATTGCCATGATGCGCACGCCGGACGGCCACGGCCGGCTCGAGCTTTCCCGGTTTCTCGCGCCGCCTGCCGTCGCCGATCACCGGAACGCTCCGGTGAACGCTCTGGGCTACCTGCGCATCATGTTCGCCGTGGACGACATCGACGAGACGCTCGAGAGGCTCCGCAAGCGCGGCGCGCAGCTCGTGGGCGAAGTGGTTCAGTACAAAGACACCTATCGGCTCTGCTACGTCCGCAGCCCTGAAGGACTTCTCATCGGACTCGCCCAAGAACTCGGATGAGGGCCGGCTCTGACGGAGGCGTTCGCCGGCGATGCCGGCCCGCGCTGACCAGGAAGCTACCCGGCCGCGTCATCGCCCCATCGATCCGCCACCGGCGACGCGGCTCACAGGTGCTTGTAGAAGAACGTGGTCGAGCAGTACGCGCCGTCGGGCATCAGCGCGTACCACGGCACGTCGCCTGCGCGCTGCCAGCCGTGGCGGGCGTAGAGCCGCGCGGCGTCGCCGCCGGTCACGGCGTCGAGCACCAGCACGCTGCGGCCTTCCTCGCGCGCCACGGCTTCGAGGGCCGACAGCAGCCGCGCGGCGAGGCCGCGGCGGCGGGCGCGGCGGTGCACCAGCATCTTGGCGACGTCGGCGCGATGGGGCTGATTGTCGGGCAGCGCCAGGATCAGCTGCACCGTGCCGAGGAGGCGGCCCTCGCCGTCCTCGGCCACCAGCAAGGCGCGTTCGCCGCGCGCGACGCCCTGGGCCACGCCCTGCCAGAAAGCCACGGCCCGGGCGCGCGGCAGCGGCCGCATGAAGCCCACCGAGGCGCCGCCTTCGACGCAGTCGATCAGCACCTCGGCCAGCGCCTCGACGCGATCGGCCGCCTCGGCGGCATCGAGACGACGCACAGTCGTCGCAGTACCCATCAAGCTTTTCCTCGTCAGCCCCAAAGACGGCGTGACCAGCACCGCCAGGTTGCTCGCCGGCCTGCGTGGCGGAACACATTGGAGCATGGCGAGGCAGTCGCCAACACTGCGCTCTGCTAAGTTGGCGGCCAGCCGCGCCACCATTCGAAGGGGAAACCATGCTCCGCCACCGCCTCGCCGCCTGCGCGCTGCTCGCCGGCGCCCTCGCCCTGCCCGCCTTCGCCGAGGAAGCCAAGACGCCGACACCGAAGGAGCTGCTGGCGAAATCCACACCTGCCGAATGGCGCACGCCCGACCCGCGCAACCTGCTGGTGATGACCCTGCCCGCCGGCCGCGTGCTGATCGAATTGGCGAGCGACTACACCCCGCTGCACGCGGCCAACCTGCGCACGCTGGCGCACGAGCATTACTTCGACGGGCTCTCGATCAACCGCGTGCAGGACAACTTCGTCACCCAATGGGACGACCCGGCCTCCGACAGCGACCCGGTGGACGAGAGCAAGCTCAAGCCGCTGGGCTCGGCCAGGAAAACGCTGCCGCCGGAATTCACCCGCGCCATCGACCCCAAGCTGCCGTGGACCCGGCTACCCGACGGCGACATCTACGCGCCCGAGGTCGGCTTCTCCGAAGGCTTCCCCGCCGCGCGCGATCCCAAGCGCGGACAGACCTGGCTCGCCCACTGCTACGGTGCGGTGGGCGTGGCGCGCGACATCGGCGCCCAAAGCGGCAACGGCAGCGCGCTCTACGCCATCATCGGCCAGGCGCCGCGCGGGCTGGACCGCAACCTCGCCGTGGCCGGCCGGGTGATCGAGGGCATGGAGCGGCTCTCCGCGCTGCCGCGCGGCCCCGCGCCGATGGGCTTCTACACCGATCCCGGGCAGCGCGTGCCGATCACCTCGGTGCATCTGGCCGCGGACCTGCCCGAGGCCGAGCGCCCGCGCGTGGAGGTGCTGCGCACCGACAGCGCCACCTTCGCCGCGCTGATCGAGGCCAAGCGCAACCGCCGCGATGCCTTCTACACCGTGCCGGCCGGCAAGATCGACCTGTGCAGCATCGGCATTCCGGTGCGGGAGAAGAAGTAGCGCACGCGGCGGCAGGCGCGCGGGCATCCGGCGTCGACCGCGGGCGCGCCGCGGCCGGCTCGTGGCCGCGTCGTCACCGGGCACGCAGGGGCGCATCGCCTCACGGGGCTTCGCGTCATGCGTCGCCTCGCTGCCCTGCCGCCGGCGCCGGACGCCGAAGCGGAGCCGCGCGACCCGCTACACTCGCCGCATGCCTCCGCCGTTCGTCGATCTGCTCGCCCGGCCGGCCGTCCGGGCCGTGCGCCGCTGGGTGCTCGGCGCCTTCCCGCGCGAGCACGGCCTGGCCGACTACGACGCGCCGGCCGGCGATGCGGGCCTGTTCGGGCCGGACAGCGTCACCTGGCGCATCCACGCCGACTTCCCCGGCATGCTCGCCGGCGGGCTGGCCGCGCTGATGCTGCAGACCCTGCACCCGCTGGCGCTAGCCGGGGTGTGGGACCACTCCAACTTCCGCGAGGACCTGGTGGGCCGCCTGCGCCGCACCACCCGCTTCGTCGGCGCCACTACCTATGCGCCGCAGGCGATGGCGCAGGCGCTGATCGGACACGTCAAGGCGATCCACGCGCAGGTGCACGGCGTGGCCGAGGACGGCCGCCCCTACCGCGCGGACGATCCGGCCCTGCTGACCTGGGTGCACGTCACCGAGGCCTACAGTTTTCTCCAGGGCTTTCGCCGCTACAGCCACCGCGCGGTGCCCGAGGCGATCGCCGACCGCTACTACGACGAGGCGCGCCGCGTGGCCGAGGCGCTGGGCGCGCGTGGGGTGCCGCGCTCGCAGGCCGAGGTGGCGGCGTATTTCCGCCGCGTGCAGCCGCAGCTGCGCTACGACCACCGCTCGCGCGAGGTGCTGGGCGTGCTCACCACGGTGCGCCTGCCGGTGCCGGCGGCGGGGCTGTCGCGCGACCTGTTCCTGCATGCGGGCGCCGCCTTGCTGCCGGACTGGGCCAGCGAGCGCCTCGAACGCACGCCGGCACAACGGCGGCAGGACCGGCTGGCGGCGCGCACGCTGTGGCTGCTGGCGCCGGCGTTCCGCGCCGCGCTCCGCGACGGCCTGGTCGCGCATGCCTGCCGCCGCATGGGCGTGGCGCCGGAGCGGATGCTGCGCTGGCCGGCGTAGCGCCGGCCCGTCGTCCCTCGCCGCCGGTTACGTCCAGATCGAACACCGGCTCGGCCGACACGGCCGCCCCCGTGCTCACGCCGATCCACGCCCTCGCCCGCCCCATCCACATCGTCGTCCCCGGCCGTCCGCATCCCTCGTCCCGCCACCCGCCGGCATCGCCGCAGCGTTGACAGCCCCTGCCGTTCCGCTACTTTCGCCCATTGGGGAACTACACGGACGCTGGATGGCCACCCTCATTCCTTCCCGCAGCAGCTGCCTGCCGCGCATGACCGGCGGCGAGAAGCGCGTATCCGAACGGCTGGAGCAGAAGCTCGAGGACGACTACCTGCTGTGGTACGACGTGCCCATCGGCCCCAAGCAGCGCCAGCCGGACTTCGTGGTGTTCCACCCGCGCCGCGGCGTGCTGGTGCTGGAGGTGAAGGACTGGAAGGCCGAGACCATCCAGCACGCCGACAAGACCCAGTTCACCCTGGTCACCGACCGCGGCCTCGCCGTGGCCACCAACCCGCTGCTGCAGGCGCGCGCCTACGCGCTGGAGATCGTGGTGGCGCTGGAGCGCGACCCGGCGCTGCGCTACCCGGATGGCCACCGCCTCGCCGGCAAGCTGGCGATGCCCTGGAGCTACGGCGTGGTGCTGGCCAACATCACCCGCAGGCAGTTCGACGAGGGCGGGCTCGAATCGGTGCTGCCGGCCCATCTCGTGCTGTGCCGCGACGAGCTGTACGAGACGGTGGACGCCGAGCGTTTGCAGGAGCAGCTGTGGGCGATGTTCCCGCAGGTGTTCCCCACCGCCATGACGCTGCCGCAGATCGACCGCGTGCGCTGGCACCTGTTCCCCGAGTTGCGGGTGGAGCCGGGCAGCGGCCAGTTCGGCCTGTTCGCGCCCGGCGCGGCGAGCGAGAGCAAGGCGCTGGAGATTCCCGACATCGTGAAGGTGATGGACGCGCAGCAGGAGCAGCTGGCGCGCTCGCTGGGCGACGAGCACCGCATCATCCACGGCGTGGCCGGCTCGGGCAAGACGATGATCCTGGGCTTCCGCGCGCTGCAGCTGGCGCGCGCGCTGGCCAAGCCGATCCTGGTGCTCTGCTACAACAAGACGCTGGCCGCGCGGCTGGAGCAGTTGATGGGCGAGCGCGGCCTGGCCGACAAGGTGCAGGTGTACAACTTCCACCGCTGGTGCCGGCAGATGCTCGGCGCCTACCACGTGCCGCTGCCGCCCGGGAAGGGCGCCTCCTTCACCGACGCGCTGCCGCCGGCGGTGATCGCGGGCGTGGACCGCGGCCAGATCCCGCGCTTCCAGTACGGCGCGGTGCTGATCGACGAAGGCCACGACTTCGAGCCGGACTGGTACAGGCTGATCGTGCAGATGATCGACCCGGACACCAACTCGCTGCTGGTGCTCTACGACGACGCGCAGAACATCTACGGCCAGCCCGGCCGCCGCCGCGTGAGCTGGAAGAGCCTGGGCGTGCAGGCGCAGGGCCGCACCACCATCCTCAGGCTCAACTACCGCAACACGCTGGAGATCCTCGCCGTGGCCCGCCGCTTCGCGCAGGAGCTGCTGGCCTCGCGCGTCGAGGACGACGACGGCATCCCGCTGATCGCCCCCGAGAGCGCCGGCCGGCGCGGCGCCCTGCCCGAGCTGATCCGCACCGACACCGCCGCGGCGCAGCTGGACGTGCTGATCCAGCGCCTGCGCGACGAGCACGCCGGCGGCCGCCCCTGGTCGGACATGGCGGTGATCTTCCGCAACCAGTGGGAGGGCGAGAAGCTGCAGCAGGCGCTGGCCCGCGCCGACATCCCCAGCCGCCTCGCCGAGGGCGAGGGCAAGCGCGCGCTGTTCGTGGTGGAGGACAGCGTGAAGCTGCTCACCATGCATTCCAGCAAGGGCCTGGAATTCCCGCTGGTGATCGTCCCCGGCCTCGGCTCGCTGCCCAAGCCCGGCAAGGACGAGGCGGAGGAAGCACGCCTGCTCTACGTCGCCATGACCCGCGCCACCGAGCGGCTGCTGCTCATCCACCACGACGACTCGGTGTTCAGCCAGCGCATCCGCGCCTCGATCAACGAGGTGCAGGGGCAGCTGGCGCGGGCGGCCGACTAGGCGTCCGCCCGACCTCTCCTGGCCGGGCGCAACGCCCGGCCGCGCGGACATACGCCCGCCCCGGCGTGTCGTTTTGTGCCCAAGCGCGTCGTACCGGATGCGCCGGCGGCGCGCCATGCGGGCCCGGCGCGCGTGCCGGCGCGTGCGGCGCGGCCGTGCGCGGCGTTCTGTCGCACATGGCACGCTTAATGCCCTCCTCAGCACGAACGCCAGGACCTGTTGCACCAAGGAGCCGTGCACCTATTCCCGGCGTAGGGGCCGCCGGAACCGATCCCGCCCGACGACGTGTCCGAGCACCGGACCACGGGGAGGCAGCGCAATGAAATCGCGTGAACACGCCGCGCCGCACAGCGCGGTGCAGAAGGAATCGAGCGCACCCGGCAACCCGCTGGCGCGCGCCCTGCTCGACGACACCCTGGTGATTCGGGGCTTGCGGCTCTACGTGCCGGTGCGGGTGAAGTTCGCCGTCACCCTCGTGCTGGCGCTGGCCTGGGCGGCCTTCTCCTACCACCTCGCCGGGCGCTGGCTGGCCGATCTCTCGCAGCTGGCGGGCCCGGTGCCGGCGCACTTGGTCATCTTCGGCGTCGCCATCCTGCCCGGCTTCATGAACGCCTTCCTGGTGGTGGGCCTGCTGCTGGACCGCCGCCCGCCGCGCACCGAGATCACCGCCTTCCCCGGCGTCACCGTGCTGGTGGCCGCCTACAACGAGGAGGAGTCGATCCTCGCCACCCTCTCCAGCCTGGCCCGGCAGGACTACCCGGCGCCGATGGAGGTGCTGGTGATCAACGACGGCTCCACCGACAACACCCTGGTCCGGCTGCACAGCGTCTCCTACCCGTGGCTGCGGGTGATCGACCTGCCGCGCAACAGCGGCAAGGCCAATGCGCTCAACGAGGGGCTCAAGCTCGCCAGCCACCCGCTCACCGTCACCCTGGACGGCGACTCCTACCTCTACCGCAACGCGCTGCGCCACCTGGTCGGCCGCTTCCTCAGCGACCCGCCGAACACCGCCGCCGTGGCCGGCGCCGTGCTGCTGCGCAATTCGCGCCTGAACCTGGTGACCAAGATGCAGGAGTGGGACTATTTCCACGGCATCGCCGCCGTCAAGCGCCTGCAGAGCCTGTTCCAGGGCACCCTGGTGGCGCAGGGCGCCTTCTCGCTCTACCGCACCGAGGTGCTGCACGAGGTGGGCGGCTGGCCCGAATGTGTGGGCGAGGACATCGTGCTTACCTGGGCCATCCTCGACCGCGGCTACCGCGTGGGCTACTGCGAGGACGCGGTGAGCTTCACCAACGCGCCCACCAGCTTCCGCCAGTTCATCCGCCAGCGCCAGCGCTGGTCGCGCGGGCTGATCGAGGCCTTCAAGGCCTACGGCAGCCTGCTGTTCCACTGGCGCATGAGCACGCTCTTCGTGTGGTGGAATCTGCTGTTCCCGTACATGGACCTGGTCTACACGCTGGTCTTCATTCCCGGCCTGCTGCTGGCCTGCTTCGGCATCTACTGGCTGGCCGGGCCGATGACCCTGCTGGTGCTGCCGCTGGCGCTGCTGGTGAACTACCTGATGTTCATGGTGCAGTCGCGCATGTTCCGCGCGCAGGGCCTCAAGGTGCGGCGCAACCCGGTCGGCTTCCTGGTCTACGCCCTGTTCTACGGCATCGTGCTGCAGCCCGGCTGCGTGCTGGGCTACTTCGCCGAGCTGCTCCGCCTGCGCAAGCGCTGGGGGACCAAATGAAACGCCCGCTGCCCCTGCTCGCGCTGGCGCTGCTGCCGCTCGCTGCCGCCCATGCGCAGACGGACCCGGCGAGCGAGATCCGCGCCGGCCGCGCCGCCCTGGTCGATGCCCACCCGCGCGAGGCGCGCGAGCGCTTCGCCGCCGCGCTCGCGCAGCCTGGCCTGCCCCGCGCCGAACGCTACGCGGCCGCGCTCGGCCTCGGCCGCGCCGCGCTGTGGCTGGGCGACTACGCGGCCGCCGCCGGCGCCTTCCAGCTCGCCCGCGAGCAGGCCGAGGACGAGGCCGCGCGCCAGGCCGCCACCACCGGCCTCGCCCAGGCCCTCAACGCCCAGGACTACCCGCGCCAGGCCTATGCACTGGTGGCGCCCTACGCCAAGGGCGAGGCGCGCCCCACGCTGGAGCTGCTGCGCGCGGCGCAGGCCGTGGGCTGGCAGGACAAGAGCCCCGGCTACCTCGCGGCGGCGACACCGCCGGCGGAACAAGGGTATCTGGGCACGCAGTACCGCCTGTCCACCGACGACATGCGCTACGCGCTGGCCCCGCGCGTGGACGCCGGCACCGACTTCAGCCACGACAGCGAGAACCTCGACACCTGGCGCGTGGGCGCCGCCTTCCTCGGCGCCCCCATCGCCCGCGACGGGCTGGTGCAGCGCTGGGGCGCCAGCGCCGACACCACCCACGTCGACGACGACGGCCGCTCGCGCCGGGTCAACGATGCCGCCCTGCTGGCGCAGCTGCGCGCCGGCGACAGCCACTACTTCGACCTCGCCCTCGGCGCCGGCCGCAGCGGCAGCTGGACCTTCCTGCAAGGCTATGCGCGCTGGACCCTGCAGCCGAACGACCGCTTCAGCGTCTCCGCCGCCGCCGAGCGCGCGCCGATCCTGTCCGCGCCGGCCATCGACCACCGCCTCGCCTACGACACCTACAGCGTGAGCACCAGCCTGCGCCCGGCCACCCACCTGTACGTGCTGCCCACCTACTACCGGCAGACCTTCAGCGACGGCAACCGCCGCGACGGCGGCACCCTGCGCGTGGTGCTCAGCCCCTACGACATCCCCGACACCCGCGCCGCGCTCGGCGCCGAGCTGTCCGGGCGCATCTACCACAGCGACCAGCCCAGCCGCGGCGTGTACTTCAACCCGGCCAACTACCGCTCCGCGCAGGTCGGCCTGATCGGCGTGTACAGCCTCACCCCGGCCTGGCGGCTGCACGCGGTGGCCAGCACCGGGCGGCAGGTCATCAACGGCACCGGCGCGCGCATCTACACCCTGGGCCTCACCCTGGACGGGCGCCTGCCGCACAACGGCCGTCTGCAGCTGCGGCTGGGCCGCAGCTCGGTGGCCGGCATCAACCAGGGCGGCAGCGGCTACTGGAACAACACCGTGGGCCTGTCGATCAGCTATCCGCTCTGAACGCTGCGTTCCGAACGCGGCGGCGCCGCCCGCTTGCATCGCCGGCCCGCGCCGCCATGTTCCGGGGCAACAGCCCTTCACCCCGGAACCGCCATGAGCACGCCGCTGACCGTCCCCTGCCCGCATTGCCACGCCCTCAACCGCGTGCCGGCCGAACGCATGGGCCAGCACCCCAGCTGCGGCCGCTGCAAGCGCGCGCTGTTCGAGGGCCTGCCGGTGGCCCTGGACGACACCAACTTCGACGCCGTGGCCGGGCGCGGCGACCTGCCGGTGCTGGTAGACGTCTGGGCCGCCTGGTGCGGCCCCTGCCGCGCCTTCGCCCCGGTGTTCGCCGAAGCCGCGCGCCAGTTCGAGCCGCGCCTGCGGCTGGCGAAGGTGGACGCCGACGCCAGCCCGAAACTCTCCCAGCGCTACGGCATCCGCAGCATCCCCACCCTGCTCCTGCTGCGCGACGGGCGCGAGGTCGCGCGGCAGTCGGGGGCGCTCAATCCCGCGCAGCTCAGGCAGTTCGTGGAGGGCGCGCTGCGCTGAGCTTTGCTTGCTCTCTCCAACGGGGATAGGGATCAAGCCGCGGCGAGCTTGAGCGCGCTTGCCTTGCTTCCTCTCCCCGCCGGGGAGAGGACTGAGGTGAGGGGCGGGTGCTCGCGGGAACGCTCGCCCGAAGCGGGGCTGTCGCGACCGTGCCCCCTCACCCCAACCCTCTCCCCAGCGGGGAGAGGGAGCAGGTTGTGGCGCGCTTTGAGCAGGCGCGCCTTGCTCCTCTCCCCACTGGGGAGATGACCGAGGTGAGGGGCGGGTGCTCGCGGGAACGCTCGCCCGAAGCGGGGCTGTCGCGGCCGCCCCCCCATCCCCCTCCCCCTCGACCACTTGCAGCCTGCCGCCTTACCCGCGCCCTTACGAACTGCAAGAAAGCATCGAACACCCCGCCTTGCGCACTGCCCACTCCGGCCGCTTCCGTGCATAGGCCTCGCGGCCGGGCTGCTCTCCGTAGGGATCGCGCAGTACGTCGAGCAGTTCGTGGACGCCGGCGTAGTCGCCCTGCTCGGCGCGGTCGATGGCCTGCTGGGCGAGGTAGTTGCGCGGCACGTAGAGCGGGTTGACGGCGTGCATCGCGCGGCGCCGCTCGCCAGCGGGTCGCGGATCGCCGGCGAGGCGGGCGGCGTAGCGGCGCAGCCAGTCGGCGAGCCCCGGCGCGGCGGCGCGGAAGCAGGCCTCGTCGTAGGCCAGTTCGCGGAACGTTTCCGGCGTGGCCGTCTGGACGTCCATCTCACCGAGCGTGCGGAAGGTCAGCGTCATGTCCAGCGACGCCTGCTGCATCGCCTCCTGCAGGGACTGCATCAACGCCAGGTCCCCCTCGCGCTCCACGCCCAGGCCGAGCTTGGCCACGGCGTTGGCGCGCTCGTGGCCGGCGTAAAGCTCGGCATAGCGCTCCAGGCTCGCGCGCAACGGCGCCACGTCGCCGAACAGCGGCGCCAGCGCGCCGGCGAGGCAGGAGAGGTTCCACCACGCCACGTTGGGCTGCTGGCCGTAGCGGTAGCGGCGGCGCTGCGCGTCGGTGGTGTTGGGGGTCCACTCCGGGTCGTAGTCGTCGATCCAGCCGTAGGGGCCGTAGTCGAGGGTGAGGCCGAGGATGGACATGTTGTCGGTGTTCATCACTCCATGCACGAAGCCCACGCGCATCCAGTGCGCCATCAGGGACGCGGTGCGGGCGCACACCTCGTCGAACCAGTCCGCGTAGCGCGCCTCGCCCCGCCCGGCGAGATGCGGGAAATCGCGGGCGAGGGTGAAGTCGGCCAATTGGCGCAACAGGGCGACGTCGCCGCGCGAGGTGGGCAGCTCGAACTGGCCGAAGCGGATGAAGGACGGCGCCACGCGGCACACGATGGCGCCCGGCTCCGCGCGCGGATGGCCGTCGTAGAACATGTCGCGCACCACCGGCTCGCCGGTGGCGACCAGGCAGAGCGCGCGCGTGGTCGGCACGCCGAGGTGGTGCATGGCCTCGCTGCACACGAACTCGCGGATCGAGGAGCGCAGCACCGCGCGGCCGTCGGCGCCGCGCGAATACGGCGTAGGGCCGGCGCCCTTGAGCTGCAGCTCCCAGCGCCCGCCGGCCGCGGTCAGCGCCTCGCCCAGCGAGATCGCGCGCCCGTCGCCCAGTTGCCCGGCCCACACGCCGAACTGGTGGCCGCCGTAGTTGGCCGCCCAGGGCTGCATGTCCTCGCGCAGCGCGTTGCCGCCGAACAGGTCGGCGAACTCGGCGCTGGCGAGGTCGGCGGGCGTGAGGCCCAGCGTCTCGGCCATCTCGGCCGAATAGGCCACCAGCCGTGGCGCGGGCACCGGCGTCGGCTCGATGAGGGAATACGCCGCGCCCTCGACCTGGCGTACGCCGGGCCCCTGTTGCGGGTCGCCGGGCAGGTCGCGCACGAAGCGGTTGTCGAAGCGGAGGGTGTCGAGGCTCATGCCCCCGATATTCGGGCATGAGGGCGGTGATGCAAGCGTGCCCGGTACGCCGTCGACAGCATCGGATTCGGCATCCCCCCGCCCTCGTGTAAGGAGCGCGCTTGCGCGCGACCGGCTTTTCTCACCGCATACGCCGGTCGCGCGCTAGCGCGCTCCTACAAAGGCGCGGCGAAGATCTGCGCCACCTCGTCGGCCGCCAGCGCCCGCCACTGGCCGGGCGGCAGGTCGCCCAGCGTGAGGTCGCCGACCGCGATGCGCGCGAGCGTCTCCACCCGGTTGCCGGTGGCGGCGAACATGCGCCGCACCTGGTGGTAGCGGCCTTCGGTGAGGACGAGGCGCACGTGGCGCGGCGCCAGCACCTCCAACTGCGCGGGCGCCAGCGGCGTGGTCTCCGATTCCAGCAGCAGCGTGCCGCTGGCGAAGAGTTCGGCCTCGTGCCCGCGCAGGTCTTCCGCCAGCGTGGCCTCGTACACCTTGGGCACGTGGGTGCGCGGGGAGATGATCCGGTGCAGCAGCGCGCCGTCGTCGGTGAACAGCAGCAGGCCGGCGGTGTCGCGGTCGAGCCGGCCCACGGTGGAGAGCGCCGGCTCGCGCAGGCGGTAGCGCGGCGGCAGCAGGTCGTAGACCACGCGGCCCTGGTCCTTGCGCGAGCAGGTGACGCCGAGCGGCTTGTTGAGCACCAGCACCAAACCCGGCGGCGGATCGAGCGGCTCGCCGTCGAGCAGGATGCGCTCGTGCGGCAGCTTGTCGTCGGCGTAGAGCACCTCGCCGTCGAGGTCGGTGACGCGGCCTTCGCGGAACATCCAGGCCACCTCCTTGCGACTGCCGTAGCCGAGGTTGGCGATCAGCCTGACCAGTTTCATCGGCGCACCTCGCCGGCCTCGATCACCTTGAAGCCCTCCTGCACCACCAGCACGCGCACCGCGGCGAAGCGCGCCGCCAGCGTGGCCTCGTACGGCAGGTGCCGGTTCGCCACCAGCCACAGCCGGCCGTGCGGCGCGAGCGACGCGGCCGCCGCGGCGATGAAGGCGCGGCCGAGGTCCGGCAGGTCGGCACGGCCCTGGTGGAACGGCGGGTTGCTGACGATGGCGTCGTAGCGCTGCGGCAGGCCGGTGGTGACGTCGTGCCAGTGCGCGCCGACGGCCACCGCGCGCCCGCTCTCGCGCACCGCGCGCTCCAGGTTGCGCCGCGCCGGCTCCAGCGCGCCTCCCTCGGCCTCGTAGAGATCGATCGCCGTAACCTTCGGGCAATGCGCGACCACCTGCGCGGCGAGGTAGCCATAGCCGGCGCCGAGGTCGGCAACGCGGCCATGCAGGTCGCGCGGCAGCTGTGCGGCCAGCAGCGCCGAGGCGGCATCGACGCGGTCCCAGGCGAACAGGCCGGGACGGCTGAAGTAGCCCGCCGCGTTCTCGCGCACCGCGTCCAGAGCCAGCCACGCATCGCGCAGCGCCGGCGCGGCGCCGGCTTCCGTCACCGCGCCCCAGAACACCCGGCACTTGTGCTTGGAGAGGCTCGCGAGCGGGCCGAGCAGCTGGGCGAGATCGGCCTCCGCCGACTTCGCGCCCTCCGCGTTCGGCACGCAGGCCAGCACGATGCCGCCGGGCAGCGCTGCGCGCACGGCGCGGGCGAACACCGCGCGCCGCTCGTCGCGCTGGCGCGGCGGCAGCACCAATACCTGCGGGTAGCGCTCGTCCTCGCCCGGCTCGCCCACGCGCAGGCCGCCGCGCCGCAGCGCATCGGCGAAGGGCCGGAAGCTCTGCTCGCACAGCCATGACGGGCCGGCCAGCTCGCGCAAACGCCAACCATCGCGCGCGTTGAGGCACAGCACGCGCCCGTCCGCCGGCCAGCGCAGGTGGCCGGCGTCGAACGGAACGAACAAGGCGTCGAGCGCCGCGTCCGGCGCGGGCGCAGAGAAACCGGCAAGCGTCACATCAGACCTTCAACGGAAATCGAGGCACGCATTGTAGTGGGGAGCGCGCGCCGTGCGCCGCGCGCTACGATGGAACGTCCATCGCCGTGCCGCCGCAAGCATGGAACGCCCCGCCACCGACACGCCCCCGCATGCACCTGGACATCCGCACGCTCGCCATCCTCGGCTTCCTGGTCGGCGTGGTGCTGTCGCTGGGCTTCACCCTGCTCGGCGCGGTGTTGCGCGAGCGCCGGGTGCTGTACTGCTGGGCCGCGGGCTACTGGCTGGCCACGCTGGGCGCGCTGCTCTACGCGCTGCGCGGGCCCATCGCCGAGTGGATCTCGGTAATGGGCGGCAACGCGGCGCTGGCCTTCTCCAGCGCGCTGATGCTGCGCGGTGTGGCCCTGCACCTGGGCATGGCGCCGCGCTGGCGCTGGCCGCTGGCCTTGATCGCGGCCATGCTCGCGCTGTTCGCCTGGTACGAATTCGCCGACCGCGACCTGGTGGCGCGCATGCGCGTGTTCAGCGCGCAATGCGTGATCTGGGACGGCTGGACCATCGCGCTGCTGCTGCACCGCGCGCCGCGCGACATCCGCCGCAGCGCCCGCATCGCCGCCGCCTGCTTCGCCATGGACGCGGTCTTCTACCTGGTGCGGCTGTTCCTGCCCATCCAGGTGCTCAGCCAGGACGTGAACCAGGCCGGCGCGCCGGTGGCCGCGGCCTACGTGCTGGCCATCCTGCTCAACCTGGGCATGAACTTCGCCCTGCTCCTGCTGCTGGTGGAGCGGCTGGTGATCGATCTCGGCAAGCAGGCGCGCACCGACGGGCTCACCGGCCTGCTCAACCGCACTGCGCTGCTGGCGGAGGGCGCGCGGGCGCTGGAGGCCTGCCGCCGCCAGCGCCAGCCGTGCGCGCTGCTGCTGTTCGACCTCGACCACTTCAAGGCGATCAACGACAGCCACGGCCACGAGGGCGGCGACCGCGTGCTGCGCCATTTCGCGGCGCTGGTGCTCGCCGACGGGCGCCGCGACGCGGACCTCTTCGGCCGCTACGGCGGCGAGGAGTTCCTGCTGGTGCTGCCCGGCCTCGACGAGACCGGGGCATGGCAGCAGGCCGAACGCCTGTGCCGCCGGCTGGCCGCCTCGCCGCTGGCCTTCGAGGGCGCGACCATCGCGCTCACCGCCAGCATCGGCCTGACCGCTGCCCGCGACGGCGCCGACCTGCCGCAGCTCATCCGCGAGGCGGACGCGGCGCTCTACCGCGCCAAGGCGGCGGGCCGCAACCGGGTGGCGGCATGGAGCCGCCTTGGCCTCGCCGCCGAAAGCCTCGCGACGTCCTGAAGGCGCCTGCTCCGGCGCGCCGCGCTTCAGCGCGCCTGCGCGCCGCCGCGCACCAGGTACTGCACGCTGAACATGCCTTCCGGGTCGGTCCACAGGCGCGCCACCTCGAGCCCGGCCCTGGCCGCCAGCGCGGCGAAGTCCGCCGGCGAATACTTGCAGCTGTATTCCACCTGCATCGCCTCGTCCTCGGCGAAGTGGTAGGGCTGCCGCCCCACGTGCACGTACTGCGCGCGCGTGCTGACCAGCGCGGTTTCCACGCGCCCGGCCATCGGGTTGTAGCGGGCGCGATGGCCGAAGGCGTCGAGGTCGAAATCGCTGCCCAGCTCGCGGTTGAGCCGCGCCAGCAGGTTCAGGGTGAAGGCCGCGGTGACGCCGGCGCGGTCGTTGTAGGCCGCCTCGATCAGCGCCGGGTCCTTCTTCAAATCCACGCCCACCAGCACGCCGCCGTTCTCGCCCATCTCGCCGCGCATCTTGCGCAGCAGCTCCACCGCCTCGCGCGCCTCGAAGTTGCCGATGGTGGAGCCGGGGAAGTACAGCACCGTGCGGCGCAGCGCGCGCGGCGGGATCGGCAGTCGCAGCGGGCGCGTGAAGTCGGCGCGCAGCGGCTGCACCGGCAGCTGCGGGAACAGCGCGGACATCTGCCGCACGCTGGCCTCCAGCGCGGTCGCGGAAAGCTCCACCGGCACCCAGCACACCGGCGCGTGCAGCCGCTCCAGCAAGAGGCGCGTCTTGGCCGCGTTGCCGCTGCCGTATTCGACCAGCCGCACGTCGGGGCCGAGCGTGTCGGCGATCTCGCCGGCATGCGCCTGGAGCAGCGCCATCTCGCAGCGGGTGAGGTAGTACTCCGGCTGCTCGCAGATGCTCTCGAACAGCTGCGAGCCGCGGCGGTCGTAGAACAGCCACGAAGGCAGGCGCTTGGCGCGCGCGCCCAGGCCGCGCTGCACGATGCCGAGCAACACGGCGGGCGGTGGGTACAGTTCGCTCTCGAAGTCGTAGGGCTGGGTGCTCATGTCGTCGGTCTCGTCGCTATCGATCCTGGGCCAGGCGCAGCCCGGCGAACTGCCAGCGCGCGTGGGGCGGGAAGAAGTTGCGGTAGCTGGCGCGGATGTGCTCGCGCGGCGTGGCGCAGGAGCCGCCGCGCAGCACCCACTGCCCGTTCATGAACTTGCCGTTGTATTCGCCGAGCGAGCCTGACAGCGGACGGAAGCCCGGGTAGCCCACGTAGGGCGAGGCGGTCCATTCCCACAGGTCGCCGTAGAGCTGCTGCAGGCCCTCGCCCTGCGCGGCCGCCGGCAGCTTCGGCGCCTGGTCCAGCAGGTTGCCAGCCACCGGCAGTGGCTCGGCGGCGCTCTCCCATTCCGCCTCGGTGGGCAGCCGCGCGCCGGCCCAGCGTGCGAAGGCGTCGGCCTCGAAATAGCTCAGGTGCGCGACCGGCGCATGCGGGTCGATGGCGCGCACGCCGGCCACGGTGAATTCGCTGGCGAGGTCCGCTTCCCAATACAGCGGGCGCGCCCAGCCCTCGCGCTGCACCGCGGCCCAGCCGTCGGACAGCCACAGCGAGGGCTCGCGGTAGCCGCCGTCGTGCACGAAGGCCGCGTACTCGGCATTGGTGACCAACCGGTTCGCCAGCGCATGCGGCGCGAGCCACACGCGGTGGCGCGGTGTCTCGTTGTCGTAGGCGAAGCCCGCGCCGAGGTGACCGATGCCGGCCACGCCCTCGCGGCCAGCGACGTAGCGCAGCGGCAGCGAGGCGCCCGCCCCGCCCTCGCCCGCCGAAGGCGCGCAGGCCGGCTTCAGCGGGTTGC
This sequence comes from Frateuria defendens, assembly GCF_001182895.1. Classification (GTDB taxonomy): domain Bacteria; phylum Pseudomonadota; class Gammaproteobacteria; order Xanthomonadales; family Rhodanobacteraceae; genus Frateuria_B; species Frateuria_B defendens. Next base: position 24,013 of record NZ_LFQR01000133.1, on the reverse strand, counting down.
ACCAGAAGGCGTGCTTGATGTCGGTCAGCAGCAGCTCCTGGTGCTGCTGCTCGTGCTGCAGGCCGAGCTCGACCAACGGCGCCATGTCCTGCGCGGCGTCGCCGTCCAGCAGGGCGGACAGCGCCTCGTCCACCTGCCGGCGATAGTCGAGCACCTCGTCCAGCGACGGTCTCGACAGCAGGCCACGCTCCGGCCGCGCATGCATCGGACCCACGCTCTGGTAGTAGGAGTTGAACAGGTAATGCCACGCCGGGCGGTACGGCCGGTAGCCGGCCTTTCGGCCTAGTACGAACTGCTCGAAGAACCAGGTGGTGTGGGCCAGGTGCCACTTCGCCGGGCTGGCGTCGGGCATCGACTGCACCATCATGTCTTCCGCGCTGAGCCCCCCGCACAGCGCCAGGGTGCGCCGACGGATGCCGCGATAGCGTTCACTGGGCGCAACCGGCCGCGTGCTCATCGGCGCATGCCCCGGCGGCGTATCCGGCGCCCGGCCCCGACGGCCGATGCGCATGCGCGGCAAGGGAAACGGTTCGCAAACATGCGCGGAGGATGCCGCAGCCGTCGTTCAGTGCGCGTGATATACAGATGGCAACGGTCTGACAGTCGCCCGCCGCGGCGCATGCCGCGCGACGCCGTCGCCGCCCATTCCCCCAGAGGTGTCGACCATGAAACGCACACTCTTCCTGCTTCCGCTGGCCGCGCTGCTGAGCTGCGCCGCGCACGCCGCCGGGCCGCAGCAGACCGCACGCACGCCGCTGCGCCCCATCTCCGCGTGCATCCGCCTCGACCAGATCAACGAATGGCACGTGGTCGACCCGCGCACCGCACTGGTGCGCACCGGGCCCTACCGTTACCAGGTGAAGCTGCAGAACGACTGCCCGCGGCTGGGCATCGGCGTGCCTGGCCTGCTGTTCCGCCCCAATGAGTCGAACAAGCTGGTAGGCCAGAGCCGCATCTGCGGCGAGGTGGGCGAGACGGTGCAGGCGCGCAACCAGCCGCCGTGCGCGATCGCCTCGGTGAGCAAGATCGACAAGGCCCAGTTCGACAGCCTGAGCAAGCAGGCCCCGCGCCACGGCAGCGCCGCCGACATGCCCACGACGTCGCCGCCCAAGTGAGGCGGCAGGCTCGCTGACACGCAGCCATCCACACATGCCGGCGATGGCGACGCACCGCGCCGGCACGTCCGGCGCGTGACGTAACGCGACGTGACGCGACGTGACGTGCGGCACCCAGGCGTCAACGCGCAGGTGTCAACGCGCACCGCTCGACGCGAAGCCCGGATCACCCAACGCAAGAAGCCCGGCCAAGGCCGGGCTTCTTCGTCTCAACGCCGCGCGGCGATCAATAGCCGTCGTCGCGGATGTAGCGCGTTTCGTAGGGATCGTCGTAGACCACCGTGCGGGTGGTGACCACGCGGCGCGTCACCGGCGCCTCCTCGTAGACCACCGTGGACGGCTGGCGATAGACCACGGCCGGGGGCGCGCCGTAGTAGACCGGGGCCGGGCGCAGGGCGTTGTTCACCAGCGCCGCGGTGGCGCCGACGACCACCGCGCCGGCGATCCAGCGGCCGCCGCTCCAGTAGCCGCCGCCATGATGGCGATAGCCGCCGCCGTAGTAGCCGCCGTGATAACCGCCGTGATAGCCGCCACCCCAGCCGCCGCCGCGACCCCAGCCGTGTGCGGAAGCCGCCATGGGCGCCGCGACCATGGCCGCCACGGCCACGCCAGCAGCGAAGATCTTGCCGAGACTGCGCGAACGCTTGTTCATGACATACCTCCGATCAGTTGCGAGGCAGATGCTCGGGCCGGCGCACTTAATGTGCACTGAAGGGTTCACTTTTTAACGCGGGCATTACGCCAGGGGTCGTCGTCGCCGGGCGCGACGGGGCGGCGCAGCAGCCAGCAGCCGTGGATGTCGGCGCGGCGGGCGAAGTCGAACGGGATGCTGGGCGCGCTCCAGTCCTCGATGGCGAAATGCGGTTCCAGCGCCTCGCGGTCGAGCTTGAAGCGGCGGAAGTTGTTGGAGAACACGATCACCCCGCCGTCCGCCAGCCGCTCGCCGCAGGCCGCGAGCAGGGCGGCGTGGTCGCGCTGCACGTCGAAGTCCTCGGCGCGCTTGGAGTTGGAGAAGGTCGGCGGGTCCACGTAGATCAAGCCGTAGCGCTCGCGGGTCTGCTTCAGAAAGGCCAGCGCGTCGGCCTGCACCAGCCGGTGCCTCTCGCCGGTGAATCGATTGAGCGCGAGGTTGCGCGAGGCCCATTCGAGGTAGGTGGCCGAGAGGTCCACGCTGGTGGTGTCGCGCGCGCCGCCCGCCGCCGCGTACACGCTGGCGGTGGCGGTGTAGGCGAAGAGGTTCAAGAAGCGCCGGCCCTCGGCCAGCTCACGCAGCTTGGCGCGCACCAGGCGATGGTCGAGGAACAGGCCCGTGTCGAGGTAGTCGGTGAGGTTGACCAGGAATTTCAGCCCGCCCTCCCCCACCTCGACGAACTCGCCGCGCTGGTCGAACTGGCCGTACTTGGAGCCACCCTTGCCGCGCTCGCGGGTCTTCAGCGCAATGCGCTCGCGCGGCACGCCGAACACCTCGCCGGCCACGCGCGCGATCTCGCGCAATCGCGTGCGCGCGACGTCGGCGGGGACCTCCGCCGGCGCCCGGTATTCCTGCACGTGCAGCCATGTCGCACCGGCGGCGTTGCCGTAGACGTCGATGGCGGCGGCGTACTCGGGCAGGTCCTGGTCGTAGGCGCGCCAGCAGTGGATGCCCTCGCGCGCCAACCGCTTGCGCAGGTGGCGCAGGTTCTTCTCCAGCCGGTTCTTGAGCATCTGCGCGCCGGGCGACAGCGGCTTGGGCTCGCGCGGAGCCGTGTCGCGCGCATGCAGCTCGAAGATCAGCAACTGGGTTTCCAGCGGGCCGTTGTAGAGCACGTACTTCTTGTCCGCGCGCAGCGGCATCGCGTGGCCCAGTTCCAGGTCGCCGGCCAGCACCGCCGCGCGCCAGCCGGCGAAGCGCTCGCGCAGCGCCTCGCCCAGCGCGCGGTACAGCCGCGGCATCTCGGCGCGCTCGCCCAGGCGCTCGCCGTAGGGCGGGTTGGTGATGACCAGGCCGCGCGCGTAGCCGGGCGGCGGCGCCACCTGCAAGGCATCGCGGCGGTCCAGCGTGAGGAAGCCGGCCACGCCGGCGGCCTGCGCGTTGCGCTTGGCCGTCTGCACCATGCGCGGGTCGCTGTCGGAGCCGAAGAACGCGGCGCGCAGCGCGCGCAGGCCGGCGTCGGCCCGCTGCTGCGCCTCGTCCAGCAGGCCGCGCCACAGCGCGAGGTCGTGCTGGCCCCAGCCGAGGAAGCCGTAGTACTCGCGACGCAGGCCGGGCGCCACGTCGGCGGCCATCAGCGCGCCCTCGATCAGCAGGGTGCCCGAGCCGCACATCGGGTCGAGCAGCGCGCCGCCCTCGGCGTAGAGCTCCGGCCAGCGCGCGCGCAGCAGCATCGCCGCGGCGAGGTTCTCCTTCAGCGGCGCCTCGCCCTGTTGCTCGCGCCAGCCGCGCTGGTGCAGCGGCGCGCCGGCCAGGTCCAGCGACAGCGTGGCGCGGTCGCGCTTGAGGCGCAGGTTGAGGCGCAGGTCGGGCTCCTCCAGGTCCACGTCCGGGCGCGCGCCCGCGTTCAGGCGGAACTGGTCCACCACCGCGTCCTTCACCCGCTGCGCCGCGAACTGGCTGTGCGAGAGCTTGCTCTGCGTGGTGTGGGCGTCCACCGCCAGCGTGCCGTGCGCGGCCAGGTGCCGCGACCAGTCGATGGCCTGCACGCCCGCATACAGCGCCGACTCGTCGGCCGCGTCGAACTCGGCAAGCGGCAGCAGCACGCGGCTGGCCAGGCGCGACCACAGGCAGGCGCGATAGGCCGTCTCCAGCGTGCCGGCGAAATGCACGCCGGCCAGCGCCTCGCGCACGTCGGCGGCGCCTAGCGCGATCAGCTCGTCCTTGAGCAGGTATTCGAGGCCCTTGGGGCAGGAGGCGAAGAAGGCCTTCATGCCAGTCCCTCGAGGAACAACCGGAACTGCGCGGCGACGGCGTCCACGCTGGCGCCGAGGCGATGGTCGTCGTCCAGCACCAGCAGCGGCACGCGGCGCTCGCCGGCGAAGGCGTGGATGGCCTCGAGCGGGCACACCTCGTCGCGCCAGCCGTGGATCAGCAGGCTCGGCACGCCCGCGCGCAGGTCGAAGGACGAGGCGAAGCCGGGGATCGCCGCCGGCGTGGCGAGCAGGAACAGCCCGGCCACCGGCCGCTCCAGCGACACCAGCCCGGAGACGAAGGCGCCCATGCTCGAACCCACCAGCACCGGCGGTGCCGGCTGCGCGTCCACCGCGTCGCGCAGGCGCGCCACCCGCGGCGCCACGCTGCCGGCGTGGCCGAGCACGTCGTCGGCGCGGTAGTCCGGCCGGTGCGTGGACCAGCCGAGCGACTCGGCCAGCGCGGCCAGCACGCTGACCTTGGTGGCGTCCGGGCCGGAATCCGAGCCATGCGAAAGAAGGATGTGGCCGCGCATCGCGCAACTCCGGAAGAAAAAGGGAATGCACGCATGATAGCCGGCCGCCGTGCGAGACTGCCGGGCATGAGCGCGCCGACCATCCACGACCACCTGCTGCCCTATGTCGACAAGCTGCCCGAACGCCACGCCGAAGCGGTGGAGCTGGTGGTGATCCACTGCACCGAACTGCCCGACCTCGCCATCGCCCGCGAGTACGGCGAGCGCGTGGTGCACGCATCGGGCACCGGCAACAGCGGGCATTACTACATCGACCGTGACGGCAGCATCTGGCGCTATGTGCCCGGCACGCGCATCGCCCATCACGTGCGCGGCCACAACCCGCACTCGATCGGCATCGAGCTGGTGAACCTCGGCCGCTACCCGCACTGGTGGCACGCCGGCCACCAGACCATGACCGAGCCCTACCCGCCGGCGCAGATCGCCGCGCTGAAGGCACTGCTGGCGCAATTGCGGCAGGAGTTTCCCCGGCTGCGCCGCATCGCCGGCCACGAGGAGCTGGACACCGCGCGCGTGCCCGCCACCGACGATCCGTCCGTGGAAGTGCCGCGCAAGCTCGACCCCGGCCCGCTGTTCCCTTGGGCCCAGGTGCTCGCCGGCGGCGGCCTGGCGCGCCTCGCCGCCCCGCTATAATCGCCCTCCGCCATCGCCCCCCCCGACCACGCCGGACAAGACGCTACCCGCATGCGCGAAACCCACGTCAGCGAGCTGGTCGAGCTGCTCCAGCTCGAACGCCTGGAAGACAACCTGTTCCGCGGCCAGAGCCGCGACATCGGCACCAAGTACGTATTCGGCGGCCAGGTGCTGGGCCAGGCGCTGGCGGCGGCGCAGCAGACGGTGGACCCGGTGCGCGCGGCGCACTCGCTGCACGCCTACTTCCTGCGCGCCGGCGACATCGACGCGCCGATCGTCTACAGCGTGGAGCGCGCCCGCGACGGCGGCACGTTCTCCTCGCGGCGGGTGGTGGCGATCCAGCACGGCCAGCCGATCTTGAACGGCTCGATCTCCTTCCAGGTGCCGGAGCCGGGCTTCGAGCACCAGAGCGCGATGCCCGAGGTGCCGCGCCCGGAAGACATCGAGCCGCTGCAGCCACTGCCGCCCGAGCGGCTGGCCAGACTGCCGGAGAAGATCCAGCGCTGGCTGGGCGTGGACGCGCCGGTGGAGTTCCGCCACGTGTGGCCGCAGGACAAGCTCAACCCGGTCAAGCGCCCGCCCTACCAGCACATCTGGTTCCGCATCGCCGCGCCGGTGGGCGACGACCCCGCGCTGCACCGCGCCCTGCTCGCCTACGCCTCGGACTTCAACCTGATCGGCACCGCCACGCTGCCGCACGGCATCTCCTACTACTCGCACAACGTGCAGATGGCGAGCCTGGACCACGCGCTGTGGTTCCACCGCCCGTTCCGCGCCGACGAGTGGCTGCTGTACTCCTTCGACAGCCCCACCGCCCAGGCCGGGCGCGGCCTGGCGCGCGGGCAGATCTTCAGCCGCGACGGCCGGCTGGTGGCCTCCACCGCGCAGGAAGGGCTGATCCGCCTGCGCGGGGATTGAACCGCGAACGGGCGCCGGCCGGCGCCCGAGGCATTACACTTGCCGCATGCGCCTGCTCTACACCTCGCCCCGCCAGGACAATGTCGACCGCGTGATCGCGCTGATGGCCGAACACGGCATCGAGACCCGCGTCACCAACCGTTCCAACTGGAACAAGCCGAGCTACCAGCGCGCCAGCTACCAGTCGCGCAACACCAACCGCGACAGCTGGCCGCAGGTGTGGGTGGTGCACGCCGACGACCACACCCGTGCCCGCGAACTGCTGCGCGAGCTGGGCGTCGAGCCGGCGGTGCGCTTCGCCGAGGAGCTCGGCATCGAGCGCAGCCCGGCGGTGCGGCGGCAGAGCGTGGCCGTGCGCATCCGCCGCATCGTGCTGGTCGCGCTGGCCGCCGCGTTCCTGATCCTGATGCTGCGCTACCTGGGCAAGATCTGATCCGCGCCGCCGTCTGCGCACGGGCCCGCTTCGCGGCGGCGCCCCGCCTGCGGCGAGACGGTGGCTGACACCACCCGCCGCCGCGGGCATAGAATCGGGCCATGCGCTCCGAACGTGTCCGCCTGTTCCAGACTCTGCCGCACACCTGCGGCTACTACGCCGAACGCACGGCGCAGAACCTGGTGATCGATCCGGCCGCGCCGCAGCTGGACCGGCTGTACGGGCCGGCGCTGGAACACGGTTTCCGCCGCGCGGGCGGGCACCTGTATTTTCCGCAGTGCCCGCAGTGCCGCGCCTGCACGCCGTGCCGCATCGACGTGGAGCATTTCCGCCCCGACCGCGCGCAGCGGCGCTGCCTGCGCCGCAACGCCGACCTCAGCGTGGTCGAGTGCATGGCCGGCTACAACGCCGAGCGCCACACGCTGTACCAGCACTACCTGCGCAGCCGCCATGCCGGCGGCGGCATGGACGAGGCCGACGCCAGCGACTTCCGCCGCTTCCTCACCGCGCCGTGGAGCCCTACGCTGTTCCTGGAGTTCCGCCTCGGCACCCGCCTGCTCGGCGTGGCGGTGACCGACGTCTGCCTCACCGGCCTTTCGGCCGTCTATACGTTCTTCGATCCGGACGAGAGTGCACGCAGCCTGGGCACCTTCGCCATCCTGCAGCAGGTGGACCTGGCCCGCCGGCGCGGCATTCCCTGGCTGTACCTGGGCTTCTGGATCGAAGGCCACCCGAAGATGGACTACAAGCGCCGCTTCCGCCCGCTGGAAGTGCGCACCGCCGAAGGCTGGACGAGGCTGGAGCCGGACGGCTGACGCCCCCGCTACACCCGTGCGACGACGCGCGGCATCGGATGGATCTCGAAGCCGAAGCCGGCGCGGATCACCGGGTCGTCCTCCGCCAGGCGCTGCGGATCGGCGCCCTCCTCCAGCGAGAGAATGCCGATGCCGTAGGCGCCGCGCGGATCGGCACGGGCCCGAAGGCGATCGCCCGGCCCTGCTGCACCAGAGCGGACCAGTAGGCCACGTGCTCGCGCATCGCGCCCGCCTCCGCCTCGGTCATGTCGCCCGGAAAACCCGGACGCGGCGGGAGCAGCTTGAACAGGAAGCAGGCCATGTTCCCTCCAGGTCGTCGCCCAGCATCACCCCCGGCGGTGAGCAGCGGCTCGCCCCGGCCGTTCGCCGCCTCGTCGCCTGGATCGGCGACGCCAGGGCCGCGAGGGTTTCAAACGGCGCCATCGGCTTGCGCGTGGCCATGCCCAATGTGCATGGCCGCCTGCGCAACGCCGCTCACGCGGCCACGGACGCGGCTACAGTTCCACCTTCAGCCGCTGCGCCGCGCGGATCGCCTTGGCCTTGGCCGCCTCCACGTCCGCGTCGCGCGCCAGCGTCACCGCCATGCGCCGGCGGCCCTTCACCGTCGGCTTGCCGAACAGGCGCAGCTGGGTGTCCGGCTCGGCCAGCGCCTCGGCCACGCCGTGGTAGCGCGGCGCGCTACCTTCGCCCTCGGCCAGCACCGCGCACGAGGCCGCCGGGCCGAACTGGCGGATCGCCGGCACCGGCAGGCCGAGGATGGCGCGTGCGTGCAGGGCGAACTCGGAGAGATCCTGCGAGATCAGCGTGACCAGGCCGGTGTCGTGCGGGCGCGGGCTCACCTCGGAGAAGATCACCGCGTCGCCCTTCACGAAGCACTCCACGCCGAACACGCCCCAGCCGCCCAGCGCGGCGGTGATCGCCGCCGCCTGCCGCTCGGCCTCGGCCAGCGCCACCTCGCTCATCGGCTGCGGCTGCCAGGACTCGCGGTAGTCGCCATCCTCCTGGCGATGGCCGATGGGCGCGCAGAAGCGGGTGCCGTCCTTGTGGCGCACGGTGAGCAGGGTGATCTCGTAGTCGAAATCGACGAAGCCCTCCACGATCACCCGGCCCTGCCCCGCGCGGCCGCCGGATTGCGCGTAGTTCCAGGCCGGCTCGAGCTGCGAGGCGTCGCGCACCACGCTCTGCCCCTTGCCCGAGGAGCTCATCACCGGCTTCACCACGAACGGGTAGCCGAGCGCGGCGGCGGCCTCGCGGTATGCCGCCTCGCTGTCGCAGAAGCGGTAGGGCGAAGTGGGCAGGCCCAGTTCCTCGGCGGCCAGGCGGCGGATGCCCTCGCGGTTCATGGTGAGCCAGGCAGCGCGCGCGGTGGGCACCACCTTGAGGCCGCCCTGCTCCAGCTCGACCAGGGTGGGCGTGTGGATGGCCTCGATCTCGGGCACCACCAGGTCCGGCCGCTCCTGCTCGATCAGCGCGCGCAGCGCGGCGCCGTCGAGCATGTCGATCACATGGCTACGATGGGCCACCTGCATCGCCGGCGCATCGGCGTAGCGATCCACCGCCACCACCTCCACCGCCAGGCGCTGCAGCTCGATCGCCACCTCCTTGCCGAGCTCGCCCGAGCCGAGCAGCAGCACGCGCAGGGTGTGGTCGGAATGGGGCGTGCCGAACGGCTTCATGGGGTTCTCCGGGCGCGACAAAAACGCCATTGTACGGTGCGATGCACTGCGCATTGACGAACGGCGCGGCGGGGATTCCACTGCGCCTGTCCCCGACCGGAATCGCCGCATGCTTCGCCGGATCGCCACGCTGCTGGTGCTCGCCTGCCTCGCTCTCGCTCCGGTCGCCCCCGCCGCCGAACCGGACAGCGAGACGATCTGGATGAGCGTGCTGCTCAGCGGGCGCAAGATCGGCTCGCTCCAGATCGAGCGCCGGCGCGAAGGCGACGCCGTCACCACCACCCAGACGCTGATCCTCGAACTCAACCGCGTCGGCACCACGCTCAGGCTCGGCAGCATGAGCCGCACGGTGGAGGGCCTGGACGGCTCGCCGCGCGGCTTCGCCGCCAGCAACACACTGTCGGCCGCCGCCAACAGCACGGAAGGCCGGCTGCTCGCGCCGGGCCGCTTCGCGGTCACCACCAGCGTGGCCGGCCTGTCGCGCAGCACCGAACTGGCCCTGCCCGCCGACGCGCTGATGTTCGAGGGCCTGCGCCGCGCCATGCAGGCCGCCGGCCGCCGCCCCGGCACCCGTTACAGCGTGCGCCAGTTCGACCCGGGCAGCCAGCAGGTGGTCACGGTGGACACCGAGGTGCTGGGCGAAGAGCGGGTCGCGCTGCCCGACGGCCCCGAGACGCTCAGCCACCAGCGGCAGCATCTGATGCTGGCCGGCGGCATGCAGACGGTGGAAGTGTGGCTCGACGATCGCGGCATCGCCCGCAAGGGTCGCATGGCGATGGTCGGCCAGCCGCTGGAGATGCTCGCCTGCAGCCGCGCCTGCGCGCAGGCGCCGACGCAGCGGGTGGACATGTTCCGCGCCGCGATGGTCGGCTCGCCGCGCCCGCTCACACCCAACCTGCGCGCCGTGCCGCTCAGCTACCGCATGCACGTGCGCGGCGACCTCCCGCAGCCGTTCGTGGCGACCGACGAGCAGCGGGTGGTGCCGCTGGGCGACGGCCAGTGGCTGCTGCACATCGGCCATGCGCGGCGCGGCAGCGAATCGCCGCCCACCGCGCTGGACCGCCAGCCCACCGACTGGCTGCAGTCCGACGCCCCCGAGATCCGCCAGCTGGCGATCCAGGCCGCCGGCAAGGCGCGCGACGACCGCAACCGCATGCGGCGGCTGCGCAGCTTCGTCAGCGACTACATCACCGAATACGGCCTGGACGTCGGCTACGCCTCCGCGCTGGAGGTGGCGCGCACCCGCAAGGGCGACTGCACCGAATACGCCGTGCTGCTCGCCGCGCTCGGCCGCGCCGCGGGCGTGCCCACGCGCGTGGTCAGCGGCATGGTCTACGCCGACCGCTACAGCGGCGTGCTGCGCGTGTTCGTGCCGCACGCCTGGGTGCAGGCCTGGGTGGACGGGCGCTGGGAGAGCTACGACGCCGCCCTGCGCCGCTTCGACGCCACCCACATCGCGCTGGCTGTCGGCGACGGCGACCCGGCCCGCTTCTTCGCCGCGGCGCGGATGTTCGGCAACCTGCGCATCGACCGCGTCGCGCCCAGCGCGGACCTGATGGACACCCTCGGCACCGCGCCGGCCGTCGCGGCGCCTTCCGGAGCCGGCGCCGCCGGCCCCTGAAAGCGGCACTTGAAAATTGATATCTTTTTGATATCTAATTTGCGCTCTTCAGGGAGACGGACACCATGAACGAGCGCAACGGTTTTTCGATTCCCGGCATTCCTTTCGTGCTGGCCTGCCTGGCGTTGGCCGCATTGGGAGCGTGGCTGGTGATCACCGCCGGCGAGGCCATCTGGCACCTCGCCGCCGGCGTGGTCGTGCTGGGCCTCGCCGGCTTCGCGCTAAAAGGCTTCTTCCAGGTCGCGCCCAACGAGGGCCAGGTGCTGCAGCTGTTCGGCAAGTACGCCGGCACCGCCCGCGCGGAGGGCCTGCGCTGGACCAACCCGTTCTACAGCAAGCAGCGCCTCTCGCTGCGCGTGCGCAACTTCGAGAGCGGCAAGCTCAAGGTGAACGACAGCGACGGCAACCCGATCGAGATCGCCGCGGTGGTGGTGTGGCAGGTGTTCGACAGCGCCGAGGCGGTGTTCTGCGTGGACGACTACGAGAACTTCGTGCACATCCAGAGCGAGTCGGCGTTGCGGCAGATGGCGCAGAGCTACCCCTACGACGCCCGCGACGAGGGCCTGCCCGCGCTGCGCAGCCACGGCGAGGCGATCAACGACCACCTGCGCGACGAGATCCAGGCCCGGTTGCAGAAGGCCGGCGTGCAGGTGATCGAGGCGCGCATCAGCCACCTCGCCTACGCGCAGGAGATCGCCCAGGCCATGCTGCAGCGCCAGCAGGCCGGCGCCATCGTGGCCGCGCGCGAACGCATCGTGGAGGGCGCGGTGGGCATGGTCGGCATGGCGCTGGAGCGGTTGCGCGCGCAGGGCGTGGTGCAGCTGGACGAGGAACGCAAGGCGGCGATGGTCAGCAACCTGCTGGTGGTGCTGTGCGGCGACCGCAGCACCCAGCCGGTGGTCAACGCCGGCACGCTCTACCACTGAAGGAGGCTGCGCATGACCGCCGGAACCGTTGCCGTGATCATCGCCATCATCGCCGCCGCGATGCGTCGGCGCCGCGCCCACTGAGTACGCATGGCGGCCGAGAAAAAAGCCTACCCGCTGCGCATCAGCGCGGCCGTGCTGGAAGCCATGCAGCGCTGGTCCGAAGACGAGCTGCGCAGCCTCAACGCGCAGATCGAATACGTGCTGCGCGAGGCGCTGCGCAAGAACGGGCGGCTGAAACCCGGCCAGTCGGCGCCGGTGGAGGACGACAAGGACTGAGCGCCGCTCCACGCCACGTCATCCCGTGAAAGCCCTCGGCAGAAGGCCATCCCGCGCGCGCTTTCTTTCTTCCAGCTCTTCGCTCTTCGAGGGGTCCCCTACCCAGACATGCGGCACCGGGTGACTCGCTTCGCTCGCCCCTGCGGGGCCATCCTTCGAACGTTCTGTGCGCTTGTCCGGCCTGCACTGGAACGATGAGCAAGCGCAGTGAGGCAAGCATGTTCTGCGCTCGCGCGAACACCGCCTCCTCAGCGCGCGGCCACCGCAACCTCCAACTGCGGCAGCCGCACCACTCGGGGCCGGTCACGCCCCAGCACCAGCAAGCCACGGTCCCGCAGCACCACGCGCTCCACGTCCGCCAGCCCGGCCTCGCGCCCCAACCGGCGCAGCGGACGGCCGTCGGCGGCATCGTAGACCACCACCTCGTCGGTATCGGCAGCCGCCACCAGCAGCCAGTCGTAGCCGGCGTCGCGCCAGTGCACGACGGGGCGGAACGACACCGCCTCGTCCTGCCCGCCCGCGGACGCCCAGGCCAAGGTCGTGCCCGCCCCCGCCGCCAGCTCGAACGCGAGCGCGAGCGCACTCCCCCACCGCCACGGCGACGGCAGGCGCAACCTCGAACGATCGGGAAACAGGCCTCGCATGCCGGCATCCTCCCCGGCCGCGATGACGGCGCGATGACAGCGCTCAATCCGCCCGGCGCACCGCCCCGAGCCCCAGCGCGATCCAGCCGACGATGAAGGCGATGCCGCCGAACGGCGTGACGAGGCCCGTCCAGCGCGGTGCGCCCAATGCCAAGGCATAAAGGCTGCCGCTGAACAGCACGATGCCCAGCGCGAGGGCCACGACGGCCACGCGCCCGGCGCGCCCGCGCGCGCCGAGCACGGCGAGCGCCAGGGCCAGCGCGTGCCAGAAGTGGTACTGCACCGCGGTGTGCCACAACTCGCGGTGGGCGTCGTCCAGCGTGCCGCGCAAGGCGTGCGCGCCGAAGGCGCCGAGCAGCACGGCGCTGGCGCCCGCGGCGGCGACCAGCAGGCGCTGGCGGTTGCCGGGAGTGGCCGGGCCGGAAGTGGACGGGCCGGAAGTCGATGAACGGGGAGTCGATGGCATCGCTTGTCGCCACGCCCCGCGCGCGCGGTTCCAGCGGCAGGGCTGTCGTATGCTGGTGGAGGTACTCCCCGCCGATTCTCGCATGAAGCCGTTCCAGCGATCTGCCCGCCTCCTGTCCGTCGCGCTGCTGCTGGCGCTCGCGCTGCTGCTCGCCGCCTGCCAGCGCGAGGCCGCCCCGTGGCGGCTGATCGACATCGGCGGCCACATGCCCGACCTCGACTTCGCGCTCACCGACGACCAGGGCAAGGCCGCCACCGGCGCCGACTACCGCGGCAAGGTGGTGCTGCTGTACTTCGGCTACACGCACTGCCCGGACGTGTGCCCGCTCACCCTGGCCCAGCTGCACGTGACGATGCAGCGCCTGGGGCCGCTGGCCGACGGCGCGCGCATCCTGTTCGTGAGCGTGGACCCGGCGCGCGACACGCCGCCGGTGATGCACGCCTACGTCTCCGCGTTCGACCCGCGCGCGGTGGGCCTCACCGGCACGCCACGTGCGATCGAGGCGCTGAGCAAGCGCTACCGCTCCGCCTTCACCCGCGAGCCGGACCAGGGCGAGGGCCGCTACGAGGTCAGCCACAGCTCGGCCATCTACGTGTTCGACCGCGCCGGCAAGGCGCGCCTGATCGCCACCCCGTCCACGCCGCAGGACGACCTGGTGCACGACCTGCACCTGCTGCTCGCCACCACCGGAGCCGGAGCCCGACCATGATCCGACGCGCCCTGCCCGCACTGCTCGCTGGCCTGCTCGGCGCCGGCGGCGCGCACGCCGCCCAGGCCGACCACGTGCATGCCGGGGGCGCCTGGATCCGCCTGCTTCCCGCCGGCCTGCCCGCGGGCGGCTACGTCGTCCTGCGCAACGATGCCGACCGGCCTGTCGTGCTGCGCGAGGCCAGCAGCCCCGCCTACGGCCACGTGATGCTGCACCGGAGCACCAGCGAGACCGGCATGGCGCGGATGAACGCGGTGGCGTCGCTGGACATTCCCGCCCACGGCACGGTCGCGCTGGCCCCCGGCGGCTATCACCTGATGCTGATGGAGGCGACGCAGCCGGTGCAGGCCGGCCAGACGGTGACGATCCGCCTGCACTTCGCCGACGGCAGCACGCTCGACGCGGGCTTCCTCGCCCGCCCGGCGAATGCGACGGGGCCCGCCGACGGCGGTTGAGCGTGTCGATCCCATGATCGACCGGCACGGCCGCCACGCACGACGCCACCCCTCAGGACTTCGGGCCGCATGGCAGCAGGCCGCCCGCGGCCTGGCGCTCAGCGGTGCCTCGCCGCCCCGGCGGCCCCGCCCGTCCGGGGTGGCCCGGCGCGCTTGCGCAAGCGCCCGTTGCGCGAGAGCCGCAGCCAGTTGCGCAGCGCCAGCAGCGCGCCGGACACCTCGACCAGGGCCGCCGGCACCCAGATGATCAGGCCGCCGAGCAGCTGTCCGGTGAGCACGTTGAAGTCGAAGGCGCGGCCGCAGATCTCGAAGATCGGGTAGAGGTCGGCCCTGGCGAAGGTGATGTAGGCGCCGGCGAGGATCTGCGGCGTCATCGTGATGCCGGGCGAGAGCACGCGCATGCCTACCGCCATGCGGCCGGGCGGATGCGGCCGGTGGTCGAGCGTCAGCGACCAGTAGGCGAAGCCGCTGGCCAGCATCGACCCGTTCATCAGCCGGTAGATGCGCCAGTCCAGCATCGCCAGCGTCTGCATCGCGGGGAGCAGCCATACCAGCACGAAGGCCACGAACAGCAGCGTGACCAGCGCCGGGTTCAGCAGCACGCCCGTTGCCATGCGCCACGGCCACGCGCGCGCCAGCGGCCGCAGCGCGCGCGCGCGCCAGGCCAGCGGCAGGCCCGCGCGCAGCACCGTGCCCGGATAGGAGGCCACGATCACCAGCGGCGCCAGGTGATGCAGCAGCACCTGCTGGATGCGGTGCATGAAGAATTCGTGCTCGGCGTAGTAGTCGAAATAGGTGTGCAGGGTGAGGTAGACCGTCGCCATGCCGGCCCAGAACGCGAACCGCCGCCCGGCGCTCACCGCGAGCCGGCGGCTGCCGCGCCAGTACAGCACGCAGGCCGGCAGGAACACGGCCAGGAACGTCCAGGAGAATTCCCACGGCACGATCCACTTGAGCAACGCGGCGATCATCGGCCCGACCCGCGCGGGCGCCGCGGTGCGGCCAGCCGGCCCGGCGACCCGATGCGGCGCCGGCGGCGGGCCGCCGCGGTCATGGCCGCTGGCGGCGGCTTCGGCGGGTGCGCCGCCAGCCGTAGAGCAGGCCGGCCAGGGCCACCAGCACCGGCACCAGCACGATGTTGAGCACCTTCAGCTGCGTGCCCAGCGCGTCGATCTCCGCATTGAGCTGGTGCTGCACGTCGCGCAGCTCCTTGTTGATCGCCAGCCGGCGCTGTTGGAACTGCTCGACCTCCCGCTTCTGTTCCACGGTCATGCCCGAGCCGCGCCCCGCCTTGCCCGACTGCAGCTCGTCCAGCCGGCTGCGCGTCTCGGCCAGCTCGTGCTCCAGCTCCTGCTCCTTGAGCAGGAACTTGCGGTCGGCCGCCGCGCGCAGGCCCTGCACGCGGGTGAACGGCCGCTGCGAGGTGTAGCGCGCGCCGATCGACAGCAGCGCGGAGGAGCCGCTCAGGTTGTCCACCAGGTTGGTGACGAAGTCGCCGTTGTTGGCGAAGGCGCTCAGCATCGACTGGCCGAGAAAGCTCTGCGACTCCACCCACAGGCGGTCGCTGAGCAGGTCGGTGTCGGCGATCAGGATCACCTCGGCGTTCGGCCCCGAGCGGGCCAGGTGGCCGGCCGTGCCGGCGCGCTCGGGAAAGGCGCTGGCGAAGGGGCCGCGCAGGCGGGCGGCGATCACGTCGTGGGTCTGCGCCGGGCGGTAGTCCCGCAGCAGCACGCCCGGATCGCTGGCTGCCTCCAGCACGCGCTGCACCGGCACGCGCTGCGCCTCGGTGCTGCTCTGCATCAGCGGCAGCAGTCGCGTGGTGGCGGTAGGCAGGAGGTCGAAGCTGCCGGCGGTGGAGACGTTGATGCGCTGCAGGCTCGAGGTGACGACGTCGCTGCGGTTGAGCTCCTGCGCGCCCAGGCCGAGCATCGCCGGGTGACTCAGGCTGCTGCCGGCCAGCTCGATCTGCAAGGCGCGCGAGCGGTCCAGCACCACCTGCCGCGGGTCGTAGGCCACGCCCCAGGCGCCGAACAGCCGGGGCAGGTTCGAGTCGTGGTCGTCGGTGACGCCCTTGCTGTCCACGTAGGGCGCGTTGTCGAGCTCCGCGTCCGGGTCGACGAACACCACCAGGTGCCCGCCGCGCAGCACGTACTGGTCGAGCGCGTACTGCGCCTCGTCCGACAGCCGCTTGGGATGGATCAGCAGCAGCACCTGGATGTCGTCGCCCACGCGCCGGAGGCCCGCGGGGTCGATCATGTGCACCTCGAACTGCTGCTCCAGCTGGCGGAACACGGTCCAGGGCTGCTCGCCGATCAGCGGATTGCCGTTCACCGGCAGCGAGCTGACCACGCCGATGTGCGGCTTGGTCGGCTCGCCCAGCTCGTACAGCAGCTTGGCGATGTCGTATTCGAGGAAGGCCTCGCGGGCGGGGTCGAAGAACGGGATCGCCAGCGAGCGCGCGTCGCGCCCGTCGTCCGGCTCGCCGCTGGGGCGCAGCGTGGTGCCGATCAGCCCGAAGAACACCCGCTCGCCGTTGCTGCCGCCGTTGATCGGGCTGAGGCCGCCGCCTTCGGCGCTGGCCTCGTCGTCCGAGTACGGCACCGGGTCGACCACGCTCAGGCGGATGCGCCCGCGCGAGCGCGCCACCATCTCCAGCAGCATCTCGCGCACGCGCTGCTCGTAGCTGCGCAGCTGCGGCAGGTCGCGGGTGGCGTGGTCGGAGAAATACAGCGTGAGCCGGAGCGGCCGGCGCATGCCGTCGACGATGGTGAGCGTGCCCGGCGTCAGCGTGTAGAGCTTGTCGGCGGTGAGATCCATGCGCGCCGAGCGCAGCCAGCGGCCGCTGGCCAGCGCGAGGCCGACGAAGACCAGCACCAGCAGGGCCAGCGCGGCGTACAGCAGGGTGCGGCGGGGCGGCGTGCGCAGGCGCAGCATCAGCGGACCCGCTTCAGGTCGAGCACCAGGATGCCGGCGAGGAGCCAGGCGAGGATGGTGAGCAGGAAATAGACCAGGTCGCGCACGTCGAGCACGCCGCGCGCGATCGCCTCGAAGTGGCGCAGCATCGACAGCTGCGCCACGCCGCTCACCAGCTTGCGCGGCAGCGCGCCGTGGAAGAAGTCCAGCACCTGCGGCTGGCCGGCGAGGATCAGCAGCACGCACACCATCATGGTGAGGATGAAGGCCACCACCTGGCTCTGCGTCAGCGCCGACAGGCAGGCGCCGATGGCCAGGAAGGCACCGGCCATCAGCCAGCTGCCGAGGTAGCCGGCCAGGATCACGCCGTTGTCAGGCGAGCCCAGGTAGTTCACGGTGAGCCAGAGCGGAAAGGTCAGCACCAGGGCCAGGCCGAGGAACAGCCACGCGGCGAGGAACTTGCCCAGCATCGCCTCGTGCAGGTTGACCGGCAGCGTGAGCAGCAGCTCCAGCGTGCCGCCCTTGGCCTCCTCCGCCCACATCCGCATCGACACCGCCGGCGCCAGGATCAGGTAGAGCCACGGGTGCATGGCGAAGAACGGCTGCAGGTCGGCCACGCCGCGCTCGTAGAAGTCGCCGGCGTAGAAGGTGAGGATGCCGGCGAGCACCAGGAAGATCACCAGGAACACGTATGCCATCGGCGTCACGAAATAGCTGCGCAGCTCGCGCCGCGCGATGGCCATGACGGGGGTCATCGGTGCGTCTCGTGGCGCCGGGAAGCGGGAATCGGCAAGCGGGCATCGAAACCTGCCCATGGCGGGAAACGGAGCGTGGGCCGAAGCGCCGCGCTCGCCGCTTTCCCCATGCCTTGCGCTCCGCTTCTTGCGTCCACGCCCATCACGCCCTGCCCTCTGCGCCGTTGCCGGTGGTGATCTGCCGGAACACTTCGTCCAGGCGGCCGCGTTCGAGCTGGATCTCGGACACCTCCAGGCCCTGCTGGCGCAGCAGGTTCTCCACCGGTTCCAGGATCCGTGCGCCCGGCTTGGGGAAGACGGTGATGCGCCCGTCCAGCGGGTCCACCTCGATGCCCGCCACTTGCGGCAGGCGGCCGAGCATCTCCTGGGCGATGCCGCTGCCGGGCGCGCTGAAGGACACCGCGCCGTGGTAGCGCGAGCGCTGCTCCAGCTCCGCCGGCGTCGCGTCGGCCAGCAGGCGGCCGCGGGCGATGATCACCACGCGATTGCACAGCGCGTGCACCTCTTCGAGCAGGTGAGTGGATATCAGGATGGTGCGCTCGCGCGCCATCGCGTCGATCAGCTGGCGCACCGCGTGCTTCTGGTTGGGATCGAGGCCGTCGGTGGGCTCGTCCAGCATCAGCACCGGCGGGTCGTGCACGATCGCCTGGGCCAGGCCCACGCGGCGGCGCAGGCCCTTGGAGAGCGTGTCGATCGGGCTTTCCAGCACGTCCTCCAGTTCCAGCCGCGCCACCACGTCCTCGAAGCGCCGCCGGCCGAGATCCACGGCCAGGCCGCGCATGCGCATGATGAAGAGCAGGAACTCGCGCACCGTCATTTCGCCGTAGCCGGGCGCGCCCTCGGGCAGGTAGCCCAGCGCGCGCCGCGCGGCGACCGGCTCGCGCGCCACGTCGTGGCCGCAGACTCGCGCGGTGCCCGAGGTCGGCGCCAGAAAGCCGGCGATCATGCGCATCGCGGTGGTCTTGCCCGCGCCGTTGGGACCGAGCAGCCCCAGCACCTGGCCCGGCTCGGCGCGGATGGACAGGGCGTCCACCGCGGTGAGGTGGCCGTAGCAGCGGGTGAGTCGGTCGGTCTCGATCATGCTCTGTAGGGTTTCGGCGACGCGCGCCGCTCGGGGCAATGTACCGCAGTGCCGCGCAAAGGTTCCCGCAGCGGCCCGCCCATGGGCCAATGGGTTTGGCCGGCGCCGGCGGCGCGGGAGCGGGCCCACAAAAAAACCCTGCCTGCGGCCGCAGGCAGGGTCTTCGGGAACCGCGGGGCGTTGTTTACTCGCCGCCGGCCGGGGCCGCCGCGGAACCCGCCGGGGCGGGCGCCGAGGAGGACGAGGCCGGGGCCTCTTCCAGCGACGGCGGCTTGATGCCGGCTTCCTGCTCCGGCGTCTGCGCCGGCACGTCGCCGGCGAGCGGCAGGTAGACGTCGAAGCGGGCGTAGCTGGTCACCTCGTCGCCCTTCTTCTCCTCCGGCTTGGCGAGGATGTCGTACAGGCGGTTGACCACCTCGTCGAACTTGTAACCGTGGGTCTGCGCATAGGCCTTGAGCATGTCGCGGGTCTGCGGCACGCCGGCCGCGGTGCCGCTCCACGAGGCCTTGAGCGCCGGGCCGCCGAAGGCGAGCACGCCACGCACGTTGCTGTCGATCACCAGGCGGCCGAAGCGGTCGTGGTCGCCCGGCGCCAGCTTGGCGTCGGCGGCCGGCGCCGCGGCGGTGCTGGCCTCGGCCGGGGCGCTGCCGGCGGCGGCCGGGGCGCTGCCGGCGGCGGCCGGGTTGGCCTCGTCCAGCTTCGGCGCCTGCGCGGCGGCGAGCTCCTGGCTCTGGCCGTTCACGGTCAGGCTGGTGGCGTCGATCGGCAACGCCACGTCGAAGTCGTAGTTCTGGTCGCCGTAGTTGGTGGTGAAGACGATGCGCGGGCCTACCACGTTCACGCCCAGCTTCTTGGCCGCGGTGCGGATCTCGCCCTCGGCCTTGGCGGTAGCCTGGTCCAGCGCGTCCAGACCGCCCTTGCGCTCGATGGTGGTCGGCACCACCAGCAGCGGCGTCGGCTTGGTCTGCTCGATGTACGGGATCAGCTTGCCGTAGTCGATGTTCGGCACCGTCGCCATCGCGGTCTGCAGATTGTTCAGGCTGAACTGGATGAACGAGTCCGGATCGCCGTGGATGTACAGGTTGGAGTAGCGGCTGACCAGGTTGAAGCCGTACGACACGTCGTACGACCAGGTCACCTGGGTCAGCTGGCCACGGTTGCCCTGGCGCTCGAGGGCCAGCGTGAAGTGCTTGTCGTCGCCGCGCCAGCCGTTGTCGATGCTCCACACGATGGTGGCGGTCTTGGCGGTGCCGTCGACCTTGTCGAAGCTCGGCTCGGCGCTGGCGATGGCGAGCTTGCCGTTGCCCACCTTGCTGTCGCTGCTGGACCAGCTCAGCTCGGCGCCGGGGCCATAGGCCTTGCCGGACAGGCTGTACTGGACCTTCGCGTCGTAGGTGCGCAGCACCGAGTAGTCGGGGAAGCGGCGGAAGTTGCTGAGCACGTCGTAGACCTGGCGCATGTCCTTGCCGATGACCTGCTGCCGCTCCACATGGCCGCTGCTGGGCATCGCCACGCCCACTACGACACCGACGATGGCCACGATCAGCACGGCCACGAGAAATTCAAGAACACGCATCATTACCAAGGTTCTCCAGAGCGTTTGCACGCAGCGCTTGAAGGTTTCGTCCGGCCGCACATATCCCGGGACCCCTGTCCCGGAACATTGGCACCCCTGGAGGCGGCACGGACCGAAGCTCTGGATGTTACTTGCTCGCCGACAGGAACGCTATCCGCTCCGCAGCATCCCTTCCCGGCCTCGCGGAAAGCGCCGCAAGCCGCGCCGCGGCGCCGTTTCGGGCCCGCGCCCGACGCCCCGGCGCCGCGCGCGAAAGCACGCTGCGACAAGTCGTCGGTGAAG
Source organism: Frateuria defendens (assembly GCF_001182895.1). Lineage (GTDB taxonomy): Bacteria > Pseudomonadota > Gammaproteobacteria > Xanthomonadales > Rhodanobacteraceae > Frateuria_B > Frateuria_B defendens. The sequence continues at coordinate 3,297 of NZ_LFQR01000133.1, read as the reverse complement.
ATTGGACGGCTATTCCCTCGGCCCGGCCGCACTTCCCCCAAGGCCCAAGGAACGAGGCGCGTGCTCCCCGCACAGCGCCTTGCCGATCAGACGATGCCCAGCTCCAGCGCCTTGAGCACCGCCCGCGTGCGGTCGCGCACGCCCAGCTTGGAGAGGATGTTGGAGACGTGGTTCTTCACCGTGCCCTCGGCCACCTTGAGCGAGTTGGCGATCTCCTTGTTGCTGTAGCCGCCGGAGAGCAGGCGCAGTATCTCGGTCTCGCGCTCGGTCAGCGGGTCGGGCTGCTCCAGGCTGGTGAACTGGTTCTGCATGCGCCCGACGCCGGCCAGCAGACGCTGGGTCACCATCGGCGCCACCAGCGAGCCGCCCGCGGCCACCGTGCGCACCGCCTCCACCAGTTGCTCCAGCGAGACGTCCTTGAGCAGGTAGCCGCGCGCGCCGGCCTTGAGGCCCTGCAGCACCAACTGGTCGTCGTCGAAGGTGGTGAGGATGATGGTGGCCGGCAGCTCGTTGCGCGCCGACAGCGTCTGCAGCACCTCCAGCCCGCTCATGTTGGGCATGCGCAGGTCCAGCAGCACCACGTCGGGCTTGATGCGCGGGATCTCCAGCACCGCCTGGGCGCCGTCGGCGCATTCGGCCACCACCTGGATGTTCTCGGCCAGGCCGAGCAGCGAGCGGATACCCTGGCGCACCAGGTTCTGGTCGTCGACGAGACAGACGGAAATCATCGTGAACCCTCGGAGACAGGAATGACACGGGCATGCCGGCGGCCCGGCGCGGCCCTGCGTCGCCGGCCATTCTGGCACGCGACGGCGGGTGGGGAAGCGGGCGCCGCGTTCATGGCACGCTGATCGCCGGCGGCTCGAGCCGCGAGGGCGTGTGCGGCAAGGTCAGCACCTCGCCCAGCGGCAACTGCACGGTAAGCGCGAAGCCCTGCCCGACGGCGGACTCCACCACCACCTGGCCGCCGTACTCGCGCAGCCGCTCGCGCATGCCGGAGAGGCCGTTGCCCGGGTGGAACTGCGCCGCGCCGCGGCCGTCGTCGCGGGCATACAGCTGCAGCAGGTTGGCGTCGAGGTAGTCGAACTTCAGCCACAGGTTGCGCGCGCCGGCGTGGCGGGCCGTGTTGGTGATGATCTCCTGCGCGCAGCGCAGCAGCACCTGGGCCCGGCCGGGATCCTCCACCCCGAAGCGCGGCGGCGTGTTCACGTGCACGGCCAGGCCCGGCACGCCCTCGATCAGGCTGCGCAGCGCCTGGGTGAGGTCGACCGCATCGTCCTGGCGCAGCTCGCTGACCACCTCGCGCACGTCCGACAGCAGGTGCTTGGCGGTGGCCTGCGCCTTGCGCACGTGCTCGGCCGCCTCCGCGTTGGCCAGGTGGCTGGCCACTTCCAGGTTCAGGCTGAGCGCGGTGAGGTGGTGCCCCACCAGGTCGTGCAGATCGCGCGCGATGCGCATGCGCTCGGCGATGCGGGTGGACTCGGCCAGCAGCGCGCGGGTGGCGCGCAGCTCGGAGTTGAGCTGGCGCTGCACCTCGCGCGCCTCGGCCTGCTGGCGGGCGACGGTGGAGGTGAAGAAGGTGATCGCCGAAATGCCCAGGTACATGCAGACCTGCAGCGCTGCCGTCACCACCGTCCAGTTGGGGTAGTTGGCGATGATCGGGATCAGCAGCAGGTTCTGCACCAGCATCCAGACCAGTGCGGCCGACAGGGGCAGCAGCCACGGCAGCACGACCGAGATCACCACCATGAGCATGGCGGACAGGCCCGACTGGCTGCACCAGCCCACGACGATGGCCGAGACCGTCATCACCACCAGCCCGGCCATCTTGAGAAGGCTCGGCCGCGCCTGGAGGTCGGCGGTCAACCCGAGGTAGCTGACGCCGAACAGCACATAGCTGATCGCCCACCCCACCAGCGCGGGGCTCTGGCTCCACGGGCTGCTGACCGCGGCCAGCCCCCAGTCCCCCTGCAGCAACGGCACGCCCACGCAGATGTAGGTGAACAGGCCGACGTAACGCAGCAGTCGGATGTGGTTAAAGTTGGTCCAGGCCATGCCCGGCATGATAGGCCAGCGCAAGGCCTCCGCCATGCGCGAGAAGTCATTGTCGACCCCGTGCCGGAAGCCATGCAGCGTCGCGATTTACAAAGGTTTTACATCGTCGCCCCGGGTGTGCCGCCCGCCCGCGCATGCCATAATGCCGCCCGTGCAGGCCGCCAGTCGGGCCTGGTCCGATTCCTCATCATGCGGAGCTACGAATGGCCCTAGCCATCCGAGACGTGCGCGAGCACGACCTGGATGCCGTACTGGCGCTCAACAACACCGCCGGCCGCTCCATCCTCGCCCTCAACGCCACGCAGCTGCGTTATTTCTACGAGCACGCCGACTATTTCCGCGTGGCCGAGATCGACGGCGAGATCGCCGGCTTCCTGATCGCCATGCGCGAAGGCCGCGACTACGGCAGCCCCAACTACCGCTGGTTCCGCGAGCACTACCCGTCGTTCGTCTACATCGACCGCATCGTGATCGCCAACGCCTACCGGCGCCACGGCCTGGGCCGCATCTTCTATTGCGACGCCACCAGCTACGCCGAGGTGCGCGTGCCGCTGCTCACCTGCGAGGTGTTCCTGGAGCCGCGCGACGACGTGGTGGTGTTGTTCCACGGCACCTACGGCTTCCAGGAAGTGGGCCAGCAGCGCATGGGCGAGGACGGCCCGCAGGTCAGCCTGCTGGCTAAGGACCTGCCGAGCTTCGCCTACGTGCGCGAAACCTATCTCGAGCACGGCGGCCTGCCCGCCGAGGCCTGGCTGGCGGAGCGCCTCGGGCCGGCGTCCGACGACCCACAACAACAACGCCGCCTCGCCGGGGAGCGGCTGCCATGAATGCCACGATGGATACCACTGATGCCTGCGACCTGCGCTTCGGCCAGGTCGGCATGGCCTGCGTGCGCCTGCGCCGCGTCGACGCCGCCGCGCTGTGCGAGGAACTGGAGCGCCGCGTGCGCTCCTCCCCGCAGCTGTTCGCCCGCGCCGCCGTGGTGCTGGACTTGAGCTACCTGCCCGCGCTGCCCGACGACGGCACCGTGGACGCCCTGCTCGAAGCCATCCGCAGCGCCGGCATGCTGCCGGTGGGCCTGGCCTACGGCACCAGCGCCACCGAGGCGCTGGCCGAACGCATGGGCCTGCCGCTGATCGCCAAGTTCCGCGCCGCCTACGAACCGGCCGCCGGCCAGCCGGCCGCGACGCCCGCCCCGGCGCCGGCGCCCGCGCGGCAGGCCGAGCCGCCGGCGCCCGAGCC
>NZ_LFQR01000132.1 GCF_001182895.1 Frateuria defendens | reverse complement strand
ATGAACTCAATGAGTTACATTGCGTCCATAATGCCTGACAAGGCGGCTGCGATCAAGCGGTTCTTGGCTTAAGTTGAGAGCATTGCATGCCGTATGCCTACCCCGCCAACGAGTACTGATCGAATCGTTGGGTACGGCCACCTAGAGTTGAAATTTTCAGGCGTATTTCACGCGTGCGGGAAATATTTCTAGCGCGTTCGGGTGCCTGTTCGAGCGGCGATGATCTTTGGTACAGCCGTGCCGGCAGTACTAGGGATGCCTCATCCTTGGCCTGGGCGATGGCCGTATGCAGGTGTCGAAGCGGGAGCAAAAGCTCCCACACATCAACCCTCAAGTTCCTCCATCCCCTGCCGATGAAGACTCGACCCCCGAATGCCCCCGGGGATTCCGCAACGAGGCGAGCTCCATGTCCGAACCGGCCAGCCGCGACGCTGCATCGTCGCAGTACCTCACCGTGAACCTCCTGGAGGAGGAGTACGGCATCGACATCCTCGCCGTGCGCGAGATCCGCGGCTGGACGCCGGTCACGCGCATCCCGCAGGCGCCGCACTACGTGCTCGGCGTGCTCAACCTTCGCGGCGCGATCGTGCCGGTGCTGGACCTGCGCCTGCGCTTCGGCCTGGAGCGCGAGGAATACGGCCCCACCACCGTCACCGTGATCGTCACCGTCGCCGGGCGCCTGTTCGGCGTGGTGGTGGATGCGGTCTCCGACGTGCTGGAAGTGGCCGCCGAGGCCATCCGCCCGGTGCCGGACATGGGCACGGCGGTGGACACCGAATACCTCAAGGGGCTCACCTCCGCCGGCGAGCGGATGGTGCTGCTGCTGGACGTGGACAAGCTGTTGCAGCCGCAGGACGCGCAGATGCTCGAAGCCGCCCTGCCGGCGGCGAGCGACGTGAAAGCCGTGGCCTGACCTGGAATCACCATGAAGATGCCGAAACTGAAATTGAAGATGCCCTCCCTCTCGGTCCGCGGCCGCCTGCGCTTCGTGCTCGGCCTGCTGGTGCTGATGCTGATCGGCGGCGCCGTGATCGGCCTGGGCTCGATGGGCCTGCAGAACGAAGGCATGCGGCACATGTACGAGGACGAGATCGTGCCCTCGCAAGCCGTCTCGCGGCTGGCCCAGCGCTCGCTGATGTCCTTCGTGGTGCTCGGCGAGGCGGCCAACGTGGCCGGCAAGCCGGACCAGCTCAAGCAGAAGATGGCCGAGTACGAGCAGTACCAGGCCGAGGTGGCCAACCTGCGCAAGCAGATCGGCGCGGCGCCGCTCGCGCCCGACCAGGCCAAGCAGTGGAAGGACTACACCGCCACCGACGGGGACTACGACAGCGGTACCAAGGACATGCTCGACGCGCTCAAGCAGCCCGACGGCGGCGCCAGTGACGTGCTGGAGCTGGAAGTACGCCCGCTGCTGATGCAGCGCCAGGAGTCGCTGATCAAGCTGGTGGAGCTGCAGCGGGTGGAGTCGCAGAACATCTTCACCGGCCAGCAGACCCGCTACAAGGCGACCCGCGTGGTGAGCATCGCGGCGCTCTCGGTCGGCCTGGTGATCTCGCTGCTGATGGCGATCCTGGTGATCCGCTCGATCATCAGTACGCTGAGCTACGCCGGCCGCGTGGCCCGCGAGATCTCCGAGGGCAAGCTCGGCCATGACGTGGTGATCCACAGCAACGACGAGCTGGGCCAGCTGCTGCACGCCTTCCGCATCATGGACGAGCGCCTGAGCGCGATCGTGAGCGAGGTGCGCCACGGCGCCGGCGCGGTGAGCACCGCCGCGCAGCAGCTCTCGCGCGGTAACGACGACCTTTCCCAGCGTACCCAGGAGCAGGCCTCCAGCCTGGAGGAAACCGCCTCCTCGATGGAGCAGATGACCTCCACCGTGAAGCAGAACGCCGAGAGCGCCAGCCACGCCAACCAGCTGGCGCGCGGCGCGCGCGAGCAGGCCGAGCGCGGCGGCGAGGTGGCGGCGCAGGCGGTGGTGGCGATGCGCGAGATCAACGCGGCCAGCGGCAAGATCGCCGACATCGTGGGCCTGATCGACGAGATCGCCTTCCAGACCAACCTGCTCTCGCTCAACGCGGCGGTGGAAGCCGCACGCGCCGGCGAGCAGGGCCGCGGCTTCGCGGTGGTGGCCACGGAGGTGCGCAGCCTGGCGCAGCGCAGCGCGGGCGCGGCGAAGGAGATCAAGGCGCTGATCCGCGACAGCGTGGAGAAGGTGCAGGCCGGCTCCTCGCTGGTGGACCAGTCGGGCAAGGCGCTGGGCGAGATCGTGGAGAGCGTGAAGAAGGTCACCGACATCGTGGCCGAGATCGCGGCGGCCAGCCAGGAGCAGTCGGCCGGCATCGACCAGGTCAACAACGCCGTGCTGCAGATGGACGAGATGACCCAGCAGAACGCGGCGCTGGTGGAGGAGGCGGCGGCCGCCGCGCGCTCCATGCAGGAGCAGGCCAGCGACCTCGCCGGCCAGGTCGGTTTCTTCCAGCTCAACGGCGAGGCGCCCGCCGCGCGGCCGGCGCCGCTGCACCGGCCCGCGCCGATGGCCGAAGCCGAGGCGGTGTTCGCCGCCGTGCGCAGCGCGCCCGCGCCGCGCAAGACCCACGCCGCGGAGACCGCGGACGCCGGCGCCTGGAAGGAATTCTAAAAACGTGGCCAGCGCCAGCGCCCTGGCCGGTGACGGCGCCGCGGCGATCGCCGCGGGCCCGTCGCTGGGCGATGCCGAGTTCCGCTTTCTGCGCGAATTCGTCCATCGCCATTGCGGCATCGCGCTGAGCGAGCAGAAGCGCCAGCTGGTGCAGGGGCGCCTGCAGCGCCGCCTGCGCGCGCTGGGCCTGAAGGACTACGCCGCCTATTGCGAGCTGCTGCGGAACGACCCGGTGGGCGAGTTGGGCGAGCTGGCCAGCGCCATCAGCACCAACGTCACCGCCTTCTTCCGCGAGGCGCACCACTACGAGCTGATCGAGCGCGAGCTGCTGCCGCAGTGGCTCGCGCACAAGCGCCGCGCGGAGGATCGCCTGCGCATCTGGTCGGCCGGCTGCTCCACCGGCGAGGAGCCCTACGCGCTGGCGATGGTGCTGGCCGAGGCGCTGGCGCACACGGGCAGCGCGGTGGACGCGAAGATCCTCGCCACCGACCTCTCGCCGCAGGCGCTGTCGGTGGCGCGCGAGGGCGTGTACCCGCTCGACCGCCTCGGCGGCGTGGGCGAGGCGCGGCGCCGGCGCTGGTTCCTGCGCGGCGAGGGCGAGTACGAGGGCTACGCGCAGGTGCATCCGCGGCTGCGCGAACTGGTCAGCGTGCTGCCGCTCAACCTGCTGCACGAGTGGCCCATGCAGGGCCCGTTCGACGCCATCTTCTGCCGCAACGTGGTGATCTATTTCGACCAGCCGACCAAGCAGCGCCTGTTCGCCCGCTACGCGGACCTGCTGTCGCCGGGCGGCTACCTGTTCCTCGGCCACTCCGAATCCATGCTCGGCCTCTCCGACGCCTTCGAGCTGATCGGCCGCACGGTGTACCGGAAGCGCGCATGAGCATGCTGGACCGCACCCTGGCGCTGACGCCGGTATTGCCGGGCTTCGAGCACCTGCGCCGGTTCTGGGACAGCGTGCACGGCTGCCCCACGGTGAAGGTGCTGCCGGGCGAGTTCTACGTGAGCCGCCAGCACGAGCTGGTGACCACGGTGCTGGGCTCGTGCGTGTCCGCCTGCATCTACGACCCGCGTCGGCGCCTGGGCGGCATGAACCACTTCATGCTGCCCGCGCCGCTGGGCGAGGCCGCGGGAGCGCGCGAGCGCGACGAGTGGAGCGGCACCGTGGGCCGCGCCGCGCGCTACGGCACGGACGCGATGGAGCAGCTGGTGAACGCCATGCTCAAGGCCGGCGGCCAGCGCGCGGACCTGGAGGTGAAGGTGTTCGGCGGTGGCCGCGTGCTGGCGCAGATGACCGACGTGGGCTGCCGCAACATCGAGTTCGTGCGCCACTACATCGCCACCGAGGGGCTGCGGCTGGCCGCTTCCGACCTCGGCGATGTGTACCCGCGCCAGGTGCAGTTCTACCCCGACAGCGGCCGCGTGCGCGTGCGCCAGCTGCGGCGCGGCACCGACGCCGCGCTGGTGGCGGAGGAGAGTCAGTACCTCAAGCGTTTGGCGAACGATCCGATAAAGGGTGAGGTGGAGCTGTTCTGAGCGTGCGCGCGTGCGCGCCGCCGGCATGGCTTCCTCCGCAGCAGCGAGACGGGAATCGAGGGCGATGGAAAAAGTGCGAGTTCTGGTGGTCGACGATTCCGCCCTGGTGCGCAAGCTCCTGTCGACGATGCTCGCCTGCGATCCGGCGATCGAGGTGGTGGGCACCGCGGCCGACCCGTACATCGCGCGCGAGAAGATCAAGCAGCTCGAGCCCGACGTGCTCACGCTGGACGTGGAGATGCCGCGCATGGACGGCATCACCTTCCTGGAGAACCTGATGCGGCTGCGGCCGACGCCGGTGGTGATGGTGTCCTCACTGACCCAGGAAGGCGCCGACGTCACCCTGCGCGCGCTGGAGCAGGGCGCGGTGGATTTCTTTCCCAAGCCCACCAGCGACCTCGCCAGCACCTTCGCCAGCGGCGCCGAGGAAATCTGCGCCAAGGTGAAGGCCGCCGCGCGCGCGCGGCCGCGCCAGCGCACCGCCGTGCAGCGGCTCGACGTGCCGCCGCGGCTCTCCGCCGACGCGGTGCTGCCGCGCGTGCAGGCCGCCGGCAGCCGCGGCGGCAGCCCCATCATCGCCCTCGGTGCCTCCACCGGCGGCACCGAGGCGATCCGCGTGGTGCTGGAGGCGATGCCGCCCGACGCGCCGCCGATCGTGATCACCCAGCACATCCCCGCCGCCTTCAGCGGCCCGTTCGCCGCGCGCATGGACCACTGCTCGGCCATGCGCGTGTGCGAGGCGCACGACGGCCAGCCGATCCAGCAGGGGCACGCCTACATCGCCCCGGGCGGCCAGCACCTGCTGGTGATGTGGGACGGCGCCAGGCACGTCTGCCGCCTGCACGACGGCCCGCAGGTCAACCGCCACAAGCCCAGCGTGGACGTGCTGTTCCGCTCCATGGCGGCCAGTGCCGGCCGCGCCACCGTGGCGGCCCTGCTCACCGGCATGGGCGACGACGGCGCCCGCGGCCTGCTCGAACTTAAGCAGGCCGGCGCCCGCACCCTCGTGCAGGACGAGGAAAGCTCGGTGGTGTGGGGCATGCCCGGCGCCGCCTGGAAGCTTGGCGCCGCCGACGACATGCTGCCGCTCGACCAGATCGCCCGCCGCCTGCTCGCGCTGGCGCACCAGCCTATCGGCAGCGCCGCTGCCTGACCGGATTTCCAAGCCATGAACGCCTTCGCCTCCGTCTTCCGCAAACGCCCGTACGCCGGCCTCATCGCCAGCGCGGCGGCCCTGCTGCTCGGCCTGTTGTGGCACCCCGCCTGGCTGGCGCCGGTGCTGGTGATCGCGCTCACCGCCGTGTGGATCGTCGAGGCCCGCCGCGGCGCGGTGCCGACGGAGGCGGCACCGCCGGCGGCGCATGCCGAGCCGGTGCGCGAGGCGCTGGAAGACGTGCGCGGCGCGCTGGTCGATGAACTCGGCCACGCCGCGCGCGAGCTGCACCAGGCGCTGGACCTGCTGCGCGACGCGGTGTCGGAACTGGGCGGCGGCTTCGACGGCCTCTCGCGCAAGACCGGCCAGCAGCAGTCGCTGCTCAAGCAGATCATCGACGCCCAGCACGGCGAGGTGTCGGTGCAGGATTTCGCCGCGCGCACCGGCGAGCTGCTGGAGCATTTCGTGGGCGTGGTGGTGCAGATGTCGCGCGAGAGCCTGCGCACCGTCTACCGCATCGACGGCATGGCGAAGGAGATGGACGCGGTGTTCGGCCTGCTGCGCAACGTCAACACCATCGCCGAAGAAACCAACCTGCTCGCGCTCAACGCGGCCATCGAGGCGGCGCGCGCGGGCGAGGCGGGGCGCGGTTTCGCGGTGGTGGCGGGGGAGATCCGCAACCTCGCCAGCCATTCCAACCAGTTCAACGAGCAGATCGGCAGCCACGTCGAGCGCGCCCGCGCGGCGATGGAGCAGCTGCGCGGCCTGGTCGGCACCATGGCCTCGCAGGACCTCAGCGTGGCATTGTCGGCCAAGGGCGGCATCGACGCCATGATGGCCCACGTCACCGAGAGCGACGCGCGCACCAGCGCGGTGGCCGACCAGGTGGTGGAGATCAACCGCGGCCTGGGCAGCGATGTCTCCACCACCATCCGCTCGCTGCAGTTCGAGGACATCCTGAGCCAGCTGCTGCACCAGACCCGCACGCGGCTGGTGGAACTGCAGGAGATCGCCGCCGACTGCACGCGCGACATCGAGGAGCTGGCCTGCAGCAGCATCGACGCCGCCACGCTCGACACGCGCGCCCAGCGCGTGCGCAGCCGCCTCGCCATCCAGCGCGAGAAGGCGCGCCTGCGCTCGCGCGGCCCGGCGCTGCAAAGCTCGATGGACGCGGGCGAGATCGAGCTGTTCTGACGGCCCCGCAGCCGGCCGCGCGCCCGGGCGCCGTGCCGGTTCGGCCGGCGGCGGGGCGGCGGCCCGCTGCGAACGAACCTTTGGGTGTGCGACTTGCGCGCGATCCGCTGAAGGATCGCGCTCCCTAGAACCAGGAATGCCACGATGAGCCTCACCGTCCAGCACGACAGCGACAACGACTGCCTCACCCTGCAATTGGGCGAGCGCTTCGACTTCTCCGTGCACCGCGACTTCCACGACGCCTGCCTCGGCGAGGGCAAGCCCGCGCGCAGCTACGTGGTGGACCTCGGCGAAGTGACCGGCATGGACAGCTCCGCCCTCGGCATGCTGCTGCTGCTGCGCGAACACGCCGGCGCCGACCGCGCCGAGATCCACATCGTCAACGCCAGCGACGAACTGCGCGGCACCCTGCGCGTGGCGGGGTTCGACAAGCTGTTCGTGCTGCACTGACGGGATAGGACTGCCGGCTTCTTTCCATGGCAAGGCCAGACTGCCGGGATTCCGCCCCTCAGTGGCTGATGACCGGCGCGTGCGATGGCGGAGTTTGCGCAGTCGCCGGGGCATGGATTTGTGCCTGGGACTGCGTTTGAGCGAGTGCCGCATGGAATTGCTGCATCGCCTGGGGCCACTGCGCGGCACTTTGTTCCATGGCCATGTTGGCGGCCGCGGTAGGAACGCTCGCGTGCCGGTCGAAGAAGTGATCCCGTGCTCCGGGTGGCACCTGCACGGCCCAGAGCCGGCTGCCGTCTTCATTGAGCGCTATCTGGTCGATCCGCTGCATTCCATTGGCTCGCGCCGCGACAGTCAATGCGGCAGCGATGTTGTCGCTTCGCTGGTCGGAAGTGCGACCTAGCTGCTGGTCGAGACGATAGACATGTTCTTGCGTCTGCCGAAAGAGCGCGTGGTCCGGGTGGGTGGGATCATCCAGGCGAATCGGCGCCTGCGGCCGCTGGGTCTGCGCTTGCGATTGGAGCTGCTCGGTGACTGCGCGTCGCGTTGCCGGCCCTGCCAGGCCATCGGCTCTAAGGTGGCGATCCTGCTGGAACGAGCGCACTGCGGCATACGTATCAGGCCCGAAGGAGCGGTCGAGCTGTAACGGCTCTCCATGGCTGCCACCATATCCGAGCGCACCCAGCTGCTCTTGGAGCCTTCCCACGGCATCGCCTGAATCATTCATCCTGAGTGTGTTCTCTGCATGGCCGTGATGAACCTGTGCCATCTCTCGATCAATGGGCAACAGCATTTCACCTCGTGCAAGCCCGGCCATGACCTCGGGCGTGAGCCTCTCTTGCCATGTGGCGAAATGCTGCCGGCGCTCTGCGAGTCCGAGCCCCGCCTTGTTGATGATGTGCGTTGCGCGGTCGACGTCCTCGGGCGCCACATCGTGAACATTCGTATTCCAGAAATGGATGGATGTCTTGATCGCGTTCTCCCGGGTCGCGGCAAGTTCCGGGTGGCTCACCAGGTCGAGTCCAAGGGCTTGTCCTGCCTCTGCATAATTGTTGCGCCCCGTGAGCTGTATGTAGCCGCGGCCCTTGTACTTCAGGCCGTCTCCCGGGTCATGGTTTCCCATGCGTCCGCCGTACATCAATTCCGCGAGGTGTTCCGGGCGTCCCTTGAGCGCTTCATGCCATGCGGTTTCCCCAGTATGGTTATTGCGCACGGAAGCGACGGGAACCGTTTGCAACCCTTTGCTGTAGACGAAACTTTCCTCCAGCTTCGTGAGCCCGGCCGACTCATGCGTCACTTGTGCCATGAAGTTCGCCAGTTCGCGCGGCGACGTAATGCCTGTCCCGTAGGCAGCGGATACCAACTCGACCTCTCGTTCGGTAGCCATGTGACCCTCCCTAGGAGCGTGGGCGGC
>NZ_LFQR01000131.1 GCF_001182895.1 Frateuria defendens | reverse complement strand
TCGACAGGCCCTTCTGAAACTGCACACGATTCATCGCCATGACTCACACTCCCGTCGTGAACATGGCTTCAGCATCCTCCGCGGCCGTCGCAAATCACGCGACTTGCCACTGAGGTTCGACGCTAATCAGGAAGATTTATGAGCAACCCGTTTTTTATACAAAAAATAACTCCAGGCCGGCGAAAGCCCCACGGTCAGCACGACAACAACACTAATTACAGATATTATTTTAATAAATCCATAGGGCGGCATGAAATAATTATTGGTGACCAATAAACAAAACAACAACATTATAAAGCATGAAAAATGATCCAGCCAAATTGAGACCGGAGCCAGCGAAAGCGAAACCTTGTCATCCACATTAATCAACACCCTCCTCCTGGATACAATCCTAACTACGACATAAAATAGAATCATGGCACTCCAATTATTTATGAAAACAGGATCACCCCTTTCAACCATTCCCGCAAAAATAAAAAAAAGATGGATAGCCACACACCACACCGCATACCGCCTCGCCGCGCCCAACTCCACCACTTTAAATGCCCTTCCATTGGAAAGCACGCCTGGAAAAAAAGGCGTACACCCAAAGGCCCTCCCATTATTCACGACTATCATATATACACTCCTTACAAATATCGGCCAACCCCACCCCACTGGACAACGAAACTTTCTTATCGACGCCTTAAAAAGCCCAACTCTTCAAAGGCTTTGCACCAACCCTAGTACCCATCAGGAAGATTGCCTCGCCCCATATAAAGGCGCCTCGCAACTCCGAGGCGCCAGCAATGATCATAAGCCAACTTTAGTCAATAAGCTCAATCACCAGTCAAATACGCGACGCCGCCCGCCGCAGCCATAACGGCCGCCCCGGTTTCAAGAAAACCGCCTAAAGCCGTACCCACTCCGGGTACGACCATTGCTTCGAGACCAAGTGCTCCCGCGCCTTCAGCTGCTCCCCAAAGAATGCCGGAGAGCGCCCCATACGCTCCAGATGCCATCATGCCTCCAGAAATCACATCAACTGTAGTTGAGCTGCTCCATCAGCAGCCGTTCGCTGCGCACGCTGTAGACCACCTGCAGCACGCGGCATAGCGCGCCGCCAGCAGTTCATCGAGCTCGCCCAGGATCGCGTCCACCAGCACCCGCAGCTTGCGGATCGGATGGTCCACGGGCACTCGATCCTCGACCGAGACATACGAGAACATGCCAAGCGGCTGGACGTCGGGGCTGCGCATCGAATCGGGCGGTCAGTGATTGAGAGCGGCTATGTCCGCAGCGACGTGCCGAGGTTTCTCAACAGCCTGCTAAAAGTCGTCAATCGAGGTCTGCGCCAACAATCAACAATCAACAATCAATAGTTATCACAAAATGAAGACTACTACTTCCGCCAGAAGAAAGTATCTCTAATCCATACGGTCAAGCCAACCAGGATGGCCATAACAAAGACCCAAAACCCAGGTGCAACAAGGCGCGCAAGGGGCGCGTAAACGAAAAAACAAAGCAAGACAAGCATCACGGCAAATATTAAATACTTAATCCTATCCATTACCCGCCTCCCAGTTAATTTCCGGAAAAGGCCCCTTGTCCAGACAAGGGGCCTTAATACTCTAGAAAGCACCCACACCAATACCGTAATCCATGTAGCCAACTGCATCACTGCCGTAACCAGCCGCAGCATAGTTACCTATTGCAGCCCCGCCCAGACAGCCAACAAAACCACCGATCGGTCCAAACTCGGATCCCGCCAGAGCGCCAGCCGCACAGCCAAACGTCTCAACGCTGAATGGGGCCTGCATAAGACCACCCGAGACAGCATTGATCTCCTGCATTGACATGTTGCGCATAACAATTACTCCCTTTGCTAAGTGGCCGGAATTTCTGCCGCTCCGACATCGGCTTATTAAGATAATTTTTAAATCAATCCAAGTCATCGAGAAAAATTGGAGGCACTGAAGCGCCCCTCTCCCACATAACGCACCACCCCGTGCACTGCCGCGACACTCTCTGACCGATGAGCAATAATGAGGCGTGTGGCATTAAGTTGCTGCACAACAGTACTGACATTACGCTCGCATGCTACATCCAAATGACTGGTCGCCTCATCCAACACAAGCAGCCTTGAATCTCGGCACAATGCGCGGGCCAAAATCACTCTCTGTTTTTGTCCTCCAGACAAACTTGAACCCATGTCCCCAACCAGGCTTTGATATCCCATCGGCATGACAGCAATGCTCTCATGAATGGCCGCCATCTTTGCCGCCGCCATGATCTGCTCTATTGATGCTGTTGGATCGAAAAAGCTAATGTTGTCAGCAATGGAACCAGCAAAAAGTTGGTCATCTTGCATCACCGCACCTACCCATTGACGGTAGGTATCCAAACCTAGCTTACGAATGTCGATGCCGCCGAACAGCACCTCGCCATCGGTTGGCTCCAGCAGGCCTAGCACGAGCTTGGCCAACGTGCTCTTGCCGCAGCCGCTTGGCCCCACGATGGCCACCGACTCACCTGCCTCGATACGCAGATTGCAGTTCCTGAGAATCCACGGCTCGCCCTCGGCATAGCGGAAGCTGACATTGCGCAGCTCCACGCTGGCCTCTGGCGCCGGGCCTGTCCAGGCGGCTTCGGCGCGAGGCTCCGGTGCAGTAAGCGCAATATCCGCCACTCGCTCGGCATGAAGCTTGAGCATGCGAAAGTCCACCCATTTGTCGATCAGGCCCGCCGAGCGGCTGGTGAACTGGTCGGCATAGGCAGCGAAGGCCACGAGCATGCCGGCCGTGAAGGTGTTCTTCAGCACCAGGGAGGCAGCGATCCATATCAGGGCGATCCGCCCCAGCCCGAACATCAACTGGTTGCCGAGTGCGAAGGCGATGCCCAGGCGCTGGATGCACACGTCGCGGTTGACCGCCGCCACGGTGGCGTTGGCGTAGCGCATCGACCTCTCGTCCTGCTTGTTGGCCAGCTTTACCGGCATGGCGCCGCGGATGGATTCGAGCAATTCGCTCTGCTGACGGGCGGCGTACACGATCTGTTCCGCGCTGGCCCGGCGCAGCGGGCCGAACCACAGCCAGCGAACCACGCCGTAAGCCAGGAAAAGACCAAACACCAGCAAGGTCAGCCACACGCTGTAGAAGGCCATCACCACCAGCGTGACCAGCGACATCAAACCGTCCAGCAACGACCCGACGAACTGGGTGGTAAGCGTCTTCTGGATGGCCTGGATAGAGCCGAAGCGCGACACCACATCGCCCACGTGGCGTTTCTCGAACCAGTCCAACGGCAAGCGCATCAGGTGGCTGAACAGGTTGCTGGCCCACTGCACGTTCAGCGTCGCACCGAGCCAGGTGACGGCCCAGGAACGTGTCGCCGTGAACAGGGCCGAAAGGATGGTCAATGCACCGAAGCCGAGGCCGAGCAACGTCAGCAAGTCGTGATCGGCCGATACCAATACCTGGTCGAGCACCCACTGCAGGAAGAACGGCGCGGCCAGCGCGAATACCTCCAGGGCCAGCGCCAGAAGCAGTATCTGCACGAGCGCCGGCATCAGGCCGCGCACTTTGCCGGTGAGCGTACGCAAGGACACGGCCTGGCGCTCACGGACCGGCGCAAAATCCACCGCCGGCGACAGTTCCAAGGCCACGCCGGTGAACTGCTCGGACGCCTCGCGCATGCCCAGTTTCCGGATGCCCCGCGCCGGGTCATGGATGACGATGCCGCTCGCGGTGGCGCGCTTGAGGACGACGAAATGGTTGAGCCCCCAGTGCAGTACGCAGGGCGTGCGCAGCTGCCGCAGTTCGTCGAGGTCCAGCTTCAAGGGGCGGCCACTCAAGCCAAGCTGCCCGGCCATCGCTATGAGACGCGCCAGGGTGATGCCTTTGAGTGACGTGGCGAACCGCCGGCGCATGCCGGCCAGGTCCACATCGTGGCCATGGTAGTTCGCGACCATCGCCAGGCAGGCCAGACCGCATTCTGCCGCTTCGGTCTGCAACATCATGGGCAGCCGGCGCGACCACCCGAACTGCAGGCGTGAAGCGTGCGCGTCGGCTGCCGGCGCCCTGGTCTGCGTGCCGTCAGCCATGCGCCGCCTCGTCCATCCGATGCCTGATGCCGTAGAGCGGCTCGAATACCCACTCCACCAGCCGCCGCCGTTCCATCAGCACATCCGCGTCCACGGCCATGCCCGGCCTCACCGGCTCGGCCTTGCCGTAGGCCATGACGCTTTGCCGGTCGAGGTCCACCAGGACTCGATAAAGCGGCTCTTGCACCTGCTGGCCCACCAGGGATGAAACGTCGGAGGGCGACAGGGCACTGCGTGAAATATCCGCCACGCGGCCGTATTGCTGGCCGAACTTCTGGTATGGAAAAGCCCGATAGCGCAATACCACCCGGCTGCCCGGCTCGATGAAGCCGACGGCGCGGCTGGGCACCAGAAGCTGTGCCTGCAACGTCGATCCAGCGGGAAGCAGGGACAGTAATGCCTGCCCCGCGCTCACCATTTGCCCTGGCCGCACCAGCGAGGAAGCCACCACGCCATCGCGCGACGCACGCAACACCACCGCGCGCTGCATCTCGTTCTGCGCCATTGATTGGGCGACCGAGGCCAGCTGGCGCTCGGTGTCGTTGCGCTTGCCAGCCATGTCCAGGGGAAGTTGCGCCAGTGAACGCTGCGCGGCATCCAATTGCTGGCGCAGATCGAGCTGCTGGCGCACCAGCGTCTTGAGTTGCGCCTGGGCATCCAGCACCGCAGCGCGCTGCTGCTGGATCTGCAAAGCCGAGATGTAGCCCTTGGCGCCTAAAGGCTCAATGCGGTTCAACAACTGTTGATTGCTATCCACCTGCTGTTGCTGCAGAGCAGCCTGGCCCTGGACCTGGGCGAGTTGCCCGCGCAGTAGCACTGTCTTTGCCCGCAATGCCTCGGCCTGCTGTCGAGCCAATGCCTGCTGGTCGTCCAGATCGGCCTGCAGGCGTGTGCGTTGTGTTTCCAACTGCCGGCCGACCAGGGCGCGCGTATCGCCCAGCACGGCGCTGTCCTGATCGCCGGACAATTCCAACAGGACATCGCCAGCCTTGACGGATTGCCCGTCGCGCACGCTCAGCCGCGCAAGCAAGCCTGCCGAAGGCGCCACGACATTGAGCAGGCCGGCACTGGGAACCAATTGCCCCGCCACGGCTTCGCGGCGCGTGTAGTGGCCGAAGAAAAGGAACAGCAGCAGCGCCGATGCGAGCACCAAGGCCAAGGCGCCAAGCATCCAGCGGGAAGGCGGTGCGGCCACGACGATGGAACCGAGCCATTCGCCTCGGCGCGATTCCAGAACTTCCTGCCTGAAAAGCCTCGACACCAGCCCGCTCCCTGCCAAGCATCCGACAAGTTGCCTCTCGCCTTCTCGATCCGGAAAACGCTGTGGGCAACTGTTTTTGGCTTATTGGAAGCAGCGCTGTCAATAAGTAAGTTTTAGCTGCGAAAACGCAAATAATTATGCCATTGAAATGACGGCGCATATATTTTGCGAATCGCACATTGCGCCTCACCCCATCCAGGGCATTCATGCCCCAAGACCCGGCTCCACGCCGGCGCAGCAGGCTCAAGGACCGCGTTGGCCGGCCTCATTCGCAGAAACGCCTCTCGGCGGCGGCAGCCTGTAGCGCTCGTGGAGGTAGGCCCAGCTCGGCCACAGCGCATGCGCCAGCGCGATCTTGGCCAGCTCCGGCGGCACCGGCTCGGGCGTGAGCTTCTCGCCGGCCACTTCGTAGTGGAACGCCTCGGCGGGCTTGTGCGGTTCCATCACCAGCAGGGTGTCGTTCTTGAGGTAACCGTAGTTGTCGCCGTACTGCATGATGGCGCGGTCGGGGTAGTGCCTGGTCAGGTCGGCGCCGAGCATCGGGTGCTCGCTGCTCACGCCGATCAGCGAGAGCAGCGTGGGGGCGAGGTCCACCTGGCTCACGATGTGCTCATCGCGCTGCACCGGCACGCCGGCACCCAGGATCAGCGCAGGGATGTGGAAGTGGCGCACCGGCACCAGGCTGGCGCCGAACACGCGCGCGTCGTGGTCGGCCACCAGCAGGAACACGGTGTGCTTCCAGTACGGCGACTTCATCGCCTGGTCGAAGAAGCGGCCGATGGCCCAGTCGGCGTAGCGCACGCTGTTGTCCACGCTGGCCGGGTCGCCCACGGTCTGGATGCGGCCCTTGGGGTATTCCCACGGCGTATGGTTGGAGACGCTGAAGGCCAGCGTGAAATTGCGCTTGCCGGCCTGCTCGTCCTGCATCAGGCGGTGGTGCAGCTCGTTGAACATGTCCTCGTCGGAGGCGCCCCAGGAGCCGACGAAGCCGGGCTTGACGTCGAACAGCGGCTGGTCGATCACCTCGTTGAAGCCGTTGCCGAGGAAGAAGCCCTTCATGTTGTCGAAGTGCGCCTCGCCGCCGTAGATGAAGCGCGAGTGGTAGCCCTGCCGCCCGAGCAGTTCGGCGATGGTGAAGAAGCCGCGCTGGCTGCGTGGCAGCTTCAGCACCGCCTCCGCCGGCGTCGGCAGGAAGCCGGTGGTGATGGCCTCCAGGCCGCGCACCGAGCGCGTGCCGGTGGCGTAGGTGCGGGCCAGCAGCCAGCCCTCTTTGCCGAGGCGGTCGATGTTGGGGGTGAGGTCGCGCCCACCCAGGCTGCCCACGAACTGCGCGCCCAGGCTCTCCTCGGCGATGATCACGAGGTTGTAGGGCTCGGCCGGTTTGGCGCTGGCCTCCTGGCGATGCAGGCTGGGGTACTCGGGGTCGAGCGGCGGGCCGTCGAGCAGTGCGCTCTGGCGCACGAGCGCCTGCATCTCGGCCTCCGGCATCTTGCCGTAGACGGCCGAGGCGGAGCGCTCGCTGCTCATCGCGATCACCGCGTTGGCCACGTTGTAGAGCGAGTCGAGCGGCAGCGTGTTGACCATGCTGTCGCTGCTGAAGGCCACCTGCGCGGCGTTGAGCGGACGGTGCTCCAGCGTGCCGCGCGCGGCCAGGAACAGCACGGCGAACGCCACCACCGTGGCCGGCACGCGCAGCCACAGGCGCATCTTCGCGTCCAGCCTGCGCCAGTCGAGCAGCCTGAAGCCCAGCCAGCCGATCAGCGCCAGCACCGCGAAGCCTGCGAACAGCACGCCCTTGTAGCCGTGCCACAGCATCGCCGAGACCTCGCGCGGGTGGTTGAGGTACTCGAAGTAGAGGCGGTTGGGCCGAGTGTCGTATTCGGCGATGAACTGCGGCGTGGACACTTCCAGCAGCACCAGCAGCAGCCACCACAGGCGATACCAGTACGCGGTGAGGCGCACCGCCAGCGGGCGATGGCCCAGCCAGGGCGAGAGCAGCAGCGGCCAGGCGCAGAGCATCGCCAGCAGGCTCAAGTCGATACGCCAGCCGCCGAGCAGGACCGGCCACAGCCCGCCGGCGTCGCGCACGCGCTCCCACTGCCACCACGAGAGGCCGAGCCGGCTCAGGGTCAGCAGCAGGAACGAAGCGATGAAGAAACGCCAGCTAAGACGGCGCATGCAGCGGCCTCCGCAAGGTGATGGTGCGGGTGCCTGACGCGCCGCAGCCTGGAAATGGGTCGACGGCGAACGGTGCCGACTGGCGTCGCGCGCTTCCGCCCGACATACAAAAATACCGCAAATGGCTTCTGCCTGGCTTTCTGGCGCGGAAGGTTGTCCTTGGCGTTCCTGCCCGGGAAAACGCATGCCCCTCTCCCCCGCAAGAAGGAGCAAAGCTCGCAGCCCACCTTCGACGCGGGGATGGCAGCCGCCAGGGCATGACGCACAATAGTGCGTTCCGCCCCTGCCTGGTCTCCGCATGCTCGCCCTCCGCCACCTCGCGCCGATCGCCAGCGGCCATCTGCGCCGCATCTTCCAGCACCCGGCCGAACCCGACCTGCTGGTGAAGGTGATGCGCGAGGACGCCATCGCCGAGCGCTGGACGAACGCGCCCTGGTACCGCCGGCGCTCGCGCACCGGCCCCTATGCGGGCTTCGTGCGCGAGTTCAAGGAGTACGTGGCCTCGCGCCACTACGCGCTGCACCGCCCCTCGCCGCTGGCCCGCGTGGCGGGCCTGGCGGACACCGACCTCGGCCTCGGCCTGGTGGTGGAGAAGGTGCGCGGCGCGGACGGCGGCCTCGCCCCCACGCTGGACGCCTGGGTACGCCGCGACGGCTTCACCCCGGCGATGCAGGCGGCGCTGGACGACTTCCTGGCGAGCATGCTGGAGCACAACGTGATCGCCGGCGACCTGCACGCCTGGAACGTGGTCCACGGCGTGGATTCGCGCGGCGGCCCGCGGCTGGTGATGATCGACGGCTTCGGCGAGAAGAACATCATCCCGCATTGCTCGATGAGCCGCCGCCACAACGCGGCGCGCACACTGCACAAGTTCCGGCGGATGGTGGAGCGGACGCGGGCCACGCCGCGCGGCTGAACGCCGGCGCTCGCCTTGTAGGAGCGCGCCTTGCGCGCGACCGCGGAGTTGCGGCGTCACCGCTACGCAGCAGGCTTGTCGCGCGCAAAGCGCGCCCCTACAAGGCCGCCATGCCCTGTCTACGGTGGAGCGCTATTGGCCCGCGCGCCCGGCCACGCAGCCGGGCAGCACCGCCGAGCCGTCGAACATCCACCACACGTTGCGGTTGGCCACGCCCACGCGCACGGCCTTGGCCGGGTCCACGCACAGCGAGGGCTGCAGCGCCTCCCCGTTGACCAGCACCCAGCGCCTGCCCGGCGCCTGCGCCTGCCAGGCCAGCGCGTCGCGCATCTGCTCCGGCCAGCCGCGGGTGAAGCCGAACTCCGCCGCCGGGCGGCGCGCCTGCAACAGCAGTTCCTCGCGCCAGGCCACCAGGCCGAGTTCCCCGTCGGGGCCGATCTGCGCATCGGCCTTCTGCATCACGCCCAGGGTGGACTGGTTGGCGTTCATCAGCGGATAGGTGGCGAAGCTCCACACCACCCACGCCGCGGCGATGCCGCCCAGGAAGGCCCACGCGCCATGGCGCACACGCCCCACGGCGGCGGCGAGCAGGAACACCACGCCCACCGCGATCACGGCCAGCCACAGGCCGCGGCCGCCCTCGGCCAGCTCATAGCCCTCGGCCAGCCGCTGTGCCACCTTCGGGTGCGCCAGCAGCGCCCACAGCCCGCCGCCCAGCCAGGCCATGCCCGCGACCAGCGCCAGCGCGAAGCCCAGCCGCGACAGCCAGCGCGTGCGCAGCAGGCTGCCCACGTAGGGGCCCATCAGCAGCGCCGCCATCGGCAGCACCGGCAGCAGGTACACCTCGCGCTTGCCGCGCGGGATGCTGAAGAACACCAGCACCAGCGCCCACCACAGGAGCGGCAGCAGCACGCGCGCGTCGCGCCCGCGCAGCGCCTCGCGCCAGCGCGGGACCATGGGAATGAACAGCAGGCACAGCGGGAACCAGTCGCGGATCATCACCGGCACGAAGAACCAGAACGGCGCCGCGTGCGCCCAGGAGTTGGCGTAGCGGTCGGCGGTCTGGTGGAACAGGATGTCCCGCACGTAGGCCAGGTGGTCGGGCGTGCGCAGGCCGTAGGCCGTGATCAGCATCGGCGCCAGCCACAGCGCGACGGCCGCGAGGAAGGCCAGCGCGCCGCCGGCCCAGCGCCGGCCGTCGCCGGCCGCGGCCTCGCGCGGAATCCATGCCCAGCGCCGCGCCAGCGCATAGGGCACCAGCATCAGCAGGGCCAGCACGCCCACGCCCTTGGTGATGACGCCTAGCCCCGCCGCGAAGCAACCCAGCCAGTAGGCGCGCCAGTCGGGGCCGCGCAGGCAGTGCCGCAGCAGGCCCCAATTGGCGAGGGTGATCCAGAACATCAGCAGCGGATCGATCTGCGCGTGCTTCACCTCGCCGACGAACTGCATCGCCGAGAGCAGCAGCACCGCCGCGGCCAGGCCCGCGCGCGCGTTCCACAGCCGCCGCCCGAGGTCGTACACCAGCGCCAGCGTGCCCAGCCCCGCCGCCAGCGACGGCAGCAGGAAGGCGAGGCGCCAGCTGCGGAAGAGTTCGAAGAAGCCGGCCTCCAGCCACATCAGCATCGGCGGCTTGTCGCCGTAGAACTCCATGCCCCGGTGCGGGAACAGCCACTGCCCCGACTCCACCATCTGCCGCGCGACCAGCGCGAAGCGCGGCTCGTCCGGCGGCCAGGGATCGCGCAGCCCGAGGCCGGCGGCCAGCACCACCAGCGCCAGCAGCATGAACCAGCGGAAGGCACGGCGCGCGGCCGCGTCGTCGAACAGGGTTTCGGCCATGGATTTCTCTGCTCGGAGCCCGGCAAAGGGGCTTATGTTACGCAAGTGCGGGGATTTCGCGGCGTGCCGGGGGGCGCTACGAGGTGTGGTGCGGGGGCACCATAGCGGGGTTGGCTTTCTTGGTGCTTTGGATGGGGGCGCTCGCTTCTGCTCTTGTTCGTCGTTGCGGCAAGGGCCGGCATCCATGCCGACTCCCCTGCGGGCCTGATCGTCCGAGCCTCACTGCCGCATAGGGGCCCCCAAGAGCAAAGTGCGAAAAGCCCGCACCTTCGGCGCTCGCGCAGCGAGCGCATCAAGAGTGCGCACACGGATGTGCGCCGCTCTTCCGGGGCCCCTGGGGCGCGGCGAGGGAGGGATGGAAAAGCCCGAAGGGTGGCCGGCATGGATGC
>NZ_LFQR01000130.1 GCF_001182895.1 Frateuria defendens | reverse complement strand
GCCTCGGTCGCCACCGTGGCGCGCATGTACACATTGACGGTACGGTCGTCGACTTCGATCAGGATGTCGGGACTCACGGGGGCGACGGAACACGTGGCCAGCCAAGTCGCCTTGACCTCTTCCCGGAGGACCTTGTGGAGGATCAGACGGTCACGGAACAGCCCGTCGAGATCGAGGCTGAGGTGGTGGGAGGCGCCGTCCAGGGAAACCCAGTCGATCTCGACCGGCCCGGGAAACGTCTCGCCTGTCGCCGGCAGGATGCTGTGATGGCCGGACCAGTTGTCCTTCCATTCGGGCGGCGGTGGAGGACCGGATGGGCGGTCCTGATACTGGCCGTCGTAGCCGATCGTCCGGGTGCCGAACTGGTGCCGGTTGTAGATGAGGCTGCATGCCAAGGTGTTGTAGCAGCGTGCGCCGAAACCGTGGGTATGAAACCGCAGCGGCCACGGCTCCTTGCCGTAGAGCGGGCCGGCCAGCGCCGGCGAGGGTTGCCAGGAAACCATGTGCGCTCCTTATGACGTGCCCTGCGTCCTCGAGCCATCTTAAGGTCGCCGATGTCGCGCCCGCCACGCGGCCGGTCGCTGAAATCCGCGAAACCATGACAGCTTTCTCAAACTGCCATGGCAGGGATCGGGTCAGGCGCCGGCGAAGCGGCCGATGGAGAACGGCTCGATGGGGGTGGAGGTCCGCCCGGTGGCGAGCAGCTCGGCCATCACCTCGCCCACGCCGGGGCTGATGGCGAAGCCCTCGCCGTTGAAGCCGAAGGCGTAGTGCAGGCCGCTCACCCTGGCGCTCGGGCCCATCACCGGCTTCCAGTCGGCGGTGTAGCCCTCGATGCCGCTCCACACGCGGATCAGCTGCGCGTGGGCGAAGCCCGGCACGAAGCGGCGCAGCTCGCGCAGCTGGCGCAGGGTGTTGTCGGGCTTCACGTAGGCGCGGATGTTGACCGGGTCGGCGATGCTCTTGAGGCCGCCGCCGAACACGATGTTGCCGCGGTCGATCTGGCGGAAGTACAAGCCCTCCGTCTCGATCGGCGAGGACAGGCCGATGGACGGCCCGACCGCGTAGGGCAGCGGCTCGGTCACGCCCATGGTGGGCGCGCGCGCCTCCAGCGGCACCGGCTCGCCGAAGCTCTCGGCCAGCCGCTTGGACCACGCGCCGGTGGCGATGAGCAGCTGCGGCGCGCGGTAGACCTTGCCGTCGGCGGCGTAGGCGAGGAAGTCGCCGCCCTCCTGCTCGATGTGCAGCACCTCGGCGTGCTCGACGATGCGCGCGCCCTCGCGCTCGGCGGCGCGGGCGAAGGCGGGGCCGGCCAGGCGCGGGTTGGCGTGGCCGTCCACCGGCGAGAGCGAGCCGGCTACCACGCCGTCGCTGAAGATGCCCCAGCGGCGGCGCAGCCCCTCGGCGGTGAACAGTTCGAGATCCAGGCCCAGCGGTTTCACCGCCTGGGCGTGCTGCTCCAGCACCGCGGCCTGCGCCTCGGTGTAGCACACGCGCAGGTGACCGTAGGGCACGAACTCCAGGTCCTCGCCCAGCAGCTCCTTGATGCGCCCCCACACCGCGCGCGCGCGGTTGGCGAGCGGCAGCTGGTCCAGGTCGCGGCCTTGCCGGCGCACGTTGCCGAAGTTGGTGCCGCTGGCCTGGCGGCCGACCAGCTCGCGTTCGAGCAGGGTCACCGAGAGGCCGTAATAGCGGCGCAGGAAGAAGGCGGTGGTGGTGCCCATCAGGCCGCCGCCCACGATCAGCACGTCGCTGCGGGTCGGCGCGCTCATGAGAGCACCTCGCGCGTGTCCATCGGCAGCGGTTTCACCGGCGCCTGCGCGCGCAGGCGGCCGACGTCTTCCACCGGCAGCCTGCAGGCGTGGGCGATGATCTCGGCCGCGGCATGGCCGCAGTAGCGGCCCTGGCAGCGGCCCATGCCCACGCGGCTGAAAGCCTTGGCGCGGTTCACCTCGCGGCTGCCGGTCTGGTCCACGCAGCGGCGCAGCTCGCCGGCGGTGACCGCTTCGCAGCGGCACACCACCGCCTGGTCGGGCAGCCCGGCGAACTGCGCCTGGGGCCAGGGGAAGGCGAGCGCGAGGCCGCGGCGGAAGCGGTCCATGGTGGCGAGGGTGCGGCGCAGGTCGGCGTGCTGCGACTGGTACAGCGCCCGGCCCGGGGCGTGGCCCAGGTCGCTGAGCGCGGCCAGCGCGGCCAGCCGACCGGCGGCCTCGGCGCCGTCGGCGCCCAGGATGCGCGCGCCGTCGCCGGCCAGGTACACGCCCGGCGTGCTGCTGCGGCCGTCCTCGTCGAGGCGCGGCAGCCATTGCCGGCTCGTCGGCTCGAAGGCGAACTCGCAGCGCGCGAGGTCGGCCAGTTGCGTCTCCGCGCGCAGGTGCCAGCCCAGGCCCACCGCATCGCAGTCGAAGCGCTGCACATCGCCGTGGGCGTCGAACACGCTGACGCCGGCGACGCCGTGTTCGTCGCTGCCGAGGATCTCCAGCGGCCGCACGCCCTTGCGCAGCGCGACGCCGGCACGGCGCAGCTGCCGGATCAATTGCAGGCCGCGCAGCGCCAGCCGCGGCCGCGCCAGCAGGCCGGCCAGCGCGGCGAGCGGGGGGCGCGCCGGCGCGGTGTCGAGCACCGCCGCCACCTGCGCGCCGGCTTGCACGTACTGCGCGGCCACCAGGTACAGCAGCGGGCCGCTGCCCAGGAACACCACCTTCGAACCGATGGCGCAGGCCTGCGCCTTCAGCGCGATCTGCGCGGCGCCCAGGCTGTAGCAGCCGGCGCGGTGCCAGCCGTTCACCGGCGCCAGGCGGTCGGTGGCGCCCGAACACACGAGCAGCGCGTCGAACGGCAGCACCTGCGGCTCGCCCGCGCGCACGGTGTGCAACTCGCCGGGGGTGAGGTTCCAGGCCAGGGTTTCGCTGCGGTAGTCCACTTTGCCGCGCAGCGCGTCGAAGTCGCGGTGCAGGGCCTCGGCCTTGGGCGCCTCGCTGCCGTAGAGCTTGGCGTAGCCGCGGGTGAAGCCTTCGGGCTGGCGGCGGTAGATCTGGCCGCCGTCGCGGCGGCCCTCGTCGATCACCACCGGGCGCAGGCCGGCCTCCACCAGCGCCTGCGCGGCGCGCACGCCGGCGGGGCCGGCACCCACCACCACCACGCGCGGTGCCGACGGCGCACTCACGACTCGCCTCCGGCGCGCGAAAGGTGCGCGGCGAGATCCGGCGTCATCGGCCAGTAATCGGCGGGCGGGCGGGTGAGCACGGCCATGCCGGCCTCCACGACGGTGGAGCAGGCGCGCAGGCGCTCGCCGTTCTCGCGCCACACCCAGCAGTCCTGGCAGGCGCCCATCAGGCAGAAGCCGGCGCGCGCGCCGTCGCCGAATTCGGAGTCGCGCACGCGGCGGCCGTGGCTGAGCAGGGCCACCAGCAGGGTGTCGCCCTCCAGCGCCTCGGCCGGCCGGCCGTCGATGCGCAGGGCGAGTTTGGGACGGCCGGTTTCGGCCAGGCGCACGAAGCGCGCGGTGGGGGAGTCGGCAGGCATGGCGTGGATCAGGTTTCCGGCGGGAACAGGCGTTCGATCGGGTAGTGGTGCTTGATGAAGGGCGACTTGAGGACGATGTAGCTGAAGTACTTCTCGATGCCGATGCTGCGCTCGGCCAGCTCTTCCATCAGCGCCTGGTAGTGGTTGACGCCGCGGGTGACGAACTTGAGCAGGTAGTCGTAGCCGCCGCTGACCAGGTGGCATTCGATGATCTCGTCGACCTTGGCGATGGCATTCTCGAAGCGGGCGAAGTCCTGGCGCAGGTGGTTGGCGAGGGTGATCTCGGTGAACACGGTGAGCGTGTCGCCGAGCTTGGCGAGGTCGAGCTCGGCCGCGTAGCCGGTGATGTAGCCGGCCTGCTCCAGGCGCTTGACCCGGATCAGGCAGGGGCTGGGCGAGAGGTTGACCGCGGAGGCCAGGTCGACGTTGGTGATGCGCCCGTTCTTCTGCAGCTGCCCGAGGATGCGCAGGTCGATGCGATCGAGTTTGATGGATGCGGCCAAGGGCGACCTCGCTGGTGTCAGTGCCGGAACTCAAAGATGCTGCGAAGGGCTGCCGGAGTCCTTCGGTTCCACCGCGCCTGCAACGATCCCCGGCGGGCGCGTGCGGCGCTCCCGGACACCGCGCGCGTTCGCCTGCGCCGCACTATAGACCGGTTCAAGCCAGCGCGGCGCGCACATCGGGGGCCTCGAGCAACTCGTCCAGGGTGGCCTTCAGGCGCTCGCCCAGCAGGGCGCATTGATCCTCGTCGATGCACAGCGCCGGCGCGAAGCCGAGGATGTGGTCGGCGAAGGCACGGAAGACCAGGCCGCGGCGGTAGCCGATGGCGGCCAGGCGGTCGGGCAGCTTCAGCGCCGGGTCGAAGCCGCGCTTGCCGGCCTTGTCGCTGACCAGCTCCACCGCGCCGAGCAGGCCGCGGTGGCGCGTGTCGCCCACCAGCGGATGGTCGCGCAGGCCGTCGAGCGCGGCGGCGAAGTGCGGCGCCACGCGCTGGCCGTTGGCGAGGATGCCTTCCTCCTCGTACAGGCGGATCACTTCCAGCGCGGCGGCGGCGGCCACCGGGTGCGCCGAATAGGTGGCGCCGTGGCCGATCACCGCGCCGGCCGGCGCGCCGTCGGCGATGCCGGCGTACACGCGGTCGCTGACCAGGGTGGCGCCCATCGGCACGTAGCCGGAGGTGAGGCCCTTGGCCACCGTCATCAGGTCGGGCGTGACGCCCTCGGCCTCGCAGGCGAACATCGGGCCGGTGCGGCCGAAGCCGGTGATCACCTCGTCCACCACGAACAGGATGTCCAGTTCGCGCGCGGCGTCCTGCATCGCCTTCAGCCAGCCGCGCGGCGGCACGATCACGCCGCCCGAACCCTGCACCGGCTCGCAGAAGAACGCCGCCACGTGGTCGGCGCCCAGTTCCGCTACCTTGGCGCGCAGCGCGGCCACGGAGGCGTCGATCACCGCCTGCGCATCGCTGCCGGCGGGGCTGCGGTAGGGGTTGGGCGAGGGGATGTGGTGCTGCTGCGGCAGCGGCAGGTCGAAGCCGCGGTGGAAGGCGGGCAGCGCGGTGAGCCCGGCGCCGGTGCTGGAGGAGCCGTGGTAGCCGCGCTCCAGCGCGATGAAGTGCTTCTTCTGCGGGCGGCCGGTGACGTTGTAGTACTGCACGATGAAGCGTACCGCCGCGTCCACCGCCTCCGAGCCGCCCAGGGTGAGGTAGGCGCGGTTGAGCGTGGCGGGCGCCAGCTCCGCCAGCTTGGCGGCGAGGCGGATGGCCGGCTCGCTGGCGTAGTGGAAGTAGCCGGTGGCGTAGGGCAGCTTGCGCATCTGCGCCATCGCCGCCTGCACCACGCTCTCGCGGCCGTAGCCCACGTTGACGCACCACAGGCCCGCGAAGGCATCGAGCAGGGTGTGGCCGTCCGCGTCCGTGAGCCAGCAGCCCTGGCCCGATTCGAGCACGGTGGCGCCGCGCGCCTCGTGGCCGCGCCAGGAGGCGACGGGGTGGATCAGGTGGTCTCGGTCCAGCGCGCGCAGCGACGACGGCACGGGCGTGTCAGGCGACAGCATCGGGGGCATCTCCCAGGGAAGGCGAAACGGCGCGGCAGCCTCTGCCGTGCTCGGGGTCGATGCCAGCTTAGGCGGGGGCGCCAAGCGCGTGCTGCTGCATTGGCGGCCTCGTGCGCATCGCTGTGCGGTTGTCGCCGGGGCGGCAGCAGAATATGCGGCGCGCTGCCGGTGCCTGCGATTCGCTGTGCGAGCGCCGATGTGTAGAAGCGCGCCGCGCGCGCGACAAGCCCGCAGCGGTGACACCGCAGCGCCGCGGTCGCGTGCAAGGCGCGCCTACAGGCGCAGGCGGGCTCAGTAGCCGCGCTGGCGATCCACCAGGCCCAGCAGCGGCTCGCCTTGGCGATGGCGGCGCAGGTTGTCCAGCACGGCGAGGGCCGCCGTCTCCGGGCGGGTGGCGCTGGCGATGTGCGGGGTGAGCTGGATGCGCGGATGCCGCCAGAACGGGTGGTCGGGCGGCAGCGGCTCGGGGTCGGTCACGTCCAGCACCGCCTCGGCGAGCCGGCCGCCGTCCAGCGCGGCGAGCAGGTCGTGTGCCACCAGCTGCGGGCCGCGGCCCGCGTGCACCAGCGCGGCGCCGTGGGGCAGGGCGTCGAAGAGGCGCGCGTCGAGCAGGCCGCGGGTGGCGTCGGTGAGCGGCAGCAGGCAGACGAGGATGTCGCTGCGCGCGAGGAAGGCGCCGAGTGCATCGCCGCCCGCGTAGGTGGCGATGCCGGGCAGGGCGCGTGCGCTGCGGCTCCAGCCGGCGCAGTCGAAGCCGAAGGTGGCGAGGCGCGCCAGCACCGCCTGCCCCAGTTCGCCCAGGCCCAGCACGCCGATGCGCCGCTCGGCCGCGGCGCGCACCGGCAGCGCCCGCCACTCGCCGCGCTGCTGTTGGCGGCGGTAGTGCGGGAAGTCGCGGTGCAGCGCCAGCACGCTGGCGGTGACGTACTCCACCATGCCCTCGCGGATGCCCGGCTCGATCATGCGCACGACCGGCAGCCGCGGCGGCAGCGCGGCGAAATCGAACTGGTCCACGCCGGCGCCGACGCTGAAGAGGATCTCCAGGTTCGGGAACCGCGCGGCGAGGTCTTCCGGCGGCTGCCAGGCCACCAGGTAGCGCACCGCCAGCGGGTCGCCGACGTCGGGCCACTGGCGGAACGGCAGCGCCGGTGCGCGCTCGGCGAAGACGCGCGCCCACACCTGACCGCGCTCGGGGTCGGACTTGTACAGCAGCGTCATCGCCTGCGCTCCTTGAGTCTTCGCGTGCCGGCGCGCGCTGCGGCCTCAGGCGAACGCCTGGGTCGCCAGCGAGTACAGCCGCAGCTTGGGATCGGCCGTCGGCGGCGTGCCGCGCACCATGGTGGTCACTGCGTCCACGCGGGCCAGGCCCAGGTTCTCGATCCACTGCGTGAGGCCGCTGTCGAAGTCCACGTCGATGCGGGTGAACTTGCCCGCGTTGTGGCCGACCAGATGGGCGATCAGCGCCTTGGCGCCGTCGGCGTCGGGCGCCGCCACCGGGCCGACCACCCAGCCGCGGCCGAAGCGGTGCATCAGGGCGTAGCCGCGGGGCTGGTCCTCGAAGTCGAGCATCACCGCGGTGGTGAGGCCGCCCAGCATGCGCTCGATCAGCGGGCCGCGCGGCATGCCGCGCGCACGCGCGTCCAGCGCGGCGAGGGTGTCGATGTCGTTGCGCCCGGCCGGGCGCAGGCGCCAGCCGGGCTTGAGCGCGATCAGCGGCGCCGGCTGGGCGATGCCCTGGTGCTGGCGGATCTCGCCCAGCCGCTTGAAGCCCAGCCGCTCGTACAGGCCGCGGCCCTGCGCGGTGGCGTGCAGCAGCAGGTTGCGCCGGCCGGCGCCTTCGATCAGCTCGGCCATGATGCGCTGGCCGATGCGGCGGCCGCGGCAGTGCGGCGCCACGATCACCAGGCCGACGGTGGCGTAGTGCTCGCCCCAGGGCAGCGCGAAGCCGGTGCCGACGATCTCGCCGTCGCGCTCGGCCACCAGGCCGCGGCCCAGCTCGAACACCTGCTGCCAGTCTTCCAGCCGGTGCGGCCAGTGCAGCTCGGTGGAGAACGCATAGGCGGTCTTCAGGTCGCCCTCGGTCATCGGGCGGAAGCTCACGCCGTCGGCGGCGGGCGTGGCGTCCCGGGTGCTTTTTTCCATCAGGGCGATCGGCTTGGGTGCAGCGTCCGTCATTGCGGTCATGCTCCGTCGTCTGGCCGGACAAGAGGGATGCGGGCGGGGTGGTCCGCGCAGTCCGTCCGGTAGGGAATCCCGCGTCGAGGCACGACCAGGGCGGCGCGCGGGCATCGAATTGGCGCTGGCTATTTTACGGGCAGGGTGGCCGCACATTCGTTTTTTGGACGGCCGAAAAACGGCACAAGCTGCCTTGCTGCCGTGGCCAACGGCGGCACATGCGGCAGGGGCATCACTACATTCTGGTGACATACCCCGGAAAACGTTCATGGAGACCTCGCCTTGACCGCCTTCGAGCCCGCAACGATCACGCCCCAGGGCGGCCACTACATCGGCGGCCGCCTGGTGACCGACGACCGCCACGCCGCACTGACCGTGCGCCGCCCCTCCGACGGCGAGGCCTACGCGCAGCTGCCGGTGGCCGACGCGGCCATGGTGGACCGCGCGGTGGAAGACGCCCGCCGCGCCTGGACCGCCAGCGACTGGGCCACGCAGCCGCCGCGCGAGCGCGCCCGCGTGCTGCGCCGCTGGGCCGACCTGGTGGAGGCGGACGTGACCACGCTCGCCCCGCTGGAGGCGGTGGGCTCCACCCGCCCGGTGCGCGACGCACGCGGCTGGGACGTGCCGTTCACCGCCGAGGGCCTGCGCTTCTTCGCCGAATACGCGGACAAGCTGGGCGGCGAGGTGGCCGCCACGCGCCGCGACAACCTGGGGCTGGTGCTGACCGAGCCCTATGGCGTGGTCGGCGCGATCACGCCGTGGAACTTCCCGCTGGTGATGGTCTCCTGGAAGGTCGGCGCGGCGATGGCCGCCGGCAACGCCATCGTGCTCAAGCCTTCGGAGCTGACGCCCTTCAGCGCGGTGCGCCTGGCGGAGCTGGCGGTGCAGGCGGGCGTGCCGGCCGGCATCTTCAACGTGGTGCAGGGCGACGGCCTCACCACCGGCGATGCGCTGTGCCGCCACCCGCGCGTGGCCAAGATGACCTTCACCGGCTCCACCCGCACCGGCGCGGCGATCATGTCGGCCTGCGCGCTGAGCGGCCCCAAGCCGGTGACGCTGGAGCTGGGCGGCAAGAGCCCGCAGCTGGTGTTCGACGACGCGCCGGACATCGAGAAGCTGGCGGCGATGATCGCCAAGGCCATCACCGGCAATGCCGGGCAGGTGTGCGTGGCCGGCTCGCGCCTGATCGTGCAGGAGGGCATCGCCGAGGCCCTGCAGGCACGCATCGCCGAACACTTCGCGGCGCTGCGCCCCGGCGCCACCTGGGACGAGGGCGCCACGCTGCCGCCCATCATCTCCGCGCCGCAGGCCGGGCGCATCGACGACATCGTCTCGCGCGCAGTGCAGGCCGGCGCCGAGCTGCAATACGGCGGCGGCCGCTACGGCCCGGACGGCGGCGCCTACTACCGGCCCACGCTGCTGCGCGGCGTGGACGCGCACAACCCCGCCGTGGTGGAGGAGATCTTCGGCCCGGTGCTCACCGTGCAGACCTTCCGCGACGAGGAGGAGGGCATCGCCCTGGCCTCGCACGAGCACTACGGCCTCGCCGCCGGCGTGCACACCGCCGACATCGGCCGAGCACTGCGCGCCATGCGCGCGATCGCCGCCGGCACGGTGTGGATCAACCGCTACGGGCGCAGCGCCGACTTCGTGATCCCCACCGGCGGCTACGGCCAGTCCGGCATCGGCAAGGACCTGGGCCGGCAGGCGGTGGAGGCCAACCTGCGGCACAAGAGCGTGCTGATCGATTTCGCCGCGCCGCAGGCGTAGCGGGTGCGGCATTTCGTGACCGCCGCATTTCATGCTGCGCCGCGACGCCTAAACCATATCGGGCCATCGCGATACGAGAAAAATCCGCTAAAGCCGTTTCGGCGCCCATGCTTCAATCCTTGAAACAAAGGCTTGTCCGCCTCCAACCCGCACGGATTTTTTCGCCATGGCTTTCCGCCCCAAGTACATCACCTTCGACTGCTACGGCACGCTCACCCACTACCAGGTGGGCGAGCTGACCCGCGAGATCTACGCCGACCGCGTGGCGGCCGAGCGGATGGAACCCTTCCTGGCCGACTTCACCGCCTACCGGCTGGACGAGGTGCTGGGGCCCTGGCAGCCGCTGGACGACGTGATCCGCAACGCCCTGCGCCGGCTGTGCAAGAAGTGGAAGCTGCAGTACCTGGACGCGGACGCGCAGCGCTACTGCGACGCCATCCCCACCTGGGGCCCGCATGCGGACGTGTCGGCCGGCCTGGCCAAGGTGGCGAAGGAGATCCCGCTGGTGATCCTCTCCAACGCCATGGACCACCAGATCCAGCAGAACGTGGCGCTGCTGGGCGCGCCTTTCCACCGCGTCTACACCGCGCAGCAGGCGCAGGCCTACAAGCCGCGCCTGCAGGCCTTCGAGTACATGATCGATTCGCTCGGCTGCAACCCGGAGGACCTGCTGCACGTCTCCTCCAGCCTGCGCTACGACCTGATGTCGGCCGACGACATCGGCATCAAGCACAAGGTGTTCGTCAACCGCGGCCACGGCCCCGGCAACAGCGCCTACGGCTACACCGAGATCGCCGACATCGGCGGCCTCGCCGGCGTGGTCGGACTCTGAGCCCCGCCACGGCGCCCGCGCGATGAAGCTCGATTCCTACTGGACCCACTCGGCGAACGCCTTCGTCCCGGCCCCGGCGGAACTGCCGGCGCGGGTGGACGTGGCCGTGGTGGGCGCGGGCTTCACCGGCCTCGCCGCCGCCCGCGCGCTGGCCCGGCTGGGCGCGAGCGTGGCGGTGCTGGAGGCGGGCCCGCGCGTGGCCGGCGAGGCCTCCGGGCGCAACGGCGGCCACGTCAACAACGGCCTCGCCGTGGACTACGAGGCGCTGGCGGCGAAGGTGGGCGTGGACACCGCGCGGCGCTGGTACCA
Organism: Frateuria defendens; assembly: GCF_001182895.1. Taxonomy (GTDB): domain Bacteria; phylum Pseudomonadota; class Gammaproteobacteria; order Xanthomonadales; family Rhodanobacteraceae; genus Frateuria_B; species Frateuria_B defendens. The sequence goes on along the minus strand of NZ_LFQR01000130.1, from coordinate 17,761 downwards.
CGAGTTCGACGCGGCGGTGGACAGCGTGGAGCGCCTGGTGCGCGAGGAAGGCATCGACTGCGACTTCCAGCGCAACGGCAAGCTCAAGCTCGCCACCCGCCCGGTGCACTACGACGCGCTCGCGCGCTGCTGCGAGCGCCTGCAACGCGACGGCGTGGATGCGGACGTGGCGATGGTGGATGCCGCCGCCGTGCGCGAGGAAGTCGCCAGCGAACGCTTCCACGGCGGCCTGCTGTACCGCAAGAGCGCGCAGATGCACATGGGCCGCTTCGCCGAGGGCCTGGCCCGCGCCGCCGAGCGCGCCGGCGCCGCCATCCTGCTCGACACGCCGGTGACGCGGCTGCGCCCGCGCGCCGCGGCGGGCGAGCACCTGCTGCACACACCGCGCGGCGTGCTGCGGGCCGGGCAGGTGCTGCTGGCGACGGGCGTGTCGCGCCACGGCGGCTACGGCAGCTTCGGCTGGCTGCGCCGGCGGCTGGTGCCGGTGGGCAGCTTCATCGTCGCCACCGCGCCGATCGAGCCGGCGCTGGCGCAGTCGCTCATGGCCCGCCGCCGCTGCTATACCACGGTGGCGAACATCCACCACTATTTCCGCCTTACCGCCGACAACCGCTTGATCTTCGGCGGGCGCGCGCGCTTCGCCATCTCCAGCCCGCAGTCCGACGCGCAGAGCGGCGTGCTGCTGCGCCAGGGGCTGGTCGAGACCTTCCCCGAGCTGGCCGACCTGCCCATCGACTACTGCTGGGGCGGCCTGGTGGACATGACGCGCGACCGCCTGCCGCGCGCCGGCGAGCGCGAGGGCATCTACTACAGCACCGGCTACAGCGGCCACGGCACGCAGATGTCGGTGCACATGGGCCAGCGCATGGCCAAGGCCATGTCGGGGAGCCCGGAGGCCAACCCCTGGCAAGGGCGGCCGTGGCCGGCCATCCCGGGCCACGTGGGCCCGCCGTGGTTCCTGCCGGCGGTGGGCCTGTATTACCGGCTCAAGGACAAGCTCGCCTGAGCCCGGCGTGTGCCGCGCCTCGCGCGCCGCGCCGGACATCGCCAGCCCGTGGGGCCGGCGCCGCTGCAAGGCCGTCGCGGAGGGCGACGGCTGTCGGGACGGGTCCAGGCTCCTGCCTGGCGTCTCGCTGTGGAAGCTTTTTTTGGACGTATGGACGGATAGACGTCCAAATAATTAAGGACGATGAATTCGCCATGTTTCGTACAAGACGTGGCGGAGCCCGGGCACAGATGCTCGGAGACGGGAGGCCGGCAGGGCAGGGGCGCGCAAGCGGGTCCTGGCCGGCAGAGGGGCCGTCCGGTACGGACGGACGGGGTTATTGCGGCGACGCCCACGAGAGAAGTGCGCCGCGAGCTACGGAGTCATACGCATGATCAGCATTCGCCGCACCACGACCGCGGTCGCCTGGCTTCTCGCCGCGGCCTGCACGCTCGCCGCCTCGGCGGCCTTCGCCCACGGCACCGCGCGGCCGCAGCACGGCGGCATCGTGAAGACCGCCAACGAGCTTTCCTTCGAGCTGGTGCCGCTGGCCGACGGCGCGGACGTCTACCTCTACGAGGAGGACGACCCGATGAAGCCGCAGGGCTTCGCCGGCAAGCTCACCCTGATCGGCGCCGACGGCCGCCACGAGGCACCGCTCAAGGTGACGGGCGACAAGCTGTCGGCCCGCGGCCTCAAGCCCGCCTCCGGCGACCGCGTCGTGGTGGTGGTCACCACCCAGGCGCAGCAGGCCACCTCGGTGCGCTACCTGCTGCCCTGAGGGAAGCCGGGCGGTATCGCCCGGGTGTTCCACGGCTGATGTACGGATATTCATGCCGTCGCAAGTTGAGGTCATCCGTTCGCCATGTTTCGTCCAAGACCTGGCGGACCCCAGCACAGATGCTCGGTAGCGATGGATCGATTCAAACGCCTAGACGCCTGAGTCGATCCTGGTTTCCCGACCCGTTTTGATCCAGGCACGTGAAGTCCGGAGCCCGTCATGTCCAAGTCCAATCGCCGTCGATGTACCGCCCTGTTCCCCGCCGTCACGCTGCTCGCCTGCTGTTGTAGCGCGGCATGGGCCCAGGACGATTCCAGCAAAGCCAAGAACGAGCCCAGCAAGAAGACGCTGAGCACGGTCAGCGTGAAAGGCGCCCTGCAGCCCTACCGCGACCTCACGGTGACCGGCGCCACCAAGACCGAAGCGCCGATCAAGGACCTGCCGCAGAACATCACCGTGCTCGGCAGCGACCTGCTCAAGGACGCCGGCGTCTCCCAGCTGGCCGACGCGCTCGACATGGGCAGCGGCATTTCGCGCCAGAGCAACTTCGGCGGCATGTGGGACAGCTACTCCATGCGCGGCTTCAGCGGCGATCCGAACTTCGGCTCCGACTACATGGTGAACGGCTTCAACGCCAGCCGCGGCTACAACGGCATGCGCGATGCGGCCAACACCGCCACGGTGGAGATCCTCAAGGGCCCGTCCTCCGCGCTGTACGGTCGCGGCGAGCCCGGCGGCACGGTCAACATCAATACCAAGAAGCCGCTGTTCAAGCAGCAGAACACGCTGGAGCTCTCCGCCGGCAGCTTCGACACCTTCCGCACCGCCATCGACACCACCGGGCCCCTGGGCAAGAACGTGGCCTACCGCCTCAACGCGGCCTACGAGGACGGCAACAGCTTCCGCGACACCGTCTCGCACAAGAACTACCTGGTCTCGCCCTCGTTCCTGTGGATGATCTCGCCGGACACCACGCTCTCCTACGAGCTGGAGGCGGTCCGCCAGAAGGCACCGTTCGACCGCGGCATCGTGGCCGTCAACGGCAGGCTCGGCGTGGTGCCGGTGTCGCGCTTCTACGGCGAGCCGAACGACGGCGACACCACCATCAAGTCGCTCGGCCACCAGGTGTTCCTGCAGCACTTCTTCAACGACGACTGGTCGATCCAGACCGGCGTGAGCTACCGCGACAGCTCGCTCAAGGGGCAGGGCACCGAGGTGCGCCCCTACGGCGCGCTGGTCAACGGCACCACGCTGCGCCGCCGCCTGCAGGTGCGCGACTACCAGGCCACCGACCTCACCGCCCGCTTCGAGGTGCTGGGCAAGGTGCACACCGGCGCGGTGGAGCACAACCTGCTGTTCGGCGTGGACGGCTACCGCTTCTGGGACGACCGCCGCCAGCAGCAGGCCGCGCCGGCCGGCACGATCTACGGCATCAGCCTGTTCGACCCGGTGTACGGCGGACCGAAGCCGACGCCGCGGCCCTCGATCATGACCAACGAGCGCCAGCGCGCGGCGGGCCTCTACGCGCAGGACCAGATCGACCTCTCCGAGCAGTGGAAGGCGCTGGTGGGCGTGCGCGTGGACCAGTACAGCCAGACCGTGAACGACATCCTGCATGGGCAGACCGTGCACCAGTCGCACCGCGCCACCAGCCCGCGCGCGGGCCTGGTGTACGAGCCGACCGAGCATGTCTCCCTCTACGCCACCACCTCGCGCAGCTTCCGCCCCAACAGCGGCGTCAGTCGCAGCTTCCAGCCGTTCGCGCCGGAGCGGGGCAAGTCCTACGAGGTCGGCGCCAAGATGGATTTCCTGGACGGGCGCCTGAGCTCCACCCTGGCGCTGTTCAAGATCACCAAGAAGAACGTGCTCACGCCCGACCCGGTGGACCCCAACAACTTCAACATCGCCGCCGGTGAGATGCAGAGCAAGGGCGTGGAGTGGGACATCGCCGGCGAGCTGACGCCGGGCCTGCGCGTGTCGGCCGCCTACGCCTACACCGACGCCCACATCACCAAGGACAACTCCAGCCTGATCGGCGTGAGCCTGGTCGGCCGGCAGAACGCCGACGTGCCCAAGCACAGCGCCAACCTGTTCCTGGTCAAGCAGTTCCAGCTCGGCGGCAAGGCGGCCTCGCTCGGCGGCGGCGTGAACTACGTCGGCCGGCGCGAAGGCTCGGTGGCGCCCTTCAGCAACGCCGACCTGTTCCAGCTGCCGTCCTACACCACCTTCAAGCTGGTTTCCTCCTACAACGCCACCAAGCGGCTGCAGTTCGCCTTCGACGTGGAGAACCTGTTCAACCGCAAGTACTACGCCAGTTCCTACAGCGCGTATTGGGTGTTCCCGGGCACCGAACGCCGTTACACGCTCACTGCTCGCTACAGCTTCTGAGCGCCGACCACCGATCACGGAGACGATACATGTTGAAGCACCGCAACCTCACCGCCGGCCTGCTGTTCGGCCTCGCTGCCTGCGCGGCCAGCTTCGCCGCCCAGGCCCACCAGATCTGGTTCGAGCAGGACGGCAAGGGGTTGACCTTCCGCTACGGCGAACTGGAGCCGAACATGCACGAGGTCACCCCCGGCGGCCTGGACCGCTTCGTGGCGCTCAAGGCCACCTGGGTGGACGCGAAGGGCGCGCATCCCTTCGGGCTGACCAAGCGCCAGGACCACTTCGAGCTGCCCGCCGGCGTCAGCCCCAAGCCGGGCGACAGCCTGCTGGCGATCGACGAGTCCTACCCGATGTTCGACAGCGAGCACGACGGCAAGCCCACCCCGACCTGGTGGGTGCCGGCCACGCGCTGGGTGGGCGACTTCAGCGCGCGCCAGGCCAGCCTGCCGCTGGACATCGTGCCCACCGGCAAGGCGCACGACGGCAAGGTGGAGTTCCAGGTGAGCTTCCTGGGCGAGCCGCTGGCCGGCGAGCGCATCGAACTGGCCGCCGCCTCCGGCTGGACCTTCCACGCCAACACCGACGTGGACGGCAAGGTGAGCTTCAGCCTGCCGTGGCGCGACACCTACGCCGTCGGCCTGTACTTCGTCGAGGACGAGGACGGCACCCGCAAGCTGCCGGGCCAGGCGCCGCAGCCCTATGGCCTGCACGGCTACAACACCACGCTGGCCTTCCACACCGCCACCGGCCTGCCGCCGCTGCCGGTGGCGCCCAAGACCCTGCCGGCCTCGGAGCTGAAGCGACTGGGCATGTCCTTGCCCAAGAAGCACGACTGAGCGCCCACTGTCTCCCCAAGCACCGGTCAGGGACGGCCGGTGCGTCTTCTGCGTCAACGAGGTCACCATGTCCACGCTCGCCGTTCCCGCCGCCCAGGCGCCCAGCGCCACCGCCGCCGCCGCCGCGGTCCACTACAAGCGCATCACCTCGATCGACCTGCTGCGCGGCCTGGTGATGATCATCATGCTGATGGACCACGTGCGCGAGACGATCTACCTGCAGCACCAGGTGAGCGACCCGATGGACGTGGCCAGCACGCCGCCGGCGGTGTTCTTCTCGCGCCTGGCCGCCCATTTCTGCGCCCCGGCCTTCGTCTTCCTCACCGGCCTGGGCGCCTGGCTGTATGGCCATCCGCCGTCGGGCACGCCGCGCCCAGTGCAGGGCTTCCTGATCAAGCGCGGCCTGCTGCTGCTGGCGCTGGAAGTGAGCGTGATCAGCTTCCTGTGGACCGGCAGCATCCCGCCCAAGGTGATCTACCTGCAGGTGATGTGGGCGATCGGCCTGTCGATGATCGTGCTGGCCTTCGCCGCCAGGCTGCCGCGCGCCTGGCTGGCGGGCATCGGCCTGGTGCTGGTGGCCGGCCACAACGCGCTGGCCGGCATCGATCTTTCACCGGACAACCCGCTCTACGTGCCGTGGACGCTGCTGCTGCACCGCGGCTGGGTGTACCAGGGCGACCTGCTGCAGATCCGCCTGACCTATCCGGTGGTACCGTGGATCGGCGTGATCCTGCTCGGCTGGGTGGCCGGCCCGCTGTATTCCTCGCTGTGGGACAGCACCCGCCGCCGCGCGTTGCTCACCGTGCTCGGCCTTGCCTGCTGGACGCTGCTGGTGGTGTTGCGCGGCTTCAACCTCTACGGCGAGAACGCGCCGTGGGTGGTGGGCGTGGATGCCACGCACACGCTGATGTCCTTCCTCGACTTCACCAAGTACCCGCCGTCGCTGGACTTCCTGCTGATGACCCTGGGCACCGCCATGCTGGTGCTGGCGTGGCTGGACCAGGCGGACAACGCCTTCACCCGCGTGGTGTCCACGCTGGGCGGCGCGCCGATGTTCTACTACCTGTTGCACCTGTCGGTGCTGATCGGCGGCTACAAGATCCTGCTGACGGTGTTCGGCCCCAACCAGGGCACGCGCTTCGGCGTGGACACCGAGCACTTCTGGGTGGTGTGGGTGGTGACCGTGGGGCTGGCGGCGCTGTTGTACTGGCCGTGCCGCGCCTTCGCGCGCTACAAGCGGCGCACCAAGCTGGCCTGGGTGAAGTATTTCTGAGGGCGACGGACGCATGCCGGCCATGAGCGACCGCGAACGACTGCACGCGCTGCTGGGCGAAGGCGAGGGCGAGCGCCTGCTCGGCGCGCTGCGCCGCGGCCTGACCCGCCGCGAGCTGCTGGGCCTGCTGCTCAAGGGCGGCATGCTCGCGGCGGCGGCCGGCAGCACCGCCGGGCTCGCGCTCTCCGCCCATGCGCAGACGCCGCGCCGCGGCGGGCGCCTGCGGGTGGCGAGCGCGGCGGCCTCCATCGCCGACACGCTGGACCCGGCCAAGCAGGCCAACTACACCGACTACCTGCGCGGCTGCATGCTGCACAACGGCCTCACCACGCTGGACGGCCGCCTCGCGCCGCAGCCGGAGCTGGCCGAATGGTTCGATTCCGCCGACGCCCGCAGCTGGGTGTTCCGCCTGCGCGAGGGCGTGCTGTTCCACAACGGCAAGGCGCTGGCGCCGGAGGACGTGGTGTTCTCGCTGCTGCGTCACAAGGACCCGGCCACCGCCTCCAAGGCCAGGGTGCTGGCCGAGCAGATCGACAGCGTGCGCGCCACCGGCCCGCGCGAAGTCACCGTCACGCTCAAGCAGCCCAACGCCGACCTGCCGGTGATCCTGGGCACGCACCATTTCCACATCGTCCCGGCCGGCACCACCGACTTCAGCGCCGGCATCGGCACCGGCCCGTTCCGGCTCAAGGAGTTCAAGCGCGGCCTGCGTTCGGTGGTGGTGCGCAACGAGCGCTACTGGAAGCCGGGGCGGCCCTACCTGGACGAGATCGAACTGTCGGGCCTGGGCGACGAGAGCGCGCGCGTCAACGCGCTGCTGTCGGGCGACCTCGACCTGGTGGGCGGCGTCAACCCGCGCTCGGTAGCGCGCATCAAGGCCACCGCGGGCTACGACGTGTTCGTGACCCGCTCGGGCCAGTACACCGACCTCGACATCCGCCAGGACCTCGGCCCCGGCGCCAGCCCCGACTTCGTGCTGGCGATGAAGTACCTGTTCGACCGCCCGCGCATGCGCGACGCCGTGGCGCTGGGCTACGCGGAGCTGGGCAACGACCAGCCCATCGACCCCAGCCACCGCTTCTACTTCCCCGGCCTGCCGCAGCGCGCCTATGACCCCGAGCGCGCGCGCTACCACTTCCGGAAGTCCGGCCTCGGCAACACGGTGGTGCCGGTGGTGGCCTCGCCGGTGGCCATCTATTCGGTGGAGATGGCGCTGATGCTGCAACAGGCCGCCGACGGCATCGGCCTCAAGCTCGACGTGAAGCGCATGCCGGCCGACGGCTACTGGTCCACCTACTGGATGAAGAGCCCGATCGCCTTCGGCAATGTCAACGCGCGGCCCAGCGCGGACATCCTGTTCACCCAGTTCTTCAAGTCCGACGGGCCGTGGAACGCCTCGCGCTGGCGCAACCCGCACTTCGACCAGCTGCTGCTGCTGGCCCGCTCGGAGAGCGACGAGGCGCGCCGCCAGCAGTATTACGCCGACATGCAGACGCTGATCCACGACGGGGCCGGCGTCGGCATCCCGATGTTCCTGTCCAGCCTGGACGGGCACACCACGCGGCTGAAGGGCCTCTCGCCGGTGCCGCTGGGCGGCATGATGGGCGCCGCCTTCGCCGAGCACGTATGGCTGGAGGATTGAACGCCGATGCGATGTCGCTACTGCCCACCGGCACCGGCGCCGCGGCCCGCACCGCGAGGGTTCGCATGAGCGCCTTCCTGCTCCGGCTGGTGGCCCGGCGCGTGGGGCTGGCGCTGCTCTCGCTGCTGCTGGTGTCGGCGATGGTGTTCGCCATCACCGCCGTGCTGCCGGGCGACGCCGCCACCGAGCAGCTCGGCCAGGACGCCACGCCCGAGGCGGTGGCCGCGCTGCGCGAGCAGCTGGGGCTCGGCCAGTCCGTGCCGGTGCGCTACGCGCACTGGCTGGGCCGGCTGGTGCAGGGCGACTTCGGCCGCTCGATGGTCTCCGACGCCACGGTGTCGGAGCTGCTTTCCAGCCGCCTGCCCAACTCGCTGCGGCTCGCGGCGGTGACGGCGGCGATCTCGATCCCGCTGGCGCTGGTGCTCGGCATCCTCGCCGCGGTGCGGCGCGGCAGCTGGTTCGACCGCGCGGTGAGCATGGGCACGGTGGCGATCGTCTCGGTACCGGAGTTCCTGGTCGCCACCATCGCGGTGCTGGTCTTCGCCGTGCACCTGCGCTGGCTGCCGGCGCTGTCCTACGCCAGCGACATCAGTTCGCTGGGGCAGATGCTGCGCGCCTTCGCCATGCCGGTGCTCACGCTGTGCTGCGTCACCGTGGCGCAGATGCTGCGCATGACCCGCGCCGCGTTGATCGACCAGCTGGAGGCGCCGTACATCGAGATGGTGCGGCTCAAGGGCGCCACCGGCGCGCGCCTGGTGCTGGCGCACGCGCTGCCCAACGCCATCGGGCCGATCGCCAACGCGGTGGCGCTGAGCATGTCCTATCTGCTCGGCGGCGTGATCGTGGTGGAGACCATCTTCAACTACCCCGGCGTGTCCAAGCTGATGGTGGACGGCGTGGCCCAGCGCGACATCCCGCTGGTGCAGGCCTGCACCATGATCTTCTGCGCCGGCTACCTGGTGCTGGTGATGCTGGCGGACCTGTGCGGCATCCTCGCCAACCCGCGCCTGCGCCACCGCCGCTGACGGGAGGGAAGCCACCGTGATGCCCGCCATCGACGTCAAACCCGCCGCCGCGCCGAAGCCGCGCCGGCGCACGCGCCGCCTCGGCGCGCTGGGCCTGCTCGGCATCGCCATCCTCGCCGGCTGGCTGCTGGTGGCCTTGATCGGGCCGTGGCTGCTGTCCGGCGACGCCATCGGCGCCGCGCAGGTGTTCGCGCCGGCCAGCTCCGCCCACTGGCTGGGCACCGACTACCTCGGCCGCGACATGCTCGCGCGCATCGTGCTCGGCGCGCGCTACACCGTGGGCGTGGCGCTGCTCTCCACCGTGCTCGCCTGCGGCACCGGCATCCTGCTGGCGATGTTCGCCGCCGCCAGCGGCGGCTGGATCGACGCGGTGCTGAGCCGTGCGCTCGACACGCTCACCTCGGTGCCCAGCAAGATGCTGGCGCTGCTGATGGTGGCCGCGTTCGGCGCCTCCGTCCCGGTGCTGGTGACCACCGCGGCGGTGATCTACGTGCCCGGCGCCTACCGCATCGCCCGCGCGCTGGCGGTCAACATCTATGCGATGGACTACGTGGCCGTGGCCTGCGCGCGCGGCGAGGGCCGCCTGTACCTGATGGTGCGTGAGATCCTGCCCAACATCGTCGGCCCCATGCTGGTGGATCTCGGCCTGCGCTTCGTCTACGTGGTGCTGCTGCTCGCCAGCATGAGCTTCCTGGGCCTGGGCGTGCAGCCGCCGGCGGCGGACTGGGGCACCCTGGTGCGCGAGAACATCGGCGTGCTGGCCGACGGCGGCGTGGCGGTGATCGCGCCGGCGCTGGCCATCGCCAGCCTCACCATCGCGGTGAACCTCGCCATCGACAGTCTCGCCGGCCGGCGGGGGAGGGCACGCTGATGGGCGCATCCGTGGACGTGCGCGACCTGCGCGTGGTGGCGCAGTCGGACCAGGACGAGCAGGTGCTGGTCGAGGGCGTGAGTTTCAGCATGCGGCCCGGCGAGGTGCTGGCGCTGATCGGCGAGTCGGGCTCGGGCAAGACCACCACCGCGCTCGCGCTGATGGGCTACGCGCGCCCCGGCTGCCGCATCGCCGGCGGCAGCATCCGCATCGGCGAGGTGGAGGTCACCGCGCTCGACGCCGCCGCGCAGCGCCGCCTGCGCGGGCGCACCGTGGCCTACATCGCGCAGAGCGCGGCGGCCTCGTTCAACCCCTCGCGCACGCTGATGGACCAGGTGGTGGAGCCGGTGCGCATCCACGGCCTCATGCCGCGCGAGGAGGCCGAGCGCAAGGCGGTGGCGCTGTTCCGCGAGCTGGCGCTGCCGGAGCCGGAGCGCATCGGCGCGCGTTACCCGCACCAGGTCTCCGGCGGCCAGCTGCAACGCCTGATGGCGGCGATGGCGATGATGGCCGACCCGGACGTGATCGTCCTCGACGAGCCCACCACGGCGCTGGACGTCACCACCCAGATCGAGGTGCTGGGCGCCTTCCGCCGCGTGGTGCGCGAGCGCCAGGTCACCGCCGTCTATGTCAGCCACGACCTCGCGGTGGTGGCGCAGATGGCCGACCACGTGCTGGTGATGCGCCACGGCCGCCCGCGCGAGTACGCGCGCATCGAGCAGGTGCTGGAGGCGCCCGCCGAGGCGTACACGCGCGAGCTGCTGGCCGCCGCGCACCCGGCGCCGCGCCCCAGCGCGCTCACCCCCGAGGCCACCGCCGAGCGCGCGCTGCTGGAGGTGCGCGAGCTTTCCGCCGGCTACGGCAAGGTGGACGCCAAGGGGCGGCCCGAGCAGCTGATCCTGCACGACATCGAGCTCAAGCTCTGGCGCGGCCAGACCATCGGCGTGATCGGCGAATCCGGCTCGGGCAAGTCCACCCTGGCGCGCTGTATCGCCGGGCTGATCGAGCCCTGCGAGGGCTACGTGCTGTTCGACAACCGCTACCTCGCCCGCACCGTGGCCGAGCGCACGCGGGAGAACCTGCGCCGCATCCAGATGGTGTTCCAGATCGCCGACACCGCGCTCAACCCGGCGCAGGAGATCGGCGAGATCCTGGCCCGCCCGCTGCGCTTCTACTTCGGCCTGCGCGGCGCGCCGCTGCGCCAGCGCGTGGCCGAGTTGCTCGACCTGGTGAAGCTGCCCGCCGCGGTGGCCGGGCGCCGGCCCGGCGGGCTCTCCGGCGGCCAGAAGCAGCGCATCAACCTGGCCCGCGCGCTGGCCGCGCAGCCGGACCTGATCCTCTGCGACGAGGTCACCTCCGCGCTCGACCCGGTGGTGGCCGCGGCCATCCTCGACCTGATCGCCGAGCTGCGCCGCGAGCTCAACCTCGCCTGCCTCTTCATCAGCCACGACCTGCACACCGTGCGCGCGCTGTGCGACGAGGTGGTGGTGATGCGCCACGGCCGCAAGCTGGCCCAGGTGGCGCGCGAGGACTATGCGCGCGGCCCGCATCATCCGTACTACGAGCTGCTCGCCCGCTCGGTGCCCGAACTGCGCCGCGGCTGGCTGGACGAAGTGCTCGCGCAACCCCACCACGCCGCCTGAACGGCGCGTCTTCCCTTTGGATCTCCCGATGACCACTCCCTACCGCATCGCAGTGCTCGCCGGCGACGGCATCGGCCGCGAGGTGATGCCCGAAGGCCTGCGCGTGCTCGAGGCCGCCGCCGCGCGCTTCGGCATCGCGCTCGAACTCCACCCCTTCGACTGGGCCCACTGCGACTACTACGCCGCCCACGGCCGCATGATGCCGGAGGACTGGAAGGCCCGGCTCGCCGGCATGGACGCGATCTACTTCGGCGCCGTCGGCTGGCCCGCCACCGTGCCCGACCACGTCTCGCTGTGGGGCTCGCTGCTCAAGTTCCGCCGCGAGTTCGAGCAGTACGTGAACCTGCGCCCGGTGCGCCTGTTCGAGGGCGTGCCGTGCCCGCTGGCCGGCCGCCAGCCCGGCGACATCGACTACCTCGTCGTGCGCGAGAACACCGAGGGCGAGTACACCTCGCTCGGCGGTGTGATGTTCGAGGGCACCGAGCGCGAGATCGTGATCCAGGAATCGGTGCACTCGCGCCACGGCACCGACCGCGTGCTGCGCTACGCCTTCGAGCAGGCGAAGGCGCGGGCGCGCCGGCACCTCACCGTGGCGACCAAGAGCAACGGCATCGCCATCTCCATGCCCTGGTGGGACAGCCGCGCCGACGCCGTCGGCCGCGACTACCCCGAGGTGACGGTGGACAAGCAGCACATCGACATCCTCTCCGCACGCTTCGTGCTGCAGCCGGGGCGCTTCGACGTGGTGGTGGCCTCCAACCTGTTCGGCGACATCCTCTCGGACCTCGGGCCCGCCACCACCGGCACCATCGGTCTCGCGCCCTCGGCCAACCTCAACCCGGAGCGCACGTTCCCCTCGCTGTTCGAGCCGGTGCACGGCTCGGCGCCGGACATCACCGGGCGCAACATCGCCAACCCCATCGCCATGATCTGGTCCGGCGCGCTGATGCTCGACTTCCTCGCCGGCGACACCGGCCGCGCCGCGCACGACGCCATCCTCGCCGCCATCGAGGCGGTGCTGCGCGAAGGGCCGCGCACGCCCGATCTCGGCGGCAGCGCCTCCACCACGGAACTCGGCCAGGCCATCGCCGCGCGCGTGGCGGCGGCTTGATGCCGGCCCGCCGGGCCCCGACTTCCGTTCTGCCGGCCGTAGCCGGCCCATTCCGTTCAACGCCACGGCCTTTGCCATGCCCCTGACCCTGCAACGCGGCGCGCTGCTGCCCGCCGCCAACTTCATCGACGGCCACTGGTGCGACGGCGCCGACGGCCGCCGCCTCGATGTCGCCGACCCCGCTTCCGACACCGTGTTCGCCGACGTGCCCGACAGCGGCGCCGCCGACGCGCGCGCCGCCGTGGAGGCCGCACATGCCGCCTTCGCCACCTGGCGCAAGGTGCCGGCGAAGGCGCGCGCCGCCATCCTGCGGCGCTGGAACGACCTGATCCTCGCCCACCAGGACGACCTCGGCCGCCTGATCTCGCGCGAGCAGGGCAAGCCGCTGGCGGAAGGCAAGGGCGAGGTGGCCTATGCCGCCAGCTACGTGGCGTGGTTCGCGGAAGAAGCCGTGCGCGCCTACGGCGACGTGATCCCCGCGCCGGTGCCCGGCCGCCGCATGCTGGTGCTGAAGGAGCCGGTGGGCGTGGTGGCCGCGATCACGCCGTGGAACTTTCCGGCCGCGATGATCGCGCGCAAGATCGCCCCCGCGCTCGCCGCCGGCTGCACCGTGGTGTGCAAGCCGGCCGAGGACACGCCGCTGACCTCGCTGGCCCTGGTGAAGCTCGCCGAGGAGGCCGGCGTGCCGCCCGGCGTGCTCAATATCGTCACCGCCTCGCGCGAGCGCACGCCCGAGGTGGTGGACGTGTGGCTAGCCGACGCGCGCGTGCGCAAGCTCACCTTCACCGGCTCCACGCCGGTGGGCAAGCACCTGGCGCGCGCCTCGGCCGACACGCTCAAGAAGCTCTCGCTGGAACTGGGCGGCAACGCGCCCTTCATCGTGTTCGAGGACGCCGACCTCGACGCCGCCGTCGAGGGCCTGATGGCCGCCAAGTTCCGCAACGGCGGCCAGACCTGCGTGTGCCCCAACCGCGTGTTCGTGCACGAGGCGGTGCACGACGCCTTCGTGGAAAAGCTCGCCGCCCGCGTCGGTGCGCTCACGGTGGGCCCAGCCAGCCGCCCCGGCTCGCAGATCGGCCCGATGATCAACGCCCGCGCGGTGGAGAAGATCGAGCGCCACGTGGCCGACGCGCTGGCCCGCGGCGCGCGGCTGGTGGTCGGCGGCCGGCGCCTGCGCGACGCCGACTGCGACAGCCCGAACTACTACGCGCCCACCGTGCTCACCGGCGTGACGGCGGACATGGCCTGCTCGGCGGAGGAGACCTTCGGTCCCGTGGTGCCGGTGACCCGCTTCGCCGGCGAGGCCGAGGTGGTCGCCGCCGCCAACGCCACGCCGTTCGGCCTCGCCGCCTACTTCTACGCCAACGACGTGCGCCGCATCTGGCGCGTGGCCGAGGCGCTGGAGTCCGGCATCGTGGGCATCAACGAGGGCGCCCTCGCCGCCGAGTCCGCGCCCTTCGGCGGCATCAAGGAATCCGGCTACGGCCGCGAGGGCTCGCGCTACGGCTTGGACGACTACCTGCACACCAAGTACCTGTGCCAGGGCGGGCTGGACTGAGGGCCCGTTCAAAGTCTCTCCTCCCCGCTTCTCCCCTGCGTGCAGGGGAGAAGCGGGGAGGGGCAAACCCTTGCCTCGAGGCCAGAGATCACCCCTTCCCAGCCTCCCCTGCAAGCAGGAGGAGGCGCCAAGCCGCGGCAACGGCAAGAGTTTGAACAGCCCGTAGCTGCGCTGCGCCGCATTGCTGCGCCCCGCTCAAAACTGATTTGCCCCGGCCGGCGTTTTTGATCGGCCGGCCGGGGATCATCCTGCGCCTCCGGCGCCGTGCCGTGCTTTCGCGGCCGGCGCCATTTCCACATGCAGGAGTCGATCATGCGTATTTCACTACCGGGCCCGATGGGCTTCGGCACCGCCCCGCTGGGCAACATGTACCGGGACATCCCCGAGGCGGAGGCGCTGGCCACCGTGGACGCCGCCTGGGAGCAGGGCATCCGCTTCTTCGACGCCGCGCCGTTCTATGGCGCCGGCCTGGCCGAGCTGCGCCTGGGCGAAGCGCTGTCCAAGCGGCCGCGCGAGGAGTACGTGCTCGGCACCAAGGTCGGCCGGCTGATCCTGGACGAGGTGGAAGCCACCGAGGCGCGCGACCTGGGCGAGAAGGGCGGCCTGTTCGTGCACGGCCGGCCCAACAAGATTGTCTACGACTACAGCGAGAGCGGCACTTACCGTTCCATCGAGGCGAGCCTCAAGCGCCTGGGCACCGACCGGCTCGACCTGGTGTGGATCCACGACCCCGCCCGCGACTTCCACGGCGAGCAGTGGCGCGAGGTGTTCGACACCGCCATGCGCGGCGCCGCGAAGGCGCTCACCCGCCTGCGCGAGGAGGGCGTGATCAAGGGCTGGGGGCTGGGCGTCAACCGCCTGGAGCCGTGCGAGCTGGCGATGGAGCAGGCGGACCCGGACGGCTTCCTGCTCGCCGGCCGCTATTCGCTGCTCGACCACGCCGACGCGCTCGAACGCCTGATGCCGGCCTGCGCCGCCCGCGGCCTGGGCATCGTGGTGGGCGGCCCCTACAACTCCGGCCTGCTGGCCGGCGGCACCCATTACGAATACCAGCCGGCACCGCCGGAGATGATCGAGCGCGTGGCGCGCATCCAGCAGGTGTGCACGGCGTTCGGCATCGACATCAAGGCTGCCGCGCTGCAGTTCTGCCTGGCCCATCCGGCGGTGGTCGCCGTCATCCCCGGCGCCAGCCGTCCGGAGCGCATCGCGCAGAACCAGGCGCTGCTGGCGACGAAGATCGACGCCGGCTTCTGGCAGGCGCTGCGCGAGCAGGGCCTGATCGCCGCCTCGGCGCCGGTGCCCGGCGCCGGTTGAGGCGGCCCGCAAGGGCGGGGGCGGCCGCGGCCCCGATCGTGCTCCTCAGGTAATCGCCTGCGCGTGCGCGGCGTGCTCGCGCAGGCGGATTATTGCTCCCGTTTCGCTGATCTCCCATGGACTGGAAGGATGCCCGGCCAAACGATGATCGAGATCAATGCGGGCCGCATCGAGTGGTCGCCAGCCATGGCGCCGACGAGCGGCGCTGCGCGCGGTGCCCGTGTGATGGGGCACTTCCGTACCGGCGGGGTAGCGCCAATCCTGTCGCCGGCTTGCCCGGCAGGGATGCCGCGCGACGTTGGCGGCACGCGATGGACGTGTGCCGGCCCTCGTCTGCGCGATCAGGCTTCCGCGCATTTCGAGATTTTTCCAGTAGGAACCCAGCCGTCGAGCCGCCTACCTTGGTCGTGAGGCTTGAGGCTGTCCGCGTTCTTCATCACTCCCCCCCTGATGAAGGCCGGACAGCTTCGAGCCCTTAACTTGTCCGAGGGCAGGGCGATATGGACGCAACGAAGTTCAAGGGCGACGCGGCGTGCATGCGGACGATTCCCCCACGATCGGCGTGGTGGCTCACCTACCTGCTGCGGCCCCCGGTGGCGCCGCGGGTGGCCCAGGCGGCCCATAGCGACACCCAGGCACTGCCTCCCTCGGCAGGAGAGCACCCAACGCCAGCACCAGAAACCGAAACCAAGCCCGACCCGGGCGGCGCCCTGCCGCCTGCCTGCCGGCCTTCCCATTCACCGGATGCGTCTGGACGACATGCCCGCCCCGGGCGCTGCGTTCGACAGCCACCGTAAGGGCGCTCACGACTACGCGATTCACCACGACGTGCCACACACGGCCAGGCCCATGCCGGCGCCTGTCTCCACCCACCAGAGGGAGTGTTGCGTGATGAAAAAGATATGGCATGCCATGCCGTTGCTCGTGGTCTTGCTGGCGACAATGCAAGCCGCGGCGCAGCAGGTCGAAGTGCAAGGCCGGGTCGTGCGGCTGACGCT
This sequence comes from Frateuria defendens, assembly GCF_001182895.1. Lineage (GTDB taxonomy): Bacteria > Pseudomonadota > Gammaproteobacteria > Xanthomonadales > Rhodanobacteraceae > Frateuria_B > Frateuria_B defendens. The sequence continues at coordinate 1,336 of NZ_LFQR01000130.1, read as the reverse complement.
GAAGGACGACATGCGCAGCGCCCTGGGCAGCATCGACTTCGAAAATGCCCAGCCCATGCCGCTTCCCATGGCGGTGTTGCCTTCGACGGACCGGATGGACTGGTGGCCGAAAGGGAGCGTTTTCTCGGGCGAGGCGCCGGGGTATTCGCCTGGAGGGGGCGGCGACGGCGAGCAGGAGCCCGTCCAGCTTGCGCCCCCCAGAGAATTCGTCGCACCGAAGCGGATTGCCCCGCGTCAATTCGGCGATTCCAATCACCCCTTTACGACAAGCCGGGTGAATACCCAGGGCGCCGACATGCAGATCGGCGAGACGCAGAGCGATTACCCATACAGGGCAACCGGCAAGCTATTTTTCAATAACAGGGGGACCACCTACGTCTGCTCCGGTTCCCTCATTAAACCCGGGGTGGTCGTCACGGCGGCCCATTGCGTGGCGGAATTCGGCGCGCACTTTTTTTATTCAGACTTCCGCTTCACGCCCGCTTACAGCCAGGGCAGGGCACCCTACGGGGTCTGGAGTGTCTCTGCCATAGATATATTCAACTCCTACTACGATGGAACGGACTCGTGCAGTCAGAGCGGAGTCGTCTGCCGGACCGATATGGCGGTGCTGACACTGAGGCCGCAACGAGACAAATACGCGGGCAATCACACGGGATGGTACGGCTATGGCTGGGGTGGCTACAGTTTCAATCGGGCCGGGCGGGCGCATATCAGCCAACTCGGCTACCCGGTGGCGCTCGACCGCGGCGGTTTGATGCAGCGCACCGATTCGGAGGGTTATGTCTCGCGGTATTACTCGGGGAACACGGTTATCGGGTCGCTGATGACGGGCGGGTCCAGCGGTGGCCCGTTGCTCGTCAATCTTGGCATATCGCCCGTCCTGTCCGGCACGGAGCAGGGCAGGGAGGCTGCGGCCAACACGGTCATTGGCGTTACCAGCTGGGGCGGCGATGATAAGAAGGTGGGGGCGTCCCCATTTACCGAAAGCACGATCCACTTTCTGGTGACCTATGCATGTCAAAGCGATCCTCATGCATGCTGACCGCCTTTGGCGCAGTGGAATGGACCGAGCCGGAGCGGCTCGATCCGATGGGACGCGGTTCCCGTGGGGCTGATCCTGGTGGAGATTGTGCTGGCGCTTGCGACTCAGCGCTGATCGAAGCGATCGAGGTCCACCTGAAGGCCCCCCCGTCCATGGCTTTGGCCTGCTGTTCGCCCAGGCTGCACTCGCAGGAATTCGTCAAGACGCGCAGCCGGCGCGTCTTCACGTGGCCCGAATGAGCATGTGCACGGCGACGTGATCTTGCCCCTGCTTCGCGGACACCCGCCTAAG
>NZ_LFQR01000013.1 GCF_001182895.1 Frateuria defendens | reverse complement strand
CGGCGTCGCCGCCGTAGTCGCCGGCGTGGTCGTGGGCCCAGGCCACCGCGCGGGCGGCGTCCCGCATGAAGCCATCCATCTTCACCTTGGGGTATTTGCGGTAGCTGTCGAAAAGGAGTCGGCATCCGGTCGAGCGCCTGGAAGTCGCCGGCGGCCGGTACGGCGTGGACTTCGCCGGGCTCGTGGAAGTCACCGAGAGCACGCTGCTCCAGTACAGCACGCCACCCTGCGCCACCTGGCGGCGATCCGCGCGCTGGGCGCCGGCATCGCCATCGACGACTTCGGCACCGGCTACAGCAACTTCGCCTCGCTGCGGCAGGTGCCGGCCACCAGCCTGAAGATCGACCAGAGCTTCGTGCGCGCGATCGGCGCCAGCCGCCACGACGCGGCGATCGTGCGCGCGATGGCGCACCTCGCGCACGACCTGGGCTTCCGCGTGGTGGCCGAGGGCGTGGAGACGCACGCGATCTACCAGGCGGTGGTCGGCATGGCCTGTCACGAGGCGCAGGGCTATTACATCTCGCCGCCGCTGCGCGCCGACGCGGTGCCGGGCTGGCTGGCGCAGCACCGGGCTACGCTGCCGCTGCGCGACGTTGCAGCGGCCCGCGCGCCGGTGGTTGCCCGCGCACGGCATCCCGGCGCATCCGATTCGCGCATCGACGCGCGCGCGCTCTCACACATGGCGCATGACGCCGGGGATGAGGCGATCGCCCCTCGGCAGCGCAACCCGGCGATGCTTCGCCGTGCATGACGCGGCGGCTGGCGCGGCGACGGCACATCCGCGCGGCCCAGCGCGCCACCGAAGCCCTCCTGCATCGCGCGGCATGACCTGGCGCGACGATCTGCCGCGATCGGCGCCGGGCCGCCGGTTTCCGCGGCGCACAGCGCCACGGCGGCCCCTTTGCCCACCGATGCCGCGAACCGGCCCGAAGTCATTGCTTCGCAACGCTTAATGCAGGCCCTATAAGGGGTCCATATGGACGTCCATACGTCCATGCGTCCGCATCGAAAAATCATTCGACATGGCCGCACACAGCCAGGCGCGGCGCAGCGGATGGCCTGTCAAGGGTGATCTTCGCAGCCCGGCTTGTTAGGGTGATCCGGCTGCGTCGTGTCCGCGCCGCGCAGCTGACTCCCCAGGGGTTGCAACCACTTCCTGCCACCGGCTGCCGCGCATGCGGCGGCCCCAGTAGCGGCTTGCCCCGGCGGGGCGGGCCAGGAGCCATCCATTTGAACACCTCCAACACTACGCCGCCTGCGCGGCGGCACTGGCTTGATATCGTCGGCATTCCGCGCCCGCTCGCCTGGGGCTTCTTCGGCCTGCTGCTCTTCATGATCGGCGACGGTGTCGAGGCGGGTTATCTGGCGCCCTTCCTCGGCGAAGGCGGCGTCTCGCCCGACCATGTCGCACTCACCTTCACCCTCTACGGCATCACGGTGTCGATCTCCTCCTGGCTGTCCGGCGCGCTGTCGGACATATGGGGGCCCAAGCGCGTGATGTGGGCGGGCCTCGCCATCTGGATCGTCTTCGAAGTGCTGTTCCTGCTCTTCGGCGCTGCCACCCACAACTTCCCGGTGATGCTGATCACCTACACCCTGCGCGGCTTCGGCTACCCGCTGTTCGCCTTCGGCTTCCTGGTGTGGATCGCCGCGGCGACGCCGGCCCGGCAGATGGGTTCGGCCGCGGGCTGGTTCTGGTTCGCCTTCGCCGCCGGCCTGCCCACGCTGGGCTCGCTGTTCGCCAGCTTCGCGATCCCCGTCATCGGCCAGCTCGCCACCTTCTGGTGCGCGCTGGGCCTGGTGGCCTGCGGCGGCCTGATCACCCTGTTGTGCACGCACGAGAAATCCGGCCTCAAGCGCCTGGCGCCGGAAGGCCAGAGCCCGCTGGCGACCGTACTGCTCAGCGTGACCATCCTGTGGAAGGAGCCGAAGATCGCCGCCGCCGGCGTGGTGCGCACGATCAACACCGCCTCCGAATACGCCTTCCTGGTGATCATGCCCGGCTTCTTCACCAAGGTGATCGGCTTCAGCCTGCAGCAGTGGCTGCAGCTGCTCTCCGCGCTGGCGGTGAGCAACGTGGTGGTGAACCTGGCCTCCGGCGTGCTGGCGGACAAACTCGGCTACCGCAAGATCATCGGCCTGGGCGGCTGCCTCGGCTCGGCGGTGAGCGTGCTGCTGTTCTACTACATGCCGCTGCACTTCCGCGGCGACTACCCGATCGCGCTACTGTTCGGCGTGTTCTACGGCGCCACCCTGGCCTGCTTCGTGCCGCTGTCCGGCCTGGTGCCGCAGATCGCACCGAAGAACAAGGGCGCGGCGCTGTCGATCCTCGGCCTCGGCGCCGGCGCCAGCACCTGGTTCGGCCCCGGCATCGTGACCGTGTTCGGCGAATCGCTGGGCATCGAGGGCGTGCTGTGGATCTTCAGCGGCCTGTACGTGCTGAGCGGCCTGCTGACCATCTGCCTCACCGTCTCGCCGCAGGCGCGCGCCTACAGCGCACGCCACCACGGGCAGGAGACGGAGGCCGTGCTGGCGCACTAGCGCGCCGCACGGGCGTTGCGCCGCAACGCCTCCGCTTGCCGTACGCCGCCGGTCCTGCCGGCGGTGTTTTTTTGCGCCCGCCGGCTCGCGACGCCGTGGCAGGAGCATGCCTTGCGGGCGACCGGCCTACGCGGCAACGCGGTCGCGCGCGAAGCGCGCTCCTTACGGGAGCGCCGCCTTCGCGGGCGCGCCACGAAGGCGCAAGCAGGCTCTCACGGGCCGGCGCCGCGCAGCTCCGCCGCCATCGCCTCGCGCATCAGGTACTTCTGCACCTTGCCGGTCACCGTCATCGGGAAGGCGTGCACGAAGCGCACGTAGTGCGGCACCTTGAAATAGGCCAGGTGGTGGCGGCAGTAGTCCTGGATCTCCGCCGCGCTCGCCGTGCTGCCCTCGCGCAGTTGCACCCAGGCGCACACCTGCTCGCCGAACTTCAGGTCCGGCACGCCGAACACCTGCACGTCCTGCACCTTGGGGTGGCTGTAGAGGAATTCCTCGATCTCGCGCGGGTAGATGTTCTCGCCGCCGCGGATGATCATGTCCTTGAGCCGGCCGACGATGCGGCAGTAGCCGTCCTCGTCGAGGGTGGCGAGGTCGCCGGTGTGCATCCAGCCGGCCGCGTCCACCACCTCGGCCGTGCGCGCCTCCTCGCCCCAGTAGCCCAGCATCACCGAATAGCCGCGCGTGCACAGCTCGCCCGGCGCGCCGCGCGGCACGATGCGGCCGTGCTCGTCCACCAGCTTCACCTCCAGGTGCGGGTGGATGCGGCCCACGCTGTCCACGCGGCGCTCCAGCGGGTCCTCCGGCACGGTCTGGAAGCTCACCGGGCTGGTCTCGGTCATGCCGTAGGCGATGGTGATCTCGCGCATGTGCATCGCGCTCACCACCCGCCGCATCACCTCGATCGGACACGGTGAGCCGGCCATGATGCCGGTGCGCAGCGAGGAGAGGTCGTACTCGGCGAAGCGCGGATGCTCCAGCTCGGCGATGAACATGGTGGGCACGCCGTGCAGGCCGGTGCAGCGCTCCTCCGCCACCGTGGCCAGGGTGGCCTCGGCGTCGAAGCCCTCGCCGGGGATCACCATGCAGGCGCCGTGGCTCACGCAGGCGAGGTTGCCGAGCACCATGCCGAAGCAATGGTAGAACGGCACCGGGATGCACAGGCGGTCTGCTTCGGTCAGGCGCATCGCCTCACCGATGAAGTAGCCGTTATTGACGATGTTGTGGTGGGTGAGCGTGGCGCCCTTGGGGCTGCCGGTGGTGCCGGAGGTGAACTGGATGTTCACCGGGTCGTCGAAGGACAGCGTGGCCGCCACCTCGCGCAGTCGCGCGTAGGCGGCCGCGTCGGCGAGGCGGGCCAGCGCCGACCACGGGCGGGTGCCGGGCGCAGGCGCCTCGTCCAGCAGGATCACCTCGCGCAGCGCGGGCAGCTTCGCGGCATGCAGCCGGCCCGGCTCGGCCGCCGCCAGCTCCGGCACCAGCTCACCGAGGATCTCCAGGTAATGCGTGGTCTTGAAGCGCCGCGGCAGCACCAGTGCGCGGCAGTCGACCTTGCCCAGCGCGTATGCCAGCTCGTGCACCCGGTAAGCGGGGTTGATATTGACCAAGATCAAGCCGGCCTTGGGCGCGGCGAACTGTAATAGCACCCACTCGGCGCGATTGGGCGCCCAGATGCCGATGCGCTCCCCCGGTTCCAGGCCCAGCGCCAGCAGCGCCGCGGCCACCCGTTCCACCTCGGCGTGGAACTGCCGGTAGGTGAGGCGCACGCCCTGGTCGCGCACCACCAGCGCCGGGCGCTCGGCGTGGGCGGCCGCGATGCGGTCGAGCAGGCCGCCCACCGTGTCGCCCAGCAGCGGCCGGGTGCCGGTGCCGTTTACATAACTGATCGCCGCGCTCAACGTGCTCTCCGCTCTGAACCGGCGGGGATAGTGGCCGCGGCCGGCACCCCATGCAAGGTCCGCGGCGCGCCGGCGTTGCGCGGGGGCTTGCGAATGGCCGTCCAAATGTCCGCATGACATAAGCGCACTTGTCACGAAAAAGCACCAGGCTCTGCACATCTGCTTGACTGCGGGGCACCTACCTTGCATACAGGTGACCGTATGCAATCCGCCGCGTTTCCGCGCCCTCCGCCGGCGCGGAAGCCCCGGACCGCGCACGGCGGCAGGGGGAAGCTTCGGGCGCGCCCCCACGTCGAGACTACCGGCTCGTGCCCGATCGCCTCGGCCTGCAGGTAGACGCATGAACAGCACCATCGGGCAGCATCCGGGCAGTGCAACGCCGTCGCCAGGGCGCCGGCAACGGACCTCGCTGGCCGCCGCACCGCGCGGCCAGCACGCCGCGCGTGGCCCCCGCGAGGCGCGCCGGCGGGTGCTGTTCGTGACCTCCGAGTTGAGCGACTTCGTCAAGGCCGGCGGGCTGGGCGACGTCTCGGCGGCGCTGCCGCGCGCGCTGCGCGACTCGCAGGACGTGCGCGTGCTGCTGCCCGGCTACCGCTCGGTGCTGCGCAGCTGCATGCACATCGACAAGGTCGGCCGGGTGGCCGGCCATGCCGGCCTGCCCGCCTGCGAGATCGGCCTGGTGCAGCGGCCCGACGGCCTGCAGGTGCTGGTGCTGCTGCATCCGGACCTGTACGAGCGCGAGGGCGGCAGCCCCTACGTCGCCGACAATGGCGACGAATGGACAGACAACGCCGTGCGCTTCGCCACCCTCTCGCACGCCGCGGCGGAGATCGCCGCCGGCCGCGCCGGCCTGTCGTGGAAGCCGGATCTGCTGCACCTCAACGACTGGCCGTGCGCGCTGGCCGCCGCCTACCTCGACTGGGAGAACGCCCCCGTCCCCATCCCCAGCGTGCTCACCATCCACAACCTCGCCTACCAGGGCAATTTCCCGCGCCAGCTGCGCGCCGTGCTGGGCCTGCCCGAGCAGGCCGCCGAGGCGGAGATGTACGGCCAGCTGTCGTTCCTGCGCGCCGGGCTCGCCCACGCGGACTACGTCACCACGGTCAGCCACAGCTACGCCGACCAGATCACCCAGCCGCAGTACGGCTGCGGCCTGCACGTGCTGCTGCAGCGGCGCGCCGCCGAGGGCCGGCTGACCGGCATCGTCAACGGCATCGACGCCAGCTGGGACCCGGCCATCGACCCGCACCTGGAGGCCCATTTCTCGCCCGCCGACTGGGAGGAGGGCCGCCGCGCCAACGCCGCCGAGGTGCGCCAGCGCTTCGGCCTGCTGCCCTCGCGCGGGCCGCTGTTCGTGGTGGTCTCGCGCCTGGTGCACCAGAAAGGCCTGGACCTGGTGTGCGAGGTGACCCCGCGCATCGTGGCCGCGGGCGGCCAGCTGGCGGTGATCGGCCGCGGCGAGCCGCTGGTGGAGCAGGCCGTGCAGCGGCTGGCGCGGCGTTTCCCCGGCCGCGTGGGCGCGCACATCGGTTTCGTCGAGACACTGGCGCGGCGCATGTTCGCCGGCGCCGACTTCCTGCTGATGCCCTCGCGCTTCGAACCCTGCGGGCTCAGCCAGATGTACGCCCAGCGCTACGGCTGCCTGCCCATCGCCCACGCCACCGGCGGCCTGGTCGACACCATCGAGGACGGCATCACCGGCCTGCTGTTCGCCGAATCCACCCCCGACAGCCTGCGCCGCTGCCTGCAGCGCGCGTTCCGCATCTACGCCGAGCCCGACCTGCTGCACGCGATGCGCCGCCTGGCGATGCTCGAGCCGCACGGCTGGGACCGCGCCCGGCTGGGCTACGAGGCGCTGTACCAGCAGGCGGCTCCGATCGTCATCGCCGCGGCCTGACCCATGGGCGCCTCGCACGGAAGTCCGCCGCCCGCCCCGCCCCCTGCGCTCGCTCCGCCGCTGGCCGCGCTGCTGGAGGCGCGCAACGCCGATCCGTTCGCCGTGCTCGGCCTGCACCGGCACGGCCGCAAGTGGCTGCTGCGCGCGATCGCGCCCGGCGCGCGCCAGGTCGGCGTGCTCGACGCCGGCGGCCAGTTGCTCGCCGTCGCCGAGCGCGAACACCCCGACGGCCTGTTCCTCGCCACGCTGAAGGCGCGCCCGGAGCACTACCGCCTGCGCATCGACTGGCCGGGCTGGAGCGAGACCGTGGCCGACGCCTACGCCTACGGCCCACTGCTGGAGGAGGCCGACCTGCAAGCCTTCGCCGAGGGCCGCGTGCGACGCCCCGCCGACCTGCTCGGCGCGCACGCGATGGCGCTGGCCGGCGTGGCCGGCGTGCGCTTCGCGGTGTGGGCGCCGAACGCGCGGCGGGTGTCGGTGGTGGGCGACTTCAACCGCTGGGACGGCCGCCGCCACCCGATGCGCCTGCGCCACACCGGCGGCGTGTGGGAGATCTTCGTGCCCGGCGTCGCGCCCGGCGCGCGCTACAAGTTCGAGCTGATCGGCGCCCACGGCGAGCACCTGCCGCTCAAGGCCGACCCGCTGGCCCGGCAGACCGAGCGCCCGCCCGCCGAGGCCTCGGTGGTGGCCGCGCCCTGGCGCTTCGCCTGGCACGACGAGCACTGGCTGGCCAACCGCGCCGCCACGCCGGCGGTGCACGCGCCGATCGCCATCTACGAGGTGCACGCGCTGTCCTGGCAGCGCGACGAGCGCGGCCAGATGCTGGACTGGGACGCCCTCGCCGCGCGGCTGGTGCCCTACGTGCTGGCGCAGGGCTTCACCCACATCGAACTGCTGCCGGTGAGCGAGCACCCCTTCGGCGGCTCCTGGGGCTACCAGCCGCTGGGCATGTACGCGCCCACCGCGCGGCTGGGCCCGCCGGAGGCCTTCGCGCGCTTCGTGGACACCTGCCACGTGGCCGGCATCGGCGTGATCGTGGACTGGGTCAGCGCGCACTTCCCCACCGACGCCCACGGCCTGCAGCGCTTCGACGGCACCGCGCTGTACGAGCACGAGGACCCGCGCAAGGGCTTTCACCTGGACTGGCACACGCTGATCTACAACTACGGCCGCCACGAGGTGGCCGCCTACCTGATCGGCAGCGCGCTGGAATGGATCGAGCGCTTCCACATCGACGGCCTGCGCGTGGACGCGGTGGCCAGCATGCTCTACCTCGACTACAGCCGCGCCGAGGGCGAGTGGCTGCCCAACGTGCACGGCGGCCGCGAGAACCTGGAGGCGGCCGGCTTCCTGCGCGAACTCAACCAGCTCATCGCCCGGGAAACGCCCGGCGTGATGGTGATCGCGGAGGAATCCACCGCCTGGCCCGGCGTCACCGCCGCGATCGCCGACGGCGGGCTGGGCTTCGACTTCAAGTGGAACATGGGCTGGATGCACGACACGCTGGAATACATGCGGCGCGACCCGGTGCACCGGCGCTACCACCACGGCGAGATCGGCTTCGGCCTGGTCTACGCCTTCTCCGAGCGCTTCATCCTGCCGCTCTCCCACGACGAGGTGGTGCACGGCAAGGGCTCGCTGCTGGCGCGCATGCCCGGCGACGACTGGCAGCGCTTCGCCAACCTGCGCGCCTACTTCGGCTTCATGTGGGCGCACCCGGGCAAGAAGCTCCTGTTCATGGGCGGCGAGTTCGCCCAGCGGCGCGAGTGGGACCACGACGGCACGCTGGACTGGCACCTGCTGGAGCACCTGCCCCACCGCGGCATGCAGCGGCTGATCGCCGACCTCAACCGGGTGCTGGTGGAGGAGCCGGCGCTGCACCAGCTCGACCACCGCCCGGAAGGCTTCGCCTGGGTGACGCACGAGGACGCCGCGCACTCGGTGTACGCCTTCCTGCGCTACGCCGAGGAGGCCGCACCGGTACTGGCGGTGTCCAACTTCACCCCCGAACCGCGCCGCGGCTACCGCGTGGGCGTGCCGTGGGGCGGCTACTGGCGCGAGCTGGTCAACACCGACAGCGGCCACTACGGCGGCGCCAACCTCGGCAACGGCGGCGGCGTGCATACCGTGCCGGTGCCCAGCCACGGCCAGTCGCAGTCGCTGGAACTGCTGCTGCCGCCGCTCGCCACCGTGCTGCTGCGGGCGGAGCTGCCGTGAGCGCGCCGCCCGCCCCCGCCTTCGGCGCGGTGCCGGTGGACGCACGCCGCACCCGCTTCCGCCTGTGGGCGCCGCTGGCGCGGCAGGTCGCCCTGCTGCGGGAGGGCCAGCCGCCGCTGCCGATGCAGCGGCAGGACGACGGCAGCCACGAGCTGCTCGCCGAGGCGCCCGCCGGCAGCGCCTACCGCTATCGCCTCGACGGTCACCTGGACGTGCCCGACCCCGCCTCGCGCGCCCAGCGCGGCGACGTCGACGGCTGGAGCCTGGTGGTCGATCCGCGCGCCTGGGCCTGGCGCCACGCCGACTGGCGCGGCCGGCCCTGGCGCGAGGCGGTGATCTGCGAGGTGCACGCGGGCCTCGCCGGCGGCTTCGACGGCCTGCGCGCGCGGCTGCCCGGGCTCGCCGCCGCCGGCTACACCGCGATCGAGCTGATGCCGCTGGCCGAGTTCCCCGGCGCCCGCAACTGGGGCTACGACGGCGTGCTGCCGTATGCGCCCGAATCCGCCTACGGCCCGCCCGAGGCGCTGGCCGCGCTCATCGACGCGGCGCACGGGCTGGGCCTGATGGTCTTGCTCGACGTGGTCTACAACCACTTCGGCCCGGACGGAAATTTCATCCCCCGCTACGCGCCCGGCTTCTTCCGCGACGACATCGCCACGCCCTGGGGCCCGGCGATCGATTTCCGCCAGCCGCCGGTGCGCCGTTTCTTCATCGACAACGCCCGCCAGTGGCTGGCGGACTACCGCTTCGACGGCCTGCGCCTGGACGCGGTGCACACGATCCAGCCGGAGAGCTTCCTGCTCGAGCTGGCGGCCCAGGCGCGCGCCGCCTGCGCCCCCGGCCGCCGCGTGCACCTCATCCTGGAGAACGAGCACAACGCCGCCCGCCTGCTGCGCGGCGGCGCCTTCGACGCGCAGTGGAACGACGACGGCCACAACGCCCTGCACGTGCTGCTCACCGGCGAGCACGAGGGCTACTACGCCGACTACGCCAAACACCCCGTCGCCGCCGTCGCCCGCATGCTGGGCGAGGGCTTTGTGTTCCAGGGCCAGTGCGACCGCCGCGGCCATCCGCGCGGCGAGCCCAGCGGCGACCTGCCGCCGGAGGCCTTCGTGCTGTTCCTGCAGAACCACGACCAGATCGGCAACCGCGCGCTGGGCGAGCGCCTCGCCGCGCTGGTCCCCGCGCCCGCGCTGCAGGCGGCCACCGCGCTGGTGGCGCTGTGCCCGATGACGCCGCTGTTCTTCATGGGCGAGGAATGGGGCAGCCGGGTGCCGTTCTTCTTCTTCACCAGCCACAAGCCCGCGCTGGCCGAGCAGGTGCGCGAGGGCCGGCGGGCCGAGTTCGCCCGCTTCGCCGGCTTCGCCGACCCGGCGCGGCGGGCGGCCATCCCCGACCCCAACGACGCGGCCACCTACGCCGCCTCCGACCCCGAGCGCGACGCCGACGGCCCGCGCGCCGAGGCCTGGCGCGCCTGGTTCGCCGACCTGCTGCGCGTGCGCCGCGAGCACCTGCTGCCGCGCCTGGCCGGGGTGCGCCCGCTCGGCGCCACGGTGCTGGCCGAGGGCGCGCTGGCCGCGCGCTGGCGGCTCGGCGACGGCAGCCTGCTGGAACTGGTGGCCAACCTCGGCGAGCTCGCCCGCGCGGTGCCACCGGCCGCCACCGGCGACACGCTCTACGTATGCAGCCCGGAAACCGGCGCCGCCGCCTGCCATGCCCAGGGCCGCCTGCCCGCGCACACCCTGCTCGCCCGCCTGCTGGCGCCCGGGACGTCGCCATGAACGATCCCCTGCACCGGCTGGCCGACACGGCCGGCCTCGCCGTGCACTGGACCGGCGCCGACGGGATCGAGCGCGAGCTGGACGAGGAAGCCCTGCGCGCCCTGCTCGGCGCGCTCGACCTGCCCGCGGCGAGCACGGCGCAGTGCCGCGAAAGCGCCTGGCGACTGGCCGAGGAAGCCGCCGCCTGGCCCGCCCTGCTCACTGCCGAATCCGGCCTGCCGGTGGCGCTGCCCGGCCGCTGGACGCCGGGCCTCCCGGCCTGCCTGCGCGACGAGCAGGGCGCCAGCCGCGACCTGCGGCTGGACGAGCGCGGCCGCCTGCCCGCCGTCGCCCAGCCCGGCTACTACGCGCTGGAACTCGGCGCCCACACGCTCACCCTCGCGGTGGCCCCGCCGCGCTGCCACGGCCTCGCCGACGCGCTGGAGGAAGCACGCCCGCGCGCCTGGGGCGTGGCCGCCCAGGTCTACGCCCTGCGCCATGCCGGCGACGGTGGCTTGGGCGACGCCGCCGCCACCGCCCTGCTGGCCGAGCAGGTCGCCGCCGCCGGCGGCGATGCGCTCGGCCTCAGCCCGCTGCACGCCACCGCGCCCGTGGTGCACGGCTACAGCCCCTACTCGCCCTCGCACCGCGGCTTCTTCAACACCCTGCTCGGCGCGCCCGCGCTGGTGCTGGGCGAGGATGCGGTGCGCGCCGCGCTCGACCGCAGCGGCCTGGCCGAGCGCTGGGCGCGGCTGGAGGAGGCGCCGCTGATCGACTGGCCCACCGTGGCCACCGCGCGCCAGCAACTGCTGCGCACGCTGCACGCCGGCTTCGCCCAGGCCGCGCCCGCGCTGCGCCAGCGCTACGGCGCCTTCGTGCACGCCGGCGGCGCCGCGCTGCGCGGCCATTGCCTGATCGCCGCGCGCCAGGCCCACGCCGCCGCGCACGACGAGCCGATGGCCTGGCAGCACTGGGACGGCGACTGGCACGGGCCCGACGCCGGCGCCGCGCGCGCCTTCGCCGCCGGGCACGGTCCCGCGCTCGACCTCGAAGCCTTCGCGCAATGGCTCTGCGCGGAGAGCTGGCTGCGCGCGCAGGAGCGCGCCCGCGAGGCCGGCATGCGGCTGGGCCTGATCGCCGACGTCGCGGTCGGCTTCGACCCCGGCGGCAGCGAGGCCTGGCTCCACCGCGCGCACGTGCTCGAAGGCCTGCACCTGGGCGCGCCGCCGGACGCCTTCAACGCGCTGGGGCAGCAGTGGGGCATCACCGGCTATTCGCCGCGCGGGCTGGCGCGGTCCGGCTTCCGCCCGTTCATCCAGCTGCTGCGCGCCAACCTGGCGCTGGGCGGCGGCGTGCGCATCGACCACGTCCTCGGCCTCAACCGGCTGTGGGTGGTGCCGCGCGGGGAGCCGGCCCACCGCGGCGGCTACCTGCACTACCCGCTCGCGGACCTGCTGCGGCTGCTGGCGCTGGAATCCTGGCGCCACCGCGCCATCGTGATCGGCGAGGACCTCGGCACCGTGCCGCCCGCGCTGCGCGCCGAGCTCGCCGCGCGCGGCGTGCTGGGCACCGACGTGCTGCTGTTCGAGCGCGATGCGGAGGGCGACTTCCTGCCGCCCGCGCGCTGGCGCGCCGACGCGGTCGCCACCACCACCACCCACGACCTGCCGCCGCTGGCCGGCTGGCGGCGCGGGCGCGACCTCGACTGGCGTGCCCGCCTGGAAGGCTGGGACGCCACCATCGTGGCCGCCACCCAGGCGCAGCGGCGGCACGAGGTGGACCGGCTGGACGAGGCACTGGGCGCCGCCACCGAGGACGACCTCGACGGCGGCCCGGTGGACCGCGCCGCGATCGGCTTCGTCGCCCGCAGCCCCGCGCCGCTGATGCTGCTGCCGCTGGAGGACGCGCTGGGGCTGGAGGAACAGCCCAACCTCCCCGGCACGACGGACGAGCACCCCAACTGGCGCCGCCGCCAGCCGCCGCTGGTTGGCGCCGCGCCGTTCGACGCCCTGCTGCACTGGCTGGACCGGCAGCGCCGGCAGGATGCCGATGCCTGAGCTACGCGCCACTGCCCGGCTGCAACTGCACCGCGGCTTCGGCTTCGCCGACGCGACGGACCAGGTGCCCTACTACGCCGCGCTCGGCGTCAGCCACCTCTACCTCTCGCCGATCGCCACGGCGCGGTCGGGCTCCGGCCACGGCTACGACGCGATCGACCCCACCCGCATCAACCCCGAGCTGGGCGGCGAGCCCGGCTTCCACGAACTGGTGCGCGCGCTGCGCCGGCACGGCATGGGCTGCCTGCTCGACATCGTGCCCAACCACGTGGCCGCCGACACCGCCAACCCGTGGTGGCGCGACGTGCTGGCGCTCGGCCGCGGCAGCGCCTACGCCGGCCATTTCGACATCGACTGGGACGCCCCCGGCGGCGACGGCCGCCTGCTGCTGCCGGTGCTCGGCGGCGGCCTCGGCGAGGCCCTGCGCGAAGGCACGTTGACGCTGGAGATCGACCCCGACGAACGCGGCCTCGCCTTCGCCCTCGGCGGGCAGCGCTATCCGCTCTCGGCCGCCGGCCTGCGCCGGCTGTTCGCGCACGCCGGGCTCGACGCGCCGCCGCCCGGCGCCGGCCGCGCGGACCTGTGCCGGCGGCTGGAACAGACGCTGGCCTCGCCCGCCCTGCTGCACCTGGAAACGGCGCTGCGCCGCCTCAACGAGGACGCGCGCCGCGGCGGCGCCGCGCTGCGCGAACTGCTCGACCTGCAGCACTACCGCCTGGCGTGGTGGCGGCGCGGCAACGACGAGATCAACTACCGCCGCTTCTTCGACATCGGCGGCCTGGCCGCGCTGCGCGTCGAGCGGCCGGCGGTGTTCGAGGCCGTGCACGCGCTGCCGCTGCGGCTGGTCGCCGAGGGCCTCGTCGACGGCCTGCGCCTGGACCACATCGACGGCCTCGCCGCGCCGGGCCCCTACCTGCGCCGCCTGCGCCGGCGCCTCGATGCGGCCGCGGCGGCACGCCCCACGCCGCTGCATGGCCCGGTGCCGCTGTACGTGGAGAAGATCCTCGCCCACGGCGAGGCCCTGCCCGCCGACTGGCCGGTGGACGGCAGCACCGGCTACGACTTCATGGACCAGGCCGCCGCCGTGCTGCACGACGGCGCCGGCGAAGCGCCGCTGCGCCTCGCCTGGGCCGCATGCGCCGACGAGGCCGGCTTCGCCCGCACCGCGCGGCAGGCCCGCCGCGAACTGCTCGCCGGCGGCCTGCACGCCGAGCACGCCGCCTGCACCCGCGCCTGGCACGCCCTGGCCCGCGGCGAGGCGGACGGCGCCGAGTTCAGCGCCCACGCGCTCGGCCGTGCCCTGACCGAAGTGCTGGAACAGCTGCACGTCTACCGCAGCTACCTCGGCCCCGCCGCACCCACGCTCGGCGACCGCGCGGCACTTGACCACGCCCTGGCCGCCGCCGCGCGCCACGGCGACCCCGACCTCGCCGAAGCGCGCAGCTGGCTGCGCCGCCAGCTGCTCGAACGCACGCTGCGCGGCGCGCCGCCGGGCCCGCCACGCATACGCCTGCGCGAGGCCCGCCGGCGCTTCGAGCAACTCGCCGCGCCGCTCAACGCCAAAGCGGTGGAGGACACCGCCTTCTACCGCTACGGCGTGCTGCTCTCGCGCAACGAGGTGGGCGCGGACCCGCGCCACGTCGCGCTGTCACCGGTGGCCTTCCACGAGACCGTGCAGCGACGCGCCGCGCGCTTCCCGCACGCCCTGCTCGCCACCGCCACCCACGACCACAAGCGCGGCGAGGACACCCGCGCCCGCCTCGCCGTGCTCAGCGAACGCGCGGACTGGTTCGCCGAGCACGCCGCCGACTGGATCGCGCGGCTACACGCGATCGCCGCGGTGGACCCGGCCGACCTGTGGATGCTGCTGCAGACCCTGCTCGCCGCCTGGCCGCTGGAGCTCGACGCGGACGACGCGCCCGGCCTCGCCGCCTACGCCGGGCGCCTGGCCGCCTGGCAGCTCAAGGCGCTGCGCGAGGGCAAGCGGCGCAGCCGCTGGACCACACCCGACGCGGTGTACGAGACGGCGTGCCGCGCGCTGCTCGATACCCTGTTCGCCACGCCCGGATTCGCCCCGCTGCGCCGCGAGCTGGCCGCCGCCGCGCGCAGCCTGGACGCGCCCGGCGCACTCAACGGCCTGGCGCAGTGCACGCTGCGCCTCACCGTGCCCGGCGTGCCGGACCTCTACCAGGGCACCGAGCGCTGGGACCTGTCGCTGGTCGACCCGGACAACCGCCGCCCGGTGGACTACGCGCTGCGCCGCGCCGGCCCGCCGCCGGACGCCGACCCCGCCGCGCTGCTGCGCGGCTACCGCAGCGGCGCGATCAAGCAATGGCTGATCGCTCGCCTGCTCGGCGCCCGCCACCGCCACCCCGCGCTGTTCGCCGAAGGCGGCTACACGCCGCTCGCGCTGCACGGGCGCCATGCCGCGCGGGCGCTGGCCTTCGCGCGCCGCCACGGCGACGAGCACTGGCTGGTGGTGGTGCCGCGCCTCGTCGCGCCCCTGCTGACGGCCTGCGAGCTGCCGCAGGTGCCGCCCGCCGCCTGGGCGGACACCGCGCTGGCGCTGCCCGACGACGTGCCCTGCACCTGGCGCGAGCTATGCACCGGTAGCGTCCGCCACGGCGGCGCGGGCTCGCTCGCGCTCGGCCATCTGCTCGAACGCTGGCCTTTGGCCGTGCTGCGGCGCGAAACTGGCATCGCGTGATGTTAGGCATTCGCCAACTGACACGGACGAGACCATCATGACCGACCGCGAAGAACGCATACGGCAGCTTGCCCATCGCATCTGGGAGTCGGAAGGCCGGCCCGCGGGCCAGGCGCAGCGCCACTGGCGCATGGCAGAGAAGCTGGTGGACATCGAACCCGCCGCCCCGTCCCGGACGCCTCCGGCCCCGCCGCGCCCGGACGCCGCCGCGCCGCCGCCCAAGCCGCGCCGGACCCGCAAATCATGATCCCGCCTCTTGCCCTGCAAGGAGCCCCACCCCGTGAGTCCGGTGCCCCTGACCGACGCCGCGCCCCGCCCGGCGCATCCACCCTCCCGCGTGCGCGAGGGCCTGCCGTTTCCACTCGGCGCCACCTGGGACGGGCTCGGCGTCAACTTCGCGCTGTTCTCCGCCCACGCCACCCGTGTCGAACTGTGCCTGTTCGACGCCGACGGCCGCGAGACCGAGCGCATCGCGCTGCCCGAATACACCGATGAGGTCTGGCACGGCTACCTGCCCGACGCGCGCCCCGGCCAGGTCTACGGCTACCGCGTGCACGGCCCCTACGAGCCGGACGCCGGCCACCGCTTCAACCCCAACAAGCTGCTGCTCGACCCCTACGCCAAGCAGATCGTCGGCGAGCTGACCTGGCACGACGCGCTGTTCGGCTACGTGCTCGGCCACAAGGACGCCGACCTCAGCTTCGACAAGCGCGACAGCGCGCCCTACATGCCCAAGTCGCGGGTGATCGACCCCGTCTTCACCTGGGGCCACGACCGCCACCCGCGCATCGGCTGGGACCGCACGGTGATCTACGAGACCCACGTGCGCGGCTACACCATGCGCCACCCACGCGTGCCGCCGCGGCTGCGCGGCTGCTTCTCCGGGCTGATGGTGCAGGAGGTGGTGGACTACATCCGCTCGCTCGGCGTCACCGCGGTGGAGCTGATGCCGATCCACGCCTTCGTCGACGACAAGCACTTGCTCGACCTGGGCCTGCGCAACTACTGGGGCTACAACAGCCTCGGCTACTTCGCGCCGCACCCGCGCTACATGGCCACGCCCACCGTGGCCGAGTTCAAGGAGATGGTGGCGCACTTCCACGAGGCGGAGCTGGAGGTGCTGCTGGACGTGGTCTACAACCACACCGCCGAGGGCAACCAGCTCGGCCCCACGCTGTCGCTGCGCGGCATCGACAACGCGAGCTACTACCGCCTCGCCGACGACCGCCGCCACTACATCAACGACACCGGCACCGGCAACACGCTCAACCTCAGCCACTCGCGCGTGCTGCAGCTGGTCACCGACTCGCTGCGCTACTGGGCCACCGAGATGCGCGTGGACGGCTTCCGCTTCGACCTCGCCACCATCCTCGGCCGCGAGCCGCACGGCTTCGACCAGGGCGGCGGCTTCCTCGACGCCTGCCGGCAGGACCCGGTGCTCAGCCAGCTCAAGCTGATCGCCGAGCCCTGGGACCTCGGCCCCGGCGGCTACCAGGTGGGCGGCTTCCCGCCCGGCTGGGCCGAGTGGAACGACCGCTTCCGCGACACCGCACGCGCCTTCTGGCGCGGCGACGAGGGCAGCCTGGCCGACTTCGCCACCCGCCTCACCGGCTCGGCCGACCTGTTCGACCGGCGCGGGCGGCGGCCGTTCGCCTCGATCAACTTCGTCACCGCGCACGACGGCTTCACCCTCAACGACCTGGTCAGCTACGAACACAAGCACAACGAGGCCAACGGCGAGGACAACCAGGACGGCTCCGACCACAACCTGAGCTGGAACCACGGCGTGGAGGGCCCCACCGAGAACCGCACCATCGACGCCCTGCGCCGGCAGCAGATGCGCAACCTGCTCGCCACGCTGCTGCTGGCCCAGGGCACGCCGATGCTGCTGGCGGGCGACGAGTTCGCCCGCACCCAGCTCGGCAACAACAACGCCTACTGCCAGGACAACGAGATCACCTGGATCGACTGGCAGGGCGCCGTCCAGGCCGCCGACCTCACCGACTTCGTGCGCCGCCTGATCACCTTGCGCCAGCACTACCCGCTGCTGCGCCGAGGCCGCTTCTTCAAGGGCCTGTACGACGAGGAGTTCGAGATCCGCGACGTGAGCTGGCTCACCCCCGAGGGCGAGCTGATGGACGAATCGCACTGGCACGACCCGCAGCGGCACGCCCTGGGCATGCTGCTGGACGGCCGCGCCCAGCCCACCGGCCTGCGCCGGCCCGGCGCGGAAACCACCCTGCTGCTGCTGGCGAACGCGGGCGACGAGCCGGTGGACTTCGTGCTGCCGGCGCTGCCCGGCCACCAGAGCTGGAAGCAGCTCATCACCACCGGCAAGATCCGCCGCGACCTGCCGCGCAGCCTGGCCGGCGGCGAGTCGCTGCCGCTGGCGCCGCACGCGCTGACCCTGATGCGCAGCGACCACCGCACCGTGCGCCCGCGGGCGGGGATGGATTCGCCGGAGATCTGAAGCACTTCGCCCCGCGTGCGGCCCGGCGCGGCGCCCAGGCGGATGGGCCGCAACGCGCATTCCGGCCGCCCCGCGCCGCGCCTCGCCCAGCAGGCCGCCACCGGACTTATCCACAACTTGTTGGGTTGACCCCACCCGGTCAGCCCGATATGTTGTGCCCGTCGGTGCCCGACCCGATGCGGCTATCGGTCGGGCTTAAAAGGGAATCCGGTGCGAATCCGGAACTGCCCCGCAGCGGTAAGCGGAAACGAAACCTGCCACATGCACTGGGTCGCAGCGCCTGGGAAGCGGCGGGAAGTAGGTGGGCCAAGGCCCGCGTCCGCAAAGTCCGAAGACCTGCCGGCACGTCGGGCCCAGAGGCCGGCGTCGCGTCCGCTGAGACGCGGCGGTCCGAACCTCGAAGCCGCCCGGCGCGGGTGACCGCTTCCGCGGGGAGGCGCGTCGCGTGCGGACCCTTGCGTCCGCCGTGCGCGCCTCGCCATGAAAGCCCAGCCCATCAGGCCCCTGCGCGCGGGAGCAGGCGTTTGAGTTTTCGGAAGCGTCGCGCCCGGTCCACCCCTTACGAACCGGCGCGGCGTCTTCCACCTTGGGAGACCGCCATGGACCCGTTCGACACCGCCACTCGCGAGCGCACCGCCGCGCCCGCCACCTCCACCGCGCCCGAAGCGCCCGAAGCGCCCGAAGCGCCCGAAGCGCCCGACGCGGGCGGCCCCGGCTTCGCCCTCACCCCGCCGCACAACCCGGCCCAGATGCGCGTGACCAAGCGCAACGGCGGCCAGGAAGCGGTGGACGTCAACAAGATCGTGCGCGCGGTGACGCGCAGCAGCGAGGGCCTGCATGCCGTCGACCCGATGCGCGTGGCGCTCAAGACCATCGGCGGCCTCTACGACGGCGCCACCACGGCCGAGCTGGACCAGCTCTCCATCCGCACCGCCGCCGCGCTCACCGCGGAGGAGCCCGAGTACGGCCAGCTCGCCGCGCGACTGCTGTCGGCCTTCATCGACAAGGAAGTGAGCGGGCAGGAGATCCAGAGCTTCTCGCAGTCCATCGCGCGCGGCGCGGAGCTTGGCATCCTCAACGGGCGCTTGCGCGACTTCGTGGCCGCCAACGCGCGCAAGCTCAACGATGCCATCGACCCGCTGGCCTCGCGCCGCTTCGAGTACTTCGGCCTGCGCACGGTGTACGACCGCTACCTGCTGCGCCACCCCAAGCTGCGCCACGTGATCGAGACGCCGCAGTACTTCTTCATGCGCATCGCCTGCGCGCTGGGCGGCAACGACATCGGCGAGACGCTGGAGCTCTACCGCATGCTCTCGGCGCTGGAATACCTGGCCAGCTCGCCCACCCTGTTCAACGCCGGCACCGCGCACGAGCAGCTCTCCTCCTGCTTCCTGCTCGACTCGCCCACCGACTCGCTCGAATCCATCTACGACAAGTACGCCGACGTCGCCAAGCTCAGCAAGTTCGCCGGCGGCATCGGCCTGGCCTACTCGCGCGTGCGCTCGCGCGGCTCGCTGATCCGCGGCACCAACGGCCACTCCAACGGCCTGGTGCCGTGGCTGAAGACGCTGGACGCCTCGGTGGCCGCGGTGAACCAGGGCGGCAAGCGCAAGGGCGCGGCCTGCGTGTACCTGGAGCCCTGGCACGCGGACATCGAGGAGTTCCTGGAACTGCGCGACAACACCGGCGACGAGGCGCGCCGCACGCACAACCTCAACCTCGCCAACTGGATCCCCGACGAGTTCATGCGCCGGGTGGAGCGCGACGGCGACTGGTCGCTGTTCGACCCCAAGGCCGTGCCGCACTTCGTGGACAGCTGGGGCGAGGCCTTTGACGCCGCCTACGCCCGCGCCGAGGCCGAGGGCCTGGCGGTGAAGAAGGTCAAGGCGCGCGAGCTCTACGCCCGCATGCTGCGCACCCTGGCCCAGACCGGCAACGGCTGGATGACCTTCAAGGACCGCGCCAACGCCACCAGCAACCAGACGGCCAGACCTGAGAACGTCATCCACCTCTCCAACCTGTGCACCGAGATCCTCGAGGTCACCACCGCCGACGAGACAGCGGTGTGCAACCTGGGCTCGATCAACCTCGCCCGCCACGTGGCGGTGGAGGCCGACGGCCGCGCCCGCTTCGACTTCGACAAGCTCGCCGGCACGGTGCGCGCCGCGGTGCGCCAGCTCGACCGCGTGATCGACCTCAACTTCTACCCCATCGCCACCGCCGCCACCGCCAATGCCAAGTGGCGCCCGGTGGGCCTGGGCGTGATGGGCCTGCAGGACGTGTGCTTCAAGCTGCGGCTGCCGTTCGACTCGGCCGAGGCGCTGGCGCTCTCCACCCGCATCGCCGAGGAGATCTACTTCCACGCGCTGTCGCAGTCCAACGCGCTGGCCGAGCAGTTCGGCGCGCATCCTGGCTTCGCCGAGAGCCGCGCGGCGCAGGGCGAGTTGCAGTTCGACTACTGGCCCAGCGCCACGCCGCACGAGGCGGCGCGCTGGGAGGCGCTGCGCGAGGCGATCGAGGCCCGGGGCCTGCGCAACTCGCTGCTGATCGCCATCGCGCCCACCGCCACCATCGCCTCCATCGCCGGCTGCTACGAGTGCATCGAGCCGCAGGTCTCCAACCTGTTCAAGCGCGAGACGCTCTCGGGCGACTTCCTGGTGGTCAACCGCTACCTGGTGGAGGAGCTGAAGACCTTGGGCCTGTGGACGGCCGAGGTCCGCGACGCGATCAAGCTGGCCGAGGGCTCCATCCAGGGCATCGAGGCCATCCCCGCCCGCCTGCGCACCATCTACCGCACCGTGTGGGAGCTGCCGCAGAAGGCGCTGATCGACCTCGCCGCCGCGCGCGGCGCCTACATCGACCAGAGCCAGTCGCTCAACCTATTCATGGAGAGCCCCAACATCGGCCAGCTGTCCTCCATGTACATGTACGCCTGGAAGGCGGGGGTGAAGACCACCTACTACCTGCGCTCGCGCCCGGCCACGCGCATCGCCAAGACCACGGTGGCGACGGGCAAGGCCACCCCGAGCGCGCCGGCGCCCGCCGACCAGGGCAAGCTCGACCAGGACCAGGCCAGCGCCGCCGTGTTCTGCTCGCTGGAGAACCCGGAGTACTGCGAAGCTTGCCAGTAGCGCCATCCCGTCATCCCAGCGAAAGCTGGGATCCAGCGCCTTGTCGTCCCCAACGAAAGCCGCCGGGTTCCAGCTTCCGCTGGAACGACGGCGAGGGATGAGAGGCATCGAGGGAAACGGGCAGGCGGCTTACGCGCAACGCTCAACCGCGGATGTCCGCATAAAGATCACGCCAATACGGATTGGACTTCTCGATGAGCTCGATCTTCCAGGCACGCCGCCACGCCTTGAGCGCCTTCTCGCGCCCGATCGCCGACGCCATCGCCTCGTGCAACTCGAACCAGACCAGCGCATGCACCCGATAACGCTTGGTAAATCCGTCGACGCAGTCATTCCGATGCTGCCAGACCCGCTTCGGCAGATCCGAGGTCACGCCGATATAGAGCGTGCCGTTGCGCCGACTGGCAAGGATATAGACGCAAGGCTGGCGGTTGTGCATGGCGGCGGCGAGCTTATTGACGAGAGGCCATCGATGCTCGAACGAACGCCATCTATCGCCAATCACCCGAGACCGCTACGCCTCGTCATCCCGATCAGCACCGGGCATCAGTGTCTTCCTACATCCCTCAAGGCAAGGCGCTGGGTGCCAGCTTGCGCTGGCATGA
>NZ_LFQR01000129.1 GCF_001182895.1 Frateuria defendens | reverse complement strand
CACGCCGTACTGGCGGGCGATGCGCTCGATCAGGTCGCGGTGCTCGCGGTAGAAGGCCACGCCCTCGTCGATGCGCCGCGGGGTGAGGAAGATCGGCCGGTAGTCCTTCCACGGCTTGGCCTCGGCCGGGCGGCTGATGGCGTCCAGGATGCCCTGCTGCCTGACCGCGCCGTCGAGCAGCGCGTCGAGCGCGGCCGGGCTCTTGCCGGTGTCGGCAGCCACCTCGCGCACCAGCGCCTGCTGGCCCGGATGCGTCTGCGCCACCGCCGCCAGCGGCGCGGCGAGCAGGCACAGGATCAGCATGGCGGGGAGTCGGCGGCGCGGCGGGCGGCGGGTCGGCGTCATGGCACTCGCGGGCGTGGTCGGCATCCGTCGAAGCCTAGCATGCGCGCACGTATCGCTCGGGCGCCGGCGTGGGCATCGCAGGGGCTCGATTCAGTCATGCACCTTGCGGTTGGCGTGGATCGACATCAGCACGCCGAAGCCGGTCAGCAGCGACACCGCCGAGGTGCCGCCGTAGCTCACCAGCGGCATCGGCACGCCCACCACCGGCAGCATGCCGGCCACCATGCCGCCGTTGACGAACACGTAGACGAAGAAGCTCATCGCGATGGCGCCGGCGAGCAGGCGCGAATAGGTGTCGCGCGCCTCCATCGCGATCCACAGGCTGCGGCCGATGATGAAGGCGTACAGCGCCACGATGGCGATCACGCCGACCAGGCCGAACTCCTCGGAGAACACCGCGAAGATGAAGTCGGTGGTGTGCTCGGGCAGGAAGTCCAGCCGCGACTGCGTGCCGTGCTGCCAGCCCTTGCCGAACACGCCGCCGGAGCCCACCGCGATCTGCGACTGGATGATGTGCCAGCCGTTGCCGAGCGGGTCGGACTCGGGGTCGAGCAGGGTCATCACGCGGTCGCGCTGGTACTGGTGCAGGAAGTGCCAGCCCACCGGCACCAGCGCCGCCACCGCGCCGAGCAGGGCGCCGATCTTCCACCAGCGCATGCCGGAGAGGAACAGCGCGAAGGCGCCGGCGGCGATCACCAGCACGGCGGTGCCGAGGTCCGGCTGCCTGGCGATCAGGCCGGCCGGCACGGCGATCAGCGCGCCCACCGCCACGATGTCCTTCCAGCTCGGCGGCAGCTGGCGCGGGTGCAGGTACCAGGCCACCATCATCGGCATGGTGAGCTTGAGCAGCTCGGAGGGCTGGAACGACATCACGCCCAGGTCCAGCCAGCGCCGGGCGCCGCTGCGCACCTCGCCCATCACCGTCAGCGCCAGCAGCAGCGCGACGCTGGCGGCGTACAGCCACGGCGTCCAGCCACGCAGCACCGAGGGCGGAATGCGCGAGAGCAGCAGCATCAGCACCGTGCCCATGACGAAGCGTGCGGCCTGGTTGCCGACCAGCGAGAAATTGCCGCCGCCGGCGCTGTAGAGCGTCACCAGGCCGGCGAGGCCGAGCAGGAACAGGCCGCCGAGCAGCGGCAGATCCAGCCGCGGCCGGGTCACGATCCGGCGCAGCAGGCGTTGCAGGCGCGTTTGCAGCGTGTCGATCATGGCGTGGCTCCGCCGCTGGAAGTGGCTTCGGCCGGCAGGTCCTCGTCCTCCGGCGGCGCCTCGGGGGGCGGCGCGGACGAGGCCGGCGCGGCGCTCGCCGGGGCCGCCGGGCGGGTCGGCAGCAGGTGCTCGCCGCGCGCCAGCAGCCAGGCGTCGAGGATCTTGCGCGCGATCGGGCCGGCGTCCTTGCCGCCCCAGGCGCCCGCCTCCAGCACCACCGCCACCGCGATCTGCGGGTCGTCGGCCGGCGTGTAGGCGATGAACCAGGCGCGGTGGCGCGCCGCCAGGTAGGCGCTGTTCTTGTTGGTGTCGTAGGCGTCGGTGCGGCGCGAGAAGCGCTCGGCGGTGCCGCTCTTGCCGGCGATCACGTAGGGGAAGCCGTCGTTGAGGCCGCGGCCGGTGCCACCGGTGATCACCGCCTCCATGCCCTGGTTGACCACGTCCCACGCGCCCGGCTTCTTGATCAGCGACTGGCCCGGCGGGTTGGCCAGCGGCTCGCGCGGGGCGCTCACGCTGGCCTGGGTGGCCATCACCACGCGCGGCGCGTAGGGCACGCCGTGGCCGGCCAGGGCGGCGGTGGCGTGAGCCAGCTGCAACGGCGTCACCTGCCAGTAGGCCTGGCCGATGCCGCTCAGCACCGTCTCGCCGGGGAACCACGGCTGCTTGAAGTGCGCCGCCTTCCAGGCCCGCGAGGGCAGCGTGCCGGTGAGCTCGCCGGGCAGGTCCACGCCGGTCTTGCCGCCGAAGCTGAAGCGCGCCATCCATTCGCTCAGGCGGTCGATGCCGAGGTCGAGCGCCAGCTTGTAGAAATACGTGTTGGTGGAGAGCTGGATCGCCCGCACCATGTTCACCGTGCCATTGCCGCCGCGCACGTCGTCGCGGTAGCAGCGGCTCTGGTTGGGCAGGCAGAACTCGCCGGTGGAGAGCACCGTGTCCTGCGGCCGGCGCACGCCGTATTCGAGCCCGCCCAGGGCCAGGAACGGCTTCACCGTGGAGCCCGGCGGGTAGGCGCCGCGCAGCGCGCGATTGTTGAGCGGCGTGTCGGGGTTGGTGTTGAGCGCGGTGTAGTCGGCGTGGCCGATGCCGTTGACGAACAGGTTGGGGTCGAAGCTCGGCACGCTGACCATCGCCAGCACCTGGCCGTTGCGCGGGTCGATCGCCACCGCCGCGCCGGGGCGGCCGGCGAACGCCGCCTCGGCCGCCTTCTGCAGGCGGATGTCGATCGACAGGTAGAGGTTCTTGCCGGGCACCGGCGGCTCGGTCTGCAGCACGCGCTGGATGCGGCCGTCGGCGTTCACCTCCACCAGTTCGTAGCCCGGTGTGCCGTGCAGCGTGTCCTCGTAGGAGCGCTCGATGCCGACGCGGCCGACGTGGCTGGTGCCCTTGTAGCGCGCCGGGTCGAGCCGCGCGAGATCGTCGGCGTCGATGCGCCCGACGTAGCCGATCACGTGCGCCAGCAGCTCGCCGTAGGGATAGCGGCGAGTGAGGTAGGGCACCACGTCCACGCCGGGGAAGCGCCAGCGGTTGAGCTCGAAGCGGGCGATGTCGTCCTCCGACAGGTGCAGCTTGAGCGGCACGCTCTCGAACGAGCGGTTCTGCTTGAGCTGCTTGCGGAAGGCGTCGAGGTCGTCCTGGTCCAGCGGCACCACGGCGCGGATCCGCTCCAGCATGGCCGGCATGTCCGGCACCTGCTCGGGCACCACCTCGAGCCGGAACGCGGGCACGTTGTCGGCCAGCAGCACGCCGTTGCGGTCGTAGATCAGGCCGCGCGCCGGCGCGATCGCCCGCGGCTTGACCCGGTTGGCGTCGGCGCGGGTGACGAACTCGTCGTGGCGCAGCACCTGCAGGTAGACGTAACGCCCCACCAGCGCCATCAGGCCGAGCAGGATCAGCAGGAAGCCCGTGATCGCGCGGCGGCGGAACAGGTCCGACTCGCCGCGGGGATCCTTGATCGCGCGGCGGCGGATCATCGCCGCCCCCGGCCCGCGCCGCGCACGCACCCACCGCCGCGTGGCGGCACGGGCGAGGGCGGCATCCGCACGATGGGTCGCGGGGTCGGCACGGCTTCTCCGGACGCGGTCACTGGATGCGCAAGCGCATGCGCAGGTCGTCGAGCAGCAGGAACAGGAACGGCCACAGCGCCGCGCCCACGAAGGGCGAGATCCACCAGCTCGGCGGCGGCAGCGGGTCGCCGGCGAACAGCCGCACGATGGTCAGCAGGATACGGTCGTTCACCAGCAGCGCCAGCACCGCCAGCGTCTGCTGCCACATGGTGAAGAAGCGCAGCCGCGAGCGGAAGCGCAGCGCGATGAACACCAGCGCGCACAGGCGGATGGCCTGCTCGCCGAGCAGCACGCCGCTCAGCAGGTCGCTCGCCAGCCCCATGGCGAAGGCCAGCCCCAGACTCACCCGGTCGCCCGACTCCAGCGCCCAGTACAGCAGCACCAGCGCCGGCCAGTACGGCTTGAACGGCTCGAGCAGTTCCGGCAGCGGCACCAGCATGGCCAGCAGCGAGGCCGCCAGCGTACCCAGGAACCACAGCAGGCCGAGGCGCTGGCGGTTCATCGCGCGCCTCCCGCGGCGGGCGGCGGCGCGCTGGCGGCAGGCGCCGGCTCGCCGGGCCTGGGCGCCAGGTCGGTCGGCGGCCCCATCGGCGCCACCGGCGCGGGCGGGCCGGCGGGTTCGGCCAGGTCGTGCAGCAGCAGCACGTCGTCGCTGCGGTGGATGTCCGCGCTGGGCTGCGCCTGTGCCTCCATGAACATGCCGCTCGCGGCCGGCCCCACCGCGCTCACCACGCCCACCGGGAAGCCGGGCGGGAAGCGCCCGCCGAGGCCGGAGGTGAGCAGGCGGTCGCCGACCTCCACGTCGGCCGCCAGCGGGATCGTGGGCAGCGTCAGGCGGTCGCCGTCGCGCGCGCCGTAGGCGATGGTGCGCAGGCCGGTGCGCTCGATGGTCACCGGCACCGCGTGGCTGGGATCGGTCACCAGCATCACCACCGAGGTGGCCGGCAGGGTTTCCACCACCTGCCCCATCACGCCGTGCGCGTCGATCACCGGCTGCCCCACCTTCACGCCGTTGTGCGTGCCGAGGCTGAGCAGGATGCGATGGCGGTCGGCGCCCAGGTCCACGCCCACCACGCGCGCCAGCTGCACGTTGAGGTCGAGGCTGCGCTGGGTGTCCAGCAGTTCCTTCAGGCGCTGGTTCTGCTCGGCCACCGCGGCCATGCGGTTGAGCTTGGCGTTGGCCAGCAACAGGTCCTCGCGCAGGCGCTGGTTCTGCTCGGTGAGCAGCTTGCGGTCGGCGAAGGCCACGCTGAGCGCGCGCACGCCCGCGGCCGGCAGGCCGGCGAGCCGGTACACCGGCTCCACCACCACGGCGGCCGCGTAGCGCACGCGCCAGATCCAGCCGTTGCGGTGGTCCAGCACCATCAGCACCAGCGCCAGCGCCAGGTAGAACAGCAGGCGCAGCGTGCCGGCCGCGGTGCCGGCGAACAGGGGGGAATCCTCGCGCGTGAGAGCCATTCAGACCAACCCGTCGAAAGCACGGCCGGGCGCCGGACCGGCGCGACGCTCGAGCTGGCGGACCCGCACGGGGGCGAGGGGCGAAGGGCTGCGCTGACCGAGGGCCGCAGCGATGCCCGCTGGCGAATCCGGCTGGCCTTGCGGCGGGCGGTCCAGGCGGCCGTATCGCCATGCCGTGCGCTGCCGCGCTTCACCTGGGGCCAGGCCCGCCAGGGCCGGCGTCAGGGCAAGCCCCGGCCCCTCACTCCAACCCTTTCCCCGGCGGGGAGAGGGAGCAGGAGCGCGGGAGCGCCGCGGCTTTCCAGGAAAGAGTACGGGAGCCACAGACGGGCCCGCCGCGCCTTGCTGCGCGCGGGCAGGGGCGAAGCGAACTGCGCGGACACCGCGTCGTGGACGAAGGCCCATGCCCGGCCCCGTCCGGCTTACTCGAACGCGAAGAAGTCGCTGCCGTGCTGGTCGATCAGCTCCAGCGCCTTGCCGCCGCCGCGCGCCACGCAGGTCAGCGGGTCGTCGGCCACCTGCACGTGCAGGCCGGTCTCCTCCGAGATCAGGCGGTCCAGGTCGCGCAGCAGCGCGCCGCCGCCGGTAAGCACGATGCCGCGCTCGGCCACGTCCGAGCACAGCTCCGGCGGGGTCTGCTCCAGCGCCGCCTTCACCGCCGCCACGATGCCCGAGAGCGGCTCGTGCAGCGCCTCCAGCACCTCGTTGGAGTTGATGGTGAACATGCGCGGCACGCCCTCGGCGAGGTTGCGGCCGGAGATCTCGATCTCCTTGACCTCGCTCTGCGGGAACGCGCAGCCGATCTCCAGCTTGATCCGCTCGGCGGTGGACTCGCCGATCAGGGTGCCGTGGTTGCGGCGCACGTAGTTGGTGATGGCCTCGTCGAAGCGGTCGCCACCGATGCGCACCGACTGCGAGTAGACGATGCCGTTGAGCGAGATCACCGCCACCTCGGAGGTGCCGCCGCCGATATCCAGCACCATCGAGCCGCGCGCCTCGTGCACCGGAATGCCGGCGCCGATCGCGGCGGCCATCGGCTCCTCGATCAGGAACACGTCGCGGGCGCCGGCGCCCTCGGCCGATTCCTTGATGGCGCGGCGCTCCACCTGGGTCGAGCCGCAGGGCACGCACACCAGCACGCGCGGGCTCGGGCGCAGCAGGCGCGAACGGTGCACCTGGCGGATGAAGTGCTGCAGCATCGCCTCGGTCATGGTGAAGTCGGCGATCACGCCGTCCTTCATCGGCCGCACGGTGGCGATGTTGCCGGGGGTGCGGCCGAGCATGCGCTTGGCGTCGCCGCCCACCGCCGCCACCGCGCGCGGGCCGCCGGGGCCGCGGTCCTGGCGGATCGCCACCACCGAGGGCTCGTCCAGCACGATGCCCTGCCCACGCACGTAGATCAGCGTGTTGGCGGTGCCGAGGTCGATGGAAATATCGTTGGAGAAGATGCCGCGAAACTTCTTGAACATGGAGCCTGGCACGCCGGCAGATAGAAAAAGATAAGCGCGTCAGTCTAGTGTCGCCCCCTACCCCACGCAAGCGCGAAGTCGTTAAGAAAGCCTTGCGGAACGCGGTGATGCGTGCGTTTCCTGCCCCGCTTGCGCAACACCCGCACGCAAGCGGAGTGTCGCCACGGCCGTCGCATGGGAGTACGATTCGCGGGTTTGCCGGACGCCTCGCCGTCCGTGCGCCCGTGGTCGCCGGCAGCGCGGCCTTCCGTCGTTCCAACAGGGTCGCCACCAACCATGTCAGCCGTCATCTGCGGTTCGTTGGCCTATGACACCATCATGGTGTTCCAGGACCAGTTCAAGAACCACATCCTGCCGGACAAGGTCCATATCCTGAACGTGTCGTTCCTGGTGCCCAAGATGCGCCGCGAGTTCGGCGGCTGCGCGGGCAACATCGCCTACAACCTCAAGCTGCTGGGCGGCGACCCGCTGCCGATGGCCACCGTGGGTCAGGACTTCGGCCCGTACCGCGAGCACCTGGAGCGCCACGGCATCCGCCTGGAAGGCGTGCGCGTGTTCGAGGACCAGTTCACCCCGCAGTGCTTCATCACCACGGACCTGGACAACAACCAGCTCACCGCCTTCCACCCCGGCGCGATGAGCTGCTCGCACCACAACCACGTGGGTGACGTGCCCAACGTGGAGTTCGGCATCGTGGCGCCGGACGGCCGCGAGGCGATGCTTCAGCACAGCGCGGACTTCGCCGCCCGCGGCGTGCCCTTCATCTTCGACCCCGGCCAGGCGATGCCGCTGTTCACGGGCGAGGAATTCCGCACCATGATCGGCCAGGCCGACTACGTGATCGTCAACGACTACGAGTCGCAGCTGCTGCAGTCGCGCACCGGCTGGGACGCGGAGGAGATCGCCCGCCACACCAAGGCCTACATTGTCACGCTGGGGCCGCGCGGCTCGCTGATCCACACCGGCGGCGCCGTGATCGAGATCCCGCCCGCGCGCGAGCGCCAGGTGGTGGATCCCACCGGCTGCGGCGACGCCTACCGCGCCGGCCTCATCCACGGCATCATGCGGGGCTACGACTGGCCCACCATCGGCCGCATGGCCTCGCTGATGGGCGCGCTCAAGGTCGAGCACCCCGGCACGCAGAACCAGCACTTCACCTACGCGCAGTTCGCCGCCGAGTTCGAGGAGCAGTTCGGCTACGCGCTGGGCTGAACCGCCGTTTCAGACCGACGCCCTCCCCGCGCCGCCCCGTAGGAGCGCGCCTTGCGCGCGACCGCTGCGTAACGGCGCGACCGCCACGCAGGGTTGTCGCGCTTGTCGCGCGCAAGGCGCGCTCACAAAGGGCGTGCGGCGACCCTCAGACCTGGAACGCCATCGTCGCCTGCACCGCCTGCTGCCAGCCGGCGTACAGCGCCTCGCGGGTGGCATCGGGCATCTTCGGGGTGAAGTGGCCGTCCACCGCCCACTGGCGCGAGATCTCCTCGCGGCTCTTCCAGAAGCCGGTGGCGAGGCCGGCCAGGTAGGCGGCGCCGAGCGCGGTGGTCTCGGCCACCTGCGGGCGCAGCACCGGCACGTTGAGGATGTCGCTCTGGAACTGGCCCACGAAATCGTTGGCGATGGCGCCGCCGTCGGCGCGCAGTTCCTTCAGCTCGATGCCGGCGTCGGCCTGCATGGCCGCGAGCACGTCGCGGGTCTGGTAGGCCAGCGACTCCAGCGCGGCGCGCACGAAATGCTCCTTGGTGGTGCCGCGGGTCAGGCCGAACACCGCGCCGCGCACGTCGCTGCGCCAGTACGGCGCGCCCAGGCCGACGAAGGCCGGCACCATGTACACGCCGTCGCTGGTGCCCGCGCGCTCGGCGTAGGCCTGGCTGTCGCTGGACTTGCCCAGCATGCGCAGGCCGTCGCGCAGCCACTGCACCACGGAGCCGGCGACGAAGATGCTGCCCTCCAGCGCGTACTCCACCTTGCCGTCCACGCCCCAGGCGATGGTGGTGAGCAGGCCGTTGCTGGAGGCCACCGCCTTCTCGCCGGTGTTCATCAGCATGAAGCAGCCGGTGCCGTAGGTGTTCTTGGCCATGCCGGGCGTGAAACAGGCCTGGCCGAACAGCGCCGCCTGCTGGTCGCCGGCCACGCCGGCGATGGGCACCTCGTGGCCGTAGAAATACTGGCCCTGGGTCTTGCCGTAGACCTCGCTGGAGGAGCGCACCTCCGGCAGCATGGCGCGGGGGATGTCCAGCATCGCCAGCAGCTCGTCGTCCCATTTGAGCTCGTGGATGTTGTAGAGCAGCGTGCGCGAGGCGTTGGTGTAGTCGGTGACGTGCACCTTGCCGCCGGTGAGGTTCCAGATCACCCAGCTGTCGATGGTGCCGAACAGCAGCTCGCCGCGCCCGGCGCGCTCGCGCGCGCCCTCCACGTGGTCGAGGATCCACTTCACCTTGGTGCCGGCGAAATAGGCGTCGATCAGGAGGCCCGTCTTGGCCCGCACCATATCCTCGTAGCCGGCGGCCTGGAGCTCGTCGCAGATGGCCTTGGTCTGGCGCGACTGCCACACGATGGCGTTGTAGATCGGCTGGCCGGTGGCCTTGTCCCACACCACCGCCGTCTCGCGCTGGTTGGTGATGCCGATGCCGGCGATGGCCGCCGCGTCCACCTGCAGGTTGTTGAGCAGCTCGGTGATGGTGGTGTAGACGCTGGTCATGATCTCGCGCGCGTTGTGCTCCACCCAGCCCGGCTGCGGGAAGATCTGGGTGAACTCGCGCTGCGCCATGCCGGCGATGCGCCCTTCGCGGTCGAACAGGATCGCCCGCGAGCTGGTGGTGCCCTGGTCGATGGCGAGGATGTATTGCTGCTTGCTCATGGAATTTCCTCCGCTTCAATCAGCCGCCGAACACGGCGCGGTAGACGAATGCCCCGAGCAGGGCGCCGACCAGCGGCCCCACCACGGGAATGGATGCGTAGCCCCAGTCCGAGCCGCCCTTGCCCGGGATCGGCAGCAGCGCGTGGGCCAGGCGCGGCGCGAGGTCGCGCGCCGGGTTGATGGCGTAGCCGGTGGGGCCACCCAGCGACAGGCCGATCACCGTCACCAGCAGGCTCACCGCCAGCGGGCCGAAGCCCTCCACCATCTTGTTGGTGCCGATCGCCAGCACGCCGAACACCAGCACGAAGGTGCCGATCACCTCGGTGAGCAGGTTGGCCGGCAAGGACCGCACCGCGGGCCCGGTGCAGAACACCGCGAGCTTGGCGCCCTGGTCGGCGGTGCCGCGCCAGTGCGGCAGGTAGTGCAGGTACACCAGGGTGGCGCCGCAGAAGGCGCCCAGCATCTGCGCCAGCACGTAGCCGGGCACCAGCGCCCAGCTGAACTTGCCGATCGCCGCCAGCGCGATGGTCAGCGCCGGGTTCATGTGCGCGCCGCTCTTGCTGGCCACGTAGATGCCCATCAGCACGGCCAGGCCCCAGGCCAGGGTGACCACGATCCAGCCGCCGTCCTTGGCCTTGGAATCCTTCAGCAGCACGCCGGCGACGACCCCGTCGCCGAGCAGGATCAGCACCATCGTGCCGAGAAACTCGCTCAAGTACACCGACATGACCCGCCTCCTTCTCCTGTTCCTGCGTTTTTGGGTGGGCGCGGGCGTCACGCCGCGCTTTTCGTTTCGCCCGGGACACGCCCGCGGCGCCGTGCTTTGCCCGGCGCCTCTGCGAGCGCTTGCGGGCGACGGGGCGCCCGCCGGTATGCCCTCCTCCGGCGGAAGCCCGATTCGGAAACGGTTCCTAGGCCGTGGCGACGGCGCCTTCCAGGTAGGCCGCCAGCCGTGTGGCGCCTTCCGGGCCAACGCGCAGGCCGAGCTTGGTCCGCCGCCACAGCACGTCCTCGGCGCTGCGGGCCCATTCGCAGCGGCGCAAGTAGTCCACCTCGGCCTGGTAGAGGTCGGCGCCAAAGTGCTCGCCCAGCGCGGCCAGTTCCTTCGCATCGCCCAGCACGCGGTGCACGCGGGTGCCGTAGGTATGCACCAGCCGCCAGGCCAGCGCTTCCGGCAGCCAGGGGTGGCTGGCCTGCAACGCGCTTTGCAGGCGCTTGAGCTCCGGCTCGTCGCCGCCGGGCAGTGGGTGGCCCTTGGCGGTCCAGGCTGGCGCCGGGTTGCCGAGCAGCGGCGCGAGGCGGTCCACCGCCTCCTCGGCCAGCTTGCGAAAGGTGGTGAGCTTGCCGCCGAACACGTTGAGCAGCGGCGCGCCGTGGGCGTCGATCTCCAGCAGGTAGTCGCGCGTGACTTCCGAGGCGTTACCGCTTTCGTCCTCCAGCAGCGGGCGCACGCCGCTGTAGCTCCACACCACGTCGGCCGGCGCGATGCGGCGCTTGAAGTAGCGGTTGGCGGCCTCGCACAGATACGCCGTCTCGTGGGCGTCGATGCGCGGCGCGGCGGGGTCGGCGTGGTATTCCACGTCGGTGGTGCCGATCAGGGTGAAGTCGCGCTCGTAGGGAATGGCGAACACGATGCGCCGGTCCGGCTGCTGGAAGATGTACGCATACGGGTGGTCGAACAGCCTGGGCACCACAATGTGGCTGCCCTTCACCAGGCGCAGCGCGTGGTCGTGCCCCACCGCCGCCACCTCGTCGAGAAAGCGCACCGCCCACGGCCCGGTGGCGTTCACCAGCGCCCGCGCGCGGACCTCGCGGCGCTCGCCGTCGTCGCCCTGCAGTTCCGCACGCCAGCCGTCGGCCTCGCGCCAGGCCCGCACGCAGCGCGTGTGCGTCAGGATGGTGGCGCCGCGCTCGGCGGCATCCATCGCGTTGAGCACCACCAGCCGCGCGTCCTGCACCCAGGCGTCGGAATAGACGAAGCCGAGCTTGAACTCATCGCCCAGCGGCGCGCCGACCTTGTGCCGACCCAGGCGAATGCGGCGCGAGCCCGGCAGGCTGCGCTTGCCGCGGCCCAGGTGGTCGTACAGGAACAGCCCCAGCCGGATCAGCCACGCCGGCCGCAGATGCGGCTGGTGCGGCAGCACGAAGCGCAGCGGCCAGATGATGTGCGGCGCCGCCCGCAGCAGCACCTCGCGCTCGGCCAGCGCCTTGCCGACCAGGGCGAACTCGTATTGCTCCAGGTAGCGCAGGCCGCCGTGGATCAGCTTGGTGCTGGCGCTGGAAGTGTGCGCGGCCAGGTCGTCCTGCTCGCACAACAGCACCGACAAGCCGCGGCCCACCGCGTCGCGCGCGATGCCCGCGCCGTTGATGCCGCCGCCCACCACCAGAAGATCGACCTGCTCCGTCATGAATCGCTCCGGCGCAAGGCGGCACCACGGAAGACGTCGCCCCGGGACGCAGGCTTGGCCATGCGTCGACGGATGTTCGTTCTCCGGGAGTTGTCGCCATAAACGCGCATAGCTGAAAACGATGTGTCACAGATGCCACACGAGAATGTGTGAAAACGAGCATATTCGAACATTTCCGAACATTGCACGCTGCATCGCAGCGTGGCCTTGGCAGGCCGGGCGCAGAAAAACGGGTGCCCGAACCTGCGACACCTGCAGGAGCGCGCCTGCGCGCGACCGGCCGACGCAACGGCGACGCCGCCACGCTGGGGTCGCGCACAAGCGCGCTCCTTACCCGGTTTCGCTGCGCGTTTCGCCCGTCGGCAAGCAAGCCGGGCGAGCGCGTGTGGACCCGCGCGCGAAAGCGCGCCGGACGACCGCCATCAGCCCCCGGGCGCCACGTGCACCTGCGTGCCCGACTCGGCCAGCACCGCGGCCAGCTCTTCCGGCGGCGGGCGGTCGGTGAACCAGGCGTGCACGCGCGCGATCGGCCCCAGCCGCACCAGCGCGTTGCGGCCGAGCTTGCTGTGATCGGCGGCCAGGTACACCTGTCGCGAGTGCTCGACGATGGCCTGGGCCACGCGCACTTCCTGGTAGTCGAAATCGAGCAGGGTGCCGTCCAGGTCGATGCCGGAAATGCCGATCACCCCGTAGTCCACCTTGAACTGGCGGATCAACTCGATGGTGGCCTCGCCGGTGACGCCGTGGTCGCGCCCTCGCACCACGCCGCCGGCCACGATCACCTGGAAGGTGGGGTTGTCGCTCAGCATGATCGCCACGTTGAGGTTGTTGGTGATCACCGTGAGCCCCTTGTGCCCCATCAGCGCCCGCGCCACGCTCTCGTTGGTGGTGCCGAGGTTGATGAACAGCGAGGCCTCGTCGGGGATGTGCCGGGCGAGCAGCGCGGCGATGCGCTCCTTCTCCTCCAGCTGCAGCGCCTGGCGCGCGGCATAGGCGAGGTTCTCCACGCTGGAGGGCAGGCTCACCCCGCCGTGGTAGCGTCGCAGCACGCCGGCGTCGCACAGCGCGCCGAGGTCGCGGCGGATGGTCTGCGGCGTCACCGCGAAATGCCCGGCCAGCGCCTCCACCGTGGCGAAGCCCTCCTGCCGCACCAGCGCCACCAGTTCCTCCTGCCGGCGATTGAGCACCAGACCCGTCATCGTCGCTCCCTACCTCGCTCCGGCTGGCATGATGAGGGCTGGCGCGACCGCTGTCATGTCGCGCGGCGGCTGACGCCCAGGTACGCTCCGACGCTCGCATGGAGCCCGACGATGCACCTCGAACTGCCCAAGGTCCCGCTGCATTCGCTGAAGGATTTCCTCAAGCACTACCTGATGATCGTGCTCTCCATCCTCACGGCGCTGGGGCTGGTGCTCGGCGAGGCACTCGCACCGCCCGCCGCGACCGGCGCCACCGCGCCTTGATCCAAGCGGGTGCCGTGGCGGTGGACGCCCCGCACAGCTGCCGGAACACGCAAAAGGAAAAGCCCGGACATGCCGGGCTTTTCCGCATCGCGCGAGGCGCGTTACTTCTTCTTCGGTACGTAGAGGTCGGTGATGGTGCCCTCGTAGACCTCCGCCGCCAGGCCCACCGACTCGCCCAGCGTGGGATGCGGGTGGATGGTGAGGGCGATGTCGGCCGCCTCGGCGCCCATCTCGATCGCCAGCGCCAGCTCGGAGATCAGGTCGCCCGCGTGCGGGCCGACGATGGCGGCGCCGACGATGCGGTGCGTGGCCTCGTCGAACAGCAGCTTGGTGAAGCCCTCGGTGCGGTCGATGCCGATGGCGCGGCCGCTGGCCGCCCACGGGAACTTGCCCACGCCGAGCTTGAGGCCCTTCTCCTTCGCCTCGCGCTCGGTCACGCCGACCCAGGCCACTTCCGGGTCGGTGAAGGCCACCGACGGGATCACCCGCGCGTCGAAGTGGCTCTTCAGCCCCGCCGCCACCTCGGCCGCCACGTGGCCCTCGTGGGTGGCCTTGTGCGCCAGCATCGGCTGGCCCACCAGGTCGCCGATGGCGAAGATGTGCGGCACGTTGGTGCGCATCTGCGTGTCGACGTTGATGAAGCCGCGCTCGGTGACGGCCACGCCGGCCTTGTCGGCGCCGATCTTGTTGCCGTTGGGCGCGCGGCCCACCGCCACCAGCACGCGGTCGAACAGCGTGGTCGCGGGGATGCTCTCGCCCTCGTAGCTGACCTCGATGCCCTGCTTGGTGGCCTTGGCCTCCACCACCTTGGTTTTCAGGTGCACGCCCTTGAGCTTCTTGCCCAGGCGCTGCGCCAGCGGCCGCACCAGGTCGGCGTCGGCGCCGGGGATGATCTGGTCCATGAACTCGACCACCGTGACCTCGCTGCCGAGCGCGGCATACACCGTAGCCATCTCCAGGCCGATGATGCCGCCGCCGACCACCAGCAGCTGCTTGGGCACGTCCTTGAGTGCGAGCGCGCCAGTGGAATCCACCACGCGCTCGTCGTCCCACGGGAAGGCCGGCAGGCGCACGGCCTGCGAGCCGGCGGCGATGATGGCCTGCTCGAAGCGGAGCAGCTTCTTGCCCTCGGCCGTCTCCACTTCCAGCTCGTGCGGCGAGACGAACGTGCCCACGCCCTCGACCACGCGCACCTTGCGCTGCTTGGCCATCGAGGCGAGGCCGCCGGTGAGCTTGCCCACCACCTTGTCCTTGAAGCCGCGCAGCTTGTCGAGGTCGAGCGCCGGCTTGCCGAAGCTCACGCCATGCGCGGCCATCGCCTCGGCCTCCTCGATCACCGCGGCGGCATGCAGCAACGCCTTGGACGGGATGCAGCCCACATTGAGGCAGACGCCGCCGAGCGTCGCATAGCGCTCGACCAGCACGGTATCCAGGCCGAGGTCGGCGGCGCGGAAGGCGGCGCTGTAGCCGCCGGGGCCGGAGCCGAGCACCACCAGCTTGCATTCGATGTCGGGCGTGCGACCGGAAGCGCCGGCCGCCTGCGGCGCCGGCGCGCTCGCCTTGGCCGGTGCCGGTGCCGCGGGCGCAGCCTTCGACGCCTCGGCCTTGGCGGCCGGTTCGCCGGCCGCTTCGAGCACCAGGATCACGGCGCCTTCGGAGACCTCGTCGCCCACCTTCACCTTGAGTTCCTTCACGATGCCGGAGGCGCTGGAGGGAATCTCCATCGTCGCCTTGTCCGACTCCAGCGTGATCAGGCTCTGGTCCTTCTCCACCGCGTCGCCGGCCTTCACCAGCACCTCGATC
>NZ_LFQR01000128.1 GCF_001182895.1 Frateuria defendens | reverse complement strand
CTCATGACGACACTATCTAGCCCAGGCGACGTCGCCGGCGCGCGCGGCGCAAGCCCCCGCGGGGTGCGGCGAAGCGTCGCCGCGATGACGGATGGGTTACCCTTGCCCGGTTGTGGCCCGGCCCAGGGCTCGCACCGGCCGGTCGCCCGCGCGGCCGCGGCCCGCTTCGCGCACGAGATCGACATGGCATCGAACCCGCCCGTTTCGCAAACCCGCTCCTTCAGCACGGTCTTCCTGATCGAGATGTGGGAGCGCTTCGGCTTCTACGGCATGCAGGTGCTGATGGTCACCTACATGATGAAGAAGCTCGGCTTCGTGGACACCAAGGCCAACCTGGTGTGGGGCGCAGCCTCCGCGCTGATCTTCGCCACGCCCGCGATCGGCGGCTGGGTGGGCGACCGCCTGATCGGCACCCGCCGCACCATGCTGCTCGGCGCCGTGGTGCTGGCGCTGGGCTATGCGCTGCTGTGGATCCCCTCCAACAACCTGTGGCTGCTGTATGGCGCGCTGGGCGTGATCATCGTCGGCAACGGCTTCTTCAA
This sequence comes from Frateuria defendens, assembly GCF_001182895.1. Classification (GTDB taxonomy): domain Bacteria; phylum Pseudomonadota; class Gammaproteobacteria; order Xanthomonadales; family Rhodanobacteraceae; genus Frateuria_B; species Frateuria_B defendens. The sequence goes on along the minus strand of NZ_LFQR01000128.1, from coordinate 8,726 downwards.
GTCCAACGCCGGCAACCTGGTGCGCAAGATCTACGACGGCGACGAGACCCGCATCGACAGCGCCTTCACCATCTACTACATGGCGGTGAACATCGGCTCGATGGTGTCGATGACGCTGACGCCGTGGATCCGCGACTACGTGGGCGAGCGCTACGGCGACCACTGGGGCTGGCACACCGCCTTCGGCGTGTGCGCCATCGGCCTGCTGCTCGGCCTCGTCAACTACGCGCTGATGCGCCGCACGCTGGGGCACGTGGGCTCACCCGCCGACGAGGTGCCGGTGAAGCCGCTGCGCCTGCTCGCCGTGTTGGGCGCCGCCGCGCTGATGGTGCTGGTGTCGGCGCTGATCCTGCTCAACGAGCTGCTGGCGCGCATCTGCGTGTACGCCGCGGGCGTGGTGATCCTGGGCATCTTCGCCCACCTGATCCGCCGCAGCGCGCCCGGCGAGCGCGCCGGCCTGGTGGCGGCGCTGGTGCTGACCCTCCAGACCATCTTCTTCTTCATCTTCTACCAGCAGATGTCCACCTCGCTGAACCTGTTCGCGCAGAAGAACGTGGACCTCGACTTCCGCCTGTTCGGCTGGCACCTGTTCACCTGGATCCCCGAGCAGTACCAGAACCTCAACTCGATCTGGATCGTGGTGCTGAGCCCGGTGCTGGTGGCGCTCTACAACGGGCTCGGCCGCGTGGGGCGCGACCCTTCCGTGGCCGCCAAGTTCGCCTGGGGCTTCGCCGCGGTGGCGGCGGGCTTCTTCATCTACGGCGTCGGCGCGCGCTGGGCGGTGGCCGGCCAGGTGTCCTCGTGGATCATGGTGTGGGGCTACGGCCTGTACTCGCTGGGCGAGATGCTGGTGAGCGGCCTGGGCCTGGCGATGATCGCCCGCTACGTGCCGGTGCGCATGGGCGGCTTCATGATGGGCGCCTACTACGTGGCCACCGGTGTCTCGCAGTACCTCGGCAGCGTGGTGGCCAACCTCGCGCACATTCCCGAGGGGCTGGACAATCCGGTCGAATCGCTCGACATCTACACCAGCCTGTTCAACAAACTCGGCTTCGTGGGCATCGCCTGCACGGCGATCGCCGTCGCCGCGCTGCCGCTGATGAAGAAGCTGTCGGACAGCCATGCCGCCCACACCGCGCTGCCCGCCGTGCGCAGCGAGGAACTGAGCCCGCAACCGTAACCCCGTGCGGCCGGCACAGCGTGCCGGCCGTGCCCGATGAGCCACACCATGCCGCCCCGTCTCGCCAACCGCCACATCGGCCCCTCCGCCCTCGCCCGCCCGCTGGCGTGGCTGCGCATCTGCGCCATCGCCGGACAGAGCGTGGCCGTGCTGGTGTGTGCGCTGTGGATGCACCTGACCATCCCGCTGCTGACCCTGCTGAGCGGCATCGGCGCGCTGGCCGTGTTCGCCGCCTTCGCCGCCTGGCGGCTCAGCCAGCCGTGGCCGGTGCACGAGTGGGAGACGCTGCTGCACATCGCCATCGACACGCTGATGCTCGGCTACCTGCTCTATTTCACCGGCGGCGCCACCAACCCCTTCATCACCCTGCTGCTGGTGCCCATCGCGCTCAGCGCGGCCGCGCTGTCGGCGCCGGCGGTGCTGTTCACCGCGGCGCTGGCCGGCCTCGCCTACCTGGTGCTGCTGCGCTGGCACGTGCCGCTGCCGGTGCCGCCGCACGAGGGCGACAGCTTCGCGCTGCACGTGGCCGGCACCGGCGTGAACTTCGTCATCACCGCGCTGCTGCTGGGCTTCTTCGTCAACCGCCTGGCCACCGCCCTGCGCACCCAGCAGCTGGAAGTGCAGCGCGGGCGCGAGCGCGCGCTGCGCGACGAGGGCATCCTGGCCATCGCCACCCAGGCCGCCGGCGCCGCCCACGAACTCAACACCCCGCTGGGCACCATGCGCACCCTGCTGCCGGAACTGCGCCGCGAGCACGCCGGCGACGCCCGCCTGGAGGAAGACCTCACCCTGCTGCAGGAGCAGGTGGAACGCTGCCGCGGCATCCTGCGCGAGATGGTGGCCTTCGGCAAGGCGCAGCTGGCGCAGGAGCCGGAGCGGATGACGCTCTACCAGTTCATCCACATCTGCCTGGAGCGCTTCCAGCTGCTGCGCCCGGAGGCGGAAATCGAGCTGACCCTGCCGGACGAGCTGGCCGGGCTGGCGCTCGGCGTCCCGGCCGGCCTGCGCCACGCCCTGCTCAACCTGCTGAACAATGCCCTCGATGCCTCGGCGCTGCTCGACTCCCTCGCCGTCGAACTCGAAGTGCGCCGGGACGGGACCTGGCTGGAGCTGGTCGTGCGCGACCACGGCCCCGGCTTCGACCGCGCCGGCAACCCGCCCAGCCTCGGCCGCAGCGGCAAGCAAAGCGGCCTGGGCCTGGGCCTGGCCCTCACCGAGGCCACCGCCGAGCGGCTCGACGGCGAGCTAATCACCCAGAATACAGGCCAGGGCGCCGAAGTGCGGCTACGATTGCCTTTTGCCACCATCGCCGGCGTACCATGAGCGTCGCGGCGTGCAAGAACGCCTGACTCAGGCCAGAATGCTGACCCTTTTCGTCAGGGAGAAGTTGTCCGATGAACGAATCCACCCCCTCCTCCCGTCCGCTGCTGATCGTCGACGACGACGCCACCTTCGTCCGGGTGCTGGCCCGCGCGATGGATTCGCGCGGTTTCGAGGTGGTCACCGCCAACAACGCCGACGAAGCCCGCAGCCAGGCCCGCCGCCACCACCCGCGCCACTGCGTGCTGGACTTGAAGCTCGGCGACGAGAACGGCCTCAAGCTGGTGGCCGAGCTGCAGGCGCTGGTGCCGGACATGCGCATCCTGCTGCTGACCGGCTACGCCTCCATCGCCACCGCGGTGGAAGCGATCAAGCGCGGCGCGCACGACTACCTGGCCAAGCCGGTGGACGCCGACGCCGTGGTCCGCGCGCTGATGGAAGAGGAAAGCGCCGGCGGCGAAGACGAGCTGCCGGAAGCCCCCGAAGCCCCGCTGGCCCTGCGCCGGCTGGAGTGGGAGCACATCCAGCGCGTGCTCACCGAGTGCGACGGCAACATCTCCGAAACCGCCCGCCGGCTCGGCATGCACCGGCGCACGCTGCAGCGCAAGCTGGGCAAGCACCCGGTGCGGGAACGGCCCGACCAGGACCACTGAGTCCGCCACCTCGCCCGCCGGGGGCGGCGCCGGCACCGCGAACCATCAGCTCGCCCGGCGGCATCGGCCGCCGGGCGAATTCGTCTTCACCAGATCTTCACCCGCTGCGCCGGGTCCAGGTACAGCGCCTGCCCCGGCTTGGGCGCGAAGGCGTCGTACCAGGCATCGAGGTTGCGCACCGTCTGTGCGCGGAAGCGGCCCGGCGCGTGGCCGTCGGTGACCACCTGCTGGCGCAGCGCCGCCTCGCGCGTCTTGGTGCGCCAGGACTGGGCGAAGGCGAGGAAGAAGCGCTGGTCGCCGCTGAAGCCGTCGATCACCGGCGGGCGCTTGCCGTGCAGCGACTTGTGGTAGGCGATCCAGGCCACCGTCAGGCCGCTGACGTCGGCGATGTTCTCGCCCAGCGTCTGCTGGCCGTTGAGGTGCAGGCCGGGCAGCGCCTCGTAGGCGTCGTACTGTGCCGCCAGCTTCTGACCCGCCGCCTTGAAGTGCGCCTGGTCCGCCGGCGTCCACCAGTTGGCCAGGCGCCCCTCGGCGTCGAACTCGGCGCCGGTGTTGTCGAAGCCGTGGCTGATCTCGTGGCCGATCACCGCGCCGATGGAGCCGTAGTTGGCCGCCGCATCCGCCTTCGGGTCGAAGAACGGCGCCTCCAGGATCGCCGCCGGGAAGTTCAGCGCGTTCTGCAGCGGCAGGTTCACCGCGTTGACCGTCTGCGGCGTCATCCACCACTCACCGCGGTCCACCGGCCGGCCGAGCTTGGCGAGCTGGTGGGCATACTCGAACTGCTCCGCGCGCAGGCGGTTGCCCAGCGCGTCGTCCGGGCGTATCTCAAGCTGCGCGTAGTCGCGCCAGGTTTCCGGGTAGCCCACGCCCACCTTGAGCGTGGCGATCTTGGCCTTGGCCTTCTTCTTGGTCGCCGGCGTCATCCAGTCCAGGCTGTCCACGCGCTCGTTGAAGGCGGCGAGGATGTTGGTGACCATCGCCTGCACCTGCCGCTTGGACGAGGCGGGGAAATAGTGCTGCACGTAGAGCTTGCCCACCGCGTCGCCGAGGTCGTTGTTGACCGCGCCGATCGCCCGCTTCCAGCGGTCGCGCTGCTGCGGCGTGCCCTGCAGGGTGCGGCCGTAGAAGTCGAAGCTGGCGTCGGCGTAGGCCTTGGGCAGCAGGCCCGCGCTGTCGTTGAGCGTGTGGAACACCAGGTAGCTCTTCCAGGTGGCGAGCGGCTCGCCGGCGACCAGCGCGGCGATGCCCTGCACCGCCTGCGGCTGCCACACCGTCACGGCCTTCTGCCCGGCCAGCCCGGCCGCCTTGAAGTAGGCGGCCCAGTCCAGCCCCGGCGCCTTGGCGGCGAAGGCATCGAGCTGCCACGGGTTGTTGGCCTTGTGCACGTCCTCGCTGTCCACCAGGCTGGCGTGGGCCTTGGCGATCTTCGTCTCCAATTCGAGGATGGCCTTGGCCTCGCCTTCCGCATCCGCCTCGCCGGCCTGCGCGAGCAGCTTGGCCACATACGCCTGGTACTTGGCGCGCGTGGCGGCCATCGCCGGGTCGGTGGAGAGGTAGTAGTCGCGGTCGGGCATGCCCAGGCCGCCCTGCAACAGGTAAGGCACGTTGTGCGCGGGGTCTTCCAGGCCCTGCGCCACGAACAGGCCGAACAGGTGCTCGGTGTGGAAGTTGGTGGCGTTGACCGGGTCCACGTCGGCGCGCAGCTGGCTGCCCAGCACCGTGGCGAGGTCGGCCGGCGAACTGATCGCGGCGATCTTGGCAAGCTCCGGCTTGAGCGGCGCGAGCCCGGCCTGCTCGATGTGCGCCTCGTCCATGAAGGCCGCGTAGTAGTCGGCGATCTTGCGCGCGTCACTGCCCGGCGCCGGATTGCCCGCGCCGGCCTGGCGCACCAGGTCGGCGGTGCGCTGCTCGGCCTTCTGGAACACCTTCAGGAAGATGCCGGTGCTGGAACGGTCCGGCGGAATCTCGGTGGTGCGCCGCCAGTTGCCGTTGGCGTAGCCGTCGAAGTCGTCGCCCGGCTGCGCCGCGCGGTCCATGCCCGCCTGGTCCACGCCGGAAGGCGCGCTGGCCGCGAAGGCCGCCATCGAAACCGCCGAGCCGCACAGCACGGCGGCCGTGGTCAGAATCCGTCGAAATCGCTGCATGGCGCTGCTCCCGGGTGAAAGAGGCGCCCACGATAAGCCTTTGCGCTGCGGGTGGGGGCATGACTTCTGGGCTAGGGGCGTGGGCGGCAGGAGAGATGGCACAGGCGCTCAAACCGGAGGCGCCGCGTGAGGCACGCCCGGCGATATGAGCGATGGCTATATGCCGTGGCCACCGTGGGTCATGACCGGCCCCTGCGTCTGCTGGGTGTTGAGTTGCTGATTTTGGGCCTGTCGCTGTTGTTGCTGCGCCTGAGCCTGTTCGAACTGCTGCATGGCCTGCGGCCACTGGGCACCGCTGTGCGCCATCGGCGTCATGGCCTCGCTCGTGGGCACACTGGTCCGAAGGTCAAACAGATGGTCCGTGCGCCCCGGTGGAGTCTGCACAGCCCACAAACGCTGGCCATCGGTGGAGAGTGCGATTTGGTCGATGCGCTGCAACCCATCCGCCCGAGCTTGCACGGCGGCGGCCGATGCCAACTGGTCAGTGTGCACATCGGGGGTTCGACCCAAGCTTTGGTCAAGCGCTACGACATGGGCACGCGCCTGCTGGAAGAGCGCATGGTCCGGATGGCTGGGGTCATCCAATCGCTGCGGTGCCACCGGCACATGCTGGTATTGATGGGGGCCGTCGGCCGTGTGGTCGAACGCGTGAGGCACGGCCGGCTGCGAGCTGCTGTCGAGATACTGGATGGATTGCTTGGACGGGGCGAGGTTGAGTCCCGCCTTTTCCATCATGTCTTCGTAGAGGCCCGCGTGGGCCATGTTGAGCTGAATCTGCGGGGCCAGGCCTTTGCCGTGCGCGGCCGCGTGCTCTTCCGCACCGATGACTGAAACAGCCCAGCCGGCGTAGTAGTTGGGGTAGTCCTCAACCCCGTTGTGCCCCAGCGCCATGGCGTTGCGCGTGTCTCCCGGTTGATGGTGCGCGGCCGTCGGCCGGTCGAAGTAGTTGTGCCCCATCGCGGCCACATTGGCCGGTGTGTGCGACAAGCTTAAATCGGGATTGAGCTGCAGGTTGGGGCGAGCTACAAACCCCGCCCCGTGCGGTTCGATGAAGTCTGCCGTGCGTGCCGGCAAGGCATTGGCCAGGTCGGTCAACGTCACGCTGCCCTGGTCGTGCTGCACCCGGCCTCGCAGGGCATTCCAGCCCGCAATTTCCGCACTCGCTTCGTCTTCCCGGCCGGCTTGGATGCGCCGCTCCACCAACGTGGTGTAATCGTGCACCGGGCCGGGCGTGGCAGCCAGCGCGCGCGCATCGTTGACAAACGCGGCGCGCGCCTGCGCTGCCGCTTGCGCGTTGAACCCATGCTGGACTTCGTGCCCGATGACGAAGGTCAAATCGTGCGGGTTGTATCTCCCAACGCTGTGCGCACCACGGGTGATGAGCGATTCGCTGACCAGGTTCATGGCGTGGTCGGGCGCACTGAAGCTGCCGCCGACGCCTGCGCCCGGCGCGGTGAACGCAAACGACTCCAGGATGCGGTGCGACGGTTGCAGTGGATCGGTCGTCGTCGCGGCGCGCTTGATGTCGTCGGCCAGCGCGGGTGAACCATTGAGCGTGCCTTGGAGGTTGCTGAGCATGTCCGGGGTGACATGGTGGCTCGCACCCGCGACGTCGGCGTAGCTCTTTCCGCCGAATTCTACGACCATCGCTTGGACGCGCAGCACAGCGCCGAGGTCCGTGCAGGCACCCGAAGCGGGGAAGGCGGAAGCGGGCAGGATCATGGTGCCGGCACCCCGGTCGTAGTGGCCCACCGGCTGGTCGGGCGCGCCAGGGGCCGCGGGCGCGAAGCCGTGCAACGCCCCGTTGCTGGCTTGCGCGTCCAGGCGTTGGGTCACGTCGGGGTCAGCCGCCAACGCCGCGCGCAGCGCCGACACTTGGGCCGGGGTCACGCCGGATTGTTGGGCAAACTGGTTGACGGCCGCATCGAGGGCCGTGTGGGGCGTAGCCATGGGCAATCCTTATCCGGTCAATGGCCGTCAGTGGTTTGCACGGCCAGCACGCAGGCTGTGCCATGCACATCAGCACCGTCGCGCGGGGTCAAGGTCAACACCACATCGCCCTTGCTGAACTCCACGGCCAAAATGCTGCCGATTTCCGATGGCACCGGACGCTCGACCCAGCCGTGGGCGGTCAGCGTGCTGCGCAGCCTGTCCAGCGGCAACGCACACACCGGGGCGGCATCGGCCGTCCGGTCCGGATGGTCGAACCAAAATCGAAAGCCATTTTTCATCGACGGCCGGGCATTGGACTGCTGCACCCAGTAGGTCCAGCCCTGCCCCAGGTCCGAGCTGTGGTAGACCGTCCAACCCGCGCCATTTGTGGTGTCGGGGCCGAGCGTCACCCCGAAGGCGTCTCCCAGCGGAGCGGGTTTGAGCGTGGCCGTGCTGTCTAGGGTCGACAGAAAGGCAAGCAGATGGTCAACGGCCGCGCGCGCCCCGGGCAGCGCGTGGGCTTCGAGGGAAGACGGCATGGAGTGGTCCTGGGCAGAGGAGGGGGCAGAGTCGGCAGCATCGGGTGCCACTGCTTGATGGGCAGGCGTTGCACAAGCCACCAGGAGCGTGGCGAAAAGGCTAGCCACTGCGGCAGCAGGGCGCATCATCCGTGGCTCCTATGGGATTGGCCGCATGGTCGCAGTCGAATTCCATCTTAGCGAAGCACCGAGAGACCGCATGACAAACCGTGCACGGTTTCGGTCAGCGGGAAGGCGCAAGCCGTCAGCGGTTTCACGTCGTGCCACTGAAGAAACCGGGTGGTCCACCGACGACCTCAAGAGAAAAGCGGATGCATCGAACAGATAAACGAGGAGGAGGCCAGGTCGGCAGAGGCTGCACGGATTGCTGTTCTACAAAACCATGACTTCTGGACTAGGGGACACTTGCCCGCGGGCAACGCCCCTCCCTGGACTCGGCATGATGGCGCGTTGCAAAGTCATATATTTTGTGTGGGCTTCAGCTCATTAGTTTTTGGATCATTCGCTTAGAGTCCCCGACAGGGGCCTGCCGGCAGGGAGGGAGCGTGTACGTGAAACTCAGGATCTCGGCTAAAAGGCTGTTGCTATCGGGCGGACTGTTGGCTTCTGCCACTGCAGGCCTAGCGGCAGACCATCCGGCCGTGCAAAAGAAAGCCATCACAATCCGGACCGAAGAATATCCACGCCTGCCGTACTCGGAGGCCAAGTACTACATATACGAACGCAACGGGCAGGTCATCTGCACCAAATTGGCGGTATGCGACAAATACGATGCATGCGATACGGAATACCACGCAGGGACATACAAAGCAGATCAGGACGCGAAGACCGGCAAGCCCTACGGCTCCTCGGCTGCGGTCTTGATTCCGCCGCAAAAACTAAGCAAACACGTTTGCTTGTCGAAGTACGGGAAAGACATTCGTTGAATCCAGGGGCCACCTAGGAGCCTGGGCGGCAG
>NZ_LFQR01000127.1 GCF_001182895.1 Frateuria defendens | reverse complement strand
ACTAGGAAGCCGCCGACGCCCAAGGACGGCGAACCGGCGCTGACCGTGCAGCAGGCGGCGCACCGGGACGCGGATGCGGACTGGACGAAGAAGCACGGGCGCAGCTATTTCGGCTACAAGAACCACGTCAATGCCGATGTCGAGCACGGCTTCATCCGGGCGTTCGCGGTGACGCCGGCATCGGTGCATGACTCGCAGCGGATCGAGGCGTTGCTGGACACGACCCAGAAGGGTCGGCCACTGTACGGCGACTCGGCCTACCGATCGGCGCAGACCGCACGGCGCTGCCAGGATCACGGTCTGAAGGACCGCACGATGCACAAGCGTCAGGCGAACCGGCCGCTGACGAAGCAGCAGGAAGGCTGGAACAAGGCCCGGGCGAAGATCCGCGCGCGCATTGAACACGTGTTCGCGCGCACTGACGG
>NZ_LFQR01000126.1 GCF_001182895.1 Frateuria defendens | reverse complement strand
CCTCGCCGCGCCCCAGGGGCCCCGGGAAGAGCAGCGTGCATCCATGCACGCACTCTTAGCGCTCGCTGCGCGAGCGCCGAAGGTGCGAGCTTTTCGCTTTTTGCTCTTGGGGTCCCCTATGCGGCGGTGAGGCTCGGACGATCAGGCCCCGCAGGGGGAGTCGGCATGGATGCCGACTCCTTTTCGACAGGACAGGGACGTCCTGTCGAAAAGCCCGGCCGAGCCTCACGGACTCGGCGGACCGAAGGTCCGTCGAGCGCCGCATCGGGGTGCCGTT
>NZ_LFQR01000125.1 GCF_001182895.1 Frateuria defendens | reverse complement strand
GGCCGCCTCGGCCGCGGCGCCGCCGGCCAGCAAGGCGCTGACGCTGCTCGCCGCCGGTTCCGAGACCCAGGATTCGAGCACCGCCCTCACGCTGCGCTTCAACGCGCGCCTCGCCGCCGCGCAGAACTTCGACGGCCTGCTCGCGGTAACCGGCCCGCAGGGCGAGGTGGTCAGCGGCAGCTGGAGCCTCAAGCCGGACGGCCAGACGCTGAGCTTCCCCTATGTGCAGCCCAACACCCACTACGCGGTGCAGCTGCATGCCGGCCTGCTGGCGGCGGACGGGCGCAGCCTGGGCCGCGAGCAGAAGCGCGACATCTACTCCGGCGACCTGCCGCCCGCGGTGGGCTTCGCCTCGCGCGGCAGCGTGCTGCCGGTGCACGGCACGCGCGGCCTGCCGCTGGTGTCGGTGAACGTGAAGGAGGCCGACGTCGAATTCTTCCGCGTGCACGACGACGCGCTGTCGGACCTGTTCTGCGCCTACCCGGTCAACGGCCGCCGCGGCAGCTACGAACTGGACCACGACGAGGAACGCTACGACCTGTGCGACCGCCAGGGCGAGCCGCGCCCGCGCGTGGCGCTCACCCACATGGCCGATTCGGTCTACGCCATGCGCTACGCGCTGGCCGGCGAGCGCAACGAGCGCAGCGTGAACTTCCTGCCGGTGCAGGGCATCCGCGAGCTTTCGCAGCCGGGCGTGTACATGGCGGTGGCGAAGGCCGGCGGCAGTTTCGCCGGCATGTACGACACGGCGGTGTTCTTCGTCAGCGACCTCGGCCTGCACCTGCGCGTGTACCGCGACAACGCGCTGTTGCACGTCGCCTCGCTGCGCGACGGCACGCCGGTGGCGGGCGTGGCGGTGGAGGTCGAGGGCGCCGACGGCCGCGCCAAGCTCAAGGCCGAGACCGACGCCGATGGCAACGCGCTGCTGGCCTACGCGCCCAGGCATGCCGACGTGCTGGTGGCGCGGCACGGCAAGGACGTCTCCGTGCTGCCGTTCAACCGCCCGGCGCTGGACGTCTCCAACTTCGACATCGGCGGCCGCCGGCAGGCGCCGTTCGAGGTCTACGCCTGGTCGGGGCGCGACCTCTACCGGCCCGGCGAGACGCTGCGCGCCTCGGCCCTGCTGCGCGACTTCGACGGCAAGCCGATGAAGCCGCAGCCGCTGTTCGTGCGCATCAAGCAGCCCGACGGGCGCAGCCTGCGGGAGGCGCGGCTGGAGCCGAAGGACCTCAACTATTTCGAGCTGAGCCAGGCGATCCCCGCCGACGCGCCCACCGGCCTGTGGCAGCTCGAATTCCGCCTCGACCCGGCCAGCAAGGAGGCCGTGCAGGCTTTCCCGTTCCACGTCGAGGAATTCCTGCCCGAGCGCCTCAAGCTCGGCCTGGACAGCGCGCAGCCGCGGCTGGCGCCGGGCGAGCCGCTGCGCCTCACCGCCACCGCCAGCTACCTCTACGGCGCCCCGGCCGCCGGCAACCGCTTCACCGCCAAGCTGCTGGTGGCGTCGGAAGTGCATCCGCTTGCCAAGCTGCCCGACACTTTCTTCGGCGACCCGCTGCTCGACCTGCCCAAGTCGGCCGACGACGTGCTCGACACCAAGTTCGACGACAAGGGCGAGCTGGCCGGGGACATCGCGCTGCCCGACGCGGCGAAGCCGGTCGCGCCCCTCGCCGCCACGCTCTCGGGCAGCGTGTACGAGAGCGGTGGCCGCGCGGTGACGCGCACCCTGAAGCGCGTGCTGTGGCCGGCCGACGTGCTGGTGGGCGTGCACCCGCTGTTCGACCCCAAGCAGGGCGCGGACAGCGAAAGCCGCGCCGGCTTCGAGATCGTGCGCGCCGACGCGCAGGGCCGGCTGCTCGCCGGCCAGCACCTCAAGGTGCGCCTGCAGCGCGAGCGGCGCGACTTCTACTGGCTGTACGAGCACGGCGACGGCTGGCGCTCCAACGCCAACGTCAACCTCGAATTGATCGAGGAGAAGGACCTCGACGTGCCCGCCGGCGGCATGGCGCGGGTGGATTTTCCGGTGCAGTGGGGCGGCTACCGGCTGGAGGTGTTCGACCCGGCCACCGGCCTCACCACGCGCTTCCCGTTCTTCGCCGGCTACAGCTGGGACGACGACAACCTCGGCAAGGAGGCGCGCCCGGACAAGGTGAAGCTGCAACTGGACAAGGCGCGCTACCGCGTGGGCGATACGCTCAAGGTCACGCTGACGCCGCCGCACGAAGGCCACGGCCTGCTGCTGGTGGAGTCCGACCGGCTGCTCTACCAGCGCGCCATCGACGCCAAGGCCGGCGCCACCTTCGCGATCCCCGTCACCGCCGACTGGCAGCGCCACGACGTCTACGTGGTGGCGATGGTGCTGCGCGGCGGCGAGGCCGACGAGCACACCACGCCGGCGCGGGCGATGGGCATCGAGCACGTGGCGATCGACCGCAACGACCGCCGCATCCCGCTCAAGCTCGACGCGCCGGCGACGATGCGGCCGGGCAACCCGCTCGCGGTGGGCGTGCAGGCCGCGGGGCTGGCCGGCCAGCGCGCCTACGTCACGCTGTCGGCGGTGGACCAGGGCGTGCTCAACATCACCAGCTACCCCGTGCCCGACGCCTGGGCGTGGATGTTCGCCAAGCGCGCGCTCGGCGCGGAGGCCTACGACCTGTACGGGCGCATCATCGAGGCGATGGACGGCATGGAGGCCAAGCTGCGCTACGGCGGCGACCTTTCCGCCAAGGGCCTGCCGCACGCGGCGCGGCTCAACCCCAGGGTGCAGATCGTGGACCTCTTCGCCGGCCCGGTGGCCTTCGACGCCCAGGGCCGCGCCACGCTGTCGGTGGACGTGCCCGACTTCAACGGCAGCCTGCGCCTGGCCGCGCTGGCCTACACCGACGCGCGCTACGGCAATGCCGAGGGCAGCGTCACCGTGCGCGCGCCGCTGGTGGTGGAGCCGAGCACGCCGCGGGTGATGGCGGCGGGCGACACCGCGCGCCTCAGCCTCGACCTCAAGAACCTCTCCGGCCAGGACGGCGTGGCCAAGGTCGCGGTCAGCGGCGAGGGCCCGATCAAGCTCGGCGAGGCCAGCCGCACGGTGCCGCTCAAGGACGGCGCCGGCACCACGCTGACCATGCCGGTGACGGCGCAGGCCGGCGCGGCGGTGGCCAAGCTGGACATCCGCGCCCAGCTCAACGACTACACCGCCCAGCGGCACTTCGAGTTCGCCGTGCGCCCGGCCTGGCCGGAGACGGTGCGCAGCACGCCCGCCGCCGTCGAGGGCGGCAAGCCGCTGCGCTTCGGCGGCGAGGCGGCGACCGGCCTGATCCCCGCCACCGTGCGCGCCCAGCTCACCTTGAGCACGTTGCCGCCGCTGCCCTACGGCTCGGCGCTGCGCACGCTGCTGGCTTACCCCTACGGCTGCATCGAGCAGACCACCAGCAAGGGCTACGCCGCGCTGGTGCTGGACAGCGCCACCGCCGGCGCGCTCGGCCTGCCACCGATGGGCGACGCCGTGCGCCGCGCCGCGGTGGAGGGCGCGCTGGCGCGCATCGCCTCGTTCCAGGCGGCCAACGGCCACTTCAGCTTCTGGGGCGGCAGCAGCCCGATCCAGACCTTCATGACGCCGTACGCGGTCGACTTCATGCTCGACGCCCGCGACGCCGGTTTCGCCGTACCGCAGGAGGTCTTGCAGAAGGCCCTGCAGCGCCTGAGCGACGACCTGCTCGCCGGCGGCCATCCCTACTACGGCTACGAGCACCACGACCACCTGCGCCTGGCCGACGAGGCGTACTCCGGCTACGTGCTGGCCCGCGTCAACCGCGCGCCGCTCGGCACCCTGCGGGCGATCTTCGACAACGAGCGCCAGAAGCTCGACGCGCCGCTGCCGCTGGTGCACCTGGGGCTGGCCTTCAAGCTGATGGGCGACACCGCGCGTGCCGAGAAGGCCATCGCCGAGGCCTTCGCCTGGAGCAAGGAGCGCCCGTGGTACCTGGGCGACTACGGCTCGGAGCTGCGCGACCTCGGCCTGATGGTGGCGCTCACCCACAGCTACGGCCTGGCCAAGCCCGAGTACGACGCCAAGCTCGCCGACTGGGCGCGCACCGCCACCGTGCGCGAGCGCGAGACGCAGCAGAAGCTGCCGTACTACCACTGGTCGTGGTCCTACCTCAGCACGCAGGAGCAGGTGGCCATCGTGCGCGTGGCGCGCGCCTTCGACGCCGGTAGCAAGGCGCCGCTGGCGGCGTCGCTCGGCGTCGGCGGCAAGACCGAGGCGGCGCCCGGGCAGCGCGTGTGGACGCGCGACCTCAGCGCGGCCGAGCTCGCCGCCGGCGTCGCCGTGCAGCCCACCGGCCCGGGCACCGTGTTCGCCACGCTCGACGTCGCCGGCCTGTCGCAGAAGGCGCCGCCGCCCGACGACAGCCAGGTCGACGTGCGCCGGCGCTACTACACCACCGACGGCAAGCCCTGGCAGCCGGGGCCGCTGAAGGAGGGCGACACGCTGCTGGTCGAGCTCAGCATCGAGGCGCGCGAGAATATGCCCGACGCGCTGGTCACGGACCTCCTGCCCGGCGGGCTGGAGGTGGAGAACCTCAACCTCGGCGGTGCCGGCGACTGGTCCGGCGTGGTGGTCGACGGCATCCAGATGGACGAGCGCAGTGGCGCGGCCGAGGTCGTGCACGAGGAATACCGCGACGACCGCTACGCCGCCGCGCTCAAGCTCGAGCGCGGCCAGGCCGCGCACCTGTTCTACCTGGTGCGCGCCGTCACCCCCGGCACCTACACCGTGCCGCCGCCGCTGGTGGAGGACATGTACCGCCCCGCCGTGCGCGGCATCGGCAAGGTGGAGCCGGGGCAGGTGACGGTGGTGGAGCCGTAGCCGCCATCGTCCCGCGCCGCGCGAAATCGGCGCGGAGCGGTCGCACCCCGAGGCCGATAGTGTCCGACCCTTGCGCATGACTGCACCGCACGCCGCCGCCGTCCAGCCACCGCCAGCGCGCCGACGCCGACGCCGATGGCGGTGGCGGTGGCTGCGCCGGGGCGGTCTTGCGGCGGCGGCGGTGCTGCTGGCGATGCTGCTGCTCGACCGCCTGTTCCCCCTGCACCTGCCCGCGCCCGACACCGGCAGCACCGTGGTGTTGGCGCGCGACGGCTCCCCGCTGCGCGCCTTCGCCGATGGCGACGGGGTATGGCGTTATCCGGTAACGGCCAAGCAGGTGTCCCCGCGCTACCTCCAGGCGCTGCTCAACTACGAGGACCGCTGGTTCTACCGCCACCCCGGCGTCAATCCGTATGCGCTGCTGCGCGGGCTGTCCGGCGGCCTCGTGCACGGGCGCATCGTGTCGGGCGGCTCCACCCTGACCATGCAGGTGGCGCGCATCGTCCAGCCGATCCCGCACAGCTTCGCCGGCAAGCTGGTGCAGGTCTTTCGTGCGTTGCAGCTGGAGGCGCACTTGAGCAAGGCCGAGATCCTCGCGCTGTATCTCGACCGCGCGCCCTTCGGCGGCAACATCGAGGGTGTGGAAGCGGCTTCGTGGGCCTACCTCGGCAAGCCCTCGCGCCAGCTCTCGCAGGCGGAGGCGGCGCTGCTCGCGGTGCTGCCTCAGGCGCCGAGCCGGCTGCGGCCGGACCGCCACCCGGAGGCCGCCCGCCGCGCCCGCGACAAGGTGCTGGCGCGCCTGCGCGACCTCGGCGTATGGAGCGAGGCGCAGGTGCGCGACGCGGCGATCGAGCCGGTGGTGGCGCGTTCGCTGCGCACGCCGCTGTCCGCCGCATTGCTGGCCGAGCGGCTGCACGAGGCGCACCCGGGCGCGCGGCGCCTGTTCAGTACGCTCGACGCCGACCTGCAACGCGCCGCCGAGGACCGCGTCACCGCCTACCTCGCACGCCTGCCGCCACGCACCTCGGCCGCGCTGCTGGTGGTGGACAACGCCACGCTGGAGGCACGCGTCTACGTGGGCTCCGCGCTGTTCGCCGACCCCGACCGGCTCGGCCACGTGGACATGGTGCGCTCGCCGCGCTCGCCCGGCTCCACGCTCAAGCCCTTCCTCTACGGCCTGGCGCTGGACGACGGCCTGATCGATTCGCAGAGCCTGCTGGTGGACGCGCCGCAGGATTTCGGCGGCTACCGGCCGGGCAACTTCGACCAGGCCTTCGGCGGCCCGGTCAGCGTGGCCGAGGCCCTGCAGCGCTCGCTCAACGTGCCGGCGGTGGACGTGCTCGACCGCGTCGGCCCCACCCGCTTCGTGGCGCGGCTGGCCGCCGGCGGCATCGACCTCGGCCTGCCGCCGGGCGCGGCGCCCAACCTCTCGATCATCCTCGGCGGCGCGGCCACGCGACTGGAGAACCTGGTGGGCGCCTACACCGCCTTCGCCAACGGCGGCATCGCCGGCACGCCGCGCTACCTGCCGACGCAGCCCGCGCAGCCGCGGCGCCTGCTCTCGCCCGGCGCGGCGTGGATCGTGCGCGACATGCTCGCCACCAACCCGGCCGAGGTCGAAGGCGCGCCGCTGGCGGGCAGCGCCACGCAGGGCGGCGCGCTGGCCTGGAAGACCGGCACCAGCTACGGCTACCGCGACGCCTGGGCCATCGGCGTCGGCGACCGCTGGACGCTGGGCGTGTGGATCGGCCGCCCCGACGGCACGCCCTCGCCGGGCCAGTACGGCGCGGTGACGGCGCTGCCGCTCCTGTTCCAGGTCGCCGCCATGCTGCCCGGCAACGCCAGCCACTACGCGGACCGCCGCCCCGCCAGCGTGCAGGCCACCGACATCTGCTGGCCGCTGGGCGGCGCCGTCGCCGCCACGCCGCCCGGCCTGTGCCACCAGCGCCGCCAGGCCTGGACGCTCGACGGCATCGTGCCGCCGAGCTTCGCCGAGCGCGACCTCGGCGCCTGGTCGTCCGGCCTGCTCAGCCTGCGCGTGGACGGCCAGGGTCGCCGCCTGAGCGCCACCTGCCACGGCGCGGGCGAGCACGCCGTGCAGCTCGCCCGCTGGCCCGCGCTGGCGACGCCGTGGCTGGACGCCGCCGAGCGCGTGCGCAGCGCCGTGCCACCGTTGGCGCCGCAGTGCGTGCCGGACGGCTTGAACGCCGCCGCGCCGCTGCGCATCGCCGGCCTCGCCCCCGGCGCGCTGCTGCGCCAGGCGCCCAACAGCCGCGAGCCGCTGCGCGTGACGCTGCAGGCGCTGGGCGCCGCCGGCACCGTGCAGTGGCTGCTCAACAGCCGCCTCGCGGCGGCCAGCGAGGGCGACGCCCCCGTCCAGCTCGCCCTGCCGCAGACCGGCGACTACACCGTCACCGCGCTCGCCCCGAGCGGGGCCTGGACCAGCGTCGCCTTCCGGGTGGCGGGACGCGGGGTTCGGAGCGAGTGAGC
Source organism: Frateuria defendens (assembly GCF_001182895.1). Classification (GTDB taxonomy): domain Bacteria; phylum Pseudomonadota; class Gammaproteobacteria; order Xanthomonadales; family Rhodanobacteraceae; genus Frateuria_B; species Frateuria_B defendens. The sequence goes on along the minus strand of NZ_LFQR01000125.1, from coordinate 19,875 downwards.
GGCGCGTCGTAACCCGACCGGCAGGCGCCGGCCGAACGCCGTTCGCGTCGATGGCGAGGCGCGAACGGTGCAGGGCGTACGCCGCCGCGCACCGGTGTACCGCGATCTACAGCAGCGAACGCTGCCTTGGCTCGGGCTCCGTCCCGGCGCTCGCATCCGCCGTCTCCGCCAGCCAGCGTGCGATCGCCGCGACCGCATGCGCCTGCTCGGCCGCGCTCAGGGCATGGCCCCTGGCGATACCGTGCCATGTTTCCAGGCAGCCGCGGCAGCAGGTGGCGGTGGCGTGCTGGGCGATGAAGACGGGGTGGCCGCGCCAGGGCGTCTGGCGGCCGTCGCGGGCGGGTTGTGCGGGGGCGAGGCGCCGGGCGACAAAGTCGGCGGCGTGGCGCAGCACGGCGGCGCGGCCATGGCGGCGCAGGTAGTCGCGCTCGTTCGGGCCGAGGCGGAACTTGCGGCGGAACGGGGCAGCGCGCAGCCGCGGCCACAGCGCGTCGAGATCGTGCATCGCGGGCATGGTGCCGCCGCGCCGCGCCGTCCGCGAACAAGGCGGTACACCGCGATGCTTGCGTTTGGCCGTCCGCGCACCCATTGCGGATAAGACCCACACCGCGACGAGCACCGCATGGCCTGGCGCAACCCCTACTTCGACCCCGGCAAGCCGCACCACACGCCGCAGGGCTTCCGCAACCTGGAGCCGACGACGCGCCGGCCCGGCGACCTCGACCGCTGGCGACGCGAGCGCCGCGAGGCCGGCCTGCCCAAGCCGCCGCGCGAGGGCTATGAAGCCTTCCAGGCGGCGTGGTGGCAGCGCGCCGATTTCAGCGCGCCGGGCGAGGCGGTGTGGTGGCTGGGGCATGCCTGCGTGCTGCTCAGGGTGGGCGGCCTCACCGTGTTGACCGACCCGGCGCTGTCGCCGCGCGCCTCGCCGCTCTCCTTCGCCGGCCCCAGGCGGCGCACGCCGCCGCCGGCGAGCGTGGCGGAGCTGCCGCCCATCGACGTGGTGGCGATCTCGCACAACCACTACGACCACTTGGACCGGCGCAGCGTGCGCCAGCTCGCGCGGCGTTTCCCCGAGGCGCGCTTCCTGGTGCCGCTCGGCCTCAAGCGCTGGCTGGAGCGCCACGGCATGCGCCATACGCAGGAACTGGACTGGTGGCAGGAAACGCGCCTCGGCGGCGCCACCTTCACCTGCGTGCCGGCGCGGCACTGGAGCGCGCGCACGCTGTGGGACGCCAACCGCAGCCTGTGGGGCGGCTGGGTGGTGCGTGCGGAGGACTTCCGCTTCTACTTCGCCGGCGACACCGGCTACTCCGAGCGGCTGGCGGAGATCGGCGCGCGGCTGGGGCCCATCGACCTCGCCGCCCTGCCCATCGGCGCCTATGCGCCGCGCTGGTTCATGCACGGCCAGCACACCGACCCGGCGCAGGCGGTGCAGCTGCACCGTGAGCTGGGCTGCCGGCGTTCGTTCGGCATCCACTGGGGCGCGTTCGAGCTGGCCGACGAGTCGCTGGACGAGCCGCCCGCGCTGCTCGCGCAGGCCTTGCAGGCGCAGGGCGTGGCGCCGGATCGCTTCCGCCTGCTGCGCACCGGCGAGCGCTGGGCGCTGGAGCGGGAGGCGGCGCGCACGGCGGAGGCAGCCTACGCGCGCTCGAACGTGGAGTGAGGGATCGCGTTCCGTCCATCCGGCCCATGCCGGACGGACGGGGCAGGGCGCAGGGCTTCAGCCCTGCGCGCCGTCCGCCTCGGCGTGGTAGCGCACGGCCATCGCCACCTCGTTCTTCGAGCCCAGGAACACCGGCACGCGCTGGTGCAGCGCGGTGGGCTCGAGGTCCAGGATGCGCGCTCGCCCGGTGCTGGCCGAGCCGCCGGCCTGCTCGACGATGAAGGCCATCGGGTTGGCCTCGTACATCAGGCGCAGCTTGCCGGTCTGCGCCTTGGCCTTGAGCTTGGCGTCCAGCGGGTAGAAGAACACGCCGCCGCGGCTGAGGATGCGGTGCACGTCGGCCACCATCGAGGCCACCCAGCGCATGTTGAAGTCCTTGCCGCGCGGGCCGTCCTGGCCCGCCAGCAACTCGCCGATATAGCGCTGCATCGGCGCCTCCCAGTGGCGCTGGTTGGACATGTTGATGGCGAACTCGGCGGTCTCCTCGGGGATGCGCAGGTTGCGCCGGGAGAGCACGAAGCTGCCCACCTCGCGGTCCAGCGTGAATTCGTGCGTGCCGTGGCCGAAGGTCAGCACCAGCAGCGTGGCCGGGCCGTACACCACGTAGCCGGCGGCGAGCTGGGTGGTGCCCGGCTGCAGGAAGTGCTCGGCCTTGGGCTCCTCCACGCCGTCCGGGCTGCGCAGCACCGAGAAGATGGTGCCCACCGAGATGTTCACGTCGATGTTGGAGCTGCCGTCCAGCGGGTCGAACAGCAGCAGGTGGTGGCCCTTGGGGTACATGTCGGGGATGGGCTGGGGGTCTTCCATCTCCTCCGAGGCGCAGGCCGCCAGGTGGCCGCCCCAGGCGTTGGCCTCCAGCAGGATCTCGTTGGAGATCACGTCCAGCTTCTTCTGCGCCTCGCCCTGCACGTTGTCGCTGCCGGCATTGCCCAGCACGCCGCCCAGCGCGCCCTTGTTGATCGCCACCGCGATGCGCTTGCAGGCGCGGGCGACCACCTCGATCAGCAGCGACAGCTCGGCGTTGATGCGGCCGGCGCGGCGTTCCTCGATCAGGAACTGGATCAGCGAGATGGGCTTCATGGCGTATCCCTGGGGAAAGGAGCGTGCATTGTCCGGGCTACGGCGGCCCCGCGCCAGCCGCGGCCACGGCGGCGCCCTTGCGCCGTACCGCGCCGCTCCGTTGCTGACAGCACGTTGGCAGCAGGGCGGCGCCATCCTGTCGCTCCGACAGAGGAGGGCAGGCAATGCGCGACACGGTTTATGTCCTGGTGTTCGACGGCTTCGCCGACTGGCAGGCCGCGCTGGCGCTGTGCGAGGTGCAGCGCCCGGGCGAGTGGCAGGTGCGCACGGTGGGCTTCACGCCCGCGGCGGTGCGTTCGATGGGCGGCCTGGCGGTGCGGCCCGACCTGGCGCTGGAGGCGCTCGACCTCGCCCGCTCCGCGCTGCTGATCGTGCCCGGCGGCCACCTGTGGCAACGCGGCGAGGGCGAGGCGGCGGTGACGGCGCTGCGCCGGGCCGGCATGGCCGGGGTGCCGTTGGCCGCCATCGACAGCGGCGTGTTGGCGCTGGCCCGCGCCGGCCTGTTGGAAGGCCGCCGCCACACCGGCAGCTGGGCCGGCCAGATCGCGGCGCAGGTGCCCGGCTACGCCGGCGCGGCCCACTACGACGCCTCGGTGCTGGCGGCGAGCGACGGCGGCGTGATCACCGCCAGCCACTTGGGCAGCGTGGAGTTCGCCCGCGAGGTGATCCGCACGCTCGACCTCTACAGCCCCAGCGATCGCGAGCACTGGTACCGCCTGTTCAAGCACGCCCAGCTGCCGCCCTGGTGCGTGGGCGAAGCCGCGGCGGCGGCCTGAGGGAAACGCCATGGGCTCGCTCACCCACCGCGTGCTGATGGCCTACCGGCCGCTCTACCTGCGCGGCACGCTGGTGGAAGGCCAGCCGCCGCCGCGTCCGACGGCGGCTGGGCCAGTCACGCCGGCACCGCCTCGCGGAAGCCGCCGGCGGAACCTGCTCGTCGCGCTGCTCCACCTGCTTGCCGGAACCCGGCGCGGGCCGTGACCGGGCGCCGCGGTCATCGCCCGGTGCGTGCGGGCGCGGTCCGCGCGGTCCGCACCGCTGGCTGCCGGGCAGCGCCTCGGCGATGATCGGAGGATGCGCCGTGCCGATCGCCTGTTCCTCATCATTCATGCCCTGCGCGGACGCCGCACCGCCCTGCAGGCGCGCCAGCTCGCCGAGACGCTGGGCGTGTCGTTGCGCACGGTGTACCGCGACGTGGCCGACCTGCAGTGCTCCGGCGTGCCGATCGAAGGCGAGGCCGGCGTGGGCTACGTGCTGCGCAAGGGCGCGGACATCCCGCCGCTGATGTTCACCGCCGACGAGCTCGAAGCCCTGGTGGTCGGCACGCGCTTCGTGCGCGCCTTCGCCGGCGAGAAGCTGGCCGCGGGCGCGCGGGCGGCGCTGATGAAGATCGAGGCGGTGCTGCCGCCGGAACTGCGCGAGCGCTCGGCGCGCACGCGCATCTACGCGCCGATCTGGCGCGACGAAGGCAGCACGGCCTTCGCCGCGCGCATCGACCGCCTTCACGCGGCGATCGAGGCCCAGCACGTGCTGCGCCTCGATTACCGCGACGAGGCCGGTCGGGCCAGCGAGCGCGAGGTGGAACCGCTGTGCCTGGCCTTCTGGGGCGGCAAGTGGACGCTGGGCACCTGGTGCCGGCTGCGCCGCGACTTCCGCAACTTCCGCCCCGACCGCATCGACGCGCTGGAAGAAACCGGCGAGGTCTTCACCGGCGGCGAAGGCCGCAACCTGGAGGCCTACCTCGCCGCCATGCGCGGCTACTACGCCGGGCTGGAATAGGCCGGCGCCGCGGCCCGCGGCCCGCGCGATCTGCACCGGCCGCTGGCACGAAGCGCGCATGCAGCGCTGCGAACCACCTCGCATTCCCGGCACGCCAAGGCGAACTCTGCGAAGATCGCCGCCTGTCTTGCCAAGGAATTGCGCCGATGAAGTCCCTGCTGGGCGGTCTGCTGGGCGCGGGCCTGCTGCTCACCACCACGCTGCATGCCGAGGACACGGAAGCGCGTTTCCGCGCCATCTACGCCCAGGAATGGGCGTGGCGCACCGGGCAGAGCGGCATCAGCAACGCCGGCGAGGCGCAGCCGAGCCAGGGCCGGCTCGACAGCGTCGACGCGGCCAGCCAGCAGCGCCGCCTGGAGACGTGGCAGAAGGTGCTCGGCCAGCTCGACGCGCTCGATGCCAGGCAGCTCTCGCCCGAGGGCCAGGTGAACTACGCCGTGTACCACGCGCAGGTTGCCAACCTGCTCGCCGCGCAGCGCTTCAAGGCCTGGCAGATGCCGTTCAACAGCGACTCCTCGTTCTGGGGCGACATCGGCTACGTGTTGAACAGCGACCGCCTGCGCACGCCGGAGGACTACCGCCGCTACCTCGACCAGCTCGGCCAGATCCCCGCCTATTTCGACCAGCAGATCGCCAACATGCGCGACGGCCTGGCGCGCGGCTTCAGCGTGCCGCGCGAGGTGCTTGGCGGGCGCGACGTGTCGATCGCGGCGGTGGCCGGGCTCGACGATCCCACCGCGAGCAGTTTCTACGCGCCGTTCAAGACGCTGCCCGCCACCTGGCCGGCCGAGCAGGTGCAGTCCCTGCAGGCCGAGGCGCTGCGGCGCATCCGCGACGAGGTGATCCCGGCCTACGCGAGGCTGCTGGATTTCTTCCGCAACGACTACGTGCCGCACGCGCGCGCCACGCTGGCCGCCGAGGCGCTGCCGGACGGCAAGGCGTTCTATCGCCAGCAGATCCTCGAATACACAACGCTCGACCTCGACCCCGAGGCGATCCATCAGGTGGGCCTCGCGCAGGTGGCCAAGATCCATGCGCAGATGCTGGACACCATGCACGAGGCCGGCTTCCAGGGCAGCTTCGAGGCGTTCCTGCAATTTCTGCGCAGCGATCCGCAGTTCTATGCCAGGACGCCGGACGAACTCCTGATGCGCACGGCCTGGGTGGCCAAGCAGGTGGACGGCCAGCTCGGCCGCTACTTCGGCCGCCTGCCGCGGCAGCGCTTCGCCATCGTGCCGGTGCCGGCCGACATCGCGCCGTACTACACCTCCGGCCGCGGCGGCGCGGACGAGTACCTGGTCAACACCTACGACCTGCCCTCGCGCCCGCTCTACAACATGCCGGCGCTGACCCTGCACGAGTCCTACCCCGGCCACGCGCTGCAACTCGCCCTGGCCGCCGAGCAGCGCGGCCAGCCGGCGTTCCGCCGCAACGGCTACATCTCCGCCTACGGCGAGGGCTGGGGCCTGTACTCCGAATACCTCGGCAACGAGATGGGGCTGTACAGGACCCCCTACGAGCGCTTCGGCTACCTGAGCTACCAGATGTGGCGCGCCTGCCGGCTGGTGGTGGACACCGGCATCCACCACCTCGGCTGGAGCCGCCGGCAGGCCGTCGACTACCTGCTCGGCAACACCGCGCTGTCCAGGCGCGAGATCGAGAACGAGGTGGACCGCTACATCAGCTGGCCGGGGCAGGCGCTGTCCTACGAGCTGGGCTACCTCAAGATCCTGGAGCTGCGCCGCAAGGCCGAGCAGGCGCTGGGGGCGAAGTTCGACCTGCGCCACTTCCACGACAGTGTGCTCGAGATCGGCTCGGTGCCGCTGCCGGTGCTGGAGCGGCGCGTCGACCGCTTCATCGCCGCGGGCGGGCCGGAGCCGGACTTCGGCTGCGATTGCGGCAGGCGGGCGCCCTGACCCCAACCCGCGCGGCCAGCCTTCGGCGGCGGCCGATGGCCGTCTGATGCATCGGCTTTCTATATGAAGTAATATTAAGCCTCGCTTTCCATGGAGAGTTTCGCATGCAGGTCCATCCGCAGCCCGAAACGCTTCCCGCCGCCGACCTCGGCGGCCCCGCCTTGCGCACCTTCTTCCGCCTCGCCGAGGCCTGGAAGCTGCGCATCGCCGAGCAGCGCCGGCTGCTCGGCGACCCGCCCGAGTCCACCTTCTACAAGTGGAAGCGCCACCAGGACGGCGCGCTCGGCCGCGACACGCTCGAGCGCATCAGCTACCTGCTCGGCATCTGGAAAGCCCTGCAGATCCTGTTCCCCGATCCGCAGCAGGCGGACGCCTGGCTGCGCAAGCCCAACAGCGCATCGACCTTCGGCGGCCACTCCGCGCTGGAACGCATGCTCTCGGGCAACGTGGCCGACCTCTACGTGGTGCGCCAGTACCTCGACGCGCAGCGCGGCTGGAACTGAGAGCGGCCGCACAGGCCGGACAGCCCGCGCGGCGGGCGTCGCAGGCGCCGATACCCGGGCGCTGCACGCTCGAAACTCCTCCGGGTGACGAGGCGGGCTTGGCGAACGCTCGAGCCGCAGGCGCTTCGTCGCCCGGCACCTCCGCCTTTCGAGCCGCCACCTAGGACGCCATGACCGCCCTGCCGCCCTGCAAACGCATCCGCTGGACCCAGGCCTACCGCATCGTGCCCAGCCGCTTTCCGCCGGTGGGGGTGTTCGACCGCATCGCCGATCCGGCCGACCTCGATGCCGTGTTCGCCCTGGAGGCGCTGACCAACCCGCGCCTGCGCGAGGAGGCCGGTGCGCTCGCGCTGGTGCCGAAGGGCCGGCGCCTCAGCGGCCCCGGCTCGACGCCGGTGATGGCGGCGTTCACCCACCTCAACCCGGAAGGCAGCCGCTTCTCCGACGGCAGCTGGGGCGTGTTCTACGCGGCGCACAGCGTGGCCACGGCGGTGGAGGAAACGGTGTACCACCGCGAGCGCTTCCTCGCCGCCACCGCCGAGCCGCCGTGCGACATCGAGATGCGCTGCTACCGCACGGCGGTCGATGCGCGCCTGCACGACATCCGCGGCGGCTGGCCGACGGCGCACGATCCGGTGGACTACGGCGCCGGCGTGGCGCTGGCGCGGCGTTTGCGCGAAGCGGGTTCCAACGGCCTTGTCTACGACAGCGTGCGCCATCGCGGCGGCGAATGCCTGGCGGCCTTCTATCCCGACGTGGTGGCGCCCTGCGTGCAGGCGCAGCACCTGATCTACCGCTGGGACGGTGCGCGCATCGCGCAGGTGCTGGCGGTGGAGGAATGGAAACGCGGCTGAGCTCCATGCCCAGCCGCGCCGGTGCGTTCCCTCGCGTGGTGCTTCCAGAGAGCCTGAACAGGCTCTTTGCTCCTTCGCGCAATCAGAAGCGGTAGCCGACGCTCAGGCCGTACACCCACGGATCGACCTTGGCCTTGCCGACCTTGGCGCCGTTGACGCGCACGTCGCCCTCGATGTCGATGTAGCGCACGTCGGCGGTGATCAGCCACTTGGGCGAGAGCTTGAAGTCCACGCCGGCGTGGGCGGCGGCGCCCCAGCTGTTGTCCACCTTCACCCGCGCGCCCTCGAGCAGGCCGCGGCCCTTGGTGTCGTAGAAGTAGGTGTAGTTGAGGCCCACGCCCACGAACGGTGAGACCTCGGCATTGGGCAGGAAGTGGTAGTTGATGCCGAGGGTCGGCGGCAGCTGCTTGGTGGTGGCGGCCTTCTGGCCGGCCAGCTTCACCTCGTGCTTGAACGGCAGCGCGCCCAGCACGTCCACGCCCCAGTTCGGGGTGATGAGGTATTCGAGGCTGATCGACGGCTTCACGTCGCTGTCGATGCGGCTCTTCATGCCGGCCAGGCGGCCGTTGTCGGACTTCGGATCGACCACGTGCGCACCGAAGCGCAGCACCCAGTTGTCGTCCGCGTGCGCGCTGGCGGATACGGCGCCCGCGGCGAGACCGACGGCGACGAGCAGGGGCAGGAGCGGTTTCATTAGGTTGTTGTCCTTCTCTCGATTGAGGGGTGGCCGCATTCTCGGCAGCGCATCGGGCGGGACGTTGACCTGAGTCATGTCGGGCCGCGGGCGGGCGCGTTCTGCGACGTCCTGCCACAGGCGCGAAGCGCCGCCCTGAAACGCGCACGGCCCGCGCGTGGCGGGCCGTGCAGCGAAGCGGCGAGGTCGCTGCGATCAGGTGTCGGCGTTGGCGGCGAAGCCCTCGCGCGTGCCGTGCTGGAACACGCGCTCGTCCGCCAGCACGTCGGCGGCGGCGTGGGGCGGCCGGGTCTTCAGGCGCGCGTAGATCGGCGTGAAGTCGGGCCGGGTGGCCTCGAACAGTTGCTCGAAGCTGTCGATCACGAAATAGGTCTGCTGGTAGCTGTCGATGCGGTAGCGCGTGTTCATCACGCGCTCGAGGTCGAAGCCGATGCGGTTGGGCGCGGCGGAGTCGAGGCAGTAGATCGACTCGCCCTTGGAGCTCAGGATGCCGGCGCCGTAGATGCGCAGGCCCGCGCCGGTGGCGATCAGGCCGAACTCCACCGTGTACCAGTACAGGCGGGTGAGGTTCATCAGCGCCTGCGGGCCGATCGCGAAGGCCTTCATGCCGCCGCGCCCGTAGGCCTGCATGTAGTCGGCGAACACCGGATTGAGCAGCAGCGGCACGTGGCCGAACAGGTCGTGGAACAGGTCCGGCTCGGCGAGGTAGTCGAGCTGCTCGGGCTTCCTGATCCACCAGCTCACCGGGAAGCGGCGGTGCGCGAGGTGGTCGAAGAACACCTCGTCCGGCAGCAGCCCTTCCACCGCCACCAGCTCCCAGCCGGTGGCCCGGCCGAGCACGCGGTTCAGATCCTCGAACTTCGGGATGCCCGCCTCGCCCAGGCCGAAGTGCGCGACGCCGTCGAGGAATTCGCGGCAGGCCCGCTGCGGCAGCAACTCGCGCTGGCGTTCGAACAGGGTGCGCCACACCGCGTGGTCGGTGGGCGAGTAGCTGGCCCACGGCTGCTCCACCACGCCGGTGGCGTACACCGGCACGTAGCCGCGATCGGTCTGCTGGTGTTCGACGCGACGGGGCGTCTGCATGGGCTTTCTCCGGACCATCGTGCCGCCGGCGGCGGCATGGCTACAGCTTAGGGAGAAGCGTGCGCACGAAGCTTGCCTTGTTGTCCTTGCCACGGCATCGGGCGCAATATCTTTGCTCGAAGCTGGCTTATCGTGGATCGATCATGCAAACGGGGATGTTGGACCGCAACATACTGGATCGTACCGACCTGCGCATGCTGGCCGTGTTGCAGACCGAGGGGCGCATCACCAACGCCGAGCTGGCCGAGCGGGTGAACCTCTCGCCCTCCGCCTGCCTGCGGCGCCTGCAGCGGCTGGAGGCGGACGGCGTGATCGCCGGCTACGCCGCCCTGCTCGAACCGCACGCGCTGGGGCTGGGCCTGCAGGCCTTCGTGCGGGTGCAGCTGGCCAAGCACGAGAGCGAGGCGATCGAGCGCTTCGTGGAGCACGTCAACGGCTGGGAGGAAGTGGTGGCCTGCTACGCGCTCACCGGCGACATGGACTACCTGCTGCACGTCTACGTGGCGGACCTCGAAGGCTTCTCCCGCTTCCTGCTCGACCGCCTGCTCAACGCGGCGGGCGTGGACGACGTCAACTCCAGCTTCGTGCTGCGCACGGTGAAGCGCTCCACCGCGCTGCCGCTCCGCCAGGTGGAGCGCTGAGGCTCAGGCCGCGCCTTCGGCCAGCACCGGCGCGCCCTTGCCGGCCTGGCCGATGCGCAGGGCCAGGAAGGCGGCCACCACGCCGGTGGCGCCGGCGATCACGAACGGGGCGAGGTAGCTGCCCAGCTGCACGCGCATCGCGCCGGCCAGGAACGCCGCGGCGGCGGCGCCGATCTGGTGGCCGGCCACGACCCAGCCGAACACCAGCGGGCCGTCGCGGTCGCCGAAGGCTTCGTTGGTGAGGCGCAGGGTGGGCGGCACGGTGGCGATCCAGTCCAGCCCGTAGAAGATGCCGAACAGCGACAGGCTGTACAGCGAGAAATCCGAATAGGGCAGGTAGATCAGCGAGAGTCCGCGCAGCCCGTAGTACACGAACAGCAGCTTGCGCGGGTCGTAGCGGTCGGTGAGCCAGCCCGAGGCGGTAGTGCCGACCAGGTCGAACAGGCCCATCAGCGCCAGCAGGCCCGCCGCGCGCACCTCGGGCAGCCCGTGGTCGCCGCACAGCGCGATGAAGTGCGTGCCGATCAGTCCGTTGGTGGTGAAGCCGCAGACGAAGAAGGTGGCGAACAGGTACCAGAACGCGCCCCGCCGGCTGGCCCGGCGCAGCGTGCCCAGGGTCAGCGCTAGCAGGTTGGCGCTGGGCGCGCCGGTGTCCAGCACCTCGCCGGCGGGCGCGCCGTAGCGGGTGAGGCCGATGTCGGCCGGGCGCTCGGGCAGCAGCCACCAGGCCAGCGGGATCAGCACCGCGCAGCAGGCGGCGATGGTCAGCACCACCGCGCGCCAGCCGAAGGCCTCGGCCAGCGCCGCCAGCCCCGGCAGGAAGATCAGCGTGCCGGTGGCGGTGCTGGCGGTGAGCAGGCCCATCATCAGCCCTCGGTGCGTGCTGAACCAGCGCCCCACCACGGTGGCGCCCAGCACCACCGCCACGCAGCCGGTGCCCACGCCGGAGAGCACGCCCCAGGTGGCGAGGAGGTGCCAGGGCCGGCTCATGCCGGCGCTGGCCGCGGCCGCGGCGGCCATCAGCGCCAGCGCGCCGAGCAGGGTGCGGCGGATGCCGAAGCGCTGCATCAGCGCAGCGGCGAACGGGCCGATCAGGCCGTACAGCAGGATGCCCACCGCGGCGGCCAGCGAGATGCTGTCGCGGCTCCAGCCGAAGGCGCGGCCCAGCGGCAGCATCAGCACGCCCGGCGTGGCGCGCATGCCGGCCGAGACCAGCAGGGCGAGAAAGATCACCGCCACCACGACGAAGGCGTAGTTTTGGCCGAAGGGACGGTGGCGTATAGTCATGTTACCGATCGGTACGGGCTGGATCGTGCAGGGTACGTACCGATCGGTAACACTGTCAACGGCCCCCACGCATGCCCACCAAGACTGTCCGCACCGCCAAGCCCGCTGCTTCCGCCGCCTCCGAGCCCACCGCGCCGGTTGCCGCCACCGCCCCGCGCCGGGCCGCCGAGCGCATCCGCCAGACCGCGGGCGAGTTGTTCTACCGCGAAGGCATCCGCGCCGTCGGGGTGGAGGAGATCGTGCACAGCGCGGGCGTCACCAAGCCCAGCCTGTACCGCAGCTTCCCCTCCAAGGACGAGCTGGCGGCGGCCTATCTGCGCGACTTCGACGCCGGCTTCTGGCGCCGCTTCGAGGCGCCGGCGGCCGAGCATCCGGGCGACCCGCGCGGCCACCTGCTGGCCTACATGGAAGCCCTGGCCCGGCGCGCCGGCCGCGACGGCTACCGCGGCTGCGGCCTGACCAACGCCACCATCGAATACCCCGACCGCAACCATCCCGCGCACCAGGTCGCCGCGGCGAACAAGCGCGCGCTGCGCGAGCGCCTGACCGCGCTGTGCACGGCGATGGGCGCGGCCGACCCCGCCGAACTGGCCGACGGCCTGCTGCTGCTGCTGGAGGGCAGCTACGCCTCCAGCCAGACCTTTGGCACCGGCGGCCCGGTGCGGGCGCTGGTGGCGACCGCGACGCGGCTGATCGACGCCAGCCTGGCCGCCAAGCCGGGGTGACGAAACCCTCCGCCGGCGCCGGCTGGCCCGGGGGACGAAAGGGCTTACCGGCTCCGCTCAGGGCCCGACGCAGCGATGGCATGTCGAAGTCCGGCCGCCGTTTTCCTCATCCGCCGCCGCCGTTCCGCTTTGTCATGGGGTGGCGAGCGTCGCGGCGAGGCGCGGCCGCGCGGGCCGTCAGGCGAGGCGTCGCTGCCGGAAAATTTTGCGCGGCGACGCGGCGGCGGCACCGCGGCATGGCCGCCGCGGCCACCCATGTGGCAGCGCAATACGGACTGCCGGATCGGCGCCGAGTAACGCTAAACTAACCGGACCGATGAGCATCGAATCCGTCTCCGCTCCGGCACGGGACCTGTGGCGTCCCGTGCGTTACCTCTGGCGCATACCGCTGCTGCTGCTGCATGTGGCGCTGGGCGTGCTGCTGTGCGCTGGCATCCTCAGCTGGAACAAGCACCGCGTGATGGTGGACGGTCGCGAGCCGTTCGCGCACCGCATGATCCGCTGGTGGTCGCGGGTGCTGCTGCGCCTGTTCGGCCTGCGCTCGGTGCGTTACGGGAAGCCGCTGGCCGACCCGGTGCTGTTCGTCGCCAACCACACCTCGTGGGTGGACATCGAGCTGGTACACAGCCAGCGCGCCGCCTGCTTCGTGGCCAAGGCCGAGATCGAGCGCTGGCCGCTGGTCGGCTGGCTGGCCGCCAGCGGCGGCACCATTTTCCACCGGCGCGGCAGCAACCATTCGCTGAGCGCGGTGATGCAGACCATGGTGGAGCGCCTGAAGGGCGGCCGCTCGGTGGCGGTGTTCCCCGAGGGCGGCACCGGGCACGAGGGCGTGCTCAAGGTGTTCCATGCGCGCATCTTCCAGGCCGCGCTGGATGCCGGGGTGCCGGTGCAGCCGGTGGCGCTGCGCTTCACCCGCGGGGGCCGCCGCAACGTCGACGCCGGCTTCCGCGCCCACGAGAGCTTCATGGCGAACTTCCTGCGCCTGCTCGGCGAGGCGCCGATGGATGCGGAAGTGCACTTCCTGGAACCGGTGCCGCTCTCGCCCGACGCGCGCCGGCGCATGGCGGACCTCGCCCGCGCCCGCATCGCTGCCGCCCTCGACGACGTCACCGTATGAGCAGCCTGCCGCGCGGCAGCGACTTCCGCCCGCCCTGGCCGCTGACCAGCGGGCACCTGCAGACCATGCTGTCCTCCAGCGGCGTGCGCCGCCTGCTGCTGCCGCGCGCCGCGCAGCGGGTGAAGGACGGCGCCGAAACGGTGATGGTGGACGGCGGCGACGGCGTGCGCCTGAGCGGCGCCTTCACCGCGCAGGCGGCACGGCCCGAACCGCGCGGGCTGGCGGTGCTGTTCCACGGCTGGGAAGGCAGCGTCGATTCCACCTACGTGCTGCAGACGGGCAGCCGCCTGCTGCGCGACGGCTGGGACATCTTCCGCCTCAACTTCCGCGACCACGGCGACAGCCATCATCTCAACGAGGCGCTGTTCCATTCCTGCCGCATCGACGAGGTGATGCACGCGCTGGCTGACATCGCGCGGCGCTGGCCGCAGCGACCGATGGCGCTGGCGGGCTTCTCGCTGGGCGGCAACTTCGCCCTGCGCGCCGCGCTGCGCGCGCCGGCGGCGGGCATCCCGCTCAGCTACGCGCTGGCGGTGTGCCCGATCATCGACCCCAGCGAAGGGCTGTTCTCGCTGGAGGAACAGGCGCCGTGGTTCTACCAGGCCTACTTCATGCGCAAGTGGCGCCACTCGCTGCTGGCCAAGCAGGCGGCCTTCCCGCAGCGCCAGTATTTCGAGCTGGACGAACTCAAGCAGAACCTGCGCGGCCTCACCGAGGCGCTGGTGCTGCGCCATACCGACTTCGGTTCGCTGGAAGCCTATCTGGACGGCTATTCGGTGGCCGGCGCCGCGCTCGGCCGGATGGCGATCCCGGCCACCATCCTCACCGCGCGCGACGATCCGGTGATCCCGGTCAACGCCTTCGAGCACCTCGAGCTGTCGCCCAACGTGGAGCTGGACATCGCCGAACACGGCGGCCACTGCGGCTTCATCCGCGGCCGCGACATGAGCAGCTTCACCGACGACTACATCGCCGCGCGCTTCAACGCCGTCGCCGACGGCAGCCTGGCCCTCGGCGACAGGGCGGACGCGGTCGTCCCCGGCTAAGGCTTGCGCAGCGGATCGAGCAGCGGCTTCAGGCCGTTGTGGTCCAGCTCCAGCATCAACGCGAGCAGGCGTCCCAGTTCGCCGGGCGGGAAGCCTTTGCGCGCGAACCAGGCGAGGTAGGCGCCGGGCAGGTCGGCGATCAGGCGGCCCTGGTACTTGCCGTAGGGCATGGTCACGGTGACGAGGCGTTGCAGGTCTTCGGCTTGCATGGGTCCGGGCTTGCCAGTGGAGGGGAGGAGCCGACGATCGGCGCGCAGGCGGAATGCTCCGTCGAGCCCCGGACCCTCGCAGGCAGCGATCGCCGCGTGTAGAGAGCGAGGCGCGGCGACGGCGCACCGGCCGGCACGAAAGAACCTGCGACGGCCACGGCACCTGTGGCTCCGGAGCCTAGGGTATTACCCTGTGCGCTCCACCGAACGAGGAGATCGTGATGCGCACGCTGCTGCTCCTGTTGATCGGATGCTTCGCCTTGCCCGCACTCGCCGCGCCGCCGCTGGACCGGCTCACCTTGCCCAAGGGCTTCCACGTCGCGGTGTACGCGGACGGCGTGCCCGACGCGCGCGGGATGACGCTGGGCGCCAAGGGCACCGTGTTCGTGGGTTCGATGGACGCCGGCAAGGTCTATGCGCTCACCGACACCGACGGCGACGGCCGCGTGGACAAGGTGCGCACCGTCGCCAGCGGCCTCGATCTACCGGTGGGCGTGGCCTTCCGCGACGGCGATCTCTACGTGTCCTCGGTGCGCCGCATCGTGGTGCTGCGCGACATCGAGAACCATCTGGACGCGCCGCCCAAGCCGGAGGTGATCACCGACCAGCTGCCGTACAAGTCGGGCGACCACAGCTGGAAGTTCATCGCCTTCGGCCCCGACGGCAAGCTCTACGTGCCCGTCGGCGCGCCGTGCAACCTCTGCGACGTGGGCAAGGCCTTCGGCAAGCTGATGCGCATGAATGCCAACGGCAGCGGCCTGGAGGACGTGGCCTACGGCATCCGCAACACGGTGGGCTTCACTTGGCGGCCGGGCTCCAACGAACTGTGGTTCACCGACAACGGCCGCGACCTCCTGGGCGACGACGTGCCCAGCGACGAACTCAATCTCGTGCGTCGCGTGGGCGAGCACTTCGGCTATCCCTACTGCCACCAGGGCGACGTGGCCGATCCGCAGTTCGGCGCGGGCCACCCGTGCAGCCAGTTCTCGCCGCCGGTGTTCAAGCTCGGCGCGCACGTGGCGGCGCTGGGGCTGCGCTTCTACGAGGGCAGCCAGTTCCCGGCCGCCTACAAGGGCGCGCTGATCATCGCCGAGCACGGCTCGTGGAACCGCACCCAGAAATCCGGCTACCGGGTGATGGTGGCGCGCCTGCAAGGCGACAGGGTGGTTGGCTACCAGCCGCTGCTCGACGGCTTCGAGCAGGACGAGAAGGTCTGGGGCCGCCCGGCCGACGTGCAACCGCTGCCCGACGGCAGCGTGCTGGTGAGCGACGACATGGTGGGCGCGGTCTACCGCGTCAGCTATCGGCCGTAGACGACTCCATCGACGACAGATAGCTCGTCATGACGCAAGCAAGATTCAAGGCAGTATTTTTTTCCAGGAGTTTCCATGCAACTACGCAGCGACAGCTTCAACGACGACCAGCCGATTCCCGAGGCGTTCGCCTTCGGCAAGCCGGGCGAACCGATGGCCTTGTCGGACAACCTGAGCCCGCACCTGGCGTGGAGCGGCGCGCCGGCCGGCACGCGCTCGTTCGTGCTCACCTGCATCGACACCGACGTACCCAGCCGCGGCGACGACGTGAACCAGGCAGGCCGCACCGTGCCGGCCGATTTGCCGCGGGGGGAGTTCGTGCACTGGCTGCTGGCGAACATCCCGCCCGAGTACGCGGAGCTCGCCGAGGGCGCGTGCAGTGAGGGCATCGTCGCGCGCGGCAAGCGCGAGCCGTTCGGGCCGCCAGGCAGCGTGCAGGGGCGCAACGACTACACCGGCTGGTTCGCCGGCGATGCCGAGATGGGCGGCGACTACCTCGGCTACGACGGCCCGTGTCCGCCGTGGAACGATGCGCTGGTGCACCACTACCGCTTCCGCATCCACGCGCTGGACGTGCCGCGGCTGGATCTTGCCGCCGGCTTCACGCTCGACGCGCTGCGCGCGGCGATGGCCGGCCACGTGCTGGACGAGGCGGAACTGGTGGGCACCTACACGCTCAACCGCGCCTTGCGCGACTGAGCGCGTCGCGGCCGCGTGAGGCGAGGTATCTCTTCACATGCAGATGGCGCCCCGCTGTGGATGATGGCCCGCGCATGATCCCCGGCCCCCGCCGGCGGACGACAAGCGAAGGAGAACGCTGCCATGCTGCATTACGCCATCGTCTTCCTGATCATTGCGATCATCGCCGCCGTGCTCGGTTTCGGCGGCATCGCGGGCACGGCGGCCTGGATCGCGAAAGTGTTGTTCGTGATCTTCCTGATCCTCGCGATCGTCGCCTTCTTCCGCCGCGCCGGCTGAACTTGAGTCGTGCACGGACGTACACTCCCCTTTCCCCAGGTCCTGCGCGCAGACAGTTTTTCCGGCGCAGACTGCGGATAGGGTGAACAGGCTCTAGGCCGCCGCGCCGCGGCCTTGCGTGACGGGCATGCACCTGGAGGCGCATGCCCACTTACTGGAGAGTAGAGAATGAACAAGCCCGTGCAGCCGACTCCGTCCGAAACCACCGAGAACGCCGAAGCCCTCGCCGCCGACGGCATCGACCGCAAGGCCGAGCGCGTCAAGCAGGCCACCTCCGAGGCGGTCAGGCATACCAAGGAGGCGGTCGACCGCGCCGCCGACCGCGTCGAGGACGGGCTGCATCGCGCCACCGACCGCGCCGCCGGCGCCGCGCACCGCGTCAGCGACAAGGCGGCCGACGTGTCCGACCGCGGCCAGGAACTCTACGAGGAAGCCCGCGAGCGCGCCGAGGACTGGCTCGACCAGGCGCGCGACTACGTGCGCCGCAAGCCGGTGCAGTCGGTGGCCATCGCCCTCGGCGCCGGCTGGCTGCTCGGCCGCCTGCTGCGTCGCTGAGCGCGGGGACGCGCATGGACGAATCGGGGCCGTCGCCCGAATCCGCCGCGCCGCCGCCCGATGCGCCCAGTGGCCTGCTGGCCGAATTGAGCCAGCTGGGCCACGCGGTCAAGCGCCTGTTCGGCGCCCAGCTGGAACTGCTCGCCGCCGAACTGGGGCTGGCGCGCAGCGCGGTGTCGTGGATCCTGCTGGCCGCGCTGGCGGCCACCGTGGCCGGCGTGGCGCTGGGCCTCACCCTGCTCGGGCTGGCCGGCGTGCTGCTGGCGCAGTGGTTCGGCTCGTGGGGCTGGGCGCTGGCCGTGCTGGCGGCGGTGGAGGTGCTGTGCCTGCTCGGCGCGATCGTGCTGTTCCGCCGCTGCATGCACTGGATGAGCCTGCCCGCCACGCGCGGCGAGTGGAGTGCGATGATGCGCGACACGCGGGCCCGCGCACAGGCCCAGGTCGAGACCGAGAACGAGGCATGAGCATGCGGCGGGAACTGGCACGGGTACGCAAGGCGCAGGCGCGCATGCGGGCGGCGCGCACGGAGCTGGCGCAACCGGCGGCGGCCTTGCTGGCGCGCGGCCATGCGCACCCGCTGGCCACGCTGGGTGCGGCCGCCGGCGCCGGCTTCGTGCTGGGCCGGCTGGACGTGTCGCCGCTGCGCATCCCGGCCCTGGGCTCGCTGCTCAGCGGCGGGCTCGCCGAGGCGGTCGCCTACGGCACGCGGCTGATCGCCGAACTGGGCGCCGGCGAGCCGTCATGAACGCGGACGAATCCACCCCGGCCGTGCCGGCGCGCGCCGACGCGGTGATGGCCGTCGCCCCGGCGAGGCGCCCCGCGCGGCGCCTGCCGTTCTCCCTGCCGCTGCCGTTGCGCCAGAGCGCGCGCTCGCACCTGCGCGGCATCCACCTCGCGCTCAACGTGCTGCTGGCGATGGCGCTGCTATATACCGTCACGGTGGTGCGCGCGCTGCTGATCCCGCTGGTGCTGGCGGCCTTCATCGGCGTGGCGCTCAACCCCATCGTGGCCGGCGCCGCGCGCCGCCGCGTGCCGCGCTGGCTGAGCGCCAGCGTGCTGATGATCGCGCTGATCGCGGGCATCGGCGGGGGCGCGGGCATGCTGGCGCAGCCGGCGCTCGGCTGGTTCCACGACGCGCCGGCGGCGATCAAGAACTTCGTGCCCAAGCTCAAGAGCCTGACCCGCCCGCTGGAGGCGGCCAACCGCGCCACCCAGACCCTGGTCGGCGGGCCGACCGTGCGCACCCAGCCGCCGCGGCCGGCGGCGGTGGCGATCACCGTGTGGGACGTGGTGGCCAATGCACCCAAGGTGCTGGCGGCGATCCTCACCGTGGTGCTGCTGGTGTTCTTCTTCCTGATCTACGGCGAACTGCTCCTGCGGCGGCTGGTGGAGATCACGCCGGGCTTCGCCTACAAGCGCCACGCGGTGGTGATCGTGCGCGGCATCCAGACCGAGGTGTCGCGCTACCTGCTCACCACCGTGTTGATCAACGCCACGCTGGGCCTGGTCACCGCCGGCATGCTGTGGCTGTACAAGATGCCCGACCCGCTGCTGTGGGGCGCGGTGGCGATGCTGGCCAATTTCATTCCCTACGTGGGCTCGATCACCACTACGGTGGTGCTGGCGCTGGTCGGCCTGATCAACTTCGGCAACCTCGCCGAGGCGTTGTTGCCGGCATTGACCTTCGCCGGCATCACCGCGGTGGAGGGCAATTTCATCACGCCGCTGATCCAGGGCCGGCGCATGCGGCTGTCGCCGGTGGCGATCCTGCTCTGGCTGCTGCTGTGGGGCTGGCTGTGGGGCATTCCCGGCGCGCTGCTGGCGGTGCCGATGCTGACCAGCTTCAAGCTGATCGCCGAGCGCGTGCGCGGCTGGGCGTGGTTCGCGCACATGGTGCAGCGCTAGCCCGCGCGGCCGCGCTTCACCAGGCGACGCGCTGGCGGTCGCGCAAGAACAGGCCGCCGGGCGCGCCCTCGGGCAGGCAGGCGGCCCACACGATGCCGGCGGCGCTTTCCGCCACCGGCCGGCCGCCGGGGCCGCCCATGTCGGTGGCGGTCCAGCCCGGGCACACCGCGTTGACCACGATGCCGGTGCCGGCCAGCTCCGCCGCCAGCGCGCGGGTGCAGGCGTTGAGCGCGGCCTTGGAGACGCGGTAGGAGGGCGAGGCGCCGCCCGTGGCGCCGCCGGCGCCGCAGCCGCTGGAGACGTTGACGATGCGGCCGTAGCCGTGCCGGCGCATCAGCGGCAGCAGGGCGTCGGTGAGCTGCCAGGCGCCGAGCAGGTTGGTGTCCAGCGCGGCGCGCACGGTGGCGAAGTCCACGGCGGACGGGCGCTCGGCGAGGTCGTAGTAGGCGCCGGCGTTGTTGATCAGGACGTCCAGACGTCCATACCGCTCTTCGATCAATCCGGGCAGCGCGGCGATGTCGGCGGGC
>NZ_LFQR01000124.1 GCF_001182895.1 Frateuria defendens | reverse complement strand
GTCCGCAGGGTCCGCGAGGGAGGGCTGGGGTTTTCCGACAGGGCATCCCCGGATCAAGTCCTGTCTCTTTATCACATCTTTAGCCAGCTATATCCTGCAACGCCATGGTTTGACGGGATCATGGTGAACGATGGTTATGGATGAACGGCAGTGGTCGCGGCAACTGTTCGGCCACTGTGATCTGGGTGATGTTCGCCGGACGCGGCGGCTGGTGGATGTGGCGGCGCGGCTTGCGTGCCGAGCGGGTCAGTCGTTGGCACGATGCTGCCAAGGAGATCCCGCGGCGGTACTGGGGAGCTATCGGTTGATCGAGAACGCAAGCGTGGCACCGGAGGCGATCGCCGAAGCCGGCTTTGAGGCCATGGCGGGGGCGGCCCGGACGACATCGGGTGAACTGTTGGCCGTGGAGGACAGCACGAGTGTGGTCTATGCCCATGCGGTCGCCGACCAGTTGGGCACCACCGGATCGCAGCAACAGCCCAAGCATCGGGGCTATCTGGTGCACTCGGTCTTGCTGTTGGAGGCGTCCAGCGAGCGGACGCTGGGGCTGGTAGAGCAACGCCGGTGGTGTCGCGAGGATGCCGGCTATGGCCGCAAGCATGCCCGCAAGCAACGGGCCTATGAGGACAAGGAGAGCTACAAGTGGCAGCAGGCGTCGGCACGGATGGCCGGCCGGATGGGATGCGCGATGGCACGCACGATCTCGGTGTGCGACCGGGAGTCGGACGTCTACGAGTACTTGCACTACAAGCATGAGCAGGGGCAGCGCTATGTGGTTCGGGCGCAATCGGATCGGGGTCTGACCCAGAGCGGGCAGACCCTGTTTGGCGCACTGGCCGGTGAACAGGCCTGGCAGTACGAGGCGATCGTGGAAGTGACCCAGCGCGGCGGCCGTGCGGCGCGCAAGGCGCGGGTGCAGGTGTGCGGTCGCCGCCTGGAGGTGAAGCCACCGGCCGACCGTGGCAAGCAAGCGGTGTCGCTGCCGATCAACGTCGTGCTGGTGCGCGAGCCCGCCGGTGGCGAGCATGAGCCGCTGCACTGGGTTCTTCTGACCAGCGAGCCGGTGGAGAGCGTCGAGCAAGTCAGGCGTATCGTGAGGTACTACGAACTGCGCTGGCGGATCGAGGAGTACCACAAGGCGTGGAAGAGTGGCGTGGGCGTGGAGCGGCTGCGCCAGCAAAGCGCGGCGAGCCTGGAGCGCATGCTGGCGATCACCGCGTTCGTCGCAGTGAGGCTGTTGCAACTGCGCGAGTCGTTACCCAGCGGGCTGGACAAGGGCGACGCTCAAGCGGAACTGTCCTGCGATCAAATCCTTGAAACCGAGGAATGGAAGGTGTTGTGGCTGACGGTGCAGAAGACCCCGCTACCGGCGACACCACCGACCGCACGATGGGCGTGTCTGGCGCTTGCCACGTTGGGGGGATTCACCGACACCAAACGCACCGGGCGTCCTGGCTGGGCCACCCTATGGCATGGCTGGCAGGTACTACAGGAGCGAGTTGTGGGCTTCCGGGTGGCTACGGGGATGGCGACAGAGATGTGATAAAGAGACAG
>NZ_LFQR01000123.1 GCF_001182895.1 Frateuria defendens | reverse complement strand
TCTGGCGGTGTGAATCACGGCCCAGATGGCCGAGGGACGTGTCTCACCGCCCCTTCAACCGCCTGAGGATCTCCTCTCGTGCCTCGCGCAGGATGGAATCGCGGTCGAGGCTTTCCATCACCTCGCGCACCGCGCGCTTGGCGCCCTGTTCGCCCCAGGATTTGCCGGCGACGAGGTAGCGTTCGGCGGCGCGGCCGATGAGCACGGTGGCGTACCAGCCGAGTGCGCCCTGGGCGGCGGCGGTGAGCACGACGGAGAGGCCGCCGCTGACGCCCTTGAGCGCGCTGCTGACCAGCTGGATGCCCCAGATGGCGCCCATCAGCGCGGCGAGCTGGGCGGAGATGGCGGCCACCAGCCGGCCCGATTCGCTGCGGGTGAGCGGCAGGCTGTAGACGCGCGAGAGCTGCACGACCATGGCCGCATCCAGCCCGGCGGCGGCGAGCAGGTCGGCGACGGGGATGGGGTTGAGCGCCACCGCGAGGCCCTTGGCGAGGCAGTAGTGGCGGATCAGGCGGCTGGCGAGCGCGCGCCGCGTCTCGGCGATGCGCGCGCTGACCTGATCGGTGAGGCGGCCGGCGTAGAGGCCGGCGTTGAGCGCGGAGAGTGTGTGGCCTTCGCGCGCGGCGATGGCGAGCAGGCGCTCGCGCAGCGCGGCGATGTCGGGCGGCGGTGCCTGCGCGGTGGCGTGCTCGCGGCCCTTGGCGTCGGTGTCCACGATGCGCTGCGCGGCGGGGCGCGCGGCCACGGCGAGCACGTCTTGCGCGCGCACCAGCCCCTGCGTGCGCTCGCGCAGTTGGGCGAGCAGGGCGTCGCGCTCCGCCGCGCCGTAGCGGTCGGCCTTGTTGAGCGCGAGCAGCAGCGGGCGCTGGGTGGCGGCGAGGGTCTGGAGCGCGTCGCGCTCGTCGCGGGTGAGGTCGCCGTCGCAGACGAACACCACCAGGTCGCTGACCTCGGCCACCTCGAAGGCCAGCCGCTCGCGTGCCTCGCCGTCCAGTTCGTTGATGCCGGGGGTGTCGATCAGCACCAGGCCCTCGTGCGCGGCCTCGTCCAGCGGCGCCTGGGCGGCCTCGGTGGTGGTGCCGTGGAGCACGCCGACGGCGAAGGCCTCGCGCCCGAGCAGGGCGTTGGCCACCGAGGACTTGCCGGCGGAGACGCGGCCGAATACCGCCACGTGCAGCTCGCCGCGTTCGAGCCGCGCGAGCATCGCCTCGATGCGGCCGAAGTCGGCGGCCAGTTCGCCGCGCACCGCGGCGGGGATGGTGGGGTCGTCGAGCAGGCTGCGCAGGCTGTCGGCCACGCGCTGGTGCGCGCCGCCGGACGGGGCCGGCGGCGCGTCGGCAGGGGCGGGCGCGGTGGCGGGCTTGAGCCAGCCGCGCAGCCGTTGCCAGAGGTCGCTCATGCCGCGCGGCGGCTTATTTGGCGACCAGGTCGAGGTGGGCGGTGACCTTGACGTCGGGGCCGATCACCGAGGTGTCGGCGTAGTCGCCGCCGCCCACGCCGAAGTCGAGGCGCTTGACGGTGCCGCTGACGTCGAGCTTGGCGGCGTTGCCGGCCGGCACGAAGTTCACGCTGAGACTCACGGGGCGGGTTACGCCGCGCAGGGTGAGCTGGCCGTCGGCGAGCACCTGGTTGCCGGCCTTGCGGAAGCCGGTGGTGACGAAGTGCGCCTGCGGGAATTTCGCCACGTTGAAGAAATCCGCGCCGGGCAGCGCGCCGTCGCGGTCGCTGTCGCCGGTCTTGGCGCTGGCGGTGTCCACCGTCACGTCGAACTTGGACTTGGCGAGGTCCGCCGGGTCGTAGCTGATGGCGGCCGTCCACTTGGAGAAGCTGCCGGTGAAGCCGCTGCCCTGGAAGCTGCTGGCGAAGCCGAGCTTGCTGGTTGCGCTCTGCACGCTGTAGTCGGCGGCCGCGGCGAAACCGGGCAGGGCGAGGGCGAGCAGCAGGCCGGCGAGGCGGCGGGCGGCGGGGCGGGTCATGGTGTATCTCCTTGCGTGGTGTGGCCCGGGTTGGTGGGGCCTGAAGCGGTGGGGCTGCCGGCCGGCGTCTGGTGCAGGCGGGCGAAGGGCCACATGCGGCGCAGCACGTCGTCGTGGTCGAACACGTGGTGCTTGAGCGCGGCGCCCACGTGCACCACCAGCACCAGCAGCAGCAGCCAGAAACCGTATTCGTGCAGCGCGTGGGCGAGGTTGGCGGTGGCCTCGTCCTTGGCGCCCAGCGCCGGCAGGTTGAACAGCTTGAACCATTGCAGCGGGTAGCCGTGGGCGGAGTTGAACCACCAGCCGGTGAGCGGCAGCGCGGCGATCAGCAGGTACAGCATGCCGTGCGTGGCGTGCGCGGCCAGCTGCTGCCAGCGCGGCGAAGGCAGGTCGCGCGGGCGGCCGTCGAAGAAGCGCCACAGGAGGCGCAGCAGGAACAGCGCGAGCAGGGTGAGGCCGATCGACTTGTGCAGCGCGTAGACGCTGATCTTGCTCATCGACGGCTTCATCTCCGTCATCAGCAGGCCGAGGATGCCGGTGCCGAGGATGCCGAGCGCCATGATCCAGTGCAGGAACTTGGCGATGGCGCCCCAGCGGGAGGCGTCACTGCGCAGGGACATCGTGTTGCTCCAGGGTGATCGAGGAAGAAGGAGTGGGGGAGGACGGGGCCGGGGCGGGCGCGGCCGGCGCGGAAGAGGCCGGCGCGGCGTGCTCGTCGCGGATGGCCTCCACCTCCAGCCACACCATCACGTCGCGGCCCACCGAGCCGGGGTTGCTGGTGATGCCGAAGTCGGTGCGGTCGAGCATGGCGGTGGCGGAGAAGCCGGCCACCTCGTGCATGCCGAACACGGTGGTGCCGGTGCGGTTGAAGGTGAAGGGCAGGTCCACCGGGCGGGCGACGCCGCGCAGGGTGAGCGTGCCGTGCAGCACGCCGTGCTGGTCGTCCTTGCGCTCCACCGAGGTGCTGGCGAAGTGCGCGTAGCGGGCCTTGGCCGCGTCGAGGAAATCGGGCTTGAGCACGGCGGCGTTCCAGGCCGGGTCGCCCAGGTCCAGGCTGGCGAGGTCGATGTCCAGTTCGGTGGCCGCGCGGTTCCAGTCCGCCGGGTCGAAGCGCAGCCAGCCGCGCGCGATGTGCAGCCGTCCGAACGGCCGCGAGAAACCGTTGTGGCTGACGCTGAAGACCACCTGGCTGTGCACCGGGTCGTAGCGGTACGTCGCCTCGCGCGCCTGCGCCAGCGGCGGCAGCAACAGTGCGAGCGCCAGTGCGGGCAGCAAGAGAGCGGAGCGTCGTGTGTTCATGCGGCAAGTCTGGCCGAACGCCGGAGGCGGCGCCAGCGGCGCTCGGGGAACGGATTGTTTCGTCTGGCGCCCGTCAGGGCGGCGAATGCGGCATCGCCGGGCCGGCGCGGTACGCGACGAAGCATCCGGCGCCGAGGCCGCATTGGCTTCGCCCACGTGGCCTTGGCGTCACTCGCGGTCGCGTTCGCGCCAGGCTTCCATGGTCAGCGTCGCCAGCTGGCGCAGGCGGCCGCTGTCGGCATCGCCGAGCAGGCTCTTCATGCGCTCGCCGGCGTCGTGCTGGTCCAGCGTGTGGCGCTCGGCCAGCGAGGCGGCGAGGGCGCGGCCCATGGCGTCGAAGATCAGCGCGTAGGCGAAGGCGTGCAGCACGCCGCCGCCCAGCGTGCCCAGGCCCGGGAAGGCCTTGAGCGCGTTGCCGGCGATGGCGAGCACGATGGAGGTGCCGGTGCGCAGGGTGAGGCGCGCCTGCTGCACGAAGTCCTCGATCTGCACCTCGCTCACGCGCACGCCGTAGAGCTGGGCCAGCTCGCGGGTGAGCGCGGTGGCGAGCGCGCCCTGGATCAGCAGGTCGCTGCCGGGCGCCACCGCGGCCAGCGCGCCCACCACGGCGCGGCGCGCGTAGCGGCGCACGATGCGCTCGGCCTCGGCGGCGCGGGTACTCGCTTCCAGCGCTGTGGTGCGCTGGTGCAGGCCGGCCAGCACGGCGTGTTCGCGCAGCGGCTCCAGGCGCTCGGCGCCGGGCGCGGTGAGCCGTTCGAGCGCGTCGAGCAGCGGCCGGATCGCCGGCGCGCGCTGGCGCTCGACCTGTTCCACCCGGCCGTCGGCGAGGCGGCGCTGGAAGCGCTCGTTGCCGCCGGCGCTGATCGCCACCACCGCGGCGGCGCGCCCGCGCGTCTGCGCGCGCAGCCGGGCGAGCAGTGTGTCGAGTTCCGCCGCGCTCCACTGGTCGGCCTTGTTGAGCGCGAGCAGCAGCGGCTTGCCGAAGTCGGCCAGCCAGCCCACCTCCGCCGCCTGGGTGCGGGTGAGGTCGCCGGCGCACAGGTACACCACGGCGTGGGCGCGCAGGGCTTCCTCGCGGGCCAGCGTCTCGTGTGCCTCGCCGCCGCTCTCGCGGCTGCCGGGCACGTCGGCCAGCACCAGGGTGCGCCCGTCGGGCAGGGCGCCGTCGAAATGGGCCACCGTGCGGGTGGTGCCGCCGCGCACGTCGCTTGGCGCCTGGGCGGCGGGGGTCAGCGCGCGGATCAGGCTGCTCTTGCCGGTGGAGATCTCGCCGAACAGCGCCACGTACACGCGCGCGCTGGCGCGGCGGCGGTCGAGTTCGCCCAGTTCCGCCTGCAGCGCATGAGTGTCGGCGCCGCGGCCGCCGAGCTGTTGCAGGCGCTGTTCCAGCGTGCCGCGGTCGGGCGCGGGCAGCGGCGGGCGGCGGCGGCGCGGGCGCAGCAGCCACCACAGCACGGCGAGGCCGGCCAGCGCGAGCAGGGCCAGCGCGCCGCCCAGCGTCCACTGCAGCCAGGCGGGCAGGGCGAGGAAGCGCTGGGCCAGCGCCAGCGCGCGCTCGGCGGCGGCGAACAGCAGCCACAGCAGGGCGGCGACGGCGATGGCGGCGAGCAGCAGGCGCAGGCGGCGGGACATGCGCGCAGTGTAGCGGCGGAGCCGGTTTACGATCTCCCGGTAGCGCGTGCGGGGCTTTGTTTGTCCGCAGGGCTGGTGTCGTCGTTCGGTCGTGGACGGACGTCCATTCCTCGCTCCTCGAAGCTGGAGCCATCCATGGCGCCTCCCCGTGTGTCTTCAGTTCTTCCCTTCGGCCGACGGGTGCGTGAGGCTCGGCCAGGCTTTTCGACAGGACATCCTTGTCCTGTCGAAAAGGAGTCGGCATCCATGCCGCCTCCCCTTCGGGCCTTTACGTCCGAGCCTCACCGCTGCATGAGCAAGAAGCGAAAAGCGCACACCTTCGGCGCTCGCGCAGCGAGCGCACCAAGAGTGCGCGCATGGATGCGCGCTGCTCTTCCCGGGGCCACTGGGGCGCGGCGAGGGAGGGATGGAAAAGCCCGCGGGGTGGCCGGCAGGGATGCCGGCCAGTTTTCCGTCAGGGCAGGATGCCCTGTCGGAAAACCCCAGCCCTCCCTCGCGCGCCCTGCGGACAGGAGTCCGCAGG
>NZ_LFQR01000122.1 GCF_001182895.1 Frateuria defendens | reverse complement strand
GCAGCAGCGCGCGTACCGCCGGCCCGCGCGCGGCGGCCGGCGCGGCGGCCTGCATCGCCGTGCGGCGCGCGGCGCGCAGCCGGCCCGCGGTGGCGCCGTCGAGCCGGCGCGCGGCCTCCAGGTGAAGCGCGCGGGCACGCTGCTCGACGGTGGGACGTTCGGGACGGTCGGGGGCGTTCATCGCCACTCCTCCAGTTGTTCGCGCATATGTTGCATCGCCCGGGACAGGTGCGTCTTCACGCTGCCCTCGGAGCAGCCCATGGCCCGCGCGGTGTCGGCCACGTCGAGTCCTTCCATCACGCGCAGGGTGAAGGCCTCGCGCTGGCGCCGCGGCAGGCCGCGCAGCGCGACCACCAGGTCGGCGTAGGACTGCGCGTCCTGCAGGCGGTCGAGCGGGCCGGGGCTGGCGTCGGCCGGGTCCCAGCTCGGCAGCTCGTCGCCGTCGTCGTCGTGGCCGCCGCCGAGCCAGCCGACCACGATGGAGCGCACCTTGCGCCGGCGCTGCAGGTCCACGATGCGCCGGCGCAGGATGCCCCAGAACAGCGGCGTCCATTCCTGCGCGGGCCGCTCGCGGTAGTGCTTGACCAGCCGCAGCATGGCGTCCTGCACGGCGTCCATCGCGTCCTCGCGGTGGCCCAGGTGCAGCTCGGCGAGGCGGAACGCGCGCCGCTCGATCTGGGCCAGAAAGCCGTCCAGGCTGGCCGGCACGCTCGGCGCGCCAGTCGCCAGGGTGTTGTCGAGGGTGGCGGTGAGCGCGTTCACGCCGGCTTCCGCCCCGCCGTCGGGAGGGCCATGCAAGGGCTCCATCGGTTCGTTCCCGACCATCAACGCGACAGGCTCGCCGGGGTTGACGCGCGACCGTATGATGCGGCGACGGTGCTGTCCGGACGGGGAAGGCTCATGATCGACGGGTTCCTGGCGCTGTACATCTTCATGCTGGCCGCGTTCACCGGGTACGAGATCATCGCGCGGGTGCCGGTGATCCTGCACACCCCGCTGATGTCCGGTTCCAACTTCGTTCACGGCATCGTACTGGTGGGCGCCATGGTCGCGCTCGGCCGGGCACAGACGCCGTTCGGCATCGCGGTGGGCTTCCTCGGCGTGCTGCTGGGCGCCGGCAACGCCGCCGGCGGCTACGTGGTGACGGCGCGCATGCTGCAGATGTTCAAGGCCAGCCGGCCCGCCGGCGGCGGCGGGGAGGGCCGCTGATGGCCTGGCTGCCGACGCTGGTCAAGGCCTGCTATTTCCTCGCCGCACTGCTGTTCATCCTGGGCCTGAAGCGCATGAGCTCGCCGCGCACCGCGCGCGGCGGCATCGCGTGGGCGGGCGCGGGCATGCTGCTGGCGACGCTGGCCACTTTCGCGCTGCCGGGCCTGCAGCATCGCGGGCCGATGCTGGCCGCGCTGGCGCTCGGCACGGCGGTGGCGTGGTGGTCGGGCCGGCGCGTGGCGATGACCGCGATGCCGCAGATGGTGGCGCTCTACAACGGTCTGGGCGGCGGCGCGGCGGCCGCCATCGGCGCGGTGGAGCTGGCCGGCTTCGCCGGCGCCACGGTTACCCTGCTCGACGGCAGCGCCTTCACCGCCAGCGGCGTGGAGGCGCCGGGCACGGTGCCGCTGGCGCTGGCCGTGCTGGGCGCGCTGATCGGCGCGGTGAGCTTCGCCGGCTCGCTGGTGGCCTTCGCCAAGCTGCAGGGCTGGCTGGACCGGCGGCTGGTCTTCCCCGGCCAGCGCGCGGCGAACCTGCTGGTGCTGCTCGCCGCGCTCGCGCTCGGCGCGGTGCTGATCGGCGGGCAGCTCGCGCTGCCCTCGATCACGGCCTTCTTCGCCCTGGCGCTGGCCTTCGGCCTGCTGATGACCCTGCCCATCGGCGGCGCCGACATGCCGGTGGTGATCTCGCTCTACAACGCCTGCACCGGCCTCGCGGTGGCGCTGGAGGGCTTCGTGCTGCAGAACGAGGCGATGATCATCGCCGGCACCGTGGTCGGCGCGGCCGGCAGCCTGCTCACCCAGCTGATGGCGAAGGCGATGAACCGCTCGCTGGCCAACGTGCTGTTCGGCGGCTTCGCCGCGGCGGCCGGCGGCGGGCGGGCCATCGCCGGCAGCCAGAAGCCGATCGAGGCCGCCGACGCGGCGGCGATGATGGCCTACGCCGAGCGCGTGGCGATCGTGCCCGGCTACGGCATGGCGGTGGCGCAGGCGCAGCACAAGGTGTGGGAGCTGGCGCGGCTGCTGCGCGAACGCGGGGTGAAGGTGCGCTTCGCCATCCATCCGGTGGCCGGCCGCATGCCCGGCCATATGAACGTGCTGCTGGCCGAGGCCGGCGTGCCGTACGACCTGATCGCCGACATGGATGACATCAACCCGGAATTCCCCGTCACCGACGTGGCGCTGGTGATCGGCGCCAACGACGTGGTGAACCCGCTGGCCAAGACCGACCCGGCCTCGCCGATCTACGGCATGCCGATCCTCGACGTGGCGGCGGCGAAGCAGGTGATCGTGATCAAGCGCGGCCGGGGCACCGGCTTCGCGGGGATCGAGAACGCGCTGTTCTACGCCGACAACGCACGCCTGCTCTACGGCGACGGCCAGGCCGCGGCGGCCGAACTGGTGGCGGCGCTGAAGTCGCTCGACGGCTAAGTCTCAGCGTCTGCTCAAAGTCTCTCCTGCTTGCTCCCTCCCCTGCGTGCGGGGGAGGGTTGGGGAGGGGTAAACACTGGCCTCGAGGCAAGGATTCACCCCTCCCAGCCTCCTCCTGCGAGCAGGGGGAGAGGAGCCAAGCCGCGTCAATGGCAAGACTTTGAACAGCCTCTCAGCGTCGTACCGGGCGCAGGGCGACCAGCGCCGCCACGGCGGCGCCGAGCACCGCCCACACCAGGTCGGGCCGCGTCAGCGCCATCCGCGCGAGCTGGCCGAGCAGGCCGAGGCCGGCGACGCGCAGGGCGTCGACCAGGCCGATGCCGAGCATGCTGGCGATGCGCACCGCCGCGGTCAGCAGGCCGACGTAGACCGCCGCCAGCAGCGTGGCGCCGGCGGCCATGGCCGCGGCGCCGCGGCGCACCGAGCCGCGCACCGCGAGGCCGAGCACGGCGCCGACCAGCGGCGCGAGCATCGGCAGCGGGCGCTGCAGCATCAGGGTGGGCAGCATCCAGAGCGCGCCGGCGGCGAGGCCCAGCATGGCGGCGCAAAAGAGGGCGAACAGCAGGGACAGCGACGCGCGGGCGTTCATCGCGGGCGCGGCCTCGTCGGCATGGAAAACACGCGGCAACCCTTGGCAGGCAAAGCCGCGATGATAACGCGCCGCCGCCTCTCCCTTGAGTTCCCTCCCCGCCGGCCCGATTTCGATGGAGCGGACCATGGCGCCGGCGCGGCATAATGGCAGGCCGGGCGGCGTCAGTCGCCGCGTTACCGAAATGATCGGCAGGATCGGCAGGATCGGCATGAGTGGCTTCAATCTGAGCAGCGAACCCTTCACCCTCGAACGCGACTGCACCGCCGTGATGGTGCCGCAGGGGGAGAGCGTGACCCTGCCCGCTGGCCAGGTCGGCTACATCACCCAGGCGCTCGGCGGCAGCTTTACCGTGTACGTGGAGGGCAACTTGTTCCGCATCGCCGGCCACGACGCCGATGCGCTGGGCAAGGAGCCGCCGCCGCCGCTGGAACTGCCCGCCGACGCCAGCGACGAGGACGTCGAGAAACTGGTGTGGGAGCAGCTGCGCACCGTGTTCGACCCGGAGATCCCGGTCAACGTGGTGGAGCTGGGCCTGGTCTACGACGTGAGCCTGGAGTCGCTCGAACCCGGCCGCCGCAAGGTCTACGTGAAGATGACGCTGACCGCGCCCGGCTGCGGCATGGGCGACATCCTGGTGGACGATGCGCGCACCAAGCTCGAACTGATCCCCACCGTGGGCGAGGCCGACGTGGACCTGGTGTTCGACCCGCCGTGGAACTACGCGATGATGTCGGACGTGGCCAAGCTCGAAACCGGCATGCTTTGACGCCGCGTGTGCCGGCCGCCCGCCGCATGACGGCGGCGCGGCCTTCGCTTTACTCCCGCGCAACGACAGCGACCGCCATGCCGGCACAGGCCCGCATCCGGCGGCGAGACGGCATGGCGCGAGGGGCTGCGCGCCGGCGATGGACATCATGCAGGCCACGCGCGATGGCCAGCGCGCCGCTTTCCCATGCCGCAGATCGGCCAGTGCTGGCGCACGGCGATACGGCCGGCACCGGACGGCTTGCATGGCGCGCGGCCCCGGAAAGCCGCAGCGTATCCGGCGCGCATGGACCGCTTGCGATGACCGCGCGCTGCGCGCCTCGACCCGCCCATGGGGCGCAGGCGGGGCGTCATCGGGGCGCGAACTCGCCATTAACAGTTCGCCCAACCTGAAAAGCTGGCGTTCGCAGCGGCACGAGGCTTTTTTCGATATGGCTCTGAGGTTTGGCTGGATGTTCCGCCCGCCTTGATAAGGTTGTTTCGTGCAACTATATGGGTTGCTCTGCGCAACTTGTCGAGGCCGGCATGGATTCCATCGAGGTTCCCGCCCAACCGCGAGAGCAAACCGTACGCGAGCTGCGCGAGGCCTCGCGCAAGCTCGTTCGCGAACTGGGCTTCATGCGCAACACGGTGGCCGACAGCGATCTGGCGCCCTCTGGGGTGCATGCCATTCTCGAAATCGGCGCGGCACCCGGCATCCAGGCCCGCGATTTGGCGAACCTGCTGCGGCTGGACAAGTCGAGCACCAGCCGCCAGGTGACGCGGCTGGAATCGGCCGGCTTGATCGAGCGCCGGGCCTCCAGCGGGGACGGTCGATCCTCAGAGCTCTACCTGACCAAGGCCGGGCAGCAATTGCGGCGCAGGATCGACACGTTTGCCAGTGGCCAGGTGTCGAGCGCGCTGCGCCGGCTCACCCCGGCGGAACAGCAGGCGCTGGTCGCATCGCTGTCGCTGTACGCTGGTGCGCTGGCCGGTGACAACGGCCGCAAAGCGCGGCAGGACCCGGCCGGAACGGGCACTCGGATGGTCGAAGGTTATGTGCCGGGCTGCATTGGCGACATCGCCGGCCTGCACGCCCGCTTCTACTCGCAGCACTGGGGATTCGGGGTGTTCTTCGAGCGCAGGGTCGCGACGGAACTGGCCAGCTTCGCGCAGTCCCTGCCGGACGAGGGCAAGGCACTGTGGCTGTGGGTGGAAAACGGCCGATGCCTGGCTTCCCTGGCGATCGACAGCGAGCCGGGCCAGCGCCTCGCGCACCTGCGATGGTTCATCGTCGATGAATCACTGCGCGGCACCGGCGTCGGCCGGGTTCTCATGTCGCGCGCCATGCGCTTCGTCGACGAGCGCTTCGATGAAACCTACCTCTGGACCTTCAAAGGCCTGGAGGCGGCCCGCCACCTCTATGAGTCGTTCGGCTTCGAACTGACCCACGAGGCAGAGGGCGCGCAATGGGGGCACACGGTCACCGAGCAGCAATTCCGCCGCCGCCCGAAGTCGCCCCCGCCGGCATGACGCAAACCTGTTCCGGGCCCCGTCGTGGCGGGACAGGGAGCCGCCTTGGCGTAATGGGTGATTATCCGGCGCATTATTCGAAATAACTTTCGATATGCAGAATATTGCGAATAGCGGTGTGTTTATCCATTATGTGAATCGCTGCGCAATTGGAAAGATCACCGCTTGTCGGCCATTTCTCCCCATGCCTATGTTTTGACAATCCGCTGCCAGGATGGCGGGCGGTTGATCCCGTGGCGGCCGGCAAGGGGAGGGCGTCGCTCAAATCGTGCCGAATAGGCGCCGATCTGCATGGAAGGCAGGGCGGTAGGCGCCGGGTCGACGGGGTCGTTAGACAGCAGTAGGGAAATGGAAGGCCGTGCCCGGCACGGCCGTACTGTCTATCAATTCGGGGATTTCAGAAAATGCCTAATAATCGTCTTCGGTTCCGCCAGAAAATCCTGGTGGCGACCATCGGATTGGCGATCGCTTCGACCGCCTTCGGCGCCACCGGCACCGGGCAGGCGAGCGGCGACCTCGTCGTCAGCGACACCTCGCCGGTGGTGGCGCACGCCGTCGCTCTCCGGCGCAACGAGAGCTACAGCGGTCAGCTCGCGTTCTCCCAGCCGGTCCATATCGAGGTGGCGCTCAAGCTGCGCAACGACAGCGAGCTCAAGAGCTTCATCGCGGCGGCCCACGAGGGCTATGCGCCGCTGGCGTCGCGCTCGCTGACGCCGGCGCAGTTCCTGGATCGCCATGCACCCACCGCCGACCAGGCGCAGGCGGTGGTGGACTTCCTCACCCGCGCGGGCTTCGCCAACGTGAGCATCGCGCCCAACCGCCTGCTGGTCTCGGGCGACGCCACCGCCGACGTGGCGCAGGCGGCCTTCCGCACCAGCTTCGCCAAGGTGCGCACTCGCGACGGGCGCGACGCCTACGCCAACACCTCCGACGCGCACATCCCGGCGGCGCTCCAGGACAGCGTGTTGTCGGTGGTGGGCCTGCAGGACGTGCACCGCGCGCACCCCTTCGTGCAGACGCTCCAGCCCAACGACCTCACGCCGCAGGCGATCACCGGCCACAACCCGACCGAGTTCTCGGCGATCTACGGCGGCACCGGCGCGCCGACGGCCTCGGGCGTCACGGTCGGCATCATCACCCAGGGCAGCCTCTCCCAGACCATCACCGACCTCAACACCTTCACCTCGAACAACGGCCTCGCCACCGTCACCACGCAGACCATCAACACCAACGGCACCAGCTCGGACACCAGCGGCGTCGGCGAGTGGAACCTGGACAGCCAGGACATCGTGGGCATGGCCGGCGGCCAGGTCGGCAAGCTGCTGTTCTACAACATCCCCACGCTGTCCAACGCCAACCTCACCGCCGACATCAACAAGGTGGTCTCGGACAACCAGGCCAAGATCATCAACGTATCGCTGGGCGAGTGCGAGACGGACGCGCAGGGCGACGGCTCCGCCTCCGCGCAGGACCAGGCCTTCCAGCAGGCGGTGGCGCAGGGCCAGACCTTCTCCATCTCCACCGGCGACAGCGGCGCCGATGAGTGCGGCAACGGCGGCACCACGCCGAGCTGGCCGGCGGCCTCGCAGTACGTGATCGCGGTGGCGGGCACCAAGCTCGACGCCTCCACCAGCACCTGGAACAGCGAGGTGGTGTGGAACGAGCTGGCCAACAACGAGGGCGCCACCGGCGGCAGCGAGAGCACCTTCGAGCCCAAGCCGAGCTGGCAGACGCTGTGGTCGGGCTCGCACCGCGGCGTGGCCGACGTGGCCTTCGACGGCGATCCGGAATCGGGCGCCAAGGTGATCGTCAACGGCGCCAGCCAGCAGATCGGCGGCACCAGCCTGGCGGCGCCGCTGTTCTCCGGCTTCTGGGCCCGCGTGATCGCCGCCAAGGGCACCGGCGTGGGCTTCGCCGGGCCGCTGATCTACCAGCTGCCGGCGGCGGACTTCCACGACGTGACCTCCGGCAACAACGGCGGCGAGACGGCCGGCCCGGGCTATGACCTGGCCAGCGGCCGCGGCAGCATCATCATCGGCAGCGCGCTGAACGACCTCGGCGGCGGCGGTGGCGGCAACACGCCGCCGGTGGCGAACTTCGGCGTGGTGACCAGCGGCCTCACCGCCAACTTCACCGACAGCTCCACCGACAGCGACGGCACCATCGCCTCGCGCTCGTGGAACTTCGGCGACGGCGCCACCTCCACCGCCACCAACCCGAGCCACACCTATGCGGCGGGGGGCACCTACAGCGTCTCGCTCACGGTGACCGACAACGGCGGCGCCACCAACACCAAGACGCAGTCGGTGTCGGTGAGCGGCAGCGGCGGCGGCAGCAGCCAGCTGCTCGGCAATACCGGCTTCGAGACCGGTTCCGCCTCGCCGTGGAGCGCTTCCAGCGGCGTGGTCAGCAACAGCAGTTCCGAGCCGCCGCACGCGGGCTCGTGGGATGCGTGGCTGGACGGCTACGGCAGCAGCCACACCGACACGCTGTCGCAGCAGGTGGCGATCCCCAGCGGCAAGAGCTCGGCCACGCTGCAGTACTACCTGCACGTCGACACCGCCGAGACCACCACCTCGCAGGCTTACGACACGCTCAAGGTGCAGGTGTACAGCACCTCGGGCAGCCTGCTGGGTACGCTGGCCACCTATTCCAACCTCAATAAGAACAGCGGCTACACGGTGCACACCAACAGCCTCGCCAGCTACATCGGCCAGACCGTGGTGATCAAGTTCACCGGCACCGAGGACTCGTCGCTGCAGACCTCCTTCGTGCTGGACGACGTGACGCTGACGGTGCAGTAAGCGCGCGCGAGGGGGTGCCCGGCAGCCCTTCGCCGCCCGCCCGTATGCGCCACAAGCAGCGAGCCCGGTCCGCGAGGACCGGGCTTTTTGCTGCGCGTTTTGCTGCTGCCCGTGCGCGTCGCTGCGCCCTCATATTTTGGAATCTCTGGCCACATCGCGCGTCGTGAGTGCGCGTGGGCAGGATTTCACGTCCAGGCTGTGCGGGCGATCACGTACTTAAGAAAGATTCCCTCTTGCGCGCAAGTTATTTCGACACCTATCGTCAACGATCCGTTGGCGGGGAGGTTGACGGAGTTCCCGTTGCGGCATGCCTGTGAAGTGGCGTGCTGCCGCGCTCAATCGGGTCCACGCGCCGCTCCGACAAGGAGTGCAGGGCGAGGCGGCGGTCGGACCGACGGGATCGCTAGGCAGCACCAATAAGGGGCCGTGTTCGCGCACGGCATTTTCATTTGATGGGGTCCGTGCGGCCGCAGTGGTTTCGTGCGCCCCGAAGAATGGCTAGGAACAGGAGTTCAAAAAATGCCAAGCAGTATTCGTCTGAAAGCCCTCGTCGCCGCGATCGGCATGGCCACCGCCTCGGTGGCGACCGCGGCGAACACACAGAGCCTGCGTGCGCAGAACCTCGGCGCGGTGCCGGTCGGCAACCTCGCCGCCAAGCTCAACCTGGGGTCCGACATGTCGCTGGCCGCGCGCAGCGCGGCGCCGCTGGCCCATGGCCAGCAGGTCGTGCGCCAGCAGCAGCTCTATCGCGGCGTGCCGGTGTACGGCCGCAGCCTCGCCGTGGTGCAGGACGCCCAGGGCAACGCGCTGCGCGCCACCGGCGACCTGTTGCAGCTGGACGGCAACCAGGCGGCGCCGCTTTCGGTCACGCCGAAACTGACCCCAGGCCAGGCCGTCGCCGCGCTGAAGAGCCATGCCCACACGCTGCTGCTCGCCAAGGCGCGCATCAGCGGCGAGACGGCGGAGCTGTTCGTCTACCCGCAGGAGGGCAGCTCGCCGCGGCTGGTCTACCGCACCTCCTACTTCGTGGACGGCGACCAGCCGAGCCGCCCGGTGGCCATCGTGGACGCCAACACCGGCGAGGTGGTCAAGAGCTGGAACGGCCTCACCAACGCCACCGCCACCGGCCCCGGCGGCAACCAGAAGACCGGCAAGTACCTCTACGGCACCGACTACGCGGCGCTGGAGGTCACCCAGTCGGGCAGCACCTGCACGCTGCAGAACACCAACGTGAAGACCAACAACCTGCACCAGGGCACCAGCGGCTCGGTGGTGAGCTTCACCTGCTCCAACAGCGACACCGACGCCATCAACGGCGCCTACTCGCCGGTCAACGACGCGCACCACTTCGGCGGGGTCACCCACGACATGTACGTGGCCTACACCGGCGCCGCACCGCTGAACATCCAGCTGGTGATGAACGTGCACTACAAGAGCCAGTACGAGAACGCGTTCTGGAACGGTACCGCGATGTACTTCGGCGACGGCGCCAGCACCTTCTACCCGCTGGTGTCGCTGGACGTGACCAGCCACGAGATCAGCCACGGCTACACCGAGCAGAACTCCAACCTTGAGTATTCCGGCCAGTCCGGCGGCATCAACGAGGCGTACTCGGACATCGCCGGCGAGGCCGCCGAGTTCTACGACCGCAGCAGCAACGACTTCCTGGTCGGCCAGGAGATCTTCAAGAGCAGTGGCGCGCTGCGCTACATGTGCAACCCGACCCAGGACGGCGGCTCGATCGACAACGCGGCCAACTACACCTCTGGCCTGGACGTGCACTACTCCAGCGGCGTGTACAACAAGGCCTTCTGCACGCTGGCCAAGACCACCGGCTGGGACACCAAAAAAGCGTTCCAGGTGTTCGCGCTGGCCAACAAGACCTACTGGACCACCACCACCGACTTCAATTCGGGC
The DNA here is from genome assembly GCF_001182895.1 of Frateuria defendens. Lineage (GTDB taxonomy): Bacteria > Pseudomonadota > Gammaproteobacteria > Xanthomonadales > Rhodanobacteraceae > Frateuria_B > Frateuria_B defendens. The sequence goes on along the minus strand of NZ_LFQR01000122.1, from coordinate 1,613 downwards.
GCCTGCGGCGTGGAGTCGGCGGCGCAGGACCTCGGCTACGACAAGAACGCGGTGATCACCGCCTTCACCGGCGTGGGCGTGACCTGCGGCGGCGGTGGCGGCGGTGGCACCGCTACGGAGCTGCAGAACGGCGTGGCGGTGACCGGCGTGGCGGCGGCCTCCGGCGCGGACAAGGATTTCCTCGTCAAGGTGCCGGCCGGCGCCAGCAACCTGGTGATGTCGATCTCCGGCGGCACCGGCGATGCCGACCTGTACACCAAGTTCGGCAGCGCGCCCACGCTGAGCAGCTACGACTGCCGCCCGTACCAGAGCGGCAACAGCGAGAGCTGCTCGGTGGCCACGCCGCAGGCGGGCACCTACTACATCAAGGTGCACGGCTATTCGGCGTATTCCGGCGTGACGGTGAAGGCGTCCTACAGCACCGGCAGCGGCGGCGGCACGGGCAGCCTGCAGAACGGCGTGTCGGTGACCGGGCTGTCCGGCTCCGCGGGCACCAAGCTGTAGTGCACGGTGACGGTGCCGGCCGGCACCAGCAGCCTCACCATCGCCACCTCGGGCGGCACGGGTGATGAAGACCTGTACGTGAAGTTCGGCGCCACGCCGACCACCAGCAGCTACGACTGCCGCCCCAGACCGGCAACAGCGAGACCTGCACCTTCACCCCGCCGCAGGCGGGCACCTACACCATCATGCTCAACGGCTACTCGTCGTTCTCGGGCGTGAGCCTGCAGGCGAACTGGTGAGTCCCGGGGCGGCGGGCCGCACGGTCCGCCGCCTGCGCAAAAAAGAACGGGCACGGCCGGGGACGGCCGTGCCCGTTCGTCCTGGCGGGTGGCTCAGATCGCCTCGAAGCGGTTGGCGGCGCGGTTCTTGCGCACCTTGGCCGGATCCCACACACGGCCGTTCATGGCGATGTAGACGCCGTCGGGCAGGGTCTGCACCGCGCCCACTGCGCAGCCGATGTTGAACACCGCGTCCGAGCCCTGGAAACGCGCCGGGTTGAGCGCGCCGGTGAGCACGATCACCTTGCCCTGGATCTGCGCCAGTTCGCGCGCCGTCTCCACCATGGTGTCGGTGCCGTGGGTGACCAGCACGTGGCGGTGCGGCTGCGCCTCGATGGTGGAGCGGATCAGCGCGCGCTCCTCGGGGCCGATGTGCAGGCTGTCCTTGCGCAGAATCGCGATCACGTCGAACTGGAAGGCCACGCCGAACTGGCTGAGGATCTCGCCGATCTGCGGCGCGCCGATCTTGTAGTCCGACTTGTCATCGAAATAGATCTTGTCGATGGTACCGCCGGTGGTGACGATGCTCAGGTGCTGCATGGACTGCATGGCTCGGATACCAGGAAAAAGACCGGCCCATTCTAAGGCACCGCGCCGGTGCACCCCAGCCGTCGCCGTTCAGCCGAGCAGCAGCTGCGTGTCGGCGGCGTCGGGCGCGGCCAGCCGGTCCAGCCCGTGGGCGAGGAAGCGCCGCAGCGCGGCGCCGGGGCGCTGGTCGCCGCGCTGCCGGGACCAGGCGGCCTGCCGCGCCAGCAGCGCAGCCGCGGCCGTGCGGGCCAGGGTGAGGGCGAGGCCGCGCGCGGTGGCTTCCAGCACGGCGCGGTCCTGCCC
>NZ_LFQR01000121.1 GCF_001182895.1 Frateuria defendens | reverse complement strand
CGCCCGCGCCGGACGCGGCGCCGGCCTTCGCGGGCAGCACGCTCGAGCTGGCCGAGCTGGACGACGGCCCGCATGCCGGGCCCGCGCCCACCCCGAAGGCCGCCGCGGCCCCGCAGGCGCCGGACAGCTGGAGCCTGGTCGAAGAGGGCGATGCGCCGACCGACGCTGCCGAGGGCGCCGCCGCCTTCGGCATCCACAAGGTCAGCGCGGCCGACTACCTGGCGCCCGAGGGCACCGGCGGCGAGGACGATTCCCCCGTGCATCCCGGCCTCAGCCTCGAACTGGTGGCGCTGGAGGAGGCGATCGCGCCGCAGGCCTACGAACCGGGCGACACATCCCGGCCCGAGCCGGACGGCGGGCTCGGCCGGCTGGTGGTGCTGGGCGCGGGGCGCGAGGGCACCGCCTCGGTCTGCGCCTTCCTCGCCGGCCTGCCCGCCGGCCTGCCGGTGACGGTGCTGCACACCCAGCACGTGGAGGACGGCGCGCTGGACGCGCTGCTGGCGCGGCTGGCCGAGTACTCCGCGCTGCCGGTGCGCCGCGCCGCGCCGGGGCTGCGCGTGCGCGCGGGCGAGGTGCTGGTGGTGCCCGCGGGCGGCCAGGTGCAGCTGCGCCGCGACGGCAGTCTGGACGTCCAGACGTCCACGTCGCCTTCGTTCGGGCAGGCGCCGTCCATCGACGCCAGCTTCACCATGGCGGCCAATGTGTTCGGGCGCGACGCGCTGGCGATCCTGTTCGCCGGCCGCTCCACCGACGCGGTGGGCGGCTGCCAGGCCATCCACGACCGCGGCGGCCGGGTCTGGGTGGAGACGGCCGAGGAACATTTCGCCGACATGGTCAGCGCGGTGGCGGCCGAGCGGCTGTCGCATCACGCCGGCACGCCGCAGGAACTGGCGGCGCGCCTGGTCGAAGAACTCTCAACGGAAAATCAGCGATGAGCGAACAACCGCTGCCGCGCGAAATCCGCTGCGTGCTGGTGCCAGTGGGCAGCCTGCGCCTGCTGCTGCCCAACGCCACCGTGGCCGAGGTGATCACCCTGCCCACGCCCGAGCCGGTGGAGGGCGCGCCCGAGTGGCTGCTCGGCCGCATCGCCTGGCGCGGCTGGCGCGTGCCGCTGGTGTCCTTCACCCAGCTGGCCGGCGCCGACGAGGGCGACCCCGAGCTGGCCATGCGCGTGGCCGTGCTCAAGGCCCTGGGCGGCAACCCGGCGCTGCCCTTCATCGCCGTGGTGACGCGCGGCTTCCCGCGCCTGACCACGCTCAACGCCGAGCTGATCATCCCCACCCACGACGACGCCCCGCTGCCGCCGGGCGTGAAGGCCCAGGTGCTGGTGCGCGACGACGTGGCGGTGATCCCGGACCTCGAAGGCATCGAGGGCGAGCTGCTGGGGCTGCTCCAGGTCGAGGCCGCCTGAGCGCCGACCCCGCACGCTGCCGGCGATACGCATGAGGGTCGTGTAGCGCCTTGCGCGCGACCGCTACGACGCAGGCGCCCCGATTCCGCCTCCATGCAAGAGACGGTCGCGCGCAAGGCGCGCTCCTTACCGCGAGGCGGCGCGCCTCGCATCGAGAGCGCGACAAACAGGTTCCGGGCGCAGTGCCCCATCCCGACGGGGATGCCTCGGATCAGAGATCGCCGTGCAGGGCTTGCAGGGCGGCCAGCGCGGCCAGGCCGGCGGTTTCGGTGCGCAGGATGCGCGGCCCCAGGCGCAGCCCCTGGAAGCCGGTTTCCCGCAAGGCGGCCACGTCGCGCTCGCCCAGGCCGCCTTCCGGCCCCACCACCAGTAGCGCGCCGGCGGCGCCCGGCCGTAGCGCGCGGGCGGAGCCGTCGCCCTCGGGCAGCAGCGTCAGCCGGTGCGCGCCGTCGTCGGCGAGGCCCGCCAGCCAGGCCGCCAGCGGCTGCGGCGCGTCGATCTGCGGCAGGCGCGCGCGGCCGCTCTGCTCGCAGGCGCTGGCGGCCACCGCGCGCCAGTGCGCCAGGCGTTTCTCGGTGCGCCCGGCGTCCAGCTTCACTTCCGAGCGCTCGGTGAACAGGGGCGCGATGCGGGCCACGCCGAGCTCGGTGGCCTTCTGCACGATCAGGTCCATCTTCTCGCCGCGGGCCACGCCCTGGGCGAGGGTGAGCGGCAGCGGTGACTCGTTGTCCACCGCCTGCCTGCCCTCGACCGCCACCATCACCTCGCGCTTGCCGACGCTGTGCAGTGTCGCCGGATAGTCGTGGCCGTCGCCGTTGAACAGCGTCACCGGGTCGCCGGCGGCCAGCCGCAGCACGCGCGCCACGTGCTCGCCGGCCTGGGGCGGCAGCGGCAGTTCGGCGCCGGGGGCGAGCGGCAGGTCGACGTGGAGGCGGATGGTGCGCATGGCGGGCAGGACAGGAGCGAAACCGCAAGCATAGCCGAGCGCTGGATGCCGGCGCGGCGCGTGACGCGAGGTGGGGTAGGGTGAGATGTGGCGCGGCGCGGCAAGCGAAGCGAGGATGAATGCCGGTACGCCGCGCGGGCCGGGCGGCTTGCCCCGTGCGCCGGTCCGGCGCAGCATGGGCCTGTCCCCACCGGGTGCCGCGAGGTGCATCGCCATGACCCGACTCTCCATCGCCTCCCTGCTCGCGCTCGGTGCGTTCGCCGTGGCCGCGCCGGTTTTTGCGCAGGAGGCCCCGCCGCCTGCGCCGGTACCCGCCAGCAAGGCCTCGGCGCCACCGTCCGCCGCCAAGCATCGCGGCGCCAAGCCCGGCGACCGCAACTGCCTGCGCTCCACCGGCAGCCTGCTGCCGGCCAAGCCGGACCAGTGCCTGTCGGTGCCCGGCCGCAGCTACAGCGCGGAGGACATCCGCCGCACCGGTGCCACCAACGTGTCGGATGCGCTGCGCAAGCTGGACGCTTCCATCCAGTGATCCGCTCCGGGCGGATGCCCGGTGCCAAGGCGTCCCCGGCGTGCCTGTCCGTGCAGCGCGCCTTGCGCGCGACCTGCCTGCGTGGCGGCGACGTTGCCGGGCCGCGGTCGCGCGCAAGGCGCGCTCCTTACAGGGCTAGCGCACGTTCGATGCCGGCGAGGGCCACGTCCACCAGCCGGTCGAGATCGGCCTCGTCCATCACGTAGGGCGGCATGAAGTACACCACGTCGCCCAGCGGGCGCAGCAGCGCGCCGTGTTCGAGGCCGTGCCGGTACACGCGCAGGCCGCGCCGCTCCGCCGCCGGAAAGGGGCGGCGGCTGGCCTTGTCGGCCACCAGTTCCACCGCCGCGATCAGGCCGCTCTGGCGCACGTCGGCCACGTGCGGGTGATCGGCGAGCGGCGCCAGCCGCGCGGCGAGGTGCGCGGCGCGGCGGCGGTTGCGTTCCAGCACCGGCTCGTCGCGGAAGATCGCCAGCGTCTCCAGCGCCACCCGGCAGGCCAGCGGGTTGCCGGTGTAGCTGTGCGAATGCAGGAAGGCCTTGCCGGCGCCGTATTCGGCGTAGAAGGCCTCGTACACCGGCGCGGTGGTGAGCACGGCCGAGAGTGGCAGGAAGCCGCCGGTGAGGCCCTTGGACAGGCACAGGAAGTCCGGCGCCACGCCGGCCTGCTCGCAGGCGAACAGCGTGCCGGTGCGGCCGAAGCCCACCGCGATCTCGTCGGCGATGAAGTGCACGCCGAACTCGTCGCACAGCCGGCGCAGGCCGGCGAGGTAGTCCGGGTGGTACATGCGCATGCCGCCGGCGCATTGCACCAGCGGCTCCACGATCACCGCGCAGGTCTCGTGGGCGTGGCGTTCCAGCAGCGCGCGCAGTTCGACGAGCTGTCGCGCCGCGACCTCGGCCGGCGATTCGCCCGGCTCGCCCTGGTAGGCATCGGGCGAGGGCGCCAGGATCGGCGTCAGCAGCAGCGGCGCGTAGGTCTTGCGGTACAGCGCCACGTCGCTCACCGACAGCGCGCCCAGCGTCTCGCCGTGGTAGCTGCCGGTGAGCGCGATGAAGCGGGTCTTGGCACCGCGGCCCTGGTTGAGCCAGTAGTGGAAGCTCATCTTGAGCGCCACCTCGATCGCCGCCGAGCCGTTGTCGGCGAGGAACACGCGCTCGAGCCCCGGCGGCGTCACCCGCACCAGTTCCTCGGCCAGCTCGATCGCCGGCTGGTGGGTGAAGCCGGCGAAGATCACGTGTTCGAGTTGCGCGGCCTGCTCGGCCAGCGCCGTGGCCAGGCGCGGGTGGGCGTGGCCGAACAGGTTGGTCCACCACGAGCTGATGCCGTCGAGGTAGCGCTTGCCGTCGGCGTCGATCAGCCATGGGCCCTCGCCCCGCACGATGGGGATCATCGGCACGCCGCCGTGGACGTGGTCGTGCATCTGCGTGCAGGGGTGCCAGAGGTGGCGCAGGTCGCGCGCGGCGAGCGCCGCGTTGCTGGGTCTGGAATCGGTCATCCGGCTATGATCGGTGCAGTGAGCGCGGCCGCTCAAGTTTTCCCGCGGCCCGCAGGAGACGAGCGAGCGTGAGACCTGGGCGTAGGGTGCTGATCACCGCCGGCGTGCTGCTGCTGGCGGCGGCCGCGCTGCTGTGCTGCCTGCCGGCGCGCTGGGCGATGCCGTGGATCGCGCCGCGCCTGCACGGCCTCGCGCTCGGGGAAGTGCACGGCAGCCTGTGGGACGGCCAGGCGGACGAAGTGCGCAGCGCCGACGGCCGCGTGCTGGGCGCGCTGCACTGGCAGCTGTCGCGGCAGGCCCTGCTCGGGCGCCTCGCGCTGGCGTTGCAGCTGGAAGGGCCGCAGCTGGATTTCCGCGGCCGCCTGCAGCGCGACGCGCCCACGCAGTTCACCTGGGAGGACGTGCACCTGCGCGTGGACCTCGCCGCGTTCGCGCCGTCGCTGCCCGCCCTGGGGGGGGCGCCGCGCGGCGCGTTGCAGCTGTCGTTCGACCGTCTCCAACTGCAGGGCGTGTGGCCGTTGCAGGGGCAGGGCGAGGTGCAGTGGCGCGATGCCGAGCTGCTGACCGCGCGCGGCCAGGTGCCGCTGGGCCAGCTGGCCGCGCGGCTGAGCGCCGAGCAGGGCGTGCTGCAGGGCGCGTTCGGCGACGACGGCCACGGCCCGCTCGCGGCACGCGGCCGCTGGCGGGCCAGCCCGCTCGGCTGGCGGCTCGAGGCGCAACTGGCGCCGCGCGGCGAGGCGCCGGCGCTGCGCCGCTGGCTCGCCACGCTGGGCACGCCCGATGCGCAGGGCCGGGTGAACCTTACTCGCCACGGCGGCCTGATGGGTGGCCAGGCGTTGCCGCAGGCGCCGTAGCGCGCGTCATGCCAAGCGCCGCCCCTCCCCTGCACGCAGAAGAGGGCGCAGGTGGCGAGGCTGGACGGATTCCGGGCTGTTCCAGGCCGGGACCCTTCGCCGCAGGCCCGCGTTATCGCCGGGCGCCGTCGGGGACGTACACTCCCCGGTTCTTCGGCCCGGCGCAAGCGGCTCCCCGGCGCGGGCCTTGGGATCGGGAGCCGGCACCGACACAGAGCAGACAAGCGAGAGCCATGAACGAGGCAACCCTGCAACAGGCCCTGCGCACCGCGCGCGAGGCGGCGGCGGCCGCCGCCGAGATCATCCGCCACTACTGGCGGCACGGCGCGGCGGTGGAGATCAAGCAGGACGCCACGCCCGTCACCGTAGCCGACCGCGAGGCCGAGCAGGCGATCCGCCAGGTGCTGGCCGCCGGCCTCCCCGAGGCGGGCGTCTACGGCGAGGAGTTCGGCCTGGACGGCGGCGAGCACGAGCTCTTGTGGCTGGTCGATCCGCTCGACGGCACCAAGAGCTTCGTGCGGCGCACGCCGTTCTTCTCCACCCAGATCGCGCTGCTGGCGCGCGGCGAGCTGGTGCTCGGCGTGTCCAGCGCGCCGGTGTACGGCGAGACCATGTGGGCCGTGCGCGGCGGCGGCGCCTGGCTGGACGGCGAGCGCGTGCGGGTGGCGGACACCGCCGCGCTGGATCAGGCCTCGATCTCCACCGGCAACGTCAAGACGCTCACCGCCGACGCGCGCTGGGACGAACTCGGCGCGTTGATCCGCGACAGCAACCGCATCCGCGGCTACGGCGACTTCTGCCACTACCACCTCTTGGCGCGCGGCGGGCTGGACCTGGTGATCGAGTCGGACGTGAACATCCTCGACATCGCCGCGCTGGCGGTGATCGTGCGCGAGGCCGGCGGCGTGTTCACCGACCTCGATGGCGGCGCGCTCGGCCTCGACACGCGCAGCGTGCTGGCCGGCACGCCGGCCATCCACGCGCTGGCGCTGCCGAGGCTGCAAGCCGCGCTCGCGCGCTAGAATGGGCCGATGCGCAAACCTCCCACCGTCCACGCTCTGCGCGAAGTGCGCGACAGCCACTTCCTGCACGTCGAGCAGCTCGACCTCGAATTCTCCAATGGCGAACGCCGCACCTACGAGCGCCTGAAGGCCAGCGGCCTGGGCGCCGTGATCATCGTGCCGATGCGCGACGCGGACACCGTGCTGCTGGTGCGCGAGTACGGCGCGGGCGTGGGCCGCTACGAGCTTGGCCTGCCCAAGGGCCGGCTGGACCGGGACGAGACGGTGGAGCAGGGCGCGGACCGCGAGCTGAAGGAGGAGATCGGCTACGGCGCGCGCAAGCTCAAGATCCTGCACAACCTCTCGCTGTCGCCTTCCTACATGACGCACATGGCGCACATCGTGCTGGCGCAGGACCTCTACCCCGAGCGCCTGCAGGGCGACGAGCCGGAAGAACTCGACGTGGTGCCGTGGAAGCTCTCCGAGCTGCACACGCTGATCGGCCGCGACGACGTCACCGAGGGCCGCTCCATCGCCGCGCTGTTCATGGCGCGCGAATACCTGGCTGGGCGCTTCCGGCCATGAGCGGCGCCGCGCCGTCCGCCCTGCTGTACGAGGTCGGCGTCCTCGCGCGCGCGGCGGGCGAGGCGATCCTGACCGTCTACCGCGGCGACTTCCAGGTCGAGCAGAAGGCCGACCACTCGCCGGTCACCGCGGCCGACCTGCAGGCGCAGCGGGTGATCGTGGCCGGGCTGGCGCGGATCGACCCCGCGCTGCCGGTGCTCTCCGAGGAAGCGCGCGCGGCGGCCTGGAGCGAGCGCTGCGTGTGGCGGCGCTACTGGCTGGTCGATCCGCTCGACGGCACGCGCGAATTCGTCAAGCGCAACGGCGAGTTCACCGTCAACATCGCCATCATCGAAGACCATCGCCCCGTGCTCGGCGTGGTGCTGGCGCCGGTCACCGGCGAACTGTACGCGGCGGCGGCGGGTGAGGGCGCCTGGCTGCAGGCCTCGCCGGATGCGCCCTGGCAGCGCATCACCACCCGCGCGCTGGCACAGCCGCCGAAGGTGGCCGGCAGCCGCTCGCACGGCGGCGGCGACCACGCGCTGCTGGCGCAGCTGATCGGCCAGGACTACGCCAAGCAGCCGCTCGGCTCCTCGCTCAAGTTCTGCCTGATCGCGCGCGGCGAGGCGGACGTCTACCTGCGCCTGGGCGCCACCAGCGAATGGGACACCGGCGCGGCGCAATGCGTGCTGGAGGAGGCCGGCGGCGCCGTGCTCGACCTCGACGGTGCGCCGCTGCGCTACAACACGCGCGATTCGCTGATCAACCCGGAATTCCTCGCCGTGGGCGACGCCGGCATCGACTGGGCGGCGCGGCTGCGCGAGGCGGTGGTGGGCTAGCCGGGCGCCGGGCGCCGTCATGCCGGCGCAGGCCGGCATCCAGCGGCGTCGAGGCTCCCTGTGGCGACGCCCCCTGCCGGGCCCCGGCCTGCGCCGGGGCGACGAGACCTGTGCTGGCTGCCTGCCCGATGGCTCTGGCCCGGCGCGGGCATGAGCGAGAAGGCGCCCGGCCTCCGGGCTTCGGCGCCAACATGCCTATCAACGGAACCGCCACGATGAGTGAAACCACCCGCTACAGCCTCGACGACCTCCTCGCCATCATGGCCCGCCTGCGCGACCCCGAGCGCGGCTGCCCGTGGGACGTGCAGCAGAACTTCGACACCATCGCGCCGTACACCATCGAGGAAGCCTACGAGGTGGTGGACGCCATCGACCGCAAGGACTGGCACGATCTGCGCGACGAGCTGGGCGACCTGCTGCTGCAGGTGGTGTTCCATGCGCAGATGGCGAGCGAGGCGGGCCTGTTCGGCTTCGCCGACGTGGTACAGGCGATCAGCGACAAGATGGTGCGCCGTCATCCGCACGTGTTCGGCGACGAAACTTATGCCGACGTGGCCGAGCAGAAGCAGGGGTGGGAGGCGATCAAGGCGGGCGAGCGCGCCGCCAAGGGCGAGCGGCCGGACGATAGCGCGCTGGCCGGCGTCTCCCACGGCCAGCCGGAGTGGAAGCGCGCGCTCAAGCTGCAACAGCGCGCGGCCAAGGTCGGCTTCGACTGGGGCGAGCCCACGCCCGTGCTCGACAAGCTGGCCGAGGAACTGGAAGAACTGCGCGCGGAATTCGCCGACGGCGCGGAGCCGGCGCGGCTGGAGGACGAACTGGGCGACGTGCTGTTCGTGGCGGTGAACCTGGCGCGCCAGGGCGGCATCGACTTCTCGCGCGCGCTGCGCCATGCCAACGCCAAGTTCGAGCGCCGCTTCCGCCGCATGGAGGCGCTGGCCGCGGTGGACGGCGACCGCCTGGAAGACCTGGAGCTGCCCGCGCAGGAAGCCCTGTGGCAGCGCGCGAAGGCGGCCGAAAGCTGAAAGCTCCGCACGTTACGGCGCCATCGTATTCCGCATAAACGATAAACGTTCGCCATGCCGGCGGCGGCCAGGCGGCCCGGCCTCTGGCGAGGCGGCCGCCGGGCTTCGACGGCATGGCGAGAAAGAACACGCCGGGGCGCGTTGGCCGTTCCCGGGCCGCATCGCGGCGCGGGCATCGCCTCGGCGGCGCCCCAGCCGGGACGAGGGCATCGTGCGAAACCTGCCGCGGGGGCGGTCGTCCGGCCGCCGCGGGCGCATCGTTCCCGCTTTACTTCGCGCTGGGCTGCGCGGCGTCCGGCTGTGCGTGGCGCTGCTCCCAGGCGGTGCGCAGCTTCTCGAACTCGGCGCGGCGCTTGGCCTCGTTGGCGAGGTTCTCGTTGAGGCTCTTGCGCAGCGTGGCGATGGCCTGGTCCACGTTGGCCGGCTGCGCCTGCGCGCGGGCCAGGCGGTGGTAGACGTATTCGCGCACGCGCGGGTTGTGCGACTTGGCCAGCACCTCGTTGTAGAGCGCGGGCAGTTCCTTGGCGCGGCCGGAGGTGATGTACAGGCGCTCCAGCGCGTGCAGGTCGGCGATCACGCCGCCTTCCCGGCCGTGCAGGCCGAAGGCGCGCAGGCGGTGGCCGTCCGCGTGGTCGCGCTGGCCGTGCCAGCGGCCGCCGTGGTCGGTCTGGGCGGGGGCGCCCGGCGCGGCTGCCGGCGGGGGCGGCGTGTTGTCCTGGGCGAAAGCGAGGGCGCCGCCGCCGGCGAGCAGCAGGGCCAGGGTCGAGGCGAGCAGGGTCTTGCGTTGCATGGGGAAGGACTCCGGCGTGAGGTGTAGTCGGGAACGCATGCTGGCGCGGCCCGGTTGACGCGGGACATGAACGGCCCATGCAAACCTTCCGGCGCCCGCGGGCATCCGATGGGCGATCCGTTTTCCGCCACGAGGAGCCTTTATGCGCCGCATTGCCCTTTCCCTGCTGTTGTTCGTTCCGCTGGCCGCGCTGGCCGAGGCGCCGTGCAAGTACGAAGCCCCGCGCAACCTCTCGCTGGACCTCGCCGGCGTGCGCGCGATCGAGGTCGAGCTCGGTGCCTACGACCTGCACCTGCGCGGCGAGCCCGGCGCCAAAGGCCTCGAGGCGCGCGGCCGCGCCTGCGCCTCCGAGCAGCGCCTGCTCGACCAGCTCACCGTGACCCAGCGGCGCGAGGGCGACCGCGTGGTGCTGGGGATCGGCACCGACCGCGGCGGCTTCAGCTTCTTCGGCGGCGGCGAGACGCGCCTGGAAGTGGACGTGACGGTGCCGGCCGGGCTGCCGGTGACCCTGGGCGTGGGCTCGGGCGATGCCGAGGTCGCCGGCGTGCGCGAGCTGGACAGCCACGTGGGCTCGGGCGACCTGCACGTGCGAGGCATCGCGGGCCGCTTCGCCATCAGCGTGGGCTCGGGCGACGTGGTGGCCGACGACCTCGGCAGCCTGGAAGTGGGCGCGGTCGGCTCGGGCGACCTCAAGGCCAGCCACGTGCGCGGCGACGTGCGCGTGGGCAGCATCGGCTCGGGCGACGTCACCCTGCGCCAGGTCGGCGGCAGCGTGCACGCCGACACGCTGGGCTCGGGCGACCTCGACGTGGCCGACGTCGGCGGTGATTTCAGCCTGGGTGCGAAAGGGAGCGGCGACGTCAGCCACCAGGGCGTGAAGGGGCGGGTGAGCGTGCCAGTGGACTGACGCAGGGAACAGGGAGTCGTGAATAGGGAATGGCAAAAACAAAAAACACTTGCGTTGGTACTGTGGCGTTTGCGCTCTTCCCGATTCCCGATTCCCGATTCCCGATTCCCGATTCCCGATTCCCGATTCCCGACTTCCCGACTTCCCGACTTCCCGACTTCCCGACTTCCCGGCGTCCCGGCCTCACAGCCAATGCACCACCGCGTACACCAGCGGCGCGCACACCAGCAGGAACGGGATCGACACCCGGTGCATCAGCCGCAGGCTGCGCGGCTGGCGGGCCAGGCGCAGGGCGATCAGGTTGGCGAGCGAGCCGGTGGCGACGCCGAAGCCGCCCACGTTCACCGCCGCGGCGAGCAGCAGCGGATCGTTCGCGCGGTCGAGCAGCAGCACGGTGGCCGGCACGTTGCTGATCAGCTGCGAGGCGGCGATGCCGGTGAGGTAGAGCGGCAGCGGGCGGTCGAGGCCGAGCCCGTCCAGTGCGCGGCCCACCCACGGCAGCGCCGCGAAGTGGCCCAGGCTCAGGAAGATCGCGGCGAAGGTGGCGAGCAGCGCCCAGTCCAGCCGCGCCAGCGTGCGCCGCTCCAGCAGCGCGAACGGCACCAGCAGCATCAGCGCGCCGTACAGCGCCAGGCCGTGCTCCATCATCAGCACCATGCTGAGCAGCGCGGCGACGGAGAGCGTGGCCTGCGCGGCCGACACCGGGTGGCCGTCCACCGCGGCAGCCTCGATGGTCACCCGTTCGCGCGGCAGCCAGGCCCAGGCCAGCGCGGCCACCAGCGCGAACATCACCGCGAACACCGGCAGCATCGCCGCCGCGAAGCCGGCGAAGGAGAGGTGGCCGTACTGCCACAGCAGCAGGTTCTGCGGGTTGCCGATCGGGCTCAGCGTGGAGCCCGCGTTCACCGCCAGCGCCTCCAGCACCACCATGCGCGCCACCGGCAGGTTGGAGACGCCGCCGATCGCCACCGTCAGCGGCACCACCAGGAACAGGCTGACGTCGTTGGTGAGCGCCATCGACAGCAGTGCGGCCACCGTCACCAGCAGCAGGCCCAGCGCGCGCAGCCCGTGCACCCGCGCCGCCAGCGCGCCGGCCAGGTGCTGCACCAGGCCGCTGTCGCGGATGCCCTCGATGGCGATCATCAGGCCGAGCAGGCCGGCCAGCGTGGGCCGTTGCAGCCAGCGGCGGTAGGCCGCAAGCGGCTGCGGGTCGGCCACGGCGAGCACCACGGCCAGCAGGCCGAAGGCGCCCAGCATCCACTCGGCCCGCAGCCAGGCCAGCGCGCGCCGCGGCAGGGTGGGCGCCGCGCTCACCATGCGGCCAGCCCTTCGAGTTCGTGCACGCGCCGCCAGCTCGGCCGCGTACGCACGAGGTCGGCCAGCCGCGCCAGCGCGGGCCATGCGGTGGCCGGGCGCGGCGCGTGGCGCGACCAGCGCATCAGCATGGCGAGCAGCAGGTCGGCGCTGGTGCAGGCCGCGCCCAGCAGGTAGGGGCCGGCCTTGGTCACGTGGGCGTCGATGAAGTCCCAGCAGGCTTCGAGGCGGCGCTCCAGGGCCGCGCGGGTTTCGGGCGCGTGCCGCTCGGCGCCGAGGTCGGCGGGGTAGGCGAGCAGGCGGAACAGCGGCATCGGTGCATTGCCGAGGTGGACGAGCCATTGCAGCCACGCCGCGCGCGCGTCCGTGCCGGGTGCGGGAGCCAGCGCCGACTGCGGGTGCCGCTCGGCCAGCAGGATCAGCAGCGCGATGGTTTCGCTACGCGGGTGTCCCTCGACCAGCAGGGTCGGCACGGTGCCATGTGGGTTGAGCGCGCGGTAGGCCGGCGCGTGCTGCGCGCCGGCCTTGAGGTCGAGGCGTTCCAGCCGGTACGGCACGCCGAGTTCGAGCAGGGCCAGGTGCACCGCCATGCTGGCGGCGCCCGGCGCGTAGTAGAGCGTGTACACGATCGGTCCCGGCGCGGTGGCGATGCGCGATGCGCGATGCTGACGGCGCGTCAGCTGGCGCGCAACAGCTGCATCGGCGGCGTGCGCACGACCCGCCGTGTGCCGGCGAGGCCGAGCAGCATCACCACCACGGCCGCCGCCAGCGCGGCGCCCAGCAGCGGCAGCACCGGCGGCACGAAACCCTCGATGCGGAACACCGTGCGCGCCAGCCACCAGCCGGCACCGCCCGCGCCCAGCGCGGCGGTGAGGCCGGCCACCAGGCCGAGCAGGGCGAACTCGCAGGCCGCCGCCAGGCGCAGCTGGCCGCGGCGCGCACCCAGCGTGCGCAGCAATGCGGCCTCATGCCGCCGCTCCGCCGCGCTCGCCGCCAGCGCCGCCGCCAGCACCAGCGCGCCGGCCAGCAGGCTGAAGCCCAGCACCCAGCGCACCGCGTTGCCCACGCGGTCCACGATGGCGCGGATCTGGTCGAGCAGCGCGTCCACGTCGATCAGGCTGAGGTTGGCGTAATCGCGGGCCAGCCGCGCCAGCGCGTCGGCGTGGCCGCGCGGCAGGTAGAAGCTGGCGATCCAGGTGTGCGGCAGCTGCGCGGCGTGGGCCGGGTCCAGCAGCAGGAAGAAATTGACGCGGAAGGAGCGCCAGTCCACCTGGCGCACGCTGCCCACCCTGGCGTCCAGGCCGCCCTCGCCGATGTCGAAGTGCAGGGTGTCGCCGAGCTTCAGCGCGAACATGTCGCGCCACATGGTGTCCACCGACACCTCGGCCTCGGCCGGGCGCTCGCCCGCCCAGCGGCCGGCCACCACCTTGTTGCTGGGCGGCAGCGCGCCGGCCCAGGAGATGCGCAGCTGGCGGTCGGCCCAGTCCTTGGCGCGCTCGTCCTGGAACTGCAACGCGTCGATGGGGCGGCCGTTGATCGCGGTGAGCTTGCCCACCGCCAGCGGCAGCATGTTGAGCTCGCGCGCGCCGAGGCCGGCGACGGCGCGGCTGAAGTCGACGCGCTGGTCGTCCTGCAGGTTGAGCACGAACCAGTTCGGCGTGTCGGCCGGCAGCTCGCGGCGCCAGCCGTCCAGCAGCGCGGGTGCCACGATGGCGAGCAGCAGCAGGGCCACCAGCCCCAGGCTGAGCGCGGTGGCCTGTAGCAGGCTCATGCCGCGCCGCCGCGCCAGCGCCGCCAGGCCCAGCCGCAGCGCGGGGTGCGCGCCAGGCGCCACGCGCCGGGCCAGCCACAGCAACGCGGCCGCCAGCAGGGCGGCCAGCGCGGCCACGCCGGCTAGGCTCACGGCGAGGATGCCGGCCAGCTGCAGCGAGCCGCTCTGGCTCCAGATCAGCGCCAGCGCCACCGTCGCCGGCAGCAGGTAGAGCGCGTCGAAGCGGCGCACGCGGCGCGCCATGCTGGCGCGGAACACCGCCACCGGCGGCACCTCGCCGAGGCGCGCCAGCGGCGGCAGCGCGAAGCCGAGCAGCACCGCGGTGCCCATCGCCGCCGCCGCGCCCACCGGCAGCAGCGGCATCGGCGTGGGGATGCTGCTGAAGAGCTGGCTGGCGAGCAGCCACGCGCCCTGCGCCAACAGCAGGGCGAGGCCCGCGCCGAGCGCCACCG
Organism: Frateuria defendens; assembly: GCF_001182895.1. Lineage (GTDB taxonomy): Bacteria > Pseudomonadota > Gammaproteobacteria > Xanthomonadales > Rhodanobacteraceae > Frateuria_B > Frateuria_B defendens. The sequence continues at coordinate 4,255 of NZ_LFQR01000121.1, read as the reverse complement.
CGGGCAGCGCCAGCGCGACCAGGGTGCCGAGCAGCAGCCCCAGCACCTGCCGCCGCGGCGTGCCCAGGGCGCGCAGCAGCGCCACCTCGTTGGTCTTGCGGCGGGCGTAGCGCTGGGCGGCGAGGGCGATGGCGACGCCGGCGAGCAGGGCGGAGAGCAGGGCAGTCAGGCGCAGGAAGGCGCTGGCGCGGTCGAAGGAACTGCGCATGCGCTCCTGCGCCTGCTCCGGGCTGATCGGCTGCGCGCCCTGCGGCAGCGGCGCGGCGGCCGCCTCCTCGCGCCAGCGGCGCACGTCGCCGGCGTCGCCGGCCACCAGCAGCTGGTGCCGGGCGCGGCTGCCCACGCTGAGCAGGCCGGCCTGCTCGGCGTCGGCAATGCTCATCATGGCGCGCGGCGCCAGCGCGAACAGTTCGCCGCCGTCGGGCTGGCGCAGCAGTTCGGAAGCAATCACGAGATCGCGCCCGCCGAGCTGCACGCGCTCGCCCAGCTTGAGGCCGAGCGCCACCAGTGCGCGGTGGTCGAGGTAGACCTGGCCCGCCGCCGGCGCGCGGCCGGCACGGTCGCCGCGGGCGTCGCGCAGTTGCAGCGTGCCGCGCAGCGGGTAGGCACCGTCGCTGGCCTGCACGTCCAGCAGCTGGCTCTGGCCGTGGGCGAAGGCGACGCTGGGGAACACGGCGCTGCGGCTGATCGCGAGGTCGTGCCGGCGCGCCGCCTCGGCGTAATGATCCGGCAGGCGCTGCGGCGCGGAGAGGCCGGCGTCGCCGCCGATCAGCTCCGCCGCGCTGGCCAGCATGCCGCGCTCGATCCGCGTGGCCAGCGTGGCCACCACGCCAAGCGCCACCACCGCCAGCACCAGCGACGCGCCCAGGGTGCGCAGCTCCGGCAGGTGCCATTCGCGGCGCAGCGTGCGCAGGGAGAGACGCAGCAGCCTCATGCCGACACCGCCCGCTCGGCGCCGGTGCGCAGCACGCTGCCCTGTTGCAGTTCCACCTGCCGGGTGCAGCGCGCGGCGAGTTTGGGATCGTGGGTGACCAGCACCAGCGTGGTCTGGCGGTCGCGGTTGAGCGCGAACAGGAGGTCCGCCACGTGCTGGCCGGTGCGCTGGTCGAGGTTGCCGGTGGGCTCGTCGGCGAACAGCAGCCGCGGGCCGTGCACGAAGGCGCGGGCGATCGCCACGCGCTGCTGCTCGCCGCCGGAGAGCTGTGCCGGGTAATGGCGCCGGCGCGGCGTGAGGCCCACCGCGTCGAGTGCGGCGCGGGCGCGCTCGCGGGCGTCGCTGCGGCCTTCCAGCTCCAGCGGCAGCATCACGTTCTCCTCCGCGCGCAATGCCGGCAGCAGGTGGAAGGACTGGAACACGAAGCCCACCAGCCGCCGCCGCACGTCGGCGCGGGCTTCCTCGTCCAGCGCCTCCAGCGCGTGGCCGTCCAGCCTCACGCTGCCGGCGCTGGGCGTGTCCAGGCCGGCGAGCAGGCCGAGCAGGGTGGTCTTGCCCGAGCCCGAGGCGCCGACGATGGCGAAGCTCTCGCCCTCGCGCACCGCCAGGCTCACGCCGCGCAGGATGTCGAGCTGGCCCTCGGGGCCGCGCACCGACTTGCTAACATCGCGGGCGTCGAGGATCGGCTCGGCGTTCAGATGGGATGGTGCGTTCATGCGGCGGTTCCTTGTATGGCTGGTGTTGCTGTGCGCGGCGGGCGTGGCCCAGGCGGCGCCGACGAAGACGATGCTGGTGCTCGGCGACTCGCTCTCGGCCGCGCACAACATCGCCACCGAGCAGGGCTGGGTGCATCTGCTCGAGGCACGCCTGAGCAGCATGGAGCCGACGTGGCGCGTGATCAATGCCAGCATCAGCGGCGAGACCTCGCTGAGCGGGCGCAACCGCCTGCCGGCGCTGCTGGAGAAGTACAAGCCGGCCGTGCTGGTGCTGGAGCTGGGCGCCAACGACGGCCTGCGCGGCCTGCCGCTGCCGGCGCTGCGCGAGAACCTCGCCACGATGATCGACCTGGCGCAGAAGTCCGGCGCCAGGGTGCTGCTGCTGGGCATCGAGCTGCCGGTGAACTACGGCCCGCAGTACCGCGACGGCCTGCGCGCGGTCTACCGCGAGCTGTCGCAGCAGAAGCGCACGGCGCTGGTGCCGTTCCTGCTCGACGGCGTGGCGCTGGACCCCTCGCGCATGCAGGACGACGGCCTGCACCCCACCGCCGCCGGCGAGCCGGGCGTGCTGGACAACGTCTGGCCGTCGCTCCAGCCCCTGCTTCGCTGAACCGATGAACCGCCGTTCAGGCGGTTTCACGCCCTGCTCACCCCGCCCGTCGCTAGGCTCTTCACATATGTGAAGAGCATCGACCACGGAGGCGGACAATGAGCACACGTGACGAGCAATCGGGCCTGGTGTTGCTGATCGAGGACAACGCCCAGATCGCGGAGATGGTGGGCGAATTCCTGGAGCGCCGCGGCTACTCGGTGGACTACGCGGCGGACGGCGTCAGCGGCCTGCACCTGGCCGTCTCCAACAGCTACGACGTGATCGTGCTCGACCTGATGCTGCCCGGCCTCGACGGCCTGGAGCTCTGCCGCAAGCTGCGCCGCGAGGGCAAGAAGGCCACGCCGGTGCTGATGCTGACCGCGCGCGACACGCTGGAAGACAAGCTCGAAGGCCTCGAGGCTGGCGCCGACGACTACCTGGTCAAGCCCTTCGAGGTGCGCGAGCTGGAGGCGCGCCTGCGCGCGCTGATCCGCCGCGACCGCCGCCAGGTGTCGGCCGAGGTGCTCACCGTGGGCGACATGACGCTGGACACCGCCACCCTGCGCCTCACCCGCAGCGGCAGGGAGCTCACCGTGTCGCCGATCGGCCTGAAGCTGCTGGCGATCCTGATGCGCGAATCCCCGCGCGTGGTGAGCCGCCGCGACATCGAGCGCGAGATCTGGGGCGACGCGCTGCCCGATTCGGACACGCTGCGCTCGCACCTGTACAACCTGCGCCGGGTGATCGACAAACCGTTCGAGCATCCGCTGCTGCATACCATCCACTCGGCCGGCTACCGCCTGGCGGATCTCGACGCGGAGGTGCCCAACGTCTCGCAGACCGCCTAGCGCGGGCCGAGCCGGGCAGGGGACGATGGCGACCACGGCAAGCCAACCGCCGGAGGCGGCTTCCAGCAAGGGCGCGTTCCAGCGGCGGCTGGCGTGGATCTTCGTGCTGCAATTGGCCGGCGTGGCGGTCTGCGTGCTGGCGGCTGCGTTCGACGCGGCGCCGTTGCCGGCGATGCTGGCGCTGATCGCGGCCATCAGCGCGCTGGCCTGGCTGGCGGCCCGGCGCGAGTGGCGCCAGGTCAGCGAGCTGGCGCGCATCGTCCACCACTGGGACGAGCGGCGGCCGGACCCGGAACAGCTGCCGGCCGCCTCGCCCTCGCAGCACACCGACGCGGACATCGCCACCCTGACCGGCAGCCTGCGCGGCCTGGCCCGCCGCGTCCTCGACTACAACCGGCGCGAGCGCGACTTCACCCGCGAGGCCAGCCACGAGCTGCGCAGCCCGCTCACGGTGATCAAGATGTCGGTCGAGATGCTGGCCGACGAGGAGGCCATGAGCGAGTTCGGCATGCGCTCGGTGCAGCGCATTCGCCGCGCCACCCATGAGATGGAGGCGCTGGTGGAGGCGCTGCTGATCCTGGCGCGCAAGAGCGGCCCCGCCGACGCGCAGGACGAGTTCGTGGTGAACGACGTGCTGCGGCAGGAGATCGCCGGCATGCGCAGCATGCTGGAAGGGCATCCGGTGGAACTGGTGCTGGAGGAGCCGGCGCGCTTCGCGCTGCAGGGCTCCTCGCGGGTGTTCTCGGTGCTGTGCTGGCAGCTGATCCGCAACGCCTGCCAGCAGGTGGAGCAGGGCCGCATTGTGATCACGGTGGACCCGGACGCGATCGCCGTGGTCAACCGCGTCGACGCCTCGCCGGGCAGGGTGAACCGCCACGGCTTCGACCTCGCGATCGCCCGGCGCATCAGCGAGCGCTTCGCCTGGCCGTTGGAGTTGCAGGAGAGCGTGGAGGGCGAACACGTCGCGCGGATCCGGTTTCCGCGGCCGTTGCCGGTTTGAGGAATCGGAATCTCTTAGAGCTTGTTCAAAGTCTTGCCGTTGACGCGGCTTGGCTCCTCCCCTGCTTGCAGCTGTCTCTTTATCACATCTTTAGCCAGCTATATCCTGCAACGCCATGGTTTGACGGGATCATGGTGAACGATGGTTATGGATGAACGGCAGTGG
>NZ_LFQR01000120.1 GCF_001182895.1 Frateuria defendens | reverse complement strand
ATAGATCAGAGCATCCCTAAAGCGCGCCAAGTTGTTGAATTGACAGCATGCCGTCACAATTCGTAACCTAGATCAATAGGTTGCATTCGTAATGCGTAGGTCGTAGGTTCGATTCCTATTTCCGGCACCAGTTACGCGAAAAAGGCCCGCATCGCTGCGGGCCTTTTTCGTTGCCGCCTCTTACCCTCGCGTCAGAGGCGGGCGAGCGGGCCGCTCTCGGTCAGGCGCAGTTCCTTCGGCAGGGCGAAGGTGATGGTTTCGGGCTCGCCGTCCAGTTCGCGCACCGCGCCGGCGCCCCAGGATTGCAGGCGGGCGATCACGTCGCGCACCAGCTTCTCCGGGGCCGAGGCGCCGGCGGTGAGGCCGATGCGGTCGACGCCGTCGAGCCAGCTGCGCTCGATGTGCTCGGCACCGTCGATCAGGTAGGCGCGTACGCCCTGCTTCTCGGCCAGCTCGCGCAGGCGGTTGGAGTTGGAGCTGTTGATCGAGCCGACCACCAGCATCAGGTCCACCGCCTCGGCCAGCTGGCGCACGGCGTCCTGGCGGTTCTGGGTGGCGTAGCAGATGTCGTCCTTGCGCGGGCCTTCGATGTCCGGGAAGGCTGCGCGCAGCGCTTCGATGATGGCCTTGGTGTCGTCCACCGAGAGCGTGGTCTGGGTGACGTAGGAGAGCTGGTGCGGGTACTTGGGCACGAGCCGGGCGACGTCCTCCACCGACTCGACCAGCAGGATCTCGCCTTCGCTGGCCGGGTTCCACTGCCCCATGGTGCCCTCGACCTCCGGGTGCCCGGCGTGGCCGATCAGCACCACGCTGCGCCCGATGCGGCCCAGGCGCGCCACCTCCATGTGCACCTTGGTCACCAGCGGGCAGGTGGCGTCGAACACCTTGAGCCCACGCTGCGCGGCCTGCTCGCGCACGGCCTTGGAGACGCCGTGGGCGCTGAAGATCACGGTGGCGTCGTCCGGCACTTCGTCCAGCTCTTCCACGAACACCGCGCCGCCGGCGCGCAGCTTGTCCACCACGTAGCGGTTGTGCACCACCTCGTGGCGCACGTAGATCGGCGCGCCGTAGGCCTCGAGCGCGCGCTCGACGATGGCGATGGCGCGGTCCACGCCGGCGCAGAAACCACGGGGATTGGCGAGCAGGATGTCCAAGGCGGGTCGATCTCGGTGAAAGCCAAGTGTTATGTCATCGCCCGTCGGCGAAGGCCGGGCCGGCCGGATCGCGGGCTGGGCGGCATCGCCGTGACGAAGCCTCTCCGGCCTTTGCAGGAACGACGAACGGACGGATTATCGCACGCCGCCCGCCGGCCTGCCGGCGAGCAGCCCGAACGCCACCAGCAGCACCGCGCCCACCGTGATCGCGCAGTCGGCGAGGTTGAACACCGGGTAGTTCCAGGCGTCGTAGTAGTGCACGTGGATGAAGTCGGTGACCTGGGCCGCGTGCAGGCGGTCGATCAGATTGCCCAGCGCACCGCCGATCACCAGCGCCACCGGCGCCGCGGTGCGCCAGTCGCGCCGCGGCGTGCGCCACAGCCAGCCGGCCAGCACCGCGCTGATCGCCACCGCCAGCGCCACGAAGAACCAGCGCTGCCAGCCCTCGACGGCGCCGGCCAGGAAGCTGAAGGCCGCGCCGGTGTTGAAGGCCAGCGTCCAGTTGAGCAGGCCCGGGACCACCGGGTGCGGCACGCCCGGCTGCAAGGCCGAGAGCGCCCACAGCTTGCTCAGCTGGTCGAACACGATCACCACGGCCGAGAGCAGCAGCCAGGCCAGGGCGTTGGGTTTGGGCGTCGTCGTCATCGTGCGGCGCTCAGAACCAACGGCGCTGCTCGCCGGGGCCGTCTACATTCTCCACGCAGCGGCCGCACAGCTCGGGATGCTCGGGGTGGCTGCCCACGTCGTCGCGGCGGTGCCAGCAGCGCACGCACTTGGCGGCCTCGCTCACCGTGGCGCTCACCCAAGCCTCGCCGTCGGCCAGTTCCACCTGGGCCGCGTCGTCCGGGCGCGGTGCGAGCGGCGCCAGCGTGGCTTCGGAGGTGATGAAGAAGAAGCGCAGCTCCGGCGCCGCCGCGGCATAGCGCTCCGCCAGGACCGGATCGGCGTGGATGGCGAGCTTGGCCTCCAGCGCCGCGCCGATCTTGCCGTCCTTGCGCATGCCCTCGAGCACGCGCGCGGCGGTGTCGCGGATGGCCAGCAGGTCGCCCCACCAGCGGCGCTGCTCGGGCGAGCCCTGCGCCGCCTCCAGCCCCTCGTACCAGGTCTCGAACAGCACGCTCTCGCCGCGCTCGCCCGGCAGGTCCTGCCAGATTTCCTCGGCGGTGAAGGAGAGCACCGGCGCCAGCCAGCGCACCAGTGCCTCAGCGATGCGGTACATCGCGCTCTGCGCGCTGCGCCGACCGAGGCTCTCGGTCGGCATGGTGTAGAGGCGATCCTTGGTGATGTCCAGATACAGCGCACCCATCTCGGTGGTGCAGAAGTTCTGCACGCGCTGCACGATCTCGGCGAAGTCGTAGCGCGCGTAAGCGGCGATCACCGCCTGCTGGGTGTCGTAGGCCAGGCCCACCGCCCACTGGTCGAGCGGCAGGCACTCGGCCACCGGCAGCAGGTGTGTGGCCGGGTCGAAGCCGTCGAGGTTGCCGAGCAGGAAGCGCGCGGTGTTGCGGATGCGCCGGTAGCTGTCGCTGACGCGCTTTAAGATCTCCTCCGACAGCGACATCTCGTTGCGGTAGTCGGTGGAGGCCACCCACAGGCGCAGGATGTCCGCGCCCAGGCGGTTCATGATGTCCTGCGGCTCGATGCCGTTGCCCAGCGACTTGGACATCTTGCGGCCCTGCGCATCCACGGTGAAGCCGTGGGTGAGCAGCTGCTTGTACGGCGGCTGGCCGTCGAGCATGGAGGCGGTGAGCAGGGAGGAATGGAACCAGCCGCGATGCTGGTCCGAGCCTTCCAGGTACAGGTCGGCCGGGAAGCGCAGCACGTCGGCGTGCGAGCCGCGCAGCACGTGCCAGTGGGTGGTGCCGGAGTCGAACCACACGTCCAGCGTGTCGCGGTTCTTCTCGTACTGCGCGGCCTCCTCGCCCAGCAGGTCGCGCGGGTCCAGGCTCTGCCAGGCCTCGATGCCGCCCTGCTCCACCCGCTCGGCGACCTGCTCCAGCAGCTCGGGCGTGCGCGGATACAGCTCGCCGGTCTCGCGGTGCACGAAGAAGGCCATCGGCACGCCCCACTGGCGCTGGCGCGAGAGCGTCCAGTCCGGCCGCTCGGCGATCATGTTGTGCAGGCGCTGCTTGCCCCAGGCGGGGAAGAACTCGGTGGCCTCGATGCCTTCGAGCGCGCTCTCGCGCAGCGTCTTGCCGCCGTCCCGGGGCACGATGTCCATGCCGGCGAACCACTGCGAGGTGGCGCGGTAGATGATCGGCGTCTTGTGCCGCCAGCAGTGCATGTAGCTGTGCGTGTACTGGTGCTGGTGCAGCAGCGAACCGGCCTGCTCCAGCGCCTCGACCACCCTGGGGTTGGCCTTCCACAGGAACTGGCCGCCGAACAGCGGCAGCGACGAGGCGTAGACGCCGTTGCCCATCACCGGGTTGATGATCTCGGCGTCGGTCATGCCGTGCGCCTTGCACGAGACGAAGTCCTCCACGCCGTAGGCGGGTGCCGAGTGGACCACGCCGGTGCCGGTGTCCAGCGTCACGTAGTCGCCGAAGTACACCGGCGCGGTGCGCGCGTAGCCCGGGTCCACCGCGTACAGCGGATGGCGGAAGCGCAGCTCGCCCAGCGCCTGGCCCGGCACCGAGGCGATCACCCGGCCCTCGAGGCCGTAGGTCTTGAGGCACGCCTCGACGCGCTCGGTGGCGAGGATCAGGAGGCCGCGCGGCGTATCCACCAGGCTGTAGCTGAACTCCGGATGCAGGTTCAGCGCCTGGTTGGCGGGGATGGTCCAGGGCGTGGTGGTCCAGATCACGATCTGGCCGTTGGGCTTGGGCAATGCGTCGAGGCCGAAGGCCCTGGCCACCGCGGCCGGATCGTCGAAGGCGAAGCCGACGTCGATGGCCATGTCGGTCTTGTCCTCGTACTCCACCTCCGCCTCGGCCAGCGCCGAGCCGCAGTCGAAGCACCAGTTGACGGGCTTCAGGCCCCGATAGATGTAGCCCTTGCGCAGCAGCTCGGCCAGTGCGCGGATCTCGCCGGCCTCGTTGGCCGGGTTCATGGTGAGGTAGGGCCGGTCCCACTCGCCCAGCACGCCGAGGCGCTTGAAGTCGGCCTTCTGCCTGGCGATCTGCTCGGTGGCGTAGGCGCGCGCCTTGCGCTGCACCTCCTCCGGCGGCAGGCCCTTGCCGAACTGCTTCTCGATCTGGATCTCGATCGGCATGCCGTGGCAGTCCCAGCCCGGCACGTAGGGTGCGTGGAAGCCGGCCAGCAACTTGGACTTGGTCACCACGTCCTTGAGGATCTTGTTGATCGCATGGCCCAGGTGGATCGCGCCGTTGGCGTACGGCGGGCCGTCGTGCAGCACGAACATCGGCCGCCCGGCGGTCTTTTCCTGGATCTGCGCATAGCGGTCCACGCGCTCCCACTCGGCCAGCCAGCCCGGCTCGCGCTTGGGCAGGTCGCCGCGCATCGGAAAGGCCGTCTGCGGCAGGTTGATGGTGTTCTTGTAGTCCTTGCTCATTGCCTGGATGCCATCGGAGGGTTCGGGGCCACGTGGCGGCGCCTCAATTCAAGTGGGCTTCGATCAGCCGCGGGTTCATGCCCAGTATTTCGCGGGCCGAGCGGGCGTCGTGGTCGATCTGGGCCTTGAGTGCGTCCAGCCCGTCGAACTTCAACTCGTCGCGCAACTTGGCGACGAACTCCACCGCCATGCGCTGGCCGTAGAGGTCGCCCTCGAAATCGAACAGGTGCACTTCCAGCAGCGGCTCGGCGACCTCGTTGACGGTGGGGCGGATGCCCAGGCTCGCCACGCCCGGCCAGCTGCACTCGCCCTCGCCCAGCCCCACACGCACCGCGAAGATGCCGTGCACCGGGCTCACGCGCTCGCGCAGGTGGATGTTGGCGGTGGGGTAGCCCAACTCGCGGCCGAGCTGGTTGCCGTATTCCACCTTGCCCTCGATCACGAACGGCCGCCCGAGCAGCGCGGTGGCGCCGGCGAATTCGCCCGCCGCCAGCAGCATGCGGATGCGGCTGGCGGACACGCGCGCGCCGTCCAGCAGCACCGGCGGCATCACCCGCACGGCGAAGCCCCATTGCTGGCCCAGCTGCTCGAGCAGCGCGACGTCGCCGGCCCGCTTGTGGCCGAAGCGGAAATCGCCGCCCACCCACACCTCGCGCGCGCCCAGCCGCTCGACCAGCACGCGGCGCACGAAATCCTCCGGCGGCATCGAGGTCAGCGCGCGGTCGAAGCGCAGCAGCAGCGCGTGCGCCATGCCGGCGGCGTCGAAGCCGCGCAGCTTCTCGCGCACGCTGGACAGGCGCGGCACCGGCTCCTTCGAGAAATAGGCCCGCGGCAGCGGCTCGAAGCTCACCGCCGCCGGCGCGCAGCCGAGCGCCTGCGCACGAGCGCGCACCTGCGCCAGCAAGGCCTGGTGGCCGCGATGCAGCCCGTCGAAGGCGCCGACCGCAATCACACTGCCGCCGGGAGCCAGACAGGGCCCCGCGACATCCCGGGAGAGTCTCATCATCGGGCGAGTATAGCGGTCATGCGGCATGCAGTTCGCGCAGCCGGAAGCCTGCGGCAAACAGAACTGCCAGGTAGGTCGCCGCGCCGGCCGCCACCAGGGTGGCCAGATGCCACACGCGGGTGAACCAGTCCACCTCCCAGTCCGGCCACAGCCAGCGCCCGGCCAGCAGCACCGCCACCATCGCCGCGCAGGCCAGCGCCAGCCGCAGCCCATGCCGCGCCCAGCCTGGCTCGCACCGGTACACGCCGGCGTGACGGAGGGAGCGCCAGAGCAGGCCGAGGTTGATGTAGCCGGCCACCGCACTGGCCATGCCCAGCGCCAGGTGCAGCCCCGGCACCTGGGCCAGCGCCTGCAGCCAGGGCGCCTGCCGCTGCGCCGGCACGGCCCACAGCTCGAACAACGCCGCCACGAACACCACGTTGAGCAGCATGTTGGCGACCAGCGAGGCCACGCCGGCACGCACCGGCGTGCGCGTGTCCTGCCGCGCGTAGAACGCCGGCAGCAGCACCTTGACCAGGGCGAACGCCGGCAGGCCGAAGCTCAGCGCGGTCACCGAGTAGGTCGCCATGCGGGTGTCGAATGGCCGGAACGCGCCGTGCTGGAACAGCGTCGCCACCAGCGGCTCGGCCAGCAGCATCAGGCCGAACATCGCCGGCACCGCGATCAGCAAGGTGGTGCGCAGGCCCCAGTCCAGCGCCTTGGAGAAGCCGTCCCGATCGGTGGTGACGTGATGGCGCGACAGCGCCGGCAGGATCACCGTGCCCAGCGCCACGCCGAACACGCCCAGCGGCAGTTCGAGGAAGCGGTCGGCCTGCGACAGCCAGCTCTGCGAGCCGGTGATCAGGTAGGAGGCGATCACCGTATCGAGCAACAGGTTGATCTGCGCCACCGAGGAGCCGAACAGCGTGGGCACCATCAGCGTGAGGATGCGCCGCACGTCCGGGTGGCGCCAACCCCAGCGCGGCAGGGCCAGCAGGTCCAGCCCGCGCAGCGCCGGCAACTGGAACGCCAACTGCAGGATGCCGCCCGCCAGCACCGCCCAGCCCAGCGCCAGGATCGGCACCGCCAGCCGCGGCGCCAGCCACCACGAGGCGGCGATGATGCACAGGTTGAGGATCACCGGCGTCAGCGCCGGCAGGCCGAAGCGGTGGAAGCTGTTGAGCGCACCGCCGGCCAGCGCGGTCAGCGACACGAACAGCAGGAACGGGAAGGTCAGCCGCAGCAGCTGCGTGGTCAGCGTGAACTTCTCCGGCGTGTCCGCCGCGCCCTGCGAGAACAGCGCGGCCACCTGCGGCGCGAAGATCAGCCCCAGCGCCGTCACCACCAGCAGCACACCGCCGAGCGTGCCGGAGACGCGCGCCATCAGGTTTTTCAGCTCGGCATGGCTGCCCTTCTCCTTCACTTCGGTGAACACCGGCACGAAGGCGGTGGAGAACGAGCCCTCGGCGAACAACCGGCGCATGAAGTTGGGAATGCGAAAGGCCACCCAGAACGCATCGGTGGCCGCATTGGCGCCGAAGGCCGCGCTGATGGACATGTCGCGCACCAGGCCGAGCACGCGCGAGACCATCGTCATGCTGCTGAACGAGAGCAGCCCACGTAACATGCTGGGGGACTTCATGCGTCTGCGGTACCTTCGATCCGTCGCGGCCGCGCCGCGCCAAAGCGCCTAGTGTGACAGCCGGGGCAGCCCGATAGACAGCGCCGCCATGGCGCAAAGATGGCGGCGGGCGGGCCGCAGCCAGCCGCCGGACCGCAGGTGGCCACGCCAAGCGGTTGACGCAACGGGTGAATCACCCCATAATTATCGCCTTTTTCCAGCCCAAGCCATTTTTTCGGAGTCCTACCTTGGCCAACATCAAGTCCGCGAAGAAGCGTGCGCGCCAGTCCGAGCAGCGCCGCCTGCGCAACGTCAGCGCCCGCTCCATGGTGCGCACCGCCCTCAAGAAGGTCGTCAAGGCCATCGAGGCCAAGGACAAGGCTGCCGCCGTGGAAGCCTTCGCCGCCGCCCAGCCGGTGATGGATCGCTACGCCGCCCGCGGCCTGATCCACAAGAACAAGGCCGCTCGCCACAAGAGCCGCCTGAACGCGAAGATCCGCGAGCTGGCGTAAGCCGGCGACCAGGTGAATTCGGGTTGGCGGAAAAGCCGGCGAAAGCCGGCTTTTCTGTTTTCAAAGGAAGGCGGGCCGGCGAAAGCCGGCTTTTCTGTTTTCAAAGGAAAGCGGGCCGGCGAAAGCCAGCTTTTCTGTTTTCAAAGGAAAGTGGGCCAGCGAGAGCCGGCTTTAGCACTCAAGGGAACCGAGCCGGCGAAAGCCGGTTTTTTTATTGCCCCGGTAAATACCTGGAGCCAGAGCCACGCCGCACCGGCATGGCGGCTGCAAAGCAAACGGCGGCCGCATGGCCGCCGTTTTTCGGTCCGCGAACGAGTCGGCGGCGTCGCCTTATTCCACCGCCCCTTCCCCGCGCCGACGCACGTCGCCCGGCAGCATGTCGGTGCGCTCCTCGTGCGCCGCATGCTGGGCCTCGAAGAAACGCTGCACCTGCTGGCACACCGCCAGCGTGCCCTCGCGGGCGATCGCGGAGACCACGAACCAGGGCCGGGTCCAGCCCAGGCGCTGCACGATGCCCTCGGCCACGGCCTGGCGCTCGTCCTCGGGTAGCACGTCGGCCTTGTTGAGCACTAGCCAGCGGGGGCGGTCGAGCAGCTCCGGGTCGAACTTGGCCAGCTCCTGCTCGATCGCATGCACCTGCTCGACCACATCGGAGCCGTCGATCGGCGCCATGTCCACCACCTGCAGCAGCAGCCGCGTGCGCGCCACGTGGCGCAGGAACTGGATGCCCAGGCCCGCACCCTCCGCCGCGCCCTCGATCAGCCCCGGGATGTCGGCGACCACGAAGCTCTGGTCGGTGCCCAGCCGCACCACGCCCAGGTTCGGATGCAGGGTGGTGAAGGGGTAGTCGGCCACGCGCGGCGTGGCGGCGGACACCGCGCGGATGAAGGTGGACTTGCCGACATTGGGAAAGCCGAGCAGGCCCACGTCAGCCAGCAGCTTAAGCTCTAGTTTGAGCTCGCGCACCTCGCCGGGCGTGCCCGGCGTGGCCTTGCGCGGCGCACGGTTCACGGAGCTCTTGAAGTGGATGTTGCCGAGGCCGCCCTTGCCGCCCTCGGCCACCAGCAGGCGCTGGCCGTGCTGGGTCAAGTCCCCGATCACCTCGTCGGTGTCGACATTGGTCACCACGGTGCCCACCGGCACGCGGATGGCGGTGTCCCCGCCGCCCTTGCCGTACATGTCGCTGCCCATGCCGTTCTGGCCGCGCTGTGCCTTGAAACTGCGCTGGTGGCGGAAATCGATCAGCGTGTTGAGGCCCTCGTCGGCCACCAGCCACACCGAGCCGCCGCTGCCGCCGTCGCCACCGTCGGGGCCGCCGAACGGGATGAACTTCTCGCGCCGGAAGCTGATGCAGCCGTTGCCGCCGTCGCCGGCCTGGACTTTGATGATGGCTTCGTCGACAAATTTCATAGGCTGCGCTGGGAATCGGGAATAGGGAGAAGGGAATCGGAAAGCCGCGGCGTCAGGACGGCGGGGAAGCACAGGGTAAGCGAAGCGCTCTTGCCATTCCCTATTCTCCATGCCCGATTCCCGCCGCCAAAACAAAAGCCCCGCCGGAGCGGGGCCTTCGCAGCAACGCCGGAAGGGCTGATCAACCCTTGACGACGCTGACGAACTTGCGGTTGTGCTCGCCGCGGGTCTTGAACTCGACGGTGCCGTCGACCAGGGCGAACAAGGTGTGGTCACGACCCAGGCCCACGCCGGTACCGGCATGGAACTTGGTGCCGCGCTGACGCACGATGATGTTGCCGGCCTCGACGGCCTGGCCGCCGTAGATCTTCACACCCAGGTACTTGGGGTTGGAATCGCGACCGTTGCGGGACGAACCTACGCCTTTTTTATGTGCCATGACTCTTTACTCCGGCTAGTTCAGGCGTTGATGCCCGTGATCTCGACTTCGGTGAAGTGCTGGCGGTGGCCCTGCTGCTTCTTGAAGTGCTTGCGGCGGCGGAACTTGACGATGCGCACCTTGTCGGCACGGCCGTGCTTGCGCACGGTGGCGCTGACGGTGGCGCCGGCCACGGTCGGCGCGCCGACGGTGATCGACTCGCCCTCGCCGACCAGCAGCACCTGGTCGAAGCTCACGGTGGCGCCTTCTTCGGCGTTCAGCAGCTCGACGCGCAGGACGTCGCCCTGCTGCACCCGGTACTGCTTGCCACCGGTCTTGATGACTGCGTAACTCATGGGAATATCCCTTCTGTCGTTATTCTCTTGGGTTTCGCCCAGACTGGCTGTAGCGAACTGCGGATTCTAGCCAATCCCGCCGCCGCTGGTCAATTCCTGACCACCCTTCCGGCTTCACGTCCCGGAGGCCGGGGTCGCGGCCGGCTTGGGCGCCGGCTTCGACGTCGACGCCGGCTTGGCCGTGGAGGCGGCCTTGGCCGGTGCGGCCGCCGGCTTCGTCCTGGCTGGCGCCTTGCGGGACCTGGCCGGCGCCTTGTGCGCTTTCGTGGCCGCGGGCTTGGCGGCGGCCTTGGGGTGCCGGGTGGCCGGCTGGGGCTTGGCCACGGCCGCCGCGGCGCCGACGGCCTCGTCGTCGTCCTCGCCCGCCGAGGCCTGGACCGCGGTGCCGGGGCAGCGCCCCTGCGTATCCAGCGTGCCCTGCTGCTGCAGCGTCTGCAGCATGTTGCGGGTGCGCTCACGCCCCCAGTCCTGCCCCGCCGCCGAGCCCTCGGCCATCGCGGCGGGCATCTCGGTGAGCACCTTCTGCCCCAGCGGGGAACGGTAGAACTTCAGCAGCCCGTCGATCTCCTCGGCGGTGAAGTGGTGCTGGTAGGCCGGCACCATGCGCTCGACCACCGCCTTGGCGCCCTGCTCGTTGATGAAACTCTGCCAGTAGCTGACCGGCACGCAGGGCAGGCGCTGCTGCATGGTGCCGGCGACCTGGGTGTTCATCTGGGTCAGGCTCTGCTGCATGTGCATCGCCTCGAGCAGCTCGCGCACCTGCTGCACACTGGGCTCGGCCGCCCATCCGGTGGCGGCGGCCGCCGCCAGCAGCAAACCGGTGCCGAGTCTCGATGCCATGCGCATGGTTCCGTGTCTCCATCGATGATCGCGAACCCTGCATTTAGCCACAGGGATGCCCGGGCCTGTAACCCCGAGCAATGCCGCCGGAGGGTTTAACCTTGTCAGCCCACCCTAGTGTAGTGTCTCATAAATAATATTAAGTAAGTTTGGCCGCGGCGCGAGCGACGGATGCCAAGATGGTGTCGGCGCTCTTGCTCGACTGGCCATCGTCGCTGGTCATCGCTATAACTAGCCGTGCACCGCCCCGCTCGTAGGCAAGCATGCAGCCCGCCGCCCCGTCGGCGCAGTCGTTGCGTTGCGCCGGCTTCCAGCCTTCGCTCGCCATACGATCGCGATACCACGCCGCGTTCTGCGCTGGTGACAGCCGATTGGCCATGGCTAGCGTACGTGCAGGTACAGCGTCGTCGGGATAAATGATGTCGTTGAGCACCACCGTGTCGGACGGACGTGCGAAACCTTCGCCGACCGGCCTGGGCCGAGTGCCCGGTGGAGGTATCCGCACGATGCCAATGTCGCCGCGGCTGCCGGCGCCATCACTCTGCACCTGGACAGTGACGTAGTATTCGCCAACCTTGTGGCCGATCACCTGCCAGCCGGCGACGTCGTTGAGCACCGACTTTCCGCCCCATTCCCTGGCGTACCAAGCGAGCAGGCGATCGGACGGCAGCGTCGAGCGGAAAACCTGGCTTCGCAGGTCGCTGCCGTTAAAGACCATGCGCGTGGCGACGCTCGCCACCTCCATCCCGTCGGGCATCTCGACCGAGGGCCAATTGGCGGCAACGCCCTGCCGTGGCATGAGCACCCAGGCCAGGCCAACCGCTATGAGAAGGCGATTACCTGCGACCATCGCGCACCAGCCTGTCGGAAGGAACGATGTCCGGCGCGGTCTTGCCCGGGTACCAGCCGTTGATGCCGAACAAGGTGCCGATCAGCGGAATCTTGTCGATGATCTGCGTCACGTCGTGGAGCGTGTCGAGCAGCTTGTCGGGCAATGTGCTCATCGGCGACAACGGCTTCACCGTGTGGCGTACGGTGCGGACGATGTCGTTCCTTCCCTCCCCTTTGTCGTCCTCGCCGGAACCGCGGGCGTCCCACGTGTCCGCGAGGAGGACGGTCTTGCCGTGGAAGTCGAGGTCGAGGCTGTCGAGTGGATCCATCATCGTCAGCCGGGAGCCATCGTTGCCGACGATTTTTTCCGTGCGCGCATTCACTTCCGCGGTAATGTAGCCTCGACGATCCGGTGGAATGCCGTCCAGGCCGATCGCACCGCCGATCGCACCGAGTCGGTCGATCAACTTGGTCCCTGGCGCGGGCGACTCGTTGTTTTCGTACCGGCTGAGCTTCACGTTCTTCACCAGCACGAGATCACGACCGGCGAACGTGGCTAGCATCGGGTCGTCGAGACGGGACAGCGAGACCGTGGTGCTGCGGAACCGCGTGCTTGTATCGCCGAACTGCTGCACGCGCATGCGCGCTTCCTGCGGTGCGACAGCAGGCAGGCCGCCGTTGCGGTCTACCATCTCGTGACTGACCGATGCGGCCCAGGCCGCGGAGCGCGCGGAAGCCTGCGCCTCCTGTCGCACATGCATGTATTTGCCCAGCAGGCTGATCATGAGAAACATCGGCACGAGCACGATGCAGGCAATCGCCATCTCAATCAGGCTCTGCCCACGCTGGTGACGCAGACCGGCTTCACTGCTGGATCTCTTGCCCGATTTCGCTCCGCTCATGACCTGCCTCCACCTCGTCCTCAGTTGCTCGCGGTGATCTTGGCGTTGGCTGGGATCGCGAACGTCGACTCGTCGGCTGCCTTGCCGACGGTGAACGTATCGGTCTGCACATTCCAGCCGAAATTGGCCGCTGGCGGCGTCGCCTGCAGCACGATCGCGCCACCGCTGGATTCACCATCGCCGTCCAATGCATTGATGCCCGAACGCGAATAGCCCCACTGCGTGCCACCGCTCCATACGCAGTAACGATCGCCCGCCGGCGCGACCCAGACATCGCAGGCCTGCCCCGCCGCCTGCGACTTGCCCTCGCGCTTCCAGCCAGCGCCGGCAGCCACGGCGTCGAGGTCGCCATCGTCGACCGGGCCATTCGGCTGCGGTGAACCCACGTCCTGCACGTCGCCCTGCCCCGTCGCCAGGTCGACCTTGTACGACTTGCCCTCCGACGTGGTGATCTCCTGCTCGCTGGTCTGCTTGAGGACAAACTGGCAGGGCCGGGACACGTCGACTTTCCAGGCATCCACACGGCGGCTCCAGCGATGTGCCTCGACCGTCTGAGCGACCTTTTTCCGGCCGATCCTGCCTATCTCGGAAGGCGGCACCGGCGTTATCGGCTCTCCGGCAGCCTGGCAATCGGCCAGCATCTTGCGATATGCCATCTCTTCCTGAGGCTGGCCGCTCGAGGTCATGAAGATGGTCTGCTCCAGATGGAGCGTCGGCATGTTGTCGGCAACCGGCGCATCACTGTCTGTATCGGAACTGGCGGACGATGAGCAGGCCGCCAGGAGGCTACCGGCAAGGACGAGAGTTAGGCGAGCGCAACGGATCATCATCGTGGAGCGATTCCTTCAAGGGATCATGTCGGCGCCGAACACCTCGGCGCGGGCGGTGGCGGGCGTCTCCACGAGACGCGCCTGCCAGTAGGGGCTGAACAGGCTGCCCAGCTCGCGATAGTCGGCCTCGGTCGAACGTGGAAACAGCGTGCGAGGACGACTGAAGAACACCTGCGCCGAAGCGAGCGCCGTCATCTTGTCGTTCTGTGCCTTGTCGGGCGCGCTGATATCCACGATCGAGCCGTCGTGTGGACCGCCCATGTGCGTGTGATCGCTGGTGATCTTGCCCCTGTTTCACGGACACCCGCCTAAGCGAC
>NZ_LFQR01000012.1 GCF_001182895.1 Frateuria defendens | reverse complement strand
GCGCGCGAGATCGGCTACCCGGTGATCATCAAGGCCGCCGGCGGCGGCGGCGGCCGCGGCATGCGCGTGGTGCGCACCGAGGCGCACCTGGGCAACGCCATCACCATGACCAAGCAGGAGGCCAAGGCGGCCTTCGGCAACGATCAGGTGTACATGGAGAAGTTCCTGGAGAACCCGCGCCACGTGGAGATCCAGGTGCTGGCCGACGGCCAGGGCCACGCCATCCACCTGGGCGAGCGCGACTGCTCCATGCAGCGCCGCCACCAGAAGGTGGTGGAGGAAGCGCCCGCGCCCGGCATCACGCCGGAGCTGCGCGAAGAGATCGGCAAGGTCTGCGTGGAGGCCTGCCTGCGCATCGGCTACCGCGGCGCCGGCACCTTCGAGTTCCTGTTCGAGAACGGCCGCTTCTACTTCATCGAGATGAACACCCGCATCCAGGTGGAGCATCCGGTGACCGAGCTGATCACCGGCGTGGACCTGGTGCGCGAGCAGCTCCTGATCGCCGCCGGCGAGAAGCTCTCGCTGCGCCAGGAGGACATCAAGTTCACCGGCCACGCCATCGAGTGCCGCATCAACGCCGAGGACCCGGACAGCTTCCTGCCCAGCCCCGGCACGGTGAAGCGCTTCGAGGCCCCGGGCGGCCCCGGCGTGCGCGTGGACACGCACCTGTACGACGGCTACAAGATCCCGCCGAACTACGACTCGATGATCGGCAAGCTGATCGTGCACGGCCCCGACCGCGCCACCGCCATCGCACGCATGCGCCTGGCGCTGGCCGAGACGGTGATCGAGGGCATCAAGTGCAACATCCCGCTGCAGCAGCGCATCATGGCCGACGTCGGCTTCCAGCAGGGCGGCCAGAACATCCACTACCTCGAGAAGCGGATGGCCGAGCAGAAGGAACACCCGCCGGCGCCCTGACCCGTAGGAAGCGCGCCTGCGCGCGGCCTCGCCGGCCCCAGCGCACGACCGTCGCGCGCAGGCACGCTCCTACCCTCCGCCCGACACTCGACGGATCCATCCATGCCCTGGCTCGAACTCACCCTCACCCTCCGCGTCGAGCAGCAGCCGCGTGCGGAGGAAGCCCTCGACGATCTCGGCGCGCTGTCGGTCACGCTGCGCGACGCCGACGCGGAAACGCCCGACGAGCAGGCCATCTTCGAGCCCGGCGTCGGCGAGCTGCCGCTGTGGCCCACGATCACCCTGGACGCGCTGTTCGAGGCCGGCACCGACCGCCGCGGCCTCGCCGCCGCGCTGGGCGAGCTGCTGCCGTGGCTGGAGCCCGACCAGCTCGCCTTCCGCGACGTCGCCGACGAGGACTGGGAACGCGCCTGGATGGACCAGTTCAAGCCGATGCCGTTCGGCCGCCGGCTGTGGATCTATCCGTGGAACATCGAGCCGCCGGAAGGGGACGAGGTGGTCGTGGTGCGCCTCGACCCCGGCCTCGCCTTCGGCAGCGGCACGCACCCCACCACCGCGCTGTGCCTGGAATGGCTGGACGGCCTGGACCTCGCCGGCCAGCGCGTGATCGACTACGGCTGCGGCTCGGGCATCCTCGCCATCGCCGCGCTCAAGCTCGGCGCCGCCGAGGCGGCAGGCATCGACAACGACCCGCAGGCGCTCACCGCCTCCGCCGACAACGCCGAGCGCAACGGCGTGGACGCGCGCCTCGCGCTGTACCTGCCGGAAGACTTCGACGGCGCGCCGGCCGACGTGTTCGTCGCCAACATCCTCGCCGGCCCACTGGGCGAACTGGCACCCGTGTTCGCCGCCGCCGCGCGCCCCGGCGCGCCCTTCGCCATCTCCGGCATCCTCCAGGGCCAGCAGGACGAACTGCTCGCGCGCTACGCCGAATGGTTCGAGGACCTCGCCGTGGCGACGCGCGAGGACTGGGTGCGCATCAGCGGACGCCGCCGCGCTTAAGCCCTCATTGAGCGCGCGGCCGGCAGGAGCGCGCCTCGCCGCGCGACAAGCCTGCGCAGCAACGCCTCCCGCTTACGCCCCGGTCGCGCGCGGGCGCGCTTCTACATAGGGCAGTTCGTCGGCGGCAGGCGAACCGGCTTTGAGAATCTTCGCGCAGGCGCCCCGCACCTCGCCTGCTAAGCTTGCCGACGCATGTACGCCCAATGCCCCGAATGCCTCACCGTGTTTTCGCTGGACGCCGCTGCGCTCGCGCAGGCCGGCGGCGAAGTGGTGTGCGGGCATTGCGCGGTGCCCTTCGACGCGCTCGCCAGCCTCGCCTCGCAGCTGCCGCCCGAGCCGTTCCAGCGGCTGCCCGCGCACGCGCCCTCCGGCGAGCCGCCGCGGCTGCTCGGGGCGGTCTACCGTCCGCCGGCCGAGCCGCCGGTGGTGCTCGACAGTCCCGCCGTGGCCGGCGAGAGGACGGTCGAGCAGGATCTCGCCCAGCTCGAATTCGCGCCCCGCTTCGCCCGCGCGGCTCTCCGCAAGGGCGAGCGGCGCTGGCCGTGGGTGCTGGTCTGCGCGCTCCTGCTGCTGGGGCTCGCGGCCCAGCTGGCCTGGGCCAAGCGCGACGCCCTGATCGCCGACCCGCTCGCCGGCAGCTGGCTGCGCCGCGCCTGCGCCACGCTCGGCTGCCGCCTGCCGCTGGTGCGCGACGTGCATCGCCTCGAACTGCTGGCGCGCGACGTGCGCGCGCACCCCAGCGTGCCCGGCGCGCTGATGATCAGCGCCACCCTGCACAACGAGGCTACGTTCGCGCAGCCCTACCCGATCGTCACCCTGGTCCTCACCGACGCCGGCGGCAAGCGCGTGGCGATGCGCCGGCTGCGTCCGGACGAGTACCTCGACGACGAGGCGACCCGGCGCGAGGGCCTGCCGCCCGGCGGCAACGCCGCGCTGCTGGTGGAAATGACCGACCCCGGCGCCAAGGCGGTGGCGTTCGAATTCGGTTTCGAGTGAAACCCCGCCGGACCGGCCGCAAGCATCATCCGGGTGTGCGCGCAAGCACTTAAAATTACCGTCGCGCGCGAGTACACTCCTTTCCCTTCGCGAGCCTGCAAGGCGCTCGCCTGCAAGTCGTCGCCGCACGCGGCACAACCATAACCCCAGCGACGGCCCAAGCAGCCGTCGCGTCGCACGTGAGGAACGCCGTGAACGCCGTCAGACTGCCTGCCAACGAGGTCTCCAAGCCGTCCTCGTCGCAGAGCGCGCTGAGCGAGTGCGTCACGCGCACCGTGCGCCGCTACCTCGCCGACATCGGCGACGCTCTCGGCGACGAAGGCCTGCACGCGCTGGTGATGCGCGAGGTCGAAGGGCCGCTGCTGCGCGAGGTGCTGGCCTTCCACGACGGCAACCAGAGCCGCGCCGCCACCGCGCTCGGCATCAACCGCGCCACCCTGCGCAAGAAGCTGTTGCAGTACGGTCTGATCTGAAGCGGCCCGACCTGAAGCGGCCTGACCTGCGGCCGACCCGAAACGGCCCGTTTCCCCAACGACGTGATCTGAAGCGGCCCGCGCCGAGACGGCCCGGCCGGGAGCCTCCGCATGACCCGCGGATGGACGTCCAAACGGCCGCACGCCGGCCATCGCGCTGGCGCCTCGGGCTATAATGCGCGGCTTTCCCGCCTGGATGCCGCCATGCCCGCCCCCGCCGTCACGCCCGTCCGCCGCGCCCTCGTCAGCGTTTCCGACAAGACCGGCCTGATCGACCTCGGCCGGCGCCTCGCCGCAGCCGGCGTGGAGCTGCTCTCCACCGGCGGCACCGCCAAGGCGCTGCGCGAGGCCGGCATCGCGGTGAAGGACGTGAGCGAGCTCACCGGCTTCCCCGAGATCATGGACGGCCGCGTCAAGACGCTGCACCCGAAGGTGCACGGCGGCCTGCTCGGCCGGCGCGGCACCGACGATGCGGTGATGGCCGAACTGGGCATCGCGCCGATCGACCTGCTGGTGCTCAACCTCTATCCGTTCGAGGCCACCGTCGCCAAGGCGGACTGCACGCTGGAAGAGGCAATCGAGAACATCGACATCGGCGGCCCGGCCATGCTGCGCTCGGCGGCCAAGAACTGGGCCGACGTCGGCGTGCTCACCGCGCCCGACCAGTACGAGGAAGCCCTGGCCGAGATCGAGCAGCAGGGCGGCCTTTCGCGCGCCACGCGCTTCAAGCTGTCGGTGGCCGCGTTCAACCGCGTGTCGAACTACGACGGCGCGATCAGCGACTACCTCTCCGGCCTCAAGCTCAACGCAGCGCACGACGCCATCGCCGGCCATGCGGCCTTCCCCGATCAGGCCAACGGTCGCTTCGTCAAGCTGATGGACCTGCGCTACGGCGAGAACCCGCACCAGCAGGCCGCCTTCTACCGCGACCTGTACCCGGCGCCGGGCACGCTGGCCACCTTCCGCCAGTTGCAGGGCAAGGAACTCTCCTACAACAACATCGCCGACGCCGACGCCGCCTGGGAGTGCGTGCGCAGCTTCACCAAGCCCGCCTGCGTGATCGTCAAGCACGCCAACCCCTGCGGCGTGGCGGTGAGCCTGGAGGGCATCGGCCGCGCCTACGACCTCGCCTACCAGACCGACCCCACCTCCGCCTTCGGCGGCATCATCGCCTTCAACCGCGAGGTGGACGGCGCCACCGCGCGCGCCATCGTCGCGCGCCAGTTCGTGGAGGTGGTGCTGGCACCGGGCTATGCGGAGGAGGCACTCGCGGTCTTCGCCAGGAAGGCCAACGTGCGCGTGCTGGTGATCCCGCCGCCGGCCGACGGCGACCTCGCCAAGCCGCACCCCGGCAACGACAGCAAGCGCGTGGGCTCGGGCCTGCTGATCCAGACCGCCGACACCGGCATGGTGACCGCGGCCGACCTCAAGATCGTCACCCGGCGCGCGCCCACCGAGGCGGAGATCCACGACCTGATCTTCGCCTGGAAGGTGGCCAAGTACGTCAAGAGCAACGCCATCGTCTACGCGCGCGACCGCCAGACCATCGGCATCGGCGCCGGCCAGATGAGCCGCGTGTACAGCGCCAAGATCGCCGGCATCAAGGCCGCCGACGAGAAGCTGGAAGTGGCCGGCTCGGTAATGGCCTCCGACGCCTTCTTCCCGTTCCGCGACGGCATCGACGCAGCCGCCGCCGCCGGCATCCGCGCGGTGATCCAGCCGGGCGGCTCGATGCGCGACGCCGAGGTGATCGCGGCCGCCGACGAGCACGGCATGGCGATGGTGTTCACCGGCATGCGCCACTTCCGCCACTGAGCACATCGGGGCCCGCGCCCTGGCGATGGCCGTGCGGCCATCGCCGCCCGCGCAACCCGCGAAGTGCCTCGATAGATATGGGCGTCCAGACGTCTGGATGACCGGGCCTTCGACTCAGCCGTGCGCAACCCAGCGCCCGGCCAGCTCGCGCCACTCTTCTTCCAGCCCCGTCGCCGGCATCGCCTCGCCGGCCTGCCGGTACCAGTAGCCGGCATTGTCGAGGTCGCCCTCTACGCGGTGCAGGTAGGCGTGGACGCGCGCGGCCTCGCGGCCGGGCAGGGCCTGCACCAGTTCGTGTGCGCGCCGCCAGTCGCCGTGCGCCGCCCACCACAGCCCTTGCAGCAGCGGCGTGCAATCGGCCGGCGGCTGCGGCTGCGACAGGGAGCGCTCGAAGGTTTCCAGGGTTGGCATGTCTTGGCTTCTACTGCGCGCGGGCCGGCGAGGCAAGCCCGGCCTCAACCCGTGGTGGCCGGCGCCGCCTTGGCCTCGGCGCGTTGCGCGTAGCGCCGCGCCAGCACCGCGCAGGTCATCAGCTGGATCTGGTGGAACAGCATGATCGGCAGCACGATCGCGCCCAGCGGATGGCCGGCGAACAGCACCCTCGCCATCGGCACGCCGCTGGCGAGGCTCTTCTTGGAGCCGCAGAACACGATGGTGATCTCGTCCTCGCGGTTGAAGCCCAGCGCCCGCGCACCGTAGCGCGTGGCGAGCAGGGCGAGCGCGAGCAGCAGCGCATCCACCGCCAGGAGGCCACCCAGCACCGGCAGTGGCATCTGTCGCCACAGACCCTGCAGCACCGCCGCGCTGAAGGCGGTGTACACCACCAGCAGGATCGAGCCCTGGTCCACCCAGGCCAGCATGGCGCGATGCCGGGCGACCCAGCCGCCGATCCAGCGCTGCGCCACCTGCCCCGCCACGAACGGCACCAGCAGTTGCAGCACAATGGCGCCCACCGCGTGCCAGGACATGCCCGCGCCCTGCCCGCCCGCGCTCACCAGCACGCCGACCAGGAGCGGCGTGAGGAAGATACCGAGCAGGCTCGACGCCGAGGCCGCGCAGATCGCCGCCGGGATATTGCCGCGCGCCATCGAGGTGAAGGCGATGGAAGACTGCACCGTGGACGGCAGCGCACACAGGAACAGTACGCCCAGGTAAAGGTCCGGCGTCACCAGCGGCGCCAGCAGCGGCTTGAGCAGCAGGCCGAGCAGCGGGAACAGCACGAAGGTGCTGGCGAGCACGGTGAGGTGCAGCCGCCAGTGCGTCATGCCGGCCACCACCGCCTCGCGCGAGAGCTTGGCGCCGTGCAGGAAGAACAGCAGCGCGATGGCGAGGTCGGTGACCACCTCGAACACGCCCGCCGCCGTGCCCCGGCAGGGCAGCACGCTGGCCAGCAGCACCGTGGCCAGCAGCAGACAGGTGAAGCGATCGGGCAGGAAGCGGCGCATCGTGACTCCACGGGGACGGAGAGAGCGGGCGCCATTGCAGCGCCGCCGCGGCGATAAAGCAAATGCGCGCGACGCGCAGCGGCCCTGCACGTTCCTTCGGCCCGCGCACGGGCTTGCGACGCGGCACGGCGGCCCGCGATCACGCGGCCTAGAACGGCGTCTCGCTAGCGTAGGCCTTTTCGACGGGCGAGGACGCCATGGCCTACGCGCTCTACTACTGGACCGGCATCCAGGGCCGCGGCGAGTTCGTGCGGCTGGCGCTGGAAGACGCCGGCGCGGACTACGTGGACGTGTGCCGCCGCGACGGCGACGAGGCGATGGTGCCCTTTCTCGCCGGACGACAGCCGGGCGCCGTGCCGTTCGCGCCGCCGTTCCTGCGCGACGGCCGCCGCGTGGTCGCGCAGACCGCGGCGATCCTGGCCTATCTCGCCCCGCGGCTGCACCTGGTGCCCGCCGGCGAGACGACACGCCTGCGCGCGCACCAGCTGCAGCTGACCATCGCCGACCTGGTGGCCGAGGCGCACGACACCCACCATCCGCTCTCGGCCGACCTGTATTACGAGGACCAGCGCGAGGCGGCGCTGGCCCGCGCGGACGCCTTCCGCCGCGAGCGGCTGCCGAAATACCTGCGCTACTTCGAGCGCGAGTTGGCCGGCGGCGCGGCGCCGCGCGTGTTCGCGCGGCACTCCTACGTGGACCTGTCGCTGTTCCAGCTGATGGCGGGGCTGGACTATGCCTTTCCGCAGGCGATGCGCCGCCTGCGCCGCCGCACACCGCGGCTGCGCGCACTGGCCGCGCAGGTGGCCGAGCGCCCGCGCCTGGCCGCCTACCTCGCCTCGCCGCGGCGGCTGCCGTTCAACGAGTCGGGCATCTTCCGCCACTACCCGGAACTGGACGAGCCGGGCTGAGAACCTGTTCAGCCGAACGCGATCACCACCGAGCCGGCCACGATCAGGCCGCCGCCGATCAGCACCGGCAGGCTCGGCTTCTCGCCCAGCAGCGTGAGCCCCAGCACGATCGCCAGCGCCACGCTGAGCTTGTCGATGGGCGCCACCTTGCTCACCGGGCCGAGTTGCAGCGCGCGGTAGTAGCACAGCCACGACAGGCCGGTGGCGATGCCCGAGAGCACCAGGAACAGCCAGCTGTTGAACGACAGCGCGCCCGGCTTCGCCCATTCTCCACGCAGGCTGAGGATGGCCGCGGTGACGAGCAGGATCACGATCGTGCGGATGAAGGTGGCGAGGTTGGAGTTGATACCGGCCACGCCGAGCTTGCCGAACAGCGCGGTGAGCGCGGCGAAGAACGCCGAGCCCAGCGCGAACAGCAGCCAGCTCTCGCGGACGTTCATGCGCCCGCGGCGCTCAGAACCTGCTCTCCCCATGGCCCGCGCCGGGAGCTGTTTGCGCGCAAGGCAAGGAAGAACGAAGGCGTGTACGCCCGTACACAACTGAGTGATGACGCCGCCCTGCACGCAAACAGACCCGGCCCGGAGGGTTGCGCGTCCCTGGCCGCCAGGCGGCGGTGCAAGGCTTGACCTGACGGCCAGTCAGGCGCGGCGCCACGCCCCACCACCTGGCGGCCGGGAACGCGCAACGCGGGCCATGGGGAGAGCATGAACAGGTTCTCAGTCGCCGCTGGTGGAGGCTTCGGCCGGGCGGCTCTTGCCCCACTCCAGCACCTTGTACATCACCGGCCGCACCGGCCGCTGGCCGTGCTCGTCGACCAGGCGGCCGGAGGGGTCGAGCGTGTAGGTCTGCGGCACGCCGCTCTTGGGCGTCACCACCACCATGTAGACCTGGCCGTTGCGGCTGTACTCCTGCACGGTGTCCTGGTCGCGCTGGTAGACGCGCACCTGCGGCGGGGCGGCGCCGTTGGCGTCGCGCGGGCCGTTGTCGCGCATCGCCGGCAGGGCCGGCAGCTTGGAGGCGGCGGGCGCCGGTGCCGACGCGGCCTTGGCCTTGACGCCGGGATCGTTGAGGCCCGGCGGCGGCGGCACGGGCGCCGGCGCGGACTGCGCGAACACGGCCGGAGCGAGGAGGACACTGGCAGCGAGGAGAACGGCAGCTTTCATGGTCGGGGCAACCTCGGTGGAGAGGTGCAGCATATACCAGCCGCACCGGCCCGCCGTGCCCGGCGCCGGCGGCCTCGTCCGCTCCTCATGCGAGAATGGCGCGCATGGCCAAACTCATCCTGATCGACGGTTCCTCCTACCTCTACCGCGCCTTTCACGCGCTGCCACCGCTCTCCAACGCGCAGGGCGAGCCCACCGGCGCGCTGTTCGGCGTGGTCAACATGCTGCGCGCCACGCTGAAGGCACAGCCCGAATACGTCGCCTTCGTCTGCGACGCCTCCGGGCCCACCTTCCGCGACGAGCTGTATCCGCAGTACAAGGCGCACCGCCCGCCGATGCCCGACGACCTGCGCGCCCAGCTCGGGCCGATGGTGGAGATCGTGCGCGCGCTCGGCTTCCCGATCCTGCGCGAGGAGGGCGTGGAGGCCGACGACGTGATCGGCACCCTGGCGCTCGCCGCCCACGCGCAGGGCATCGAGGTGGAGGTGTCCACCGGCGACAAGGACATGGCCCAGCTGGTGCGCCCCGGCATCACCCTGGTCAACACCATGACCAACACGGTGATGGACAGCGCCGGCGTGCTGGAGAAGTTCGGCGTGCCGCCGGAGCGCATCGTCGATTTCCTCAGCCTGACCGGCGACAGCGTGGACAACGTGCCCGGCGTCACCAAGTGCGGCCCCAAGACCGCGGCCAAGTGGCTGGCCGAGTACGGCTCGCTGGACGGCGTGATCGCCAGCGCCGGCAAGGTCGGCGGCAAGATCGGCGACTACCTGCGCGAGGCGCTGCCCCACCTGCCGCTGTCGCGCCAGCTGGTGACCATCAAGACCGACGTGCCGCTGGCGCTCGCAGTGGGCGACCTGCTGCTGCGCGGGCGCGACGCGGACGCGCTGCGCACGCTCTACACCCGCTACGAATTCAAGGCGGCACTGAAGGAACTCGACGCCACCGCGGCGTCCGCCGCCGCGGAAGGCGCCGCGCCCGCCCCGGCGCCGGCGCCCACCCTGCTGGCCGCCGACGTGGACACCGCGCTCTCCGGCCCCGGCCGCTACGAGCTGGTCACCACGCCGGCGCAGTTCGAGGCGTGGCTGGAACGCGCGCGGCAGGCGCCCCTGCTCGCCTTCGACACCGAGACCACCAGCCTGGACGCGATGCAGGCGGACATCGTGGGCCTGTCGCTGTCGGTGGCGCCGGGCGAGGCCTGCTACGTGCCGCTGGCGCACGACTACCCCGGCGCGCCCGCGCAGCTGCCGCGCGAGGACGTGCTGGCGGCGCTCAAGCCCTTGTTCGAGGACCCCGCGCTGCCCAAGCTCGGCCAGCACGCCAAGTACGACATCAACGTGCTGGCGCACTACGGCATCGCCGTGCGCGGCATCGCGCACGACAGCATGCTCGAGTCCTACGTGTGGAACGCCACCGCAACGCGCCACGACATGGATTCGCTGGCGCGCAAATACCTCGGCTACGAGACGGTGAAGTACGAGGCGGTGGCCGGCAAGGGCGCCAAGCAGATTCCCTTCTCCCACGTGAGCCTGGAGGACGCCTGCCGCTACGCCGCCGAGGACGCCGACGTCACCCTGCGCCTGCACCACGCGCTGTGGCCCAAGCTCAAGACCGAGCCGGCGCTGCGCCGCGTCTACCAGGAGATCGAGGTGCCGCTGGTGCCGGTGCTGGCCGGCATGGAGCAGCGCGGCGTGCTGATCGACGTGAACGAGCTGCGCGCGCAGAGCCAGCAACTCGGCAAGCGCATGCTGGAATTCCAGCAGCAGGCCTGGCGCGAGGCCGGGCACGAGTTCAACCTCGATTCGCCCAAGCAGCTGCAGGCGGTGCTGTTCGACGAGCTCGGCCTCACCGCCAAGCTCAAGACGCCCACCGGCCAGCCGTCCACCAACGAGGAGGCGCTGGCCGCCATCGCCGACGAGCACGCGCTGCCGCGGCTGATCCTCGACTACCGCGGCCTGGCCAAGCTGCGCTCCACCTACACCGACAAGCTGCCGGCGATGGTCAACCCGCGCACCGGCCGCGTGCACACCAGCTACCACCAGGGCGCGGTGGCGACAGGGCGCATCTCCTCCTCCGACCCCAACCTGCAGAACATCCCGGTGCGCACCGAGGAAGGGCGGCGCATCCGCCAGGCCTTCGTGGCGCCGCCGGGCTGGGTGGTGATGGCGGCGGACTACTCGCAGATCGAACTGCGCATCATGGCCCACCTCTCCGGCGACGAAGGCCTGCTGCGCGCCTTCCGCGAAGGCGGCGACATCCACCGCGCCACCGCGGCCGAGGTGTTCGGCCTCAAGCCCGAAGAAGTCAGCACCAACCAGCGCCGCGCCGCCAAGGCGATCAACTTCGGCCTGATGTACGGCATGAGCGCCTTCGGCCTGGCGCGCCAGCTCGGCGTGGACCGCGCCGAGGCCGGCGACTACATGGCGCGCTATTTCTCCCGCTACCCGGGCGTGCACGCCTTCATGGAGGCCACCCGCGAGCGTGCGCACCGCGACGGCTATGTGGAGACCATCTTCGGCCGCCGGCTGTACCTGGAGAACCTCACCGCCCGCAACCAGGCGCTGCGCGCCGGCGCCGAGCGCGCGGCGGTGAACGCGCCGATGCAGGGCAGCGCGGCCGACATCATCAAGCGCGCCATGCTCGCCATGGCGCGCTGGCTCGACGGCCGCGACGACGCCCACATGCTGATGCAGGTGCACGACGAACTGGTGTTCGAGGTGCGCGAGGACGCCGTGGAAACGGTGCGCGCGGCGATCCGCGAGCGCATGGCCGGCGCCGCCGAACTGGCGGTACCGCTGGTGGTGGACGTGGGCGTGGGCGCCAACTGGGACGAGGCGCATTGAGCGCATGGGGGCAACGGACGTTGGCTTTTCGTGAAATGAATCGCCGCTAAATCCTTCCCGCCGGGGCGGTGCAACTTCCCCGGCACCGCGCGTTCTTATTCTTCGGATGCACGCAACGGCATCCGCATCGGCTCGCCCACCTCCCTAGGCGAGCCACCCGGACGCGAACCTCTCCCCTGGGTTTCACGTCCCCGGCCCCGAAGGCTCCCCCTAAGCCTTCGGGGCTTTTTTTCGTCCGCCCGCACCGCCCTTCCCCGAAGCGCCGTACCATGCCGGGGACCGAACCGTAGGCTAAGGAGACATCCATGCGCGCAGGACTCGTCATCGTCGGCCTCATCCTGCTGGTGGCCGGCATCTGGATCACCGTCGGCCACGCCAGCTACCGGCAAACCGACACCAAGGCCCAGTTCGGCCCGGTGAAGATCCAGACCACCGAGGACAAGGCCGTGCCCCAGTGGCTGGGCATCGCCGGCATCGTGGTCGGCGGCCTGCTCGTGGTCGGCGGCTTCGCCAGCGGCAGGAAACGCTGAAGCGATCCGCCCCCTGCGACCGCCGCGCCCGCGCGGCGGTTTTTCTTTGCCCGCTACAATGGCGCGGATGGATGTCTCGTACCTGATCGACGGCCTCAACGACGCGCAGCGCGAAGCGGTGTGCGCCCCCACCGGCCACTACCTCGTGCTGGCGGGCGCCGGGTCCGGCAAGACCCGCGTGCTCACCCACCGCATCGGCTGGCTCACCCAGGTGGAGGGCGTGCCGCCGTGGGCGATCCTCGCCGTCACCTTCACCAACAAGGCCGCGGGCGAGATGCGCGCGCGGCTGGAGCGGCTGATTCCCGGCGGCACCCAGGGCCTCACCGTGGGCACCTTCCACGGCATCGCCCACCGCCTGCTGCGCCGGCACTGGCGCGAGGCGGGGCTACCGGAGGGCTTCCAGATCCTCGACGCCGACGACCAGCAGCGGCTGGTCAAGCGCGTGGTCGCCGGGCTGGGCCTGGACGAGGCCAAGTTCCCGCCGCGCCAGGCCACCTGGCAGATCAACCAGTGGAAGGACGAGGGCAAGCGGCCGGAGAACATCGAGCACGGCCACCACCCGGTCACCCGCACCCTGGTGCAGATCTACCAGGCCTACGAGGACGCCTGCCGCCGCGCCGGCCTGGTCGACTTCGCCGAGCTGCTGCTGCGCGCCCACGAGCTGTGGCTGAAGAACCCCGCCGTGCTCGAGCACTACCAGCAGCGCTGGCGGCACCTGCTGATCGACGAGTTCCAGGACACCAACACCCTGCAATACGCCTGGATCCGCGTACTCGCCGGCCAGACCGGCAAGGTGTTCGTGGTGGGCGACGACGACCAGGCCATCTACGGCTGGCGCGGCGCCAAGGTGGAGAACGTGCAGCAGTTCCTGCGCGACTTCCCCGGCGCGCGCACCATCAAGCTGGAGCAGAACTACCGCTCCACCGCCAATATCCTCAAGGCCGCCAACAGCGTGATCGCGCGCAACGGCAGCCGCCTCGGCAAGCAGCTGTGGACCTCCGACGCCGAGGGCGAGCGCATTGCGCTGTACGCCGCCTACAACGAGCAGGACGAGGCGCGCTTCGTGATCGAGCGCATCCGCGAGTACATCGCCGAGCACGGCAGCGCGCGCGACTGCGCCATCCTCTACCGCTCCAACGCGCAGTCGCGCAACTTCGAGGAACAACTCACCCAGCGCGGCATCCCCTACCGCGTCTACGGCGGCCTGCGCTTCTTCGACCGCGCCGAGATCAAGGACGCGCTGGCCTACCTGCGCCTCACCGCCAACCGCCACGACGACGCCGCCTTCGAGCGCGCGGTGAACACCCCGCCGCGCGGCATCGGCGACCGCACGCTGGACGTGGTACGCCGGCGCGCCCGCGGCGAGGGTAGCTCGATGTGGGAGGCGGCGCTGGGCGAACTCGGCGGCGGCGAACTGGCCGGGCGGGCGAAGAACGCGCTGCGGGCGTTTCTGCTGTTGATCGACGGGATGGCGAGGGCGTTCGCGGGAATCGGGGATCGGGAGTCGGGAATCGGCGAGGCGGCCCCCGGTGGGTTCCCGCCGGTTCCCGGTGCCTCGGCTCTCACCCTCGCCGAGCAGATCGACCACGCCATCGCCCAGAGCGGCCTGCGCGAGCACTACGAGAAGGACAGCCGCGGCAACGCCGAATCGCGGGTGGAGAACCTGGACGAACTGTCCAACGTGGCCAGCCGCTTCGAGTTGACGCAGGAGGACATCGACGCCGGCCTCGCCGAGCTGCCCGCCTTCCTCTCCCACGCCGCACTGGAAGCCGGCGAGGGCCAGGGCGAGGCCTGGGACGACTGCGTGCAGTTGATGACCCTGCATTCGGCCAAGGGCCTGGAGTTCCCGCTGGTGTTCCTGGTGGGCCTGGAGGAAGGCCTGTTCCCCAGCCAACGCTCGGTGGAGGACGAAGGCCGGCTGGAGGAAGAACGCCGCCTGGCCTACGTCGGCATCACCCGCGCCCGCGAGCGGCTGGTGATCACCTACGCCGAGTCGCGCCGCATGCACGGCACCGAGATGCTGGCGCGGCCCTCACGCTTCCTCGCCGAGATCCCCGCCGCCCTGCTCGACGAGGTGCGCCCGCGCGTGCAGGTGAGCCGCCCGATGTACGCCGGCCGCTTCGCCGAATCCAGTGCTTCGTTGCAGGAGGAATTGCCGGTGAAGCTCGGCCAGCGCGTCGCCCACCCGAGCTTCGGCGAAGGCGTGGTGGTCGCCGCCGAGGGCAGCGGCCCGCACACCCGCCTGCAGGTGAACTTCGAGGATGCCGGCAGCAAGTGGCTGGTGGCGGCCTACGCCAACCTCACGCCGCTGTAGACACGCCACGTAACGGTAGCCGGCACCACCCAGACCTATCCGCGGCAACCGTTGTGCCTGCCGATGGGCCACCTCGTTTTCGACCTCAAACGTGGCGGCCCCATCGTCGATCCTGTGCCTTTCCACGACGGTGGCGCATCGTCCGTTGTCCGTTGGGACAACGGAGGCTTGCGGTAAGCTCACGCGACTAACCGACGACGATGCTGCCAGCCACCGCATGGATGCTCTCTGGTTCCTTCAATACCTCGGCCTGTCCGAAGAGGCCGACGAGCGCAGCATCAAGCGCGCCTACGCGGCCCGCCTCAAGCGCATCGACCCATCCACCGATCTGGACGGCTTCGCGCGCCTGCGCCAAGCCTACGAACAGGCCCTGAGCTGGCGCACTGCAAGGCCGTCCGGCGCAGATGTCCTGGCGCCTTCTATGCCGGCCATACGGCAGCACGCCGCCGCGCCTCCCCCGGCGGACGATGCGCCCGCGTCGCCGGAAGCCGAAGTCACGCCAGTCGAGCAGGCCCGTTCGGCCATCGAGCGCCTGCTGGCCGCGATCCATGTTGGCACGCCTGCCGCCGACGCCCTGGATGAGCAGCTTGCCCGCCTGCGCGGGGATCATTTGCGAGCCATGCTCACCTTCGAACTGTGGCTGATCGACGGCCTGGCAAGCAGCGGATTCACGGGCCAGCTGGCGCTATTCCGCGCAGCACGCGAACGCTTCGGCTGGATGGATGTCACCCACCTGGCACAGCTTGGACCGCGCGGGAGCTGGATCCAGCGTGTGATGACCGAGGAAATGGCCTGGGCGAGGCAGACGGGCGAACTGCGGGGAGCGCGCTGGTTCGAATGGCTCGAACAAGGCGCGCAGACGGCGCCGCCCGACCCGATCGTCTCGCAGTGGCCCCATGTGCAGCGACTGCTCAATCGCTATCCCAACTATCTGCGGCTACGGCTGCGGTCGCTTGCTCTGGAAACCTGGAAGGCCGCCTTCGACGCGCTGCCGGCCATGGACCGCGACCTGGCCGAAGCCTATGCAACGCTGCCCTCTCCCAGGCAGCACCGCCAGGCGACGCCGCAGGCCGGCCGCACGACAGACAGCCGCGGCTCGGCCCTCATTGCCGTGATGGTGTTGTTTGCCGTGTTCAACCTGCTGCGGGGCATGTTCGGCAGCGAACACGCCTGGCAGGCCCCATCCTCGGAACTACACACCACGACAGCCGCATCGACTGCTTCCGCAACAGGCCACGCGCCGCCCCCTTTCGATCAGCTCTGCCCACGCCTATCGCAAAAGGTGCACGCTCCGGGCTGGGTTCCGCCATCGAATCCAGTCGAACGGCAAAAACTCACCAATTTCATTCGCCTGTGCTTGACGGCGCATGATTGGCCACATTGGCAGATGGCCGACCCGCAGCTGGCCAAGCTCGGGATCTCCACCTGAAGTACCGCCGTTGCGGCTACTTCCGCAGTCGCGGCATGCCGTGCTCGTCTCGCTCTTCGACCGCCACCGCGTGGGTGTCGGGCGTGCCGCCGGGGGTGCTGGCGACGTGCTCGCGAGCGATCTCGCCGCGGGCCAGGGCCAGCGCGTTGCGGTAGCTGCGCTGGGCCAGCGCGGCGTCGCCCTGGCCCATCCAGGCTTCGCCCAGCATTTCCCAGGCGCCGGCGCTGGGCACGAGCGCCAGCGAGCGTTCGAGGTACTGGCGCGCCTTGCCCCACAGCTTGAGGCGCACGCACAGGCGGCCCAGCGCGAGCAGCAGGCCGGCGTCGTTGGGGTGGGCGTCGAGCCAGCCTTCGGCGCGGCGCAGGCGGGCGTCGAGGTCCTGGTCGCCGAGCGCGCCCCAGGTCTCGACCAAGGTGGAGGACCATTCGCGGCGCAGCGCCGAGTCGAGCTCGTCCATCGCCGGCAAGGTCATGCCGAAGCCGGCGGCGCGGCGCGCGTAGGCGTCGATCACCGCCGGCACGCGGCGCTGCGGCTTGGGCAGCTGCGACCACAGGCCATTGAGCGCGGCCGCATCGGGCGCGGTAGCGATCGCGGCGAGCAGTACCTGGGTTTCCAGCGCGGCGTACTGGCGGGCGCCGAGCGCGCCGCTCCGCTGCAAGGGTTCCAGCGCCGCACGGGCGTGGCGCAGGTCGCCGCTGGCGAGGGCCGCGCGCGCCAGTTCGTACCAGCCGCCCGCGCTCAGCTCGCCGCGCTCGGCTTCCGGACCGAGCAGGGCCAGCGCCTCGGCCGGACGGCCGTCGCGGCGCAGCACGCGGGCGCGCAGCACGCGCGCGGCGCGCGGCGCCACCTGGCCGGCCTCGTCCAGTGCCTCCAGCGCGCGGGCGCTCTCGCCGCGCAGCGAGGACGCCTCCGCCGCGGCGAGCAGGGCCGGGCCGTGCAGCGCGGACAGCCGCGCGGCGCGCCGCAGCTCGCGCTCGGCATCGCCGTGGCGGCCTTCCATCAGCGCAACCAGGCCATCGCCCAGGCTCTGCTGGCTGCGTCGGCGATGGCGGCGCGTCATGGCGCCGAACGGCCAGCGCGCCAGCCGCCACAGCGCAACCAGCAGCGCCCACGCCAGCAGCAGGATGACCACGGCGGCGACCACGGTGGTTTCCACGCGCCAGCCGCGCAGGCGCAGCAGCACGTAGCCGGGGTCCTCCGCCACCCAGTGCCAGCCGAACGCGGCCAGCGCGGCCACGATCACCAGCAGCAGGATCCAGCGCCACGCCTTCACGGCCTGGCTCCGGAGGCGGCGTGCGCCGGCGCGGCGGCGGACGCCGCGGCGGCCGGCTTCAGCGCATGCACGGCGCGCAGGTTGCGCAACTCGTCGAGCGCGGCGCCGAGCTGCACCGGCGCCGTCGGGCGAAGCTCCGCACGCAGCGCGGCGAGCTGGGTGCGTGCCTGCTGCACGCCGCGGTCGGTATCGTCGAACTGGACCGCGAGGCTGGCCTCCGCGCGCTGCAGGGCGGCGTTCGCGTCGGCCGGGTCGTAGGCGAGCAGGGCCGACTGCGCCTGGGCCAGGTCGAGCGCGGTCAGCTGGCGCGCGAGCCGCGCGTCGGCCACCGCCAGCGGCGCGCCGTTGTCGCGCTGCACGCTGACCACGCTGCCGAGCGCCTGGCGGAGGCGCGCCCAGGCGCCGGACGCCACCGCCGTGGTGCGGTCCAGCGGCTTGAGCGGCAGCGCGGGCAAGGTTTCGCGTAGCTGCTGCAACACGTCGAGTTGGGCGGCCTGGCGGGCGGGCTGGCTCTTCTCCAGCGCCTCGCGCTCGGCCTGCACGCTCTGGCGCAGGCCGGAGAAGGCGCCGTCGTTGACCGCGGCAAGAGCCTGGTCGGCCATCGCGTAGGCGGAGGCGGCGCCGGGCGCGTCGTGGAACAGGGCGTAGCGCTCCTTGGCCATGCGCAGCAGCGACTCGGTCTCGTCCAGCAGCAGGGCGTCGTGGCCGGAGAGGCTCTTCTCGGCCAGCTGCGCCACCGCGTCCTCCAGGTTGCGCAGGCGCTCGGACTGGCCGAGCACTTCCTCGCGCAGCGAACGGTTGACCTGGTCGGCGTCGTTGAGCCGCTGGCGCAGCGCGGTGCGCTCGTTGCCGACCGCGTTAAGGTTGTCCTCCAGGCCGGCGACGCGGCTCTGCAGGCTGGTGAGGCTGCGGCTGTCGTCCGCGCGGCCGGCATCCTGCCGCCACTGCCGCCAGCCGACGTAGCCGGTGGCGCCCAGCGCCACCAGGGCCAGCAGCAGGGCCAGCGCGACGCTGCTGCCGCGGCGCGGCGGCCGGCCCGGGGAACGCGGCGCGGCAGGCGCCGGCGCGGCGACGGGAGAGTCCTTGGGAGTTGGCTGGTCTTGGCTCATGCGCGCCATGCTAGCAGCCCGTACCTGACGCTTCGCACCCCTGGAGCCGTTCACGATTTCCGCGCGAGGCATAGCCCTGTAGCTCACTCGGTCGTGGACGGACGTCCGTTTCTTCGTGCATCCCCGCCCTGCGCGCAGACGGCGCCCGGCGCGGATCGCCGGAGGAGCGCGAACAGCGCCAAAACCCGCGGCGGCGCACCCTGTACGCGAAAGGCCCCTACGCCACGCACGACCCGGTCGCGCGCGAACCCGCCCGGTACGCCGGCGGCCAGAGCGAACCGCCGCGCCTCAACGGGCGGCCGCGGCGAGCAGATCGGCCGGCCGCGCCGAGGCGGCCAGTTCGATGCGCGCGAAGCCGGCCGCCCGCGCCGCGACGGCGAGCCGCTCGCTGCTGACCACCGCCGTGGCGCCGCACAGCCGCCGCCACAGCGCGGGCGGCAGCTGGCGCTCGAGGTTGCCGAGCGCCTCGGCGCTGGACAGCAGCACCCGCGCGCCGCGCCGCAACCCGGCCAGCGGCGCGAGGTGGCGGCGGTCCAGCCGCGGCGGCACGCGCCGGTAGACGTGCACCTCGCGCAACCGCGCGCCGCGTTCGCGCAGCGTCGCGCGCAGCAGGCCGCGGCCGCCGTCGGCGCCGACCAGCGCCACGCGCCGGCCGGCGAGCCGCTGCAGGGCCGGCATATCGAGCAGCCCTTCGCTGTCCTGCCGCGCCGGCGCCTGCGCGGCGAGGCCCTGGCGCTGCAAGGCGCGAGCGGTGCCCTGCCCCACCGCGAGCACCGTCGCGCGCGTGCGCAGCGGGCCCAGCGCCGCGGCGTAGCGCACGGCGGCGGGGCTGGTGAACAGCAGCAGCGCATCGCCCAGCGCGCTCTGCAAGGCCGCGCACAGCGCCTCGCTCCGCTCTCCGCGCAGGGCCAGCCCCGGCAACCGCAACGGCACGCCGCCGAGCGCGGCGACCTGGCGCGCCAGCGCGCCGCCGGTGCCGGCCGGCCGGGTGATCACCACGGTCCGTCCGCGCAGGTCGATGGAGGCGGGCTGGGGGAATCGCGGCACGTCGCGGCAGGTCTCGAGGTCCAAAGCGGCAGTGTAGCGGCGCCGGACGCCAGCCCGGGACCGGCAAGCGCGCAGCGGGATCCGGCGGGAAAAGCCGAGGGCTACACTGTGCGTCTTTGCCCCCCGCTTCCGTACACCGTGACCGATACCGACCTCACCACCCAGGCCGAGCAGTTGCTCCATTTCATCCGCGACGAGATCCCGCTGGCGCGGGCGATGGACGTGTGCCTGCACGCCTGCGACACGGAACGCCTGAGCCTTGCCGTGCCGCTGCCGCCCAACGCCAACGACAAGGGCTGCGCCTTCGGCGGCAGCCTGGTCAGCCTGATGACGCTGGCCGGCTGGGCGCTGGTGGAATTGACCCTGCGCCGCCACGGCGAGGACTGCGACGTGTACGTGGCCGACTCCAGCGTGCGCTACCTGGAACCGGTGTGGGGCGACTTCCACGCCGAGGCGAGGGCCATCGAGCAAGATGCCTGGATGCCCTTCCTCGACACGCTGGCCGTGCGCGGCCGCGCCCGCATCGAGCTGAGCTGCCAGGTGCCCGGCCCCGACGGTGCGCCGGCGGCCACCCTGGTGGCGCGCTTCGTCGCCAAGCGCCGCAGCTGATGCCGCTTGCGGCAGAATCCTCCCCGTCACCCATGGAGCCCTCCGCATGCGCCGCCTCTTCATGCCGCTGTTGCTCGTCCTCGCCGTCTCGCTGCTCGCCGGCTGCGCCAGCGACGTGCGCAACCAGGCGCTGATCAAGACGCTCAACGCCTACGCCAACACGCTGCGCTGGGGCGATTTCCAGACCGCGCTGCAGTTCCTCGACCCGCAGGTGCTCAAGGACCACCCGCCCAGCGCGCTGGACATGGCGCGCTACCAGCAGCTGCGGGTGAGCGACTACAACGACGACCAGGGCCCCGTGCCCTCGGGCGAGAACGAGGTGCACCAGGTGGTGGTGATCAACCTGATCAACCAGCACACGCAGAGCGAGCGCTCGGTGATCGACCGCCAGACCTGGCGCTACGACCCGGAGAAGAAGCACTGGTGGCTGATGAGCGGGCTGCCGGTCATCACCGGCGGCTGAGCGGACGCCGTGGCGCGGGCCGCGATCCCGCGCCACCCCATGCATTCGCCGCAAGGAAAGTGCGAAGCCCCTGCGCCTCCCGGAACCTGTCCCCCTTCTTGCCGCCCAATGTAGGAGCGCGCCTTGCGCGCGACCGCGGCACCCGGCATCGCCACGACCCGCGCTTGCCGCACACAGGCGCGCCCCGCCCGCCCGCACCGCGGGGAACGGGCTCTCAAGTCGCCGGCGGCGCCTGCTGCGGCACCAGGCGCGCCTCGATCCACGCCGCCAGCCGTATCACCAGCAGCGCGCTCACCGCGCCCAGCGCCACCTCGAAGATGCGCATCAGCGCGATGTGCGCGAAGCTGCCGCCGATCGGCACCAGCATCACGATGGTGGTGGTGATGCCGCTGATCTTACCGGCGCCGCCGAAGTTGAGCGCCCAGCAGGTGACCATGCCCAGCATCACCGCCAGCATGTAGACCGGGAAGCGGTCGTGCCCCCACACCGCCGAGGCCAGCCCGAAGGCCCCGCCGATCAGCGCGCCGATCAGCTGGTCGCGCGAGAGGCTCAGCACGTCCGCATAGTGGCTCTGCGTCACCGCGATGGCGGTGATCGCGGCCCAGAAGCCCACGCCGAAGCCGAGCAGGCGGGCGGCGTAGTAGCCCAGAGTGGCGGCGGTCACTGCGCATAGGCCCTGCACCAGGCCGGTGAGCAGTCGCTCGCGCAGGCTCAGGCTGCGGCTCAGCTCGCCCAGTTCCAGGCAGGCCTGGCGCAGGCGCAGGAACAGGCTGAAGGGCGGCGTGTTCATGTCTCCTCCTCGTTGTCGTAGACCCCGTTGTCGTCGGCCTCGTTGTTGTCAGCCAGGGGCGCCTCGGCGTCCGGCAGCGCCTGACCGGAAGCCTCCGGCACCGACTCCACCGCGCGCAGCTTGCGTTCGATGGCGCGCGTGCGCACGCCGGCCTGGTCGATCACGTTGCTGGCTTCGGTGAGTTTCTTGCGCGTTTTCTCCAGCACGCCGGCGAACTTGCCGAACTCGGTCTTCACCGTGCCGAGCAGCTGCCACACCTCGCTGCTGCGCTTCTCGATCGCCAGCGTGCGGAAGCCCATCTGCAGGCTGTTGAGCAGGGCGGTGAGCGTGGTCGGGCCGGCCAGCGTCACGCGCCACTCGCGCTGCAGCACCTCGAACAGGCCGGGCCGGCGCAACACCTCGGCGTAGAGGCCCTCGGTGGGCAGGAACAGGATGGCGAAATCGGTGGTGTGCGGCGGCTCCACGTACTTCTCGCGGATGCGCCGCGCCTCCTCGCGCACCCGGCGCTCCAGCGCCGCGCCGGCGGCGCCGGCGGCCTCGGCGTCGGCGCGCTCCTGCGCGTCGAGCAGGCGCTCGTAGTCCTCGCGCGGGAACTTGGCGTCCACCGGCAGCCACACCTGGCCCTCGCGCTCGGCGCCGGGCAGGCGGATGGCGAATTCCACCCGCTCGGCGGAGTCCGGCACGGTGGCGACGTTGGCGGCGTACTGCTCGGCGGTCAGCACCTGCTCCAGCAGCGCGCCCAGCTGCACCTCGCCGAAGGTGCCGCGGGTCTTCACGTTGGTGAGCACGCGCTTCAAGTCACCCACGCCGGTGGCGAGGTGCTGCATCTCGCCCAGGCCGCGCTGCACCGCCTCCAGCCGCTCGGAAACGAGCTTGAAGGACTGCCCCAGCCGCGACTCCAGCGTGGTCTGCAATTTCTCGTCCACGGTGGCGCGCATCTGCTCCAGCTTGGCGGCGTTGTCGGTCTGGATCGCCTTGAGCTGGACCTCCAGCGTGGCGCGCACCTCGCCCAGGCGCTTCTCGTTGTCGGCGGTGAGCGCGGCCAGGCGCTGCTGCTGCTGTTCGCCGAAGCGGGCGAGGCTCAGCGTGGCTTCCTCCCGGCCCTTGCGCGCATCCTCGGCCAGGCGCTGCGCCAGCGCGGCGAGGCCGGCCTCGGTGCGCTCGGTGAGCAGGTCCAGGCGCTGGCCGAAGCCGGCGATGCGCTCGCGCTGCTGCTCGCCCATGGCGCCCAGCTGCTCCTGCACCAGGCCGCGGAACTGGCCCAGGCTCTGCGCCTGTTCGCTGCGCCCCGCGCGCTGCTCCTGCGCCAGCGCCTCGCGCAGGTGGCGGTTGTCGTCCTTGAGCGCGTCCAGGCGCGCGGTGAGGCCGGCGTCGGCGCGGCCGCGCAGCAGCACGGCGACTTGCAGCACCAGCATCGCCAGCACGGCGATGACAAGGACGGACAGCAGGATTTCCAGGGTGGACATGACGGCTCCGGGCACACGATGCCGGCCAGTTTACGCGCTGGCGTCTCACCGTCTGCGCACACCTGCGCACACCTGCCGCGGCGGCCGCATCGGGGCGGCGCTCGACAAGCCGCTCGGCGCGGCCGTATCGTTGGGCCATCCCGTGCGAGGGCCGCGAAAGCGCCGCCGCCGGGCCAGGCCGCGGCAGCGGCCGGCGTCGCTCGGACGGTTCCGGGCGCCTACGTTCCACGAGGACACCATGACCGACCCGGCCACGCCCGCGGGCACCCCGCGCCGCTTCGCGCGCATCGAGCGCCTGCCGCCCTACGTCTTCAACATCACCGCCGAGCTGAAGATGGCCGCGCGCCGCCGCGGCGAGGACATCATCGACCTCAGCATGGGCAACCCCGACGGCGCCACCCCGCCGCACATCGTGGAGAAACTCTGCACGGTGGCGCAGCGGCCGGACACCCACGGCTATTCCACCTCCAAGGGCATCCCGCGCCTGCGCCGGGCCATCGCGCACTGGTACGCCGAGCGCTACGGCGTCGGGATCGACCCGGACAGCGAGGCCATCGTCACCATCGGCTCCAAGGAGGGCCTGGCGCACCTGATGCTCGCCACGCTGGACCGCGGCGACACCGTGCTGGTGCCCAACCCGAGCTACCCCATCCACATCTACGGCGCGGTGATCGCCGGCGCGCAGATCCGCTCGGTGCCGATGGCGCCGGGCATCGACTTCTTCGCCGAGCTCGAACGCGGCATCCGCGAGTCGATCCCCAAGCCGAAGATGATGATCCTCGGCTTTCCCTCCAACCCCACCGCGCAGTGCGTGGAGCTGGACTTCTTCGAGCGGGTGATCGCGCTGGCCAGGCAGTACGACGTGCTGGTGGTGCACGACCTCGCCTACGCCGACATCACCTACGACGGCTGGAAGGCGCCCTCGATCATGCAGGTGCCCGGCGCCAAGGACATCGCGGTGGAGTTCTTCACCCTGTCCAAGAGCTACAACATGGCCGGCTGGCGCATCGGCTTCATGGTCGGCAACCCGGAGTTGGTCGCGGCGCTGGCGCGCATCAAGAGCTACCACGACTACGGCACCTTCACCCCGCTGCAGGTGGCCGCCATCGCCGCGCTGGAAGGCGACCAGCAGTGCGTGCGCGACATCGCCGCCGAATACCAGCGCCGCCGCGACGTGCTGGTGAAGGGCCTGCACGAGGCCGGCTGGATGGTCGACGTGCCGAAGGCCTCGATGTACGTATGGGCCAGGATCCCCGAGCCCTACGCCAAGCTCGGCTCGCTGGAATTCGCCAAGCAGTTGCTCGCCAAGGCCAAGGTGTCGGTGTCCCCCGGCATCGGCTTCGGCGAGTACGGCGACGACTACGTGCGCTTCGCCCTGATCGAGAACCAGGACCGCATCCGCCAGGCGGTGCGGGGGATCAAGGCGATGTTTCGCAAGGATGGGTTGCTCCCCTGGGTTGCCAGGGACTAGCCGAGCATACTTTGATCTTGCCCCTGTTTCGCTGACGCCCGCCTAAGCGACATGGGATAGCTCGAACTGTTCCGGGCTGAGGTAGTCCAAGGATCGGCTGCACGGCGCAGACGCTGTGCAACTGGGTGCGCCAGGCCGAGCGTGACGCGATGCGGCGAGCGTACACGTCGATGACGAAGGCCACGAACAGGTGTCCCTGCCAGGTCGAGCACGAAGTCGGTGCGCATCGTGCTCGATACCTTCCAGCCGACGAAGGCGGCCTGATCCATCACAGCGACCGCGGATCGCAGTACGTGTCCATCCGCTACACCGAGCGCCTGGCCGAGGCCGGTATCGAAGCCTCGGTCGGCAGCGTCGGCGATTCCTACGACAACGCCCTGGCCGAGACGATCAATGGCCTGTACAAGGCCGAGGTGATCCATCGGCGCTCCTGGCCAAACCGCCCGGCGGTGGAATGGGCCACGCTGGAGTGGGTGGACTGGTTCAACCACAA
This sequence comes from Frateuria defendens, assembly GCF_001182895.1. Taxonomy (GTDB): domain Bacteria; phylum Pseudomonadota; class Gammaproteobacteria; order Xanthomonadales; family Rhodanobacteraceae; genus Frateuria_B; species Frateuria_B defendens. Next base: position 203 of record NZ_LFQR01000012.1, on the reverse strand, counting down.
GCGGTTGCTGGGGCCGATCGGGAACATCCCGCCAGCGGAAGCCGAGGCGGCTTACTATCGGCAACAGGCTGCGCTGCCCAAGGCGGCGTGACTCAAGCCAAACAGCCTCCACGAATCTCGGGGCGGTTCAAGACCCCAGCCGCCGCGACAGCCGTGGCGCGCCTTCACGGCCCTTGCGGCCCGCGAAGGTCTCGCGCACCCGG
>NZ_LFQR01000119.1 GCF_001182895.1 Frateuria defendens | reverse complement strand
GCGCCGCATCGGGGTGCCGTTTCTCTTGGTTACTTCTCTTTGGGCAAGCAAAGAGAAGTAACTCGCTCATCGGCAGATGAGCGAAACCCCGGCCCAAGGGGCCGGCCAGGTCGCGCCCAACCCTCTCCGCTTCCTCAAAAGCCAACGCCACCATTCGCGCCTCCCCGCGTGCCCCAACAGAGGATAAGGAAACAAAGCGCGCCGGCCCCCATGCCGCGTCGGAAAACCGACTCCACCTCGCCGACGCCCGCGTCAGCGGCCATCCCACCACCCCGCCAACCCAAGCCCAGCAAGGCTTCCGCCCCCTTGGCACACGACTTGCCAGACGAACCGCGCGGACCACCCGGGCCCGCCGCGGAGGCAAGAGCAGATGAATCCACCCGTCGACAACCTGTTCGGACTGCACACCGGCGCGCTGGAACTGTGGCAGCGCCGCAGCGAAGTGCTGGCCAGCAACCTCGCCAACGCCGACACCCCCGGCTACCTCGCGCGCGACCTCGACTTCCGCAAGGCGCTGTCGGCGCAGGGCGGTGACGGCGCGCTGGCGCTGGCGGCGCCGACGCCGGGGCAGATCGACACGGCTTCGCAGGCCGCCGGCACCGCGGCCTACCGCGTGCCGAGCCAGCCGAGCATGGACGGCAACACTGTCGACACCCAGCAGGAGCAGGCCGCCTTCGCCGGCAACAGCGTGCACTACCAGGCCAGCCTGGCCTTCATCACCGCGCAGGTGCAGATGCTGCGCACTGCCATCACCGGAGGCCAGAGCTGATGTCCCTGTTCAAGATCTTCGACGTGGCCGGCTCCGGCATGGCCGCGCAGTCGCTGCGGCTCAACACGGTGGCGAGCAACCTCGCCAACGCCGACAGCGTGAGCGGCAGCCCCGACACCGCCTACCGCGCCAAGGAGCCGCTGTTCGCCGCGGCGCGCGAGCAGGCCGGGCGCCAGTTCGCCGGCACGGCGGACGGCCGCAACGGCGACGGCGAGGCCGCCGTGCGCACGCTGGGCGTCAGCGAGAGCCAGCGCCCGGTGGAGAGCCGCTACGAGCCCGGCAACCCGATGGCCGACGCCAGCGGCTACGTGTACGGCAGCAACGTCAACCCGATCGACGAGCTGGTCAACATGATCTCCGCCTCGCGCTCCTACCAGAACAACGTCGAGGTGATGAACACCACCAAGCAGCTGCTGGTGAAGACCCTCGACCTCGGCAAGTGACCGGAGCGCCAAGCATGAGCAACCCGATCAACAACATCCCCTCCGCGCCGGGCGCTTCGTCCGGCACCTCGGGCACGGCCTCGAGCGGCGGCCTGGCCGGCAGCTCGATGAGCCAGGCCGACTTCCTGAAGCTGATGACCGCCCAGCTGCAGGCGCAGGACCCCACCAACCCGATGGACAACTCGCAGTTCGTGGCACAGCTGGCGCAGTTCAGCCAGCTCTCGGCCACGCAGGATCTCAACACCAACCTGCAGTCGCTGAGCAGCAACCTGGGCAGCTCGCTGCAGACCACGCAGGTGCTGAGTTCCTCGAACCTGATCGACCGCAACGTGCTGGTGCCCGCCTCCCACGTGGCCTATGCGGGCAGCAGCATGTCAGGCGCGGTGAACCTGCCCGCCGACGGCACGGCGGCGGTGACGGTGAAGAACGCCGCCGGCCAGGTGGTGCGCACGATCGACCTGGGCAGCCAGGCCGGGGGCCTGGCGTCGTTCACCTGGGACGGCCTGGACGACAACGGGCAGACCGTGCCGGCCGGCACCTACAGCGTGTCGGCGAGCAGCGGCGGCAACGCGCTGGACACCTACGTCGCCGGCAAGGTCAGCGGCGTGGGCTATGGCGGCAGCAGCGTGGGCACCTACCTGCAGGTGGCCGGCGTGGGCGGCGTGCCGCTGAGCCAGGTCGCGCAGATTCTCTGACGCCGGATTTCCCGACGGCCGCTGCGCGACGGCCGGTTTTTACGACAGCCGATTCACGACAGCCGATTCACGACGGCACTTCCGCTTCCCGCTTCCACTTCCCGAGGATTCAAGCATGGCACTCAACCAGGCGCTCAGCGGCATCAACGCGGCCCAGTCCGACCTCAACGTCATCTCCAACAACATCGCCAACGCCAACACCACCGGTTTCAAGGGCTCGCGGGCGGAGTTCGCGGACGTCTACGCCACCACCGGCCTCAACCTCAACGCCACCACCGTGGGCAGCGGCGCGCGCCTGGCGGACGTGGCGCAGCAGTTCAACCAGGGCGACATCGAGACCACCGGCAACAGCCTGGACCTCGCCATCAGCGGCAACGGCTTCTTCACCGTGAACACCGGCAGCGGCTACGCCTACACGCGCGCCGGCGCGTTCCACCAGAACCCCGACGGCGAAGTGGTGAACAGCGAGGGCTACCACCTGCAGGTGTACCCCTACAACGCGGGCACCGACAGCTTCGACACCAGTGCGCTGAACAACCTCAACCTGGTCACCGCGCAGAGCACGGCCACGGCGACCGGCACGGCCACCATCGCCTCCAACCTGCCGGCCAGCGCCGGCGTGCCGGCCACGGTGCCCTTCAGCACCAGCGACTCCACCAGCTACACCAACACCAATACCTTCACCGTGTACGACTCGCTGGGTACCTCGCACCAGGCCTCGGTGTACTACGTGAAGACCGGCGTCAACAGCTGGGACGCGCACCTGTACGTGGACGGCAACAACGCCGGCACCAGCCAGCTCACTTTCGGCCCCAACGGCACCCTGGCCGGCAGCACCAGCGCCAGCGGCGCGGCGGGCGTCAACGGCAAGGTGAGCTTCAACGCGGTCAACTACGGCAACGGCGCCACCACGCAGGCGCTGACCCTGGACTTCGGCAAGACCACCCAGTTCGGCACCGACTACTCGGGCGGCACCGTCAACCAGGACGGCTACCCGGCCGGCGTGCTGTCGTCCATCGACATCAACGGCGCGGGCGTGGTGGTGGCCAACTACTCCAACGGCCAGAGCAGCAAGATCGGCCAGCTGGCGGTGGCCAACTTCGCCAACATGCAGGGCCTGCGCCAGCTCGGCAACACCGCCTGGGCGGCCAGCACCGACTCGGGCGTGCCGGTGATGGGCACGGCCAGCAGCGGCCAGTTCGGCACCATCCAGTCGGGCGCGCTGGAGGAGTCGAACACCGCCGACACCACCGCGCAGCTGGTGGACATGATCAAGGCGCAGCGCAACTACCAGGCCAGTGCGCAGGTGCTCGGCACCGACAACACGCTGACCAGCGCGCTGTTCAACGCCGTCTCCCGCTGAGCCTTGAGCGATGGACCGTTCCGTCTACATCGCGATGACCGGGGCCACGCAGATCATGCGGGCCCAGGACGCGGTCAGCCACAACCTGGCCAATGCCTCCACCACCGGCTTCAAGAGCGAGCTGGCCGCGTTCCAGAGCGTGCCGGTGCTCGGCCCCGGCGAGGCCTCGCGCATCAACGCGGTGGCCCAGGGCGTGGGGCAGGACAACCAGGAAGGCCCGCTCAAGCACACCGGCCGCTCGCTGGATGTGGCCGTGCGCGGCAGCGGCTGGATCGCGGTGCAGGCGGCCGACGGCAGCGAGGCCTACACGCGCGCCGGCGACCTGCAATTGACCCCCGACGGCACCCTGACCGACGCCGCCGGCAACCCGGTGCTGGGCAACGGCGGCCCGATCAACGTGCCCGACAGCACCCAGATCACCATCGGCGACGACGGCACCGTCTCCAGCGTGCCGCTGGGGCAGGGGCCGAACACGGTGGCGGCGGTCGAGCGCATCAAGCTGGTCAACCCCGACCCCGCGCAGCTGGTGAAGGGCGCGGACGGCCTGATGCGCCTGGCCGGCGGTGGCGCGGCCGACGCGGACGCCACCGTGGAGCTGTCCGCCGGCGCGCTGGAGGGCAGCAACGTCAACCCGTCCACCGAGCTGGTGCACATGATCGCGCTGTCGCGCCAGTACGAGATGCAGGTGCGCTCGATGAAGACGGCGGAGGACGACGCCGACGCCAGCACCAAGCTGCTGCAGGCCAACTGATGCGCAGCGCACGAACCATGACGGCCGCAAGCCATCCGGTTGAATCCGGGCCGGCCACCACGACGCGGAGCGAGTGATGTTCTCTTCCCTTTGGATCGCCAAGACCGGCCTCGACGCGCAGCAGACGCGCATGGACGCCATCTCCAACAACCTGGCCAACGCCAGCACCACCGCGTACAAGCTCTCGCGCCCCGAGTTCCAGGACCTGATGTACCAGAACAACGGGCAGCCCGGCGGCCAGACCACCGAGCAGACGCAGTCGCCCTCGGGCCTCTTGATGGGCACCGGCGTGCGCGTGGTGGGCAACGAGAAGCTGTTCACCCAGGGCGCGGTGACGCAGACCGGCAACTCGCTGGACGTGGCCATCCAGGGCCGCGGCTTCCTGCAGGTGACGATGCCCGACGGCACCGTGGCCTACACCCGCGACGGCCAGCTGCACACCGACTCCAACGGCCAGCTGGTGACCGCCGACGGCTACGCCATCGAGCCGGCCATCACCCTGCCCAACAATGTGCAGAGCATCACCATCGGCACCGACGGCACCGTCACCGCCACGGCCACCGGCACCGCCGCGCCGGTGCAGGTGGGCACCTTGCAGCTGGCCGACTTCGTCAACCCCGCCGGCCTGCAGCCGATGGGCCAGAACCTGTACCAGGAGACCGCCTCCAGCGGCGTGCCCCAGGCCGGGCAGCCGGGGCTCAACGGCATGGGCACGCTGCAGCAGGGCTCGCTCGAATCCTCCAACGTCAACGTGGTGGAGGAGATGGTCAACATGATCGAGACCCAGCGCACCTACGAGATGAACTCCAAGGCCATCAGCGCGGTGGACGGCATGCTGCAGTTCATCAGCAGCCATACCTGAGCGCGCCACGATGCCGATCCTGCCTTCCGCCTCCCGTCTCCTCGCCGCCGCCGCGCTGCTGGCGACCCTGGCCGGCTGCGCCATGCAGCCGCCGCGCGACGACGGCAACTGGGCCGCCACCCTGCCGAGCGAGGACGTGGCGCCGCCGCCGGCGGACGGCTCGATCTACCACGACGCGCAGGGCATGGAGCTGTTCGCCGACCCGCGCGCGCACCGCGTGGGCGACATCCTCACCATCGTGCTGGTGGAGAGCACGCAGGCCAGCAAGAAGGCCACCACCAGCACCAGCAAGAGCGACAAGACCGCCATCGACGCGCCCACCCTCCTCGGCCAGACCCTGCGCCTGGGCGGCAAGGACGCCACCATCGGCACCAATGGCGACCGCAGCTTCGACGGCACCGGCTCCAGCAGCCAGAGCAACCAGCTCACCGGCGAGATCACCGTTACCGTGGCCAAGCGCCTCTCCAACGGCAACCTGCTGGTGCGCGGCGAGAAGTGGCTGACCATCAACCAAGGCCAGGAGCTGGTGCGCATTGCCGGCATCGTGCGGCCGCAGGATATCGGCCAGGACAACACGGTGGATTCCACCCGCGTGGCGGATGCGCGCATCGCCTATACGGGGCGCGGCACGCTGGCGGATGCGAACACGCGCGGGTGGCTGTCGCGGTTCTTCAATTCCAAGTGGATGCCGTTCTGATGCAGCGCTTCGAATCCATGCCGGCGACGGATGCGGACAAGCACGAGGCCGCGAGCCCGCCCGGCACGCCGGCTTCCGCTCCCCTCGGGGGAGCGCGA
>NZ_LFQR01000118.1 GCF_001182895.1 Frateuria defendens | reverse complement strand
TACCGCCCACGCTCCTAGGATGGGTAGTTCGCTCTTCGGCTCAGTGCCATATGGGCTGGGCCATGGTTGTCGCGTCGTGACGATGTTGGCCGGCGTGGGATTCGCCGCCAGTCAAGCCGCCGCGCAAACGCTGCCGCCGCCGGACCAGACGGGCCGGGCTGCGCAGGCCGCGCAGGATCAGGAACAACGTGAGCGTGCAGAGCGGCAGGCCGAACAGCGCGAACGCCAGCGCACGGCCCCTGATGTACGCCTGCAGGCACGCACCTCCGGCGACTACCGCCAACTGGCCTTGCCGCAGGAATCCCCCTGTTTCCACCTGAAGACCTTGCGCCTGGAAGGGCCGCGCAGCGATGCGTTCGGCTTCGTGCAGTCCTACCTGGACCGCTATGCCGGCCAATGCGTCGGGGTGCAGGGCTTGCAGCTCCTGGCCCATCGGGTGTCGGATCTGATCCTTGCTCGCGGCTATGTCACCACGCGCGTGGCCGTGCCCGAGCAGAACCTTGCCCAGGGAAACCTGCGCCTTCTCCTGGTGCCGGGCACGCTCGGCGCCGTGCGCTTCGCGCCGGGGTCGGCGAAGGTGGATTGGCGCAGCGCCTTGCCGATGCGTCCCGGCGACCTGCTCAACCTGCGTGACATCGAGCAGGGGCTGGAGCAGTTGAAGCGCGTGCCGTCGCAGGACGTCAAGATCGACATTGCGCCGGGCAGCGCGCCGGACAGCTCCGATCTCGTGCTCACGGTGACCCGCGACAAGCCATGGCGCGTCACCTTCAACCTCGATGACAGCGGCTCCAATGCCACCGGCCGGGAGCAAGGCGGCATCAACCTCGCGCTCGACCAGCCGTTGGGCATCAACGACTTGTTCAGTGCCGGCGTCAATCATTCGGTGGGCGGTTACCGCGGCGAGAAGGGGACGCACGGCGCCAACTTCAACTACGGGCTGCCCTGGGGCAACTGGACCTTCAACCTGGGCAGCTGGAACTACGGTTATCGCCAGCCGGTTACCGGCTCGGACACCACCTTCGACTTCACCGGCCGCTCGCGTACGACCTCGGCGAGCGCCACGCGCCTCCTGCACCGCGACGCGCGCAGCCGCACCTCGATCCAGTTCACGATCAATGCCCGCCAGGCGCACAGCTACGTCAACGGCGTGGAGATTGCCGTGCAGCGCCGGCAGACGCGCGCGGCCGAACTGGCCTTGCTGCACCGCCGCTACCTCGGTAATGCCCAGCTCGATCTGCGCCTGGCCTACCGTCGCGGCGTGCCTTGGTTCGGCGGGCAATGGCAGGCGGCCACGCCCGGCGGCCCCACTTACCGCTACGGCGTGACCACGCTCGATGCATCGCTGAGCCTGCCGTTCCAGTCGCTGGGCCAAAGCTGGCTATGGACGTCCGAACTGCGTGCGCAGGGCACCGGCGACCGGCTTTACGTCGAGGACTATCTCACCATCGGCGGGCGCTACACCGTGCGCGGCTTCGACGGCGAGCAGACCCTGGGCGGTGCGCACGGCGCCTACTGGCGCAACACCCTGGCGCTCCCGATGGGTAGCAGCGGCCTGGCGCTGTACGGCGGCCTGGACATGGGCCGGGTCGGCGGTGCGCAGGTCAACGAAGGGGCAGGCAATGGGCTCTCCAGCCATAGCCTGAGCGGCGCCGTGGTCGGCCTGCGCGGTGGGCGCTGGAATCTCAACTGGGATCTCTTCGCCGGCTGGGCGCTGCACGAGCCCAGGGGGGTCCGTACCCGTCGGCCGGCCGCCGGCATGCAGTGGATTTACACGTTTTGATGTGAGTCCGGCCATGCCGGATTCGGAACGGAGTCGACAAGGATCGAGGCCATGATGGACACGCGACGTTCTCACTCCTCCCGCCGCGCCGCGAACCCGGCCGGCGGCGCGCGCTGGCCGCGTACTTTGCAGCGGCAACTGCTGTGGACCGCGGTGACGCTGGCGCTGGGCCTTCCGGCCGCGCACGCGCAGGTCCATCCGGATGGCAGCACCCAGACCGCCACGCTGGCGGCGTCCAACGGCGTGCCGGTGGTCAATATCGCCGCGCCCAACGGAGCGGGGTTGTCGCACAACCGTTACCAGCAGTTCGACGTCGGCACGCAAGGGCTGATCCTCAACAACAGCAGCCAGCTCTCGCAGACGCAGCTGGCCGGCTACGTCTACGGCAACCCGAACCTGAGCGGGAGCACGGCGGCGCGGCTGATCCTCAACGAAGTCACCGGCACGCAGCGCAGCCAGCTCGGCGGCGCGCTCGAAGTGGCCGGGCAGCGCGCGGAGGTGATCGTCGCCAATCCCAACGGCATCGACTGCACCGGCTGCGGATTCATCAACGCCTCGCGAGGCGTGTTGACGACAGGGCGTCCCGTGTTGGGCAGCGACGGAAGCCTGCAGGCGCTGAACGTCGCCGGCGGTACGATCACAGTCAACGGCCAGGGGCTGGACGGCAGCGGCATCGACCGGGTGGACCTGATCGCGCGCGCGGTCAGCGTCAATGCCGGCGTGTGGGCGCGGCAGCTCAATGTCGTCACCGGCGCCAACCGGGTCGACTACAACAGCCTCGCCACCGCTCCCATCGCGGCGGAGGGCGACAAGCCGGCCGTGGCGCTGGACGTTTCGGCGCTGGGCGGCATGTACGCCGGCGTGATCCGGCTGGTCGGCACCGAGGCCGGCCTGGGCATCAACAATCGCGGTGAGATCGCCGCGCAAAGCGGCGACCTCACGCTGACCAGCGCCGGCGATGTGGTGCTGGCCGGCCGCACGACGGCCACCGGCTCGGTGACGGTCGGTGCACTGCAATCGGTGAGCCATACCGGCACCGTCGCGGCCGGCGCTGCCGTCAACGTCCATGCCGGCGGCGACCTGACGTCCGGCGGCGTGCTCTACAGCGGTGGCCCGATGACGCTCTCGGCGGGTGGGCAGTTCGCCAACCGCGGCCAGGTGCAGGCGCAGGGCGGGGCACTGACGTTGCAGGCCGGCGCCGCCGCGGTCAACGGGCAGGGCGCGACGGTCTATGCTGGCGGTCCGCTCGCGTTGAGCGCCGCTTCGTTGAGCAATGCCGGCACGTTGGAGTCGGCGCAGGGCTTCAACCTGTATCTGGGGGGCGACGTCGACAACAGCGGCGTGTTGCAGGCCGATGGCGGCGATCTCGCCTTCAGCGGCGTGGCCCATGCGACCAACGGTGGCAGCCTGAGCGCCGCCGGCGATGTCGCGCTGATGGCCGCCCAGTCGCTCCGCAGCACGGGGTCCATGGTGGCCGGCGGCAATGTGTCCTTGGGCGGCAGCGACCTGACCACGGCAGGCATCGTGCAGGCCGGCAAGGCGTTGTCGCTGAGCGGCGGCAGCCTGAGCAACAGCGGCAAGCTGTACGCGCTGGGCGGCGACGGCACGGTCACCCTGACGGGCGCCCTGACCAGCGCTGGCAGCGGCGATCTCTACAGCGTCGGCACGTGGACGATGAATGCGGCCTCGTTCACCAACGCCGGCGCGGTGGAAGCCAAGCAGGCCCTGAGCCTGAGCAGCGGCGGCGACATCAGCAACACGGGCACCTTGCAGGCCGACAACGGCGACCTCAGCCTGCGTGGCGGCGGCAGCCTGGGCAACCGCGGCACGCTGAGCGCCACCGGCAACCTCACACTGAGCACCGGCCGGGCCCTGAGCAGCACGGGCCAGGCCGTCGCCACCGGCAACGTGAGCCTGGAAGGCGCCGACCTGGCCACCGGCGGCGTGGTGCAGGCCGGGCAGGCCTTGAACCTGCGCGCGCACGGCGCGCTGACCAATGCCGGCAAGCTGCACGCGCTGGGCGGTGGCTGGACGGCGCAGGTCGACGGCAGTTTCGGCAACCAGGGCACGGGCGACCTCTACGGCAGCGGCGACGTCGTGCTCAAGGCCGCCTCGCTGACCCAGGCCGGCACGCTGGAGGCGACGCACTCGGCCACGCTCGGCATCGGCGGTGCGCTCGCCAATACCGGCGTGGTGCAAGCCGATCAGGGCGACATCGCGCTCACGGCAGGAAGCCTCGACAATGCAGGTACCTTCAGCGCCACGCGCGCGCTCGGTGCCACCGTAGGCACCCAGGCGAGCAACAGCGGCACGTTGGTGAGTGGTGCAGGGCTTTCCCTTGCGGCCGGCCATCTGATCAACGCCGCCACCGGCCAAGTTCAGAGCGGCACCGATCTTCACGTGCAGGCGGCCGCGCTGGACAACGGCGGCAGCCTGTACGCCAAGGGCAGCGGCTATGCCGGCGGAGGAGATTTCAACAACCTCGCTGGCGCGCAATGGCTCGCGGACGGTGCGTTGACGTTGGACAACACCGGCGCAGTGAGCAATGCCGGCGTGCTGCAGGCCGGGAGCGATCTTGCCCTGGGGCATGCCGCCTCGCTCTCCAACGTGGCCGGCGCGACGGTCTATGCGGGTCATGACCTCGACCTGGCCTTGAGCCAGGCATTGAGCAACGCGGGCCTGCTCTACGCGGCGCACGCCGCCACGTTAGCGGCCGGGCGTGTCGACAACCCCGGCATCCTGCGCAGCGGCGGCACGCTTGCGGTGAGCAGTGCCGGGGACATGTCCAGCAGCGGCGCCATCCAGGCACAGCAGACCCTGGACCTTTCCAGCGGCGGCGCACTGACCAGCAGCGGCAAGCTCTACGCCATCGACGGCCCCTTCACCGCGCATGCCACCGGCAACTTCACGTCCAGCAGCGGCGGCGACCTCTACAGTGGCGGCGACATCGCCATCACGGCCGGGGCCTTCGCCAATGCCGGGACGCTGGAAGCCAAGTCCGGTGCGGCCATCACGGCCGGCACCGGACTGAGCAACAGCGGCGCCATGCAGGCCGACAACGGCGACCTCGATCTTGCCGCCGCGACGCTGGACAACGAGGGGGCGCTGAGCGGCACCGGTGCGCTGAGCCTGAGTGGCACCCAGAGCCTGAGCAACGCGGGCACGGCGGTCAGTGGCCAGGCCATGCGGTTGACCACGGCCAGCCTGGTCAACAGCGGCCAGATGCAGGGCGGTGGCGACGTCGTCGTCCAGGCGGCGGCCGTGGACAACAGCGGGCGCGTACAAGCCGGTGCGGCCTTGAGCCTGAGTGGCAACCAGACCCTGCTCAACCGCACCACGGGCCAGTGGCTGGCCGCCGGCGGCATCAGTGCCGACACCGCGAACCAGTTGACCAATGCAGGCGTGGTCCAGGCCGGCGGCAACCTGTCCGTCGCCGGCCAAGGCAGCCTGGACAACCAGGCCGGCGGCACGCTCTACGGTGCGCAACAGGCCACGTTCCAGCTCGGTGGCGGCCTGACCAACGCGGGCACCGTGTATGGCGCCCAGGGCGTGAACCTGACCCTGGCCAGCCTGGACAACGGCGGCACGGTGCGCAGTGGCGCGGCGATGAACGCGGCCATCGCCGCTGCCGCGGGCAACAGCGGCAACGTCTATGCGCTGGGCAATCTTTTCTGGCACCTCGGCGGTGCGCTGACCAATGCGGGCGTGCTGGCCGCCGCCGGCAACGCCAGCGTGCAGGCGGGCAGCCTGGACGGCGCCGGCACCCTCGCCGCGGGCCTGCAGGCCGATGGCACCTTGGGCACGTCCGGCGATCTCGGCGTGACCGTGGCCGGCGCTCTCGGTTCGCACGGCCGCATGCTGGCCGGCAACGGCCTGACACTCCGCGGCAGCGCCATCGACCTTTCCGGCAGCCAGACCCGCGCCGGTGGCCATGCCGGCCTCACCGCGACCCAGGGCGACGTCGACAACCGCGGCGGCGACTTCGCGGCCAACGGCACGCTCACGCTGAATGCGGCCGGCGCGCTGCTCAATGGCGGCACCGTCACGGCGCAGGGCGGACGGCTCAGCGCGGGCACGCTCTCTCTCGGCATCACCCGTCTCGACAATCGCTACGGCAACCTGCTGCAAAGCGGTGGCGGCGATCTTGGCGTCAATCTGGCCGGGGCTTTCGACAACGCTCACGGCAATTTCGCGGTCAACGCCGGCAACCTCACCCTCGGCGCGGCATCGCTGGACAACAGTGCCGGCACCATCCAGCACGCGGGCACGGGCACACTGCGCCTGACCGCCGGCGGCGACCTGCTCAATACCGGCGGGCGCATCGCCGGCAACGGCGCACTGGCGGCGAACGCCGGTGGCAACCTGGACAACAGTGCCGGCGGCAGCATTGGCATGGCCGGCGACGTCACGCTCGCTGCCGGCGCGCTGAACAACAGCGGTGGCACGCTGAACAACAGCGGTGGCACGCTGGCCGCGCGCAACGTGGGTCTCAGCGTGACGGGTGCCGCCACCAATGCCGGCGGCACCGTGCAGGCTGGCGGCACGCTGACGGCGACGCTGGGCACCTTGGACAACCGGTCCGGTTTCTTCAAGGTCACCGGCAACCAGGCTCTCGGCCTCACCACAGCCGGTGCGCTCAGCAACGCCGGCAACGGTTTCATCGGCGGCAACGGCGACGTCTCCGTGCATGCGGGCAGCTTGCTCAACGCAGGCCAGATCTATGCCGGCCGCGCGCTGGATGCCGAGGCCAACGGCCCGCTCACCAACGACAACGGCGCCTTGCAGGCATTGAGCCATCTCCATGTCCGCAGCGGCTCGACCTTGAGCAACCGCCAGGGCCGGCTGGAAGCGGGCGCCGGCAACGGCGCGGCTACGCTCGACGTCAACGCGGCCAGTCTCGACAATACCGGAGGCCGTCTTGCCAACGCCGGCGCCGGCGCCACCACCGTCGCGGCCGGCCGTGGCATCGCCAACCAGGGCGGCACGCTGGGTGGACAGGGCAACGTGAGCTTGAGTGCGGGGAGCCTCGACAACAGCGGCACGGGGCACCTCGTCGCGGGGCAGGATCTCACCCTGGTCCTGGGTGGCATGAACAACGCCGGCGGCACCGCCTACGCCGCGCGCCAGCTCGGCTGGAGCAACCGCGGAGCCAGCCTGACCAACACGGCCGGCGGCGCCATCAGCGCCGGCGGCGATGTGAGCCTTGCCCTGGCGCAGCTGAACAACGACGGCGGCGATCTGGGCGCAAACGGCAACATCGGGCTGGACCTCGGCAGCCTCCTCGGCAATGGTCGCGCCGTCGCGGGACAGGATCTGAGCCTGAGTCTGTCGGGCGGCTACACCAACGGAAGCGGCAGCCAGATCAAGGCCAATCGCGATCTGACCCTGTCCCTGGGCGGCGATTTCAGCAATCCCTCCGGCGCCACGCTGGAGGCGGTACGCCATCTCACCATCAACGCAGGCAACATCACCAATGCCGCCGGCGCCACGCTCAACAGTGCCGGCACCGCGCTCAACGCCCGTGGGAGCCTGAGCAATGCCGGCCGCGTGGAAGGCGACACGCTCACCCTCAATGCGCCCACCATCAGCAATACGGGCACCCTCATCGGCGGGGCGATCACTGCCACGGCGGGTAACTTCACCAATGGTGCCGACCTGGGGCAAGCCACCGGCAATCCTGCCTACCAAGGGGCATTGGTCGCGGCGACCGACAGCATCTCGCTGTATGTGAGCGGCACGCTGCTCAACCGCGATGCCACCCTCTTCACGCTCGGTAACCTCACGATGGCGGCCGACGCGGCGGGTCACCGCAGCGCGGCCGTGATGAACCGTTCCGGCGATATCGAGGCCGACGGCAGCATCTATCTGGCGGCGAACCAGTTCACGAACGAGCGGCGCGTCTTCGAGACTCAGCTCTACCAGCTCAGTGCGGCCGAGCAGGCGTTGAACAGCTACACCGAGGGATCGGTGAAGCGCTATCGCTATGACGACGGCGATCCCACGCACCAGCCTCCCTACGTTGACGCCAGCCAGGTCGTCGGCGCCAGCGAAGTGGCCCAGGCCGATGCCTATTGCGTGACGCACGACAGCGACAGCTCTTCGCGATGCGTCGGCTATCGCAGCGGCAGCGGCACGGCTAGCAGCTTCCAGGGTACCAGCACCGACACCGTGCTGACCCAGACTCTGCTGTCGCGCAGCAGCGCCAGAAGCCAGCTGCTGGCCGGTGGGGACATCACGATTTCCGGCTCGGTGCTCAACGACAAATCCGCGATCGCGGCAGGCCACAACCTGATCGTCAACGGCCAGGACGGCAATGGCGGCGGCGGTGCGGTCGGCGGCGAAACCGTGAGTAACATCGCCTGGACGCCGACAGTGACCGTGGGCCGGAATACCGTCGCGCAGGTCGAGTTCGAGCACCTGATCCACGATCCCCGTCGCTGGGTCGGGGGCGACTTCCAGACCTACGGGAGCACGCAGTCCAGCTACGAGATGAAGCTGGCCCAGGCTCAGGGACTGTTCGGCGCCTTGCGCGGCAGCGATGCCGCGGATGCGGTCATGAGCGCCGGTGACACGGTCGCCATCACGGCTCACACCATCGACAACGTCGTCGTGGGTGCAGACGGCCAGCCCGTACACAGCGTTATCGGCCTGGGCGGCAATAGCGGCAGCCAATCGGTCGGCGGCGGCGCCGTCGGTGCCGTCGGTGCTGTCGCAGGCGGAACCGGAAACGTGGGCGGTGTAGCGCTGGGCCAGGCGCCAGGCGCCACGTCCGGTGGATCGCTGGATCTGGCCCAGGGGCGAACGGTCGCGGGCCATGGCGCAGGCCCCGGTACGGCCGGTGCCAAGGACACGGGCCCGCTCGGTGCGGGCAGCCGTACCGGCACACCCATGTCCGCCCCGCAGGTCGTCGCCGGCCTGGGCGGCCCGAACCCCACCGTCGGCCTGCCGCAATCGGGGCTGTACACGGTCCACAGCGAGCCGAGCAGTCCTTACCTGGTGGAGACCGACCCGCGCTTCACCAGCTACACACAGTTCATCAGCAGCGACTACCTGCTGGAGAAGCTGGACTACGCACCGGACAATGTGCGCAAGCGCCTGGGCGACGGCTTCTATGAAGAACGCCAGGTACTGGACCAGATCACCTCGCTCACGGGGCGGCGCTTCCTCTCGGACAATACCGACGCGCTGTCGCAGTACCGCGATCTGATGAACAACGGCGCCCAGGCGGCGCAGCAGTTCTCCTTGAGCGTGGGCGTGGCGCTGACGCCCGAGCAGATGGCCAGCCTGACCCAGGACATGGTGTGGCTGGTATCGGTCAATGTGGACGGCCAGCAGGTGCTGACGCCGGTGGTGTACCTGAGTGCCGAGCATGCGAAGGCGCTGGCCGCGGGCGGGGCGACCATCGCCGGCAAGAACGTGATCCTGACCGCCAGCGGCGACATCACCAACCACGGCACCATCGCCGCGAGCCAGGATGCACAGCTCACCGCGTCGAACCTGCTCAACAGCGGCACGCTGAGCGCCGGCAACAACCTCTCCGTCACGGCCGCGCAGGACATCTTGAACGGCGGCACGTTGAGCGCCGGCGGCAACGTCAGCCTGGTGGCGGGCAACGACGTGCGCTCGGGCGTGAGCGTGGCGCAGCAGCTGGGCACGGTGAACCTGGGCAACCTGAGCGGCCCGGTGTCCACGGTGGCCCTGACGACGCTCCAGCCGGGGCGCATCACGGCGGGCGGCGACCTGGGCCTCAGCGCGGGTCGCGACCTGAGCCTGGATGCGGCGCCGGTGGCGGCGGGCGGCAGCCTGGCGCTGGCGGCGGGCCGCGACCTTACCGCCACCGCCACGGCGATCAGCGCCGGGCGGGATGCCCAACTGGTGGCCGGGCGCGATCTCAGCTTGGCGGCGACGGGTCGAACCGTTGGCCAAGGTGGCGTGAAAGACGGCACCGAGCACACCACGCATACGGTCAGTACGCTCACGGCCGGCGGCGTAGTGGCCGTGGCGGCGGGCCGCGACCTGAGCGGCCAGGGCGCGCAGATCCAGGGCGAGGCGATCGGCCTCGGCGCGGGTCGCGACCTCGCCCTGACGGCCGTGACCGACACGGCGCGCAGCGCCAGCCAGACGGTGCAAGGCCATACGGTCATCGACACCCGCACGTTGGATCAGACCGTGCGCGGCGCCACGCTGGCCGGCATGAACGGCGTGACGCTGAGCGCGGGGCGCGATGCGGCCCTCACCGCCAGCACGCTCGGCAGTGACAAGGGGGCCGTGACGGTGGCCGCAGGCCGCGACGTGACCCTCAACGCCGCCACCGAGACCCACCGCTGGGAGCAGGACACCAAGAAGACGACCAGCGGTTTCCTGAGCAGCAAGACCACCAAGACCCACGATGCGACGAGCGACAGCTACGCCGTCGGCAGCACACTGAGCGGCAACGCGGTCAGCGTGGCGGCCGGGCATGACCTCACCGCGACGGCGGCGCAGCTGACGGCGGGCCAGGCACTCGTGCTCAGCGCCGGCCACGACGTGGCGCTGAACGCCGGCGAGCAGACGCACAGCGAGGCGCACAGCCAGTCGGTCAGCCAGAGCCGCTTCTTCAACACCAGCGCCACGCGCTTCGGCGCGGTGGATCCGGAAGCGAGCCGCCGCGATGACAGCCACAGCCTGGCGCAGACGTGGAGC
>NZ_LFQR01000117.1 GCF_001182895.1 Frateuria defendens | reverse complement strand
ACCTGATGGCGTGTAAACTTGGTTTTCAAAGTCCACCCATCATGGCAAAGGTTGAACTGACACACCCCACCGTGTGAGGTAGCCCTGGAAAGCCGGATTCACCGGACGACTGGTATAGATAGTAAACGGCATATCGTTGATGAGAGATCCGTATGTTTGTAGCCTTAGTTGGTAAGATGAATCGAGTACGCTAGAACCATTTTTCAGCGCTTGGTACAACCACGCGCGCCGCATCAGAACCTGCATGGAACGCTGGCCGAGGCGTGGCGTGGCCAAAGCCACCGGGCCACCCCGTATCGTCAGCGTGTGGGTGGGAAAGATCACGGGCTGGCTCTTTCCGCCATGACGCGCGCCAGCGGAAGCACACCATCCACCGCAGGCGCGAAACGGTGTCGAGGCGTGCCGAAAGCGCTGACTGTGGCACGTCACGACCGCTTCGCGGTGATTTTCGCAGCTCGATTTGTAAGGCGTTGTACAAAAATTATCCGAAATGCCAGCGAGAAGGGCTGTGGAGACTGTGGACGGGACAGTCACTTTCAAGGGTCGCTATTTATGACCACGTCGCGCTCACGCTCGTAAATTGAATAAGCACTCGCATCCCCATCGTAAAACTGCTGAAAGAAGCCGGGTGCAAGCCAAGGGCTTGGCAGAGTGCGCTCTGAACCTCCTGATACCACCTTCTCCCAATTAGGTGGAATGATGTCACTTACGACCTCAAAGCTTTCGGATGGGTGATAGCTCATTGCGGCAAAGCCAGGATCCACGTTATTGGCGACAATCAAGTAATCCACTCCCTTGCCACTCTCCGTGCGCACACCCATAACGTGATAAATCTTTCCAAGAGTTAACCAGACCGACTCGTCCACGAGCCTCCGCCGCGAATCAAAGTAGTGGACACATTTCACTTTCACTGGCCACTCACCCCGCAGCAAGCTATCGCGCCATGGCACAAGGACCGACCCGAACTTTTCCTCGGGCGATCAAATAATCAGACGGGTCTCGACACTTATACTCTCAACGGCTTTAACCAAAGGCCCGTTAATCGGCCATCATTAAGCGACGCAACCACATTAGTTGCAAACTCAATGAAATTACCCGCTTTATCACCTGAGCCAACACAGATCCATCCGGATTGATCATCAAATCTTACCAGCCATTCTTCAGCACCCGGCAGCCCAACTCCGGCACCAACAACAACGCTGGAGACATCATCCAAAAATAACTCTCCACTCGTAGATTCCGGAACGAAAATATCCGCCTTACGCCATTTCGTATAAGGAAAGAGACCCCAGGGGAAAAGCACTCGACCAGTATCAGCACAAACCTCCAATTGAAGTGTATCTATCAAAATAGACCCAGTCCCTCGACCACTATAACCACCAAAGCCCTCCACTGAAGGCATGAAATCAATAGAATACCCTGAATGGCGATAAATTAACTCGCCATCCAACCGATGACCACTGCCATAGTGAAATTTCATTTTGGACCACTCCGAAAGAGAAAATGTAAGACCTTGTTCGATCCAGGATCAACAACTAGTTCATATGTACCGACACTACCATTCATGGTTCCTTGTGCATCCCATCGCAACGCACCAGGCACGCCACCTGGATCAGAAACAGGTGGTGTCGAGTTCATAATATTTCCTGATTAGCGTCGAACC
>NZ_LFQR01000116.1 GCF_001182895.1 Frateuria defendens | reverse complement strand
CCGAGCTGCGCTCGACGGGTACGTGAGGCTCAGCCGGGCTTTTCGACAGGACATCCCTGTCCTGTCGAAAAGGAGTCGGCATCCATGCCGACTCCCCCTTCGGGGCCTTTTCGTCCGAGCCTCACCGCCGCATAGGGGACCCCAAGAGCTAAAGAGCAAAAGCCGCAAGGCCACCGCGCGCTCGCACCTTCGGCGCTCGCGCAGCGAGCGCACCAAGAGTGCGCACAGGGATGTGCG
>NZ_LFQR01000115.1 GCF_001182895.1 Frateuria defendens | reverse complement strand
CTGATGGTGATGGCCATCGGCTTCGGCGTGGCCGCGTCGATGACCACCTGGTCGGTGTTCCGCGCCGTGTCGGGCGACCCCATCCCGTGGAAATCCTCGCGGCTGTTCGTGCCGCAGGTCGACAACTGGGGGCCGTCGTGGACCAAGCTCAACGACGGCGAGCCGGCCAATGCGCTGGGCTATGCCGACGCCATGGCCCTGATGCGCGACCACCGCGCCGCGCGGCAGTCGGCCATGTACCGCTTCTCCAGCGCGGTGGTGCCCACGCGGGCCGGGCAGCACCCGTTCTACGTCTCCGGCCATGGCGTCTACGCAGAGTTCTTCCCGATGCTGGAGGTGCCGTTCCGCTACGGCGGCGCCTGGTCGGCGGCCGACGATGCGCGGCGCAGCGAGGTGGCGGTGATCAGCGCCAAGCTCAACCGCAAGCTCTACGCCGGCGCCGACAGCGTGGGCAAGACGGTGAGCATGGACGGTCGGCTTTACCGCATCGTCGGCGTGCTGGACGGCTGGAACCCCGCGCCGCGCTTCTACGACGTGGTCAACAGCGGCGCCTGGGGCGACGACGGCAGCGACGATGTGTTCCTGCCGTTCCAGACCGCCATCGCCGCCGGCATTGCCAATGATGGTTCGACCAACTGCAACGAGACGCCGGCGGAGCCCGGTTTTGTCGGACTGCAGCATTCGAGTTGCGTGTGGATCGCCTACATGGCCGAGCTGGACGACGCAGCCGCCGTGGCGCGTTATCGCCAGTATTTGGACGGCTACGCGCGCGAGCAGCAGCGGGCCGGGCGCTTCCACTGGCCGCCCAACAACCGCCTGCGCGACCTGCCGGCCTGGCTGGACAGCCAGCACATCGTGCCCAGCGACACCAAGGTCTCGCTGCTGGTGGCGTTGGGCCTGCTGGTGGTGTGCCTGGTCAACACGGTGGGCCTGCTGCTGGCGAAGTTCCTGCGCCGCAGCGGCGAGATCGGTGTGCGCCGCGCGCTGGGCGCGCCGCGGCGGCAGATCTACGCGCAGTTCCTGCTGGAGGCGTCGATGGTGGGCCTGGCCGGCGGAGTGCTGGGCCTGTTGCTGACCGGGCTCGGCGTGGCCGGCATCGGCTGGGTGCTGCCGCCCTCGATCGCCGGCCTGGCGCGGCTGGACGCCCGCCTGCTGGGCCTGACCCTGCTGGTGGCCGTGGCCGCCACGCTGGTCGCGGGCCTCTACCCCACCTACCGTGCCTCGCGGGTGCAGCCCGCCTGGCAGCTCAAATCCAACTGAGGGCGGCCCATGCGCATGCACCCCATCCTCGCAGCACTGCGCCGCCACAAGTCGGGCGTGGCGCTGATCGCCCTGCAGATCGCCTTGACCCTGGCCATCGTCTGCAACGCCGTCTTCATCATCGGCCAGCGCATCGAGCGGCTGAACCGGCCCACCGGAGTGGACGAGGACAACCTGTTCGTGATCACCCAGCGCTATGTCGGCGCCCCCAGCGGCGACGATGCCGCCTCGCTGGAAAAGCTGGACGCGATGGAACGCACCGACTTAGATGCCCTGCGCCGGCTGCCCGACGTGGCTTCGGTAGCCTACGCCTCGGCGCTGCCGCTGAGCGACGGCATGTGGACCGGCGGCATCGGGCTCAAGCCGGCGCAGCAGGATGAAAGCGCGCACGCGGCGTACTTCGCCGTGGACGAGCGCGCGCTCGACACGCTGGGGCTGCGCCTGGTGGCCGGCCGCGCCTTCACCGCCGCGGACATCGAGCACCACGGCATGCGCGGCGAACGCAAGCCGGCCATCGTGATCGTCACCAAGGCGCTCGCCGACAAACTCTTTCCCCAGGGTGATGCGGTGGGCAAGACGGTCTATCTCGACGACGACAGCACCCCAAGCACCATCGTCGGTGTGGTCGAGCGCTTGCAGATCTCCGGCGGGCACAACCACGCCGCCTGGGCCGACACCTTCGCGTGGAACTCGGTGCTCGAGCCGTTGCGCATCGACTTCGCCTATGCCCGCTACGCCGTGCGCGCCAAGCCAGGCCGGCTCGCCGAGGCGATGCGCGCGGTGGCGCCGGCGCTGTACGCCGTCAACCCGATGCGCGTGCTGGACGACGAGGCCAGCGTGCAGAGCTTCGCCGACATCCGCGCCGACGCCTACCAGGCCGACCGCGGCATGGCCATCCTCATGGGCATCGTGTGCCTGATCCTGCTGGCGGTGACCGCGGCGGGCATCGTCGGCCTCACCAGCTTCTGGGTCGGCCAGCGGCACCGGCAGATCGGCGTGCGCCGGGCGCTGGGCGCGCGCCGCGGCGACATCCTGCGCTACTTCCAGGCCGAGAACCTGATGATCGCCGTCTTCGGCAGCTTCGCCGGCGTGCTGTTGGCGCTGGGGCTCAACCTCTGGCTGATGCGCCACTACGAGATGGCGCGCCTGCCGGTGGCCTACGTGCTGTCCGGCCTGCTGCTGGTGCTACTGCTCGGCCAGTGCGCGGTGCTCGGCCCCGCCCGCCGCGCCGCCCGCATCCCACCCATCGTCGCCACCCGCGCCGCCTAGACAGGAGGCACCCATGTTCCACTACTACCTCGACCTCGCCCTGCGCAGCCTCAAGCGCAACAAGATGCTCACCGCGCTCATGGTGCTGGCGATCGCGTTGGGCATCGGTGCCTCGATGACCACGCTCACCGTGCTGCACGTGCTCTCCGGCGACCCGCTGCCGGGCAGGAGCGCGCAGCTCTACTACCCGCAGCTCGACCCGCAGGACATGGACGGCTACCGCGAGGGCGGCGACCCGCCCGCGCAGGTGAGCTGGATCGACGGCATGAACCTGCTGCGCGCGAAACGCGCCGACCGCCAGGCGCTGATGACCGGCGGCGCGGTGCCGATCCAGCCGGCGCAGGCCTCGATGGAGCCGTTCTTCGAGGACGCGCGCTACACCACCGCGGATTTCTTCCCGATGTTCGACGTGCCTTTCCTCTACGGCCGCGGCTGGGGCGGCGCCGACGACGAGGCCAAGGCGCGCGTGGTGGTGATCTCGCGCAAGCTCAACGACAAGCTGTTCGGGGGCAAGGACAGCACCGGCCAGACGCTGCGCATCAACGACGCGGCCTTCCGCATCGTGGGCGTGCTCGACAGCTGGCGGCCGGCGCCGCATTTCTACGACCTCAACACGGGCAGCTACTCGGACAACGAGGGCGTGTTCGTGCCGCTCGCCACCTCGCGCGACCTGAAGCTTAGCCGCAACGGCTCGATGGACTGCTGGGGCAAGGGGTCCGGCGGCGAGGACAACCTGGAAGCCGCCACCTGCGTGTGGCTGCAGTTCTGGGTACGGCTGGACAGCCCGGCCAAGGCCGCCGCGTACATGGACTACCTGCTGCACTACTCGCAGGAGCAGAAGGCGCTGGGCCGTTTCGTGCGCCCGCCCAACGTGCGCCTCAACGACCTCATGGGCTGGCTCGACGTCAACAAGGTGGTGCCGGGCGACGTGCGCCTGCAGGTGTGGCTGGCGTTCGGGTTCCTGCTGGTGTGCCTGGTCAACACGGTGGGGCTGATGCTGGCCAAGTTCCTGCGCCGCGGGCCGGAGCTGGGCGTGCGCCGCGCGCTGGGCGCGTCCCGGCATGCGGTGTTCGCGCAACTCCTGGTGGAGGCCGGCACCATCGGCCTGGCCGGCGGCATCGCCGGCCTGCTGCTCTCGCTGCTCGGCCTGTGGCTGGTGCGCAAGCAGCCCTCCGACTACGCCGCGCTGGCGCACCTGGACGTGGCCATGCTGCTGGTCACCTTCCTGCTCGCCCTCGCCGCCAGCCTGCTGGCCGGCCTGCTGCCCGCCTGGCGCGCCTGCCAGGTCACGCCCGCCCTGCAACTGAAGAGTAACTGACATGGACATCCTGCCCATTCTCTCGACCCTGCGCCGGCACAAGATCACCGCGCTGCTGGTGATCCTGGAGATCGCGCTCACCTGCGCCATCGTCTGCAACGCGGTGTTCCTGATCGGCCAGCGCCTGGAGCGCATGCAGATGCCAAGCGGCGTGGCCGAGCAGGAGCTGGTGCAGGTGCAGGCGGCCAGCATCGGCAAGCAGCCCGGCGCCAACGCGCGCACGCAGGAGGACCTGGCCGCGCTGCGGCAGATCCCCGGCGTCACCGCCGCCACCCTGGTCAACGAGGTGCCGTTCACCAACAGCTCGTGGAACAGCGGCATCAAGCTCGACCCGACGCAGAAGCAGGCCACGCTCAACGCCACCATGTATTTCGGCGAGAACGTGGTGGGCACCTTCGGCGCCCGCCTGATCGCGGGGCGCGACTTCCAGGCCGAGGAATACCTCGACTTCGACACCGTGCAGAAGGCGCAGAAGGTGCCGCCCCAGAACGCGGTGGTGATGATCACCCGCGCCCTGGGCGAGAAGCTGTGGCCCGGGCAGAGCCCGCTGGGCAAGACGGTCTACCTCGGCGAGGACGCCATACGGGTGGTGGGCCTGGTCGAGGCGCTGATCCGCCCCGCGCTGTTCGGCGGCGACGCCACCGCGCAGTGGACGCTGATCCTGCCCGTGCGCATGAACACCGGCAACGCCAGCCGCTACGTGCTGCGCGCCGCGCCGGGCGAGCGCGAGCGGGTGATGGCCGCCGCCGGCGCGGCCCTGCACAAGGCCGACCCGCACCGGGTGATCCTGGAGAAGAAGACGCTGGAGCAGATCCGCCGCGAGTTCTTCCAGAACGACCGCGCCATGGCCGGCCTGCTCGCCGGCGTGTGCGTGGCGCTGTTGGTGGTGACGGCGCTGGGCATCGTCGGCCTGGGCAGCTTCTGGGTGGCGCAGCGGCGCCGGCAGATCGGCGTGCGCCGCGCGCTGGGCGCCACCCGCGCCAACATTCTGCACTACTTCCAGACCGAGAACTTCCTGCTCGCCACCATCGGCATTGTGCTCGGCATGGCGCTGGCCTATGGCATCAACCTGTTCCTGATGGCGCACTACGAGCTGCCGCGCCTGCCGGCCGTCTATTTCCCGGTGGGCGCCGTCGCGCTGTGGCTGATCGGCCAGCTCGCCGTGCTCGGCCCCGCGCTGCGCGCCGCGGCGGTGCCGCCGGTGGTGGCGACGCGCTCGGTGTGATGTTTTTTTTCTTCTCCCACCGGGAGAAGGTGCCCGAAGGGCGGATGAGGGCGCGGGCGGAGCGTGGCCTCCCGCTCCGCCCGCACCCACCCTCTCCCACAGGGCGTGGGAAGCAAAGCAAAGAACGCAACGCGATGCACAAGGAGTACGGATGTTCGGCTACTACCTCGACCTGGCCCTGCGCAGCTTGAAGCGCAACAAGGTGCTGACCGCGCTGATGGTGCTGGCCATCGCCGTGGGCATCGGCGCGAGCATGACGACGTTGACGGTGATGCACCTGCTGTCGGGGGACCCCTTGCCGGGCCGCAGCGCGCGCATCTTCTACCCGCAGGTAGACGCTTACCCGGAGCACAAGGACACGGACGAGCCGGTCGACATGCTGGACTACCGCACGGCCATGGACCTGTGGAGCGCGCATCGCGCCGACCGCCAGGCGCTCGTCGCCGACAGCGTCGCGCAGGTGGTCGCGCCCTCGTCCTCCGTGCCGGCGACGATGCAGACGATGCTTTCCACCACGTCGGATTTCTTCCCGATGCTCGGCACGACGTTCCGCTATGGCGGCGGCTGGCGCGCCGAGGACGACGCGCGGCACGCGCGCCTGGCGGTGATCTCCGAGGATCTCAACAACAAGCTGTTCGGTGGCGGCGACAGCGTGGGGAAGACGCTGCGGGTGGGCAACACCGACCTGCGCATCGTCGGCGTGCTCGGGCGGTGGCGGCCCTCGCCGCTGTTCTACGAGGTAAATGGCGGGCGCTTCATGCATGGCAGGACCTCGCCCTATTACAGCAAGCCGCAGGACGTCATGCTGCCGTTCGCCACGGCGCTCGACATCGACGACGGCCATTTCAGCATCTTCACCTGCTGGGCCTCTGGCAGCACCGACCTCAAGGCGAGCCAGAAGAACTGGCCCTGCGTATGGATCGGCCTGTGGGTGGAGCTGGGCAATGCCGGCAAGGTGGCCGCCTACCGCCAGTTCGTTGCCGACTACGCCGCGCAGCAGAAGGCGCTGGGGCGCTTCAACCACGCCGGCAACACGCGGCTGCGCAGCCTCATGGGCTGGCTGGACTACAACGGCGTGGTGCCCGGCGACGTGCGGTTGCAGGCCTGGCTGGCGTTCGCCTTCTTAGGCATCTGCCTGTTCAACACCATCGGCCTGCTGCTGGCGAAGTTCCTGCGCCGCAGCGGCGAGATCGGCGTGCGGCGCGCGCTGGGGGCCTCGCGCATGGCGGTGTTCGAGCAATGCCTCGTCGAGGCGGGCTTGATCGGCCTGCTCGGCGGCATCGGCGGCTGGCTGCTCACGCTGGCCGGGTTGTGGCTGGTGCGCCGGCAGCCGGCCGAGTACGCGGACCTCGCCCATTTGGATCTTCCGATGTTTCTGGTCACCTTCGCGCTGGCCATCGCCGCCAGCCTGCTGGCCGGCGTGCTGCCAGCGGTGCGCGCCAGCCGCGTGGCGCCGGCGCTGCAGCTGAAGACCCTTTGAGGAGGAAAGGCCGATGCAGATACGACCGATCATCGCCGCGCTGCGGCGGCACCGCCTGGCTACTTTGCTGATTGCGCTGGAGATCGCGCTGGCCTGCGCGGTGCTGTGCAACGCCTGCTTCCTGATCGCCTCGCGCGTGAAGGCGATGGATATCGCCAGCGGCGTGGATGAGGCCTCGCTGGCGCTGGTGCGGATGGATTGCGTCAGCTGCGGCAAGGACCTCGCCGGGCGCGTGCTTGCCGCCTTGCGCGGCGTGGCCGGTGTGCAGTCGGCCACGGTAGTCAACGCTACGCCGTTCAGCGACAGGGTCGCCGACAACGGCGTCACGCTGGATGCCGCGGGCAAGCAACGCGGCGGCACGCCGCACTTCTACACCGGTGGGCCGGGCAGCGCCGAGGCGCTGGAGCTGCATCTGGTCGAGGGGCGGCGCTTCCAGTCGCAGGATTTCCAGCCTTCCGACGGCACCTGGCTGGCGCCGGATTCGCCGGTGTGGGTCACCCGCGCCTTCGCCGCCCATCTGTGGCCCGGGCAGGACGCACTGGGCAAGGAGTTTTGGGGCGGTTCGTACCATTTCCGCGTGGCCGGCGTGATCGACCACCTGGTCCGCCCCAATCCGGGCGACAGCGGGCCGGGTACCGAGGAGTGGTCGGTGTTCGTGCCGCTGGCCCAGGGCGACTCCAACGGCGTCTTCCTCCTGCGCGCGCCGCCGGCGCAACTCGGGCGCGTGCTGCGCGAGGCGCGCGCGGCGGCCATCAAGGCGGCGCCGGAAGCGGTGCTGAACACCGACCAGAGCCAGACGATCCGCGACTTGCGCAGCCGCTTCTTCCGCAACGACCGCGCGATGGCCGGCCTGCTGGTAGGCGTCATCCTGGCGCTGATGCTGGTCACGGCGCTGGGCATTACCGGGCTGGCGAGCTTCTGGGTGGGACAGCGGCGCAAGCAGATCGGCATCCG
>NZ_LFQR01000114.1 GCF_001182895.1 Frateuria defendens | reverse complement strand
GATCTCCGTCGTGGCCTGTCGTAGCACGTTCGCGACGTAGGACTTGCCGACTGTCATGCCACGTTCTGCATGCCGTCGGTTGAACACCTCCGCCAGCACGCGGCAACCGAGGTCGGGCGACCACGCGCGCAACCGGATCAGTTCGTGGCGTACCCGTGCAGACGCTGGCCGGCGCCTTCCAGGCGGGGGCCGGTGGTGGCAATGCCCTTTCCGGCGCGGCCGGTGTCGTGGCCGATGAGGCCTTCCTTAGCCGCGTAGGTACGTTGCTCAATAACCAGGGTCTGGACGCTGACAGCAGCGGGCATGCGGCAGTGATGAACCTGGCTAGCGCGGCCATGGGGCTGGCCGCAGGTAGTGCCATTGGCGGCTCAGCGGGTTCCGGTGCGGCGGTGGGCATGACGGCGCAGCAGAACGGCTATTTCGACTACCGCGATGGCCGTAGGCAGACGTTGCAGTGGCAGTCACAGGCGCTCCAGCAACTGGCCGGAGGTGATCAAAACCTTGTGCAGGCGGAGGCACATCTGCTGGACAAGGCTATGAAAGCAGGTGCCGACCCCGGAGATTTGGCGGCTTCGCTGACGGCGCCTGGTGTCGCAGAGAAACTGGCTGGCATGGCTCTCGTGGAGTCGGCCTCACGGCGGATGTTCAGCGGTACATCGTTTGACGATTTGAGTGACGCACAGAAGCAGACTGTGCTGGCAAGCATCGGCACGGTCACGGTGGGTTCCACCCAAGGTTTGGGCCCGTCAGCATTGCCAGGCCAAGATGTTGCCTCTACGGGGAATGCGTCACAGGCACCGGCGGCAGGAGACTCTGCAACTCCGATCGCCGCAGGTTCCGAGGCCGACGGCCTTCGGTACAAGATTGGTTCCGCCGTCAGCGGCGTGATCACCAATAGTGGTTTGGGTGTCGAGAAAGCGGTCAATTGGGTCGGCCAGGATACGGCGACGGCACTAGGCTATGTGGCGCTGGCAGCCATGGGCGGCCCGGCCAAGGCGGCTCAAAGCTACTTGTGGAATGTCTCGCCGCTTGGCCAGGCGGTGCAGGCGGCTAAGGAAGACTATCTCGTCAACCCCGCAGCCAACTTCATTGGCATGTATGGGTTTGGGGCGCAGACGGACGCGCAGCAGCAGGCGGTCTACCCGGCGAGCCATGCGGCAAGTTCGATGGGGGTGGATGCCATCTTGTCGGCTATTGGTGCCGTGACCTCGGGACAAGGGGCCAGGGGAATTGTTCAGGCTTCGGAGGGGTTTGGTGACGAGGTCAAGCAGGCAGATGAGGCTATTGCGAATACGAGAGTCAATTCGTCGTCCGCTCCGAGCCCTGCTCTGATTGATAGCCCATATAGCCCGTCGAATGTTGATGCACGCATTAAGCCGCCATATCAGGCAAATCCTGCGCACGATAAAGGAAGCCCTTTGTTTAATCCGAAAAAGACCCCGGAGCCAATTGATGCACAAGGAGCCTATGGCAGCGCTATTCGTGGTGGAATGGGCACGTGGTACGCTAAAGGCAAGGATGGTTACTATAGGTACTTCTCTGATAATGCGGGAACGGTGCACTTTAGTGGAGTGGTGCCAGTGGCGCAGGTGCCTAACGATGTCAGAAAGATGTTGGGTGATTAGATATGATTTTTGGTGATAAGTCGCGATTTGCGATAAGTATTGATTTGGATAATGATTCTGGTGGCCAGTGGTTATTTGGGCGTTTTTGCTATTGGATTTCCGGGGCTGTTGTTGGTGATTATGATTCCGGAACGTCTTTAAGGGACGTATTGTTTCAGATGAAATATATAGCAGGGGATAGGGGGGGGCGATTCTGTCCTGCTCTTCTAGAGCTATCAGCTGATCATGCGCTCCATGTCATTTCTGATGCTATTAATGAGGGCTCCGGAGATTTTTACAATTATGTAAAGAATGATTTTTTGCCTGCTAGGCTTGATGTGCGTATACCAGTTGATATATTTGATTCGTGGAGGATTTTCTTAATTGATGGGTGTGGTGGCTCAAGGCTGCTTTATGGCATGATTTATTCTTCCGGTGCTAATGCATTGGATTTGCGCTATGGTGAATTCGATACAATATTTGGGGAGGCTTATTCATATTTGAATATGATTTATGACAAGTGTTGATCTTTGATTTTGTTGTCCCGTCCACAGTGTCCACAGCCCTTCTCGCTGGCATTTCGGGTGATTTTTGTATAACGCTTTACAAATCGAGTTGCCAAAAATCACCGCGAAGCGGTCGTGACGTGCCGCAGTCAGCGCTTTCGGCACACCTCGACACCGTTTCGCGCCGTCATCGCGCAGCCTGCCCGTGGACAGTCCAGTCCGTTGGCTTGCTGCCGTCAAATGGTTTTTTTCGTCGGAAGTTATGGTGGAAAGAACCACCCCGTGAGCCGTCCGTCCCACGCGCTGACGAAGCAGGGCTTCCCGGTGGATTTGGCGATGCCACCCCACACCTCACTCAGTGTATGGCCGTGGAGGTGCTGATGCGGCCGCGCATGGTTGTACCAGGCGCGGAACTCCACCAGCTTGGTCCGCAGTTCGTCTTTGTCCACGATGACGATGCGGTCCAGGTGGCGCTTGAACGTGCCGAAGAAACGCTCGATGCGCCCGTTCGGCCAGGGGGCAATGCAAATCGGTGGTCTGCAGTCGGATGCCGGACAACGCCCACGCCCCTCCATACGCCCCCGTTGCGACAAAACGCGCGCCCGAAGGCCGCCTGCAGCCAACCGCGATTCAGCCTGCGACGTTAATATTTCATTTCTGAACTAACTCGCGTCAGCAAAGGCTGGCCTCATGAGCAGCAGCTTCCAGCCTACCGAACAGCGTCTTGCCGTCACCCGTCGGCGCCATCCGGCCTTTCCGTATCACTCGGCGGTGCTGGTGCGGCTGGTCAAGCACATCTACAAGCGGGTGCACGACGACACCAACCTGCTGCTCAAGCCCTGGGGCATCAACCACCCCGAGTACAACCTGCTGATGATGCTCTACGGCACCGAGGACAACGCGCTGTATGCCTCGCAGTTGTCGGAGGCGGCGGGGGAGAAGTCGGCCAACATCACGCGGCTGACCAATGAGTTGTGCCGCAAGGGGCTGATCGAGCGCAGCCTGGACGAGGGCGACCGGCGCAAGGTGGCGCTCAGCCTCACCGAGCAGGGCCTGGCCACCATCGAGAGTTTCCTTCCCGCGATGCGCGGGCTGCTGGACCAGCAGGCGTCCGGCTTGACGGAAGCGGAGATGACGCAGCTGCGGCGCTTGCTGAAGAAGTTTCTGGACCAACTCGACCGGGGCTGAGCCATGTTCGCCGTCGTTCCGCGTTCCATGCAGCGCATGCGCTGGCCGTGGCTGGGCGAGTTCATCGCCGGTGAGGCGCGCGCGTGGCTGTTCGTGGCCAAGGGCCTGCTGGCGATGCTGCTGGCGACCTGGCTGGCGATGTGGCTGCGGCTGGAACAGCCTTCCACCTGCATGATGACGGTGGCCATCGTGATGCACCCGCACAGCGGCATGGTGCTGGCCAAGAGTTTCTATCGCGCGATCGGCACGGTAACGGGCAGCGTGTTCGCGCTGGTGCTGATGGGCCTGGTGCCGCAGAACCGCGAGCTGTTCCTGCTGGCGCTCTCGCTGTGGGTGGCGCTGTGCGCGGGCGGCGCCATGCTCTACCGCAACTTCATGGCCTACGGCTTCGTGCTGGCCGGCTACACGGCGGCCATCGTGACGCTGCCGGTGGCGAACAGCCCGCTGGACGTGTTCGATTCGGCGGTGATGCGCGTGAGCGAGGTGCTGCTGGGCATCGCGGTGTCCGGCCTGGTTAGCGACGTGATCCTGCCCGAGCGCATGCACACGACGCTGCGGCAGAACGTGCGCCGGCAGTTCACCGGCTTCATCGACCTGGTGCGCGACAGCGCCGGCGGCAGCATTTCGCGGGTGGAGATGGAGCGCGCCCAGCTGGCCTTCGTGCGCAACGCGGTGCAGCTTGAAGACCTGCGCGCCTCGGTGATCTTCGAAGACCCGGAGGTCTACGCCCGCAGCGGCCAGATGCGCCTGTTCAACGAGCGCTACATGGCCGCGGCCACCAGCTTCCAGTCGCTGCACCACCTGATCCTGCGCCTGCACCATGCCGGCCGCGCCGAGATCGTGCAGGCCCTGATCGCGCTGTGCGAGCCGCTGCGCGACGCGCTCAGCCCGGCGCGCGGGCAGCAGCACGACCCGGGCGTGCTGGCGCCGCGCGTGGAGGCGTTCGCCGCCTCGCTGCGCGGGCGCGCGATGGCGCTGCGCAAGGGGCTGGACGGCGATCCGCTGGAGTTCGACACCGGCGCCTCGCTGGCGGCGCGTTTCGCGGAGGAGCTGCATGGCTTCATCGCCATCGAGGAGGCGCTGCGCGGCGGGCCGATCCGCCGCTACGTGGAGCGCGTGCGCTTCCGCCGCAGCACCGATGCGCTGGGCGCCGCGCTGGTGGCGCTGCGCGGCTTCGTCACCCTGGTGCCGCTGGCGCTGTTCTGGCTCGCCAGCGACTGGACCGAGGGCGGCAGCGCGATGATCGTGGCCGCCATATTCAGCGGCCTGGTGGCGGCCATGCCCAACCCGGTGGGCGCGGTGGTGCGTATCCTGGTCGGCTTCGCGCTGGGCGCGTGCGCGGCCTTCGTGGCGGCCTTCTGGCTGCTGCCGGGCAGCGACAGTTTCCCGCTGCTGGCGACGCTGCTGCTGCCGTGGCTGGCGATCGGCTTCTACCTCGCCACCCGGCCCACGCTGTTCGGCATCGGCGTGGGCTACGCGATCGGCTTCTCCTTCACCCTCGGGCTGAAGAACCCGATGACCTACGACGTGGGCTACTTCCTCAACAACGCCATCGCGCTGCTGATCGGCGTGCTGGTGTGCGCCGTGGCCTACATGGTGCTGCCGGGCGTGGACGGCACCCGCTGGCAGCGCGCGCGGCAGCTGCGCCGGCTGCGCGAGCTGGTGTGGCAGGCGGCCAGCGAGCCGCTGGCGGAGGTGGGCCCGCAGTTCGAGAGCGTGAGCCGCGACCTGTTCCTGCAGCAGGTGACGCATACCCGCCCGGAAAGCCGCGAATCCCGCGTGCTGCTGGCCTGGGGCCTGGCGGTGCAGGAGAGCGGGCGCGTGCTGATCGAGCTGCGCGAGGAAATGGCCGGGGCGACCTATGCGCCGGCCCTGCAGGTGGCCGTGCAGGAGGCGGTGACGGCGGTGGGCGAGCTCTACCGCGAGCCCGACGCCGGCCACTGGCGCCGCGCCGACCGCGCGGTGGGCGCGGCCATCGCCATCGCCGCGCGCACGCCGGCGCTGCGCAGCCATCTCTATCAACTGCGCAGCGCCCTGCGCGACGAGGAGTCGCCGCTGGCCTCGCTCATTCCCGACGACCCGGACAAGGAAACCCCCTGATGCCCCGCGAGTTCGCCCTGATGGGCGTGCTGTTTCCCGGCCTGCTGCCGATGTTCCTCGGCAGCCTGGTGCTGATGCTGCTGCTCGATCACGTGTTCGCCCGCACCGGCCTGTACCGGCAGGTGTGGCACCCCTCGCTGTTTCGCCTGGCCCTGTTCGTGTGCCTGTTCGGCACGGCGGGGCTGTTCCTCGTCCACTGAGCCCGCCTGCCACCCATGAACGTCCAATCGCTGTTGCGTTTTCTCATCACCGCCACCGTGGTCGTGATCGCCGTGCTGATCGGTCACGCGATGTGGCGGCACTATCTCTATGCGCCGTGGACGCGCGACGGCCGCGTGCGCGCCGAGGTGGTGAAGGTGGCGCCCGACGTGTCCGGCCTGGTCACGCGCGTGGCGGTGGAGGACAACCAGGTCGTGCACAAGGGCGACCTGCTGTTCGTGATCGACCAGGAGCGCTTCGCCAACGACCTGGCGCAGGCCGAGGCCAACCTCGCCGCCGCCGAGGCCAGCGCGCGCGCCGCCGGCGCCAACATCAACGCCGCACTGGCGAGCGCGGCGGCGCGCGAGGCGGACTACGAGAAGGCCGCCGGGCAAGCCACGCGCCGCCAGCGCATCGGCGACGTGATCTCGCAGGAGGAGCGCGAGGACGCCGAGGCCGCGGCCAACGCCGCCCACGCCACCATGCAACAGGCCCAGGCCAGCGGCCGCCAGGCCGGCGCCTCGCGCCAGCAGGCCGAGGCCGCGGTGGCGCAGGCGAAGGTGGCGGTGGACCGTGCCCGGCTGGACCTCGCGCGCACCGAGGTGCGCGCCTCGGTGGACGGCTACGTGACCAATCTCGACGTGCGCGTGGGCGACTACGCCCCCGCCGGCGCGGCGCGCCTGGCGCTGATCGACAGTCACAGCTACTACATCTACGGCTATTTCGAGGAAACCAAGCTGCCCCAGCTCGGCATCGGCGACCCGGTGGACATCCGCCTGATGAGCGGCGCGAAGCTGCGCGGCCGCATCACCGGCATCGCGCGCGGCATCGCCGACGGCGAGAACCCCACCGGCGCGGACCTCCTGATCCAGGCCAACCCCACCTTCCACTGGGTGCGCCTCGCGCAGCGCGTGCCGGTGCGCGTGGCCATCGACACCGAGCACCTGCCGGCGGACGTGGTGCTGGCGGCGGGGATGACGGCGACGGTGAAGGTGCTGGCGTTGCGCAAGCCGGGCGCCTGAGCGCCGCTTCATGGCCTTGCCCCCGACGCGCAGTCGCCATGTCAAGGAGCGCGCTTTGCGCGCGACCGTTGCGCCATGGCATTCCCGCCGCGCAGGCTTGTCGCGCGCAAGGCGTGCCCTTGCCGCTGCGGCAATGCCTTGCAAGGCGGTCGCGAACAGGCTGCTCCAAGCGCCTGTTCAAAATCTTGCCGTAGACGCAGTTGGCTCCTCCCCCTGCACGCAGGGGAGGGAGGCAGGAGACTTTTGAACCGGTTCCGGGGGCGCGCCGCGAGGGAGCGTGCGCCGGCCTTCGCACCGGCGCTCGTCCATGGCTCGGGCATGAGCCGGTTGCGGACGGGGCGAAGCCGGGCCGGCGTCGCCGTCGCGCTACCATGGCGCGCCATGAATCTCTCCACCGCTCCCCGCCGGCTGGCCGGCCGGCTGTTGCCGTTCCGCCGCCGCCGCGCGCCGTCGCCCGCGCTTCCCGCCTTCGCGGTGCCGGCCGGCGCGATCGACGTGCTGGCCGGGCCGGCCGCCTTCCGCCGCACGCTGCTGGAGCGCATCGCGCGGGCGCAGCGGCGCATCGTGCTCGTCGCGCTGTACCTGCAGGACGACGACGGCGGGCGCGAAGTGCTCGAGGCGCTGTACGCGGCGAAGGCCGCGCGGCCCCAGCTGCGCATCGACGTCTACGTGGACTGGCACCGCGCCCAGCGCGGCCTGATCGGCAAGGACCGCAGCGAAGGCAATGCCGCGATGTACCGCGACCATGCCGCGCGCCACGGCGAGGGCGTGGCGGTGTGGGGCGTGCCGGTGCAGCACCGCGAGCTGTTCGGCGTGCTGCACGTGAAGGGTTTCGTGATCGACGAGGCGGTGCTCTATACCGGCGCCAGCCTCAACGACGTCTACCTCGCCCGGCACGGGCGCTACCGGCTGGATCGCTACCACCTGATCGAGCACGCCGGCCTGGCCGACAGCCTGGCCGGCTTCGCGCAGCGCGTGCTGCACGCCGACGGCGCCGTGCAGCGGCTGGACCGGCCCGGCCCGCCGGCCACGCGCGAGCTGCTCGGGCCGATCCGCCGCCTGCGCCGGCGCCTGCTCGCGGCACGCTACGAGGTGGCGGACGAGGCGCCGGCCCCGGACACGGTGGCGGTGACGCCGCTGCTCGGCTTCGGCCGCCAGGGCAACGCGCTCAACGAGGCCGTGCTGGATCTGCTGCATGGCGCGCGCCGGCGGGTGGTGGTGTTCACGCCCTACTTCAACCTGCCGCGGCCGCTGCGCGCGGCGCTCGGCCAGCTGCTGCGGCGCGGCTGCCGCATCGACATCATGGTGGGCGACAAGACCGCCAACGACTTCTACGTGCCACCGGCGCAGCCGTTCCGCCGCATCGGCCTGCTGCCCTATCTCTACGAGGCGAACCTGCGCCGCTTCGCGCGGGCGCACCAGGTGCACATCGCGCGCGGCCAGCTCAACCTGTGGCTGTGGCGGCACGGCGACAACAGCTACCACTTGAAGGGCCTGCTGGTGGACGAGGACACGGCCCTGCTCACTGGCCACAACCTCAACCCGCGCGCCTGGATGCTGGACCTGGAGAACGGCCTGCTGCTGCGCGACCCGGCGGGGTTGCTGGTGGCGCGCCATCGCGCCGAGTGGGAGCGGCTGCGCCGGCATGCCGTGCGGCTGGAAAGCTACCGGGTGCTGCCCTGCGCGCGCAGCTATCCGCCCGAAGTGCGCCGGCTGCTGCGGCGGCTGCGCCGCGTGCGCCTGGACCGGCTGCTCAACCAGCTGCTCTGAAGCCGGCTCCCGGCACGCACCGAAACGCACCTGTAGGAGCGCGCCTTGCGCGCGACCGCAGCGTTACGGCGTTGCTGCTGCATAGGCTTGTCGCGCACCGGCGCACTCTTGCCGGGCGGCCATGCCTGAGAGGAGCCCACTAGCGCCCCGCCAGCCGCTGCAGCCTGAGCCCCAGCCAGCGTTCCACGTCCGGCCATTCGCCGGCGAGGATGGAGTAGCACACGGTGTCGCGCAGGCTGCCGTCGGGGCGGCGCTTGTGGGCGCGCAGCACGCCGTCGCGGTGGGCGCCCAGGCGCTCGATGGCGCGCTGCGAGTCGAGGTTGCGGTGGTCGGTGTGGAACTCCACCGCCACGCAGTCCAGCGCCTCGAAGGCGTGGCCGAGCAGCAGGCGCTTGCAGGCGGTGTTGAGGTGGCTCTTCTGCCAGCGCTTCGCGTACCAGGTGTAGCCGATCGCCACGCGCGGCAGTTCCGGCACGAAATCGTAGTAGCGGGTGGTGCCGACGATCTCGCCGCTGGCCTTCTCGCGCACCGCGAACGGCAGCATGGCGCCGGCGCGCTGGCCGGCCAGCGCCGCCTCCACGTAGGCGCCGGCCTGGCCCGGCGCGGGCGCGCTGGTGAACCACAGCTTCCACAGTTCGCCGTCGGCGGCCGCCGCCTCCAGGGCCGGAACGTGGTCGAGGGTCAGGGGTTCGAGTGCGACGTGGGCGTTCGCGAGTACGGTCGGGGCGAGGGGTGGCATGGCGTCCGGATCAGGCGTCGAGGTCGGGGATCAGCTTGCTTTCCAGCCGCGCGATGGTGTCCTTCAGCAGCAGCTTGCGCTTCTTCAGGCGCGTGAGCTGCAACTCGTCGCGGCCGCGTACGCCGGCCATCTGCTGGATCACCGCGTCGAGATCGCGGTGCTCCTGGCGCAGCTCGATCAGGCGGTGGGCGATCGCGTTGGAATCCTGGACCTGCATGACGGCCGGCGGCGGGTGGAAGAGGCGCAAGTTTAGCGCCCGGCGGCTTCCGCGTGGCGGGCAGGCTACAATGGGCGCCGGTTTCCGCCCGTTCCGCCTCCATGTCCGTCCAGCCCGAACCCTCCCGCAAGCAGGCCTACGAGGCCGGCAAGCTGGCCAAGCGCCTGCGCCACCAGGTGGGCCAGGCCATCGCCGATTTCCAGATGATCGAGGAAGGCGACAAGGTGATGGTGTGCCTCTCCGGCGGCAAGGATTCCTACACCCTGCTGGACATCCTGCTCTCGCTGCAGGCCAGGGCGCCGGTGCGCTTCGAACTGATCGCGGTGAACCTGGACCAGAAGCAGCCGGGCTTTCCCGAGCACGTGCTGCCCGAGTACCTCACCGCGCTCGGCGTGCCGTTCCACATCATCGAGCAGGACACCTACAGCACCGTCACCCGCGTGATCCCCGAGGGCAAGACGATGTGCAGCCTGTGCTCGCGGCTGCGCCGCGGCGCGCTGTACACCTGGGCGGCGGCCAACGGCGTCACCAAGATCGCGCTCGGCCACCACCGCGACGACATCCTCGGCACCTTCTTCCTCAACCTGTTCCACCAGGCGAGCCTGAAGGCCATGCCGCCCAAGCTGCGTTCGGACGACGGCCGCCACGTGGTGATCCGCCCGCTGGCCTACTGCCGCGAGGACGACATCGCCGAGTACGCGGCGCAGAAGGCCTTCCCCATCATCCCGTGCAACCTGTGCGGCTCGCAGGAGAACCTGCAGCGCAAGGCGGTCAAGCGCATGCTGGAGGAATGGGAGAAGCAGTGGCCGGGGCGCAGCGAGAACATCTTCCGCGCGCTCGGCAACGTGGCGCCTTCGCAGCTGGCCGACCGCAAGCTGTTCGATTTCGCCGCCCTCGGCGCCCGCGAGGGCGCGGCCCGGGCCGACGCCCACGGCTGGCTCGCCGGCGACGATACCGGGCATAATTAGCCGTCTATACCTCCAATCCACCACCACAACGAGCAACGCCGTGTCCCTCTTTGCGAAAGTCGAAATGGCCCCCGGCGACCCGATCCTGGGTCTCACCGAAGCCTTCCTGGCCGATAGCCGGCCCAACAAGGTGAACCTTGGCGTGGGCATCTACGTCGACGACGCGGGACGCATTCCGGTGCTGCGGAGCGTGCAGCAGGTCGAGCTGCAGCTGGCGCAGTCGCCGCGCCCGCGCGGCTACCTGCCGATCGACGGCCTGCCCGCCTACAACCAGGCCACCCAGAAGCTGCTGTTCGGCGCCGAGTCCCCGCTGCTGGCCGCCGGCCGTGTGGCCACCGCGCAGACCATCGGCGGCAGCGGCGCGCTGCGCGTGGGCGCGGAGCTGCTCAAGCAGGTGGCCGGCGCCGGCGCCAGGCTCGCCATCAGCAACCCGAGCTGGGGCAACCACCACGCCGTGTTCCGTGCCGCGGGTTTCGAACTGGTCGAGTACCGCTACTACGATGCGGCCACCCACGGCCTCGACTTCGCCGGCATGCTGGAAGACCTCGGCAAGCTGGAGCCGGGCACCGTGGTGCTGCTGCACGCCTGCTGCCACAACCCCACCGGCGTGGACCCCAGCGCCGCGCAGTGGCAGCAGATCGTGGAGCTGGTGAAGGAGCGCAACCTGCTCGCCTTCATCGACCTCGCCTACCAGGGCTTCGACCGCGGCACCGAGGCGGACGCCACCGCCATCCGCCTGTTCGCCGAGGCGGGGGTGGAGAACTTCGTGGTCGCCAGCTCCTACTCCAAGTCGTTCTCGCTGTACGGCGAGCGCGTGGGCGCGCTGTCCTTCGTGGGCGCCGACCGCGAGGAGGCGGCGCGGCTGCGCTCGAAGATCAAGCAGATCATCCGCACCATCTACTCCAGCCCCGCCGCGCACGGCGGCCATTTGGTGGCTGCCGTGCTGGAGAGCGCCGAGCTGCGCACGCAGTGGGAGGCGGAGCTGGGCGAGATGCGCGAGCGTATCCACGCCATGCGCGAGGGTTTCGTGTCGCGCCTGGCCGCGCTCGGCGCGCCGGACTTCGGCTTCATCAACCGGCAGGCCGGCATGTTCTCCTACTCGGGCCTGAGCAAGGCGCAGGTGCTGCGCCTGCGCGAGGAATACGCCATCTACGCGCTCGACTCCGGCCGCATCTGCGTGGCCGCGCTCAACAGCGCCAACATCGACTACGTGAGCGAGGCGGTGACGGCGGTGAGCAAGGGCTGAGCCTTCCGCGTCCGATCGAACGAAAAGGGGCGGCCGTTTGGCCGCCCCTTTTTTTCGTGCCGCATCGCGCGTGGGCTCAGTAGTCGTAGCTCACGCTGAGGCGCACGTAGCGCGGGGCCTGGTAGGCTGCGGCGGTGCCGTATAGCGGGTTAGGCGTGGTGCCGCGGGTTACCGAGTAGGGATAGGCCGCGGTCATGCGCTGCTCGTTGAGCACGTTGAACACATTGGCGCTGAGGCCGAGCTTGCCGGCGGCGAAGGTCGGGCGATAGGTCACGCCCAGGTCGAGCTGGCGGATCCACGGCAGGCGGCCGTGGCTGCCGGGCGGCGAGGGCTGGCCGTCGCAGAAGTGGTAGCTGTTGGTGTAGCCCGCCGGATCGGTGGCATTGGGGCCGTAGGCGCCGAGGCACTGCCGGGGCGCGCCGGATGCCACGCTGAGGTTGGCGGAGGCCAACCATTCGGGCGTGAACTGGTAGTAGCCGAAGAACTTGATCTGGTGCTTGCGATCGTTGTTCTGCACGCCGTTGGTGTGCTCCATGATGAAGGAGTTGTCCCAGTCCTGCGTGGTCGAGGTGGCCGTCTGGCCACTGGCGCGGCCGGTGGCGTACAGGTCCGAGCGAAGCTGACCTTCCGTGTTGCCGTAGCTGCGCGAGAACACGTAGGTGAGCTTGCCGTACCAGGTGCCGTCGAACGGGTGCTCGAGGAAGGTTTCCAGGCCGTAGTAGCGGCGCTTGAGCCGTGGGAAGCCGAACTCCTCGCGGTTGAGCGAGACAGAGCGGTAGTTGCCTGAGGTGTCGACCAGGGTGAAGGTGTTGGCCTTGCCCGGGTTGATCAGCCAGCAGCTGACCGGGTTGCTGGCGGGGACGCCTTCGGCCGGGCTTTCGAACGTCACGTCGTAGCCGAGCGAAGCCGCCTTGGCCTGCACGCGGTCGCCTTCGGATAGGTAGCAGTAGTCGTCGATGGCGTTGCGCAGGATGCGCTGGGTCAGCTTGGCGCCATACACCCAGTTCGCACCCGCGGTCTTGGTGAAGCCGAGGATGAACTCGTCCTGGTATTCGGACTTGAGCCCCTGGGTGGTGACCGTCTTGGGGTCGGGCAGCTGGCCGAAGGTGTTGTTGGCCGCCACGGGGTTGGAGAAGGCGGTCAGGCCCGTCGGCGAGCCGTCGGCGGCGATGCCGCTGTAGGTGAAGTATTGCTGGGTATTCAAGGCGCCGCCGGCCGCATTCAGCGCGGGGTTGAGCGGCAGGCCGAGATAGTAGCGCCCGGCGTTGCCGTACACCTTGAAGCTGGCGTCGCCGTTCACGTCCCACGAGAAGCCCAGGCGCGGCGCCCACTGCGGCGTGCGCTGGCGGATGAAGGCGTCGCCGTCGCTGTTGTAGTTGGTGAACTGGTCGTTGCGCAGGCCGAGCGAGAGCAGCAGGCGGTCGCTGACCTGCCACTTGTCCTCGATGTACTGCGCGCGCTGGCTGGAGCGCACCGTCGCCAGGCTGTAGGCCACGTTCTGGATCACGTAGTAGCCGCTGGCGCCGTTGGGGTAGTTGCCAGGCGCACCTACACCCAGGCCGGTGGAAATGTCCACGAACGGATCCTTGGTGTAGCCGTATTCCCACGAGTAGCCGGGGCCGGACGTGAACGCGCCTTGGTCGATGGCCTTGGCATTCTGGTTGTCGATGCCGAGCGTAATCGTGTGATCACCGAGCACGTAGCTGATGTCAAGCCGGTAATTGTTGGTCTTGTTGCTGCGGTTGGCCGAGGTAAGGCTGGCGATCTGGCTGTTACGGCGTTCCGATCCGCCATTCAGGGCAGGATTTTGGAAGCCGGTATTGGTGACATAGGTGAGGCTGGAGTCGTAACCGACCGGTTGGTTGTAGTTGTTGGTCTTCATCTTGCCGTACAGCGCCGTCACCGTGAGGCTGTCGGTGAGGTAGCCGGTGTACTTCAGCGCGTACAGGTCGCCGCCGGCCTTGGTGCGGTTGTCGTAGCGCGAGAAGCCGAGCCTCGTCTGCGTGGCATAGTTGTAGTTGTAGATCGAGCCGTTGGTCTCGTGCTTGTCCGAGGCGCCGGTGAGCTCGAGGATGTGGTTGTCGGTGATGTTCCAGTCGAGCTTGGCGTACCAGCGCGGGTCGCCGTAGCGGTAGCCCACGTAGGGCTTGTTGGAATTGAAGTTGATGGTCGGGTTGACCGTGTTGCCTTCCTGCCGCTCGAACTCGCCGGCCACGAAGAAGAACAGCTTGTCCTTGATCAGCGGGCCGCCGGCGTAGGCGCTGGCGGTGGTGGTCCACACATGGTCCTGGCTGTCGGGCGAATAGAGGTATTCGTTGCCCGGCACCGGCGAGGCGATGCCGGCGAGGCCATTGCGGAAATAGCGGTCACGCTGCGCGGCGCGGGCGAAGGCCGGCTCCCACAGCAGCTGGGCGCCGAAGTGCCACTCGTTGGTGCCGCGCTTGCCCACCACGTTGATCACGCCGCCGTCGGAGCGGCCGTACATGGCGCTGTAGCCGCCGGTGTAGACCTCCTGCTGGTCGATCGCGCCGTACGGCAGCGACAGGCCGCCCAGGCCCTGCAGCGGGTCGGTGGTGGCGAAGCCGTTGATGTAGTAGGCGTTCTCGCTGGCGGCCGAGCCGCTGAAGCTGACCAGCGAATTGCCGGTGGCGCCGGTGTAGCTG
Source organism: Frateuria defendens (assembly GCF_001182895.1). Taxonomy (GTDB): domain Bacteria; phylum Pseudomonadota; class Gammaproteobacteria; order Xanthomonadales; family Rhodanobacteraceae; genus Frateuria_B; species Frateuria_B defendens. The sequence continues at coordinate 28,459 of NZ_LFQR01000114.1, read as the reverse complement.
CCGCCGTTGTTGATCACGCCGGGGGCCAGCAGGGCAATGGCTTCGGCCGAGCGCCCCAGCGGCAGCCTGGCCAGCTGGTCGGCGGTGACCACGGTGCGCGAGTCCACGCTGGAGACGTCGACCGAAGGCAGCGCGCTGGCGTTCACGCTGACGCCGCCGAGCGTCTTGGTCTCGGCCGGCGCGAACGAGACGTCGGTACCGGCGCCGAGCTTGACCACCACGTCGTCGCGCGTCTCGACCGCCTGGCCGTTCCGCTGCAGGACCACGGTATAGGTGCCCACGGGCAGCTGGGCCGCCGAGTAGCGGCCGCGCTCGTCGAGGCTGACGGTGCGGGTAAGGCCGGTGTTGCTCTTGATCTGGACGCTGTCGCCCTGGCCTGCGGCCACCTGGCCGAACACAGTACCGGTGGTGGACTGCGCCAGAGCGGTGCCGCTCAGGCCGATACTGATCGCCAGCGCCAGGCCGCGCCGGATTAACTGCTTGGTGGTTGCCATCGTGATGTATCTCCCCTACGAGTGGCGCAAAAGCGGCCGCCGGCTGTCTTGCAGCGCGGAAATTTGTGCGGTCGGCGAGTCCATTCTGCCTTTGCGTGGATCCCCGACGGGCGGTGAAAACCCGCGCCCATCGAGCGTTCTTGCGTCCGGGAAGTCCCGGCGAGGTCGCATGCCCCATCCGCCAAACGCATTGCTGCGTCGCGGCATGCGTTTCGCGTTATATATGAAAACGGAAATGGCTGTATAGATGGCTGGCCACAATTTCGTGAGATTTCGCGGCCTTCCTTGCGTCTTGCACGGTGCGCCCATCGCTACAAGTTGCGAAGGCGTGCCGCATCGGGCCCGCGTCCCCGGCGCCTGTCGAGCGAGAAGCGTCGTCCTGCAGGCAGGCTGTCTCGCCGGCGCTCAAAAAGAGAAGGGCGGCCTGGGCCGCCCCTCGTGCTACGAGCCGTCGGCCCCCTCAGTAGTCGTAGGTCACCCCCAACTGCACGTAGCGCGGCAGCTGGCGCACCTGCGCGGTGCCGAACTTCGGGTCCGCCGTACCCGGCGCCGACTGGGAGTAGGGGTAGGCGTTGAGGATGGCCTGCTTGTTGAACACGTTGTAGACGTTGAGGCTGAAGGCCAGCTTCTGGCCGGCGAAGGCCGGGCGGTAGCTGGCGCCCACGTCCACCTGCTTCATCCACGGGTACCGCCCGGTGGAGCCCAGCGGCGAGGGCTTGCCGTTGCACCAGTGGTAGGCGTTCTCGTAGCCGGCCGGGTCGCCGGTGCCGTCGGGGCCGTAGTAGCCCAGGCAGCTCTTGGGGCTACCGGAGGTCAGCTGGATGGTGGTGGAGACCAGCCACTCGGGGGTGATCTGGTAGTAGCCGAAGAACTTGATCTGGTGCGTGTGATCGTTGCTCTGCGGGCCGTTGGTGTTCTCCATGATGTAGGAGTTGTCCCAGTCCTCGCTCTCGGAGGAGGCGGTCTGCTGCAGGTCCGAGCGCAGCTGGCCCTCGGTGTTGCCGTAGCTGCGCGAGAACACGTAGGTCAGCTTGCCGTACCAGGTGCCGTCGAACGGGTGCTCGAGGAAGGTTTCCAGGCCGTAGTACTTGCGCTTGAGCCGGGGCAGACCCAGCTGGGCGTTGCTGACCGGCACGTACTGGTAGTTGCCGGCCGCGTCGATCACCACGAAGGTGTTGGCCCGGCCGGGGTTGAACAGGTAGCAGCTGTTGGTGGCGTTCACGTTGTAGCCGAGCGCGGACGCTTCCTGGTTGATCTTGTCCACGTCGCAGTAGTCGTCCACCGCGTTGCGCAGGATGCGGTGGCTCAGCTTGGCGCCGTACACCCAGCTCGGGCCGGCGGTCTTGGTGAAGCCGAGGATGAACTCGTCCTGGTTCTCCGCCTTGATGCCCTTGGCGGTGACGGTCTTGGGATCGGGCAGCACGCCGAAGTTGTTGTTGGCCGAGACGGGGCCGGAGATGGCGGTGAGGCCGGACGGCGTGCCGTCGGCGTTGATGCCGCCGTAGGTGAAGTACTGGTCGGTGCGCACGTTGCCGCCGGCGGCGTCCAGCGAGGGCTGCAGCGGCAGGCCCAGGTAGTAGCGGCCGGCGTTGCCGTACACCTTGAAGCTGGAGTCGCCGTAGACGTCCCAGCTGAAGCCCAGGCGCGGCGCCCACTGCGGCGAGGTCTGCTTGATGTAGGCCTGGCCGGCGGCGTTGTAGTCGGTGTACTGGTCGTTGCGCAGGCCGAGCGAGAGCAGCAGGCGGTCGTTGACCTGCCACTTGTCCTCCACGTACTGGGAGCGCTGCTTGGAGCGCACGCTGGCGACGGAGCTGAGCGTGTACTGGTCCACGTAGTAGCCGGTGGCGCCGTTCGGGTAGCCGGCCGGCGCGCCCACGCCCAGGCCGTCGGAGATGGGCGTGGTGGGGTCGTCCAGGTGGCCGTAGATCCAGCGGTAGCCCGGGCCGGAGGTCGCCGAGCCCTGGTCGATGGCCTGGGCGTTCTGGTTGTCGAGGCCGGCGGAGAGGGTGTGGTCGCCGACCTGCCAGGTGAGGTCCAGCCGCAGGTTGCTGGTCTTGTTGCTGCGGTTGGGGTTGAAGATCGTCGACACGGTCTGGCTGTTGCCGATCTGCTGGCCGCCCGTGACCGCCGGGTTCTGGTACTGCAGGTTCGAGACGTAGGTGAGGCCGTCGTCGTAGTTGGCGGGCTGGTCGTAGTTGACCGTCTTCATCTTGCCGTAGAGGGCGGTCAGGGTCAGGTCGTCGGTGAGGTAGCTGGTGAACTTGGCCGTGTAGAGGTCGCCGCCGGCCTTGGTGTCGTCGGCGTAGCCGCGGAGGCTGCCGCGCTTGAGCGCGTCGTAGTCGTAGTTATAGAGCGTGCCGGAGGTCTGGTACTTGTTGGAGGCGCCGGTGACTTCCAGGATGTTGCTGTCGGTGATGTTCCAGTCCAGCTTCGCGTACCACTTGGGCATGGTGTACTTGTACTTGGTGTAGTACGGGTAGCTGGGCGGGCTGGTGGTGGCGTCGCTGGCGTTGGCGTTGGCGCCCTGCTGCCGCTGCGCCTCGGCCGAGGCGAAGAAGAACAGCTTGTCCTTGATCAGCGGGCCGCCGACGTAGGCGTCGTAGATGGTGACCCAGCTGTGGTTGGCGCGGTTGGGGTCGTACACGCCGCTGCCGTCGTTGAGATAGACGTTGCCCTCGTTGGCGCGGGCGAAGGCCGGCTGCCACAGCAGCTGGCCGCCGAAGTGCCACTCGTTGGTGCCACGCTTGCCCACCATGTTGATCACGCCGCCGTCGGAGCGGCCGTACTGTGCGCTGTAGCCGCCGGTGTAGACCTCTTCCTGGTCGATCGAGCCGTAGGGCAGGGTGATGCCGCCGAAGCCCTTGAGCGGGTCGGTGGTGTTGAAGCCGTTGATGTAATAGGCGTTCTCGCTGGCGGAGGAGCCGCCGAAGCTCACCAGCGACTGGCCGGTGGCGCTGCGGTAGCCGCCGCTGTTGTTGACCACGCCGGGCGCGAGCTGGGCGATGGCCTCGGCCGAGCGGGCCATCGGCAGCTTGGCGAGCTGGTCGGCGGTGATCACCGTGCGCGAGTCCACGCTGGTGACGTCGATCGAGGGCAACTGGTTGGCGCTGACGCTGACGCCGCCGAGCGTCCTGGCGGCCGTGGCGGTGGCCGCCGCCGTCGCCGTCGCGAACGATACCTCGGTGCCGGTGCCCACCCGGATGGCGATGCTGTCGCGCGTATCGACCGTCTTGCCGTCGCGCTGCAGCACCACGGAATAGGTGCCTACCGGAAGCTGGCCCACCGCATAGCGGCCGCGCGGGTCGGGCGTCGTCGTGCGGGTGACGCCGGTGCTGCTCTTGATCAGGATGCTGTCGCCTTCGCCGGCGGGCACCTGGCCGAAAATGCTGCCGGTGGTGGATTGCGCCAGGGCCGTGCAACTGAGCCCCATGCCGATCGCCCAGGCCAGGCCGCGTTTCATCAACTGCCGATTGGTTGCCATTGCGTTGTGTGCTCCCCTCGTCGAGTGACGCCAACGAGCCATGCCGGCCATGGATGCGGCGCAAAAAGAGCCGTTAAGGCCGGTAAAAGCCCTGGTGTCCGTGCGTGGTGGTGGTCGGCCGGATCCGCCCGGTTGGCCGCGTGGGGCCGGAATGAAAATGCGCGCCCCGCGGCATGCCCTCGTCCCATGCGCCATCTGCTGCGGCGCGGCATGCCATTCGGTTATATAAAAATCGGAAATGGCTGTATAGCCGTCCGGACGGCTTTTTCAGTAAATAATTTCTTGCGATACAAAGTTATTTCTTGCGTATTTGGCGGGGCAGCATGCGCGCTTGATGGCGGACGGGCCGCGCCATGGCGCCCCGGCACTGGCCGGGCGGCGAATGGGCATCCGGTATGATGGGCGTTTTGGCCGGGCCCGCGGGCGGGCGTGGCCTCTCTTCGCCGGGATCGAATCCATCATGTTTTTTCGCAATGTGACGCTGTTCCGCTTTTCCCCCGCCGTGGCCGAGGACCTCAAGCGCCTGGACGAGGCGCTGGCCGAGCACCGCCTGCGTCCCGTGGGCCCGCTGGAGCTGTCCACGCGCGGCTTCGTGCCGCCGGTAGGGCGGGGCGAGGAGGCGGCGCTGACGCATTCGGTGAACGCCTGCACCTGGGTCACTGTGGGCGGCGAGGACAAGCTGCTGCCGGCGGCGGTGGTCAACGACGAACTGCAGCGCAAGGTGCAGAAGATCGCCGAGGAGGAAGGCCGCAAGGTCGGCGGCCGCGAACGCAAGCGGCTCAAGGAGGACCTGCTCACCGAACTGCTGCCGCGCGCCTTCGTGCGCAACTCGCGCCTGTCCGCCTACGTGGACAAGAAGCACGGCTGGCTGGTGCTGGACACCGCCAGCCGCAAGTCGGCCGAGAACGCGCTGACCCAGCTGCGCGAGGCGCTGGGCAGCTTCCCGGCGGTGCCGCTGGCGCCGGAGGAAGGCCCGCGCGTGCTGATGACCGACTGGCTCGCCAACAACAACCTGCCCGCCGGCCTCGCCCTGGGCGACGAGTGCGAGCTGCGCGACCCGGCCAGCAACGCCGGCGCCATCGCCAAGTGCCGCCGCCAGGATCTGGACGCCGAAGAGGTGAAGGAGCACCTGCGCAACGGCAAGCAGGTGTTCCAGCTCGGCCTGGTGTTCGACGACCGCATCAGCTTCGTGCTGGGCGAGGACCTGGTGGTGCGCAAGTTCAAGTTCCTCGACGTGGTCACCGACGAGCTGGGCGACAGCTACCAGGACGCCGCCGCCGAGGCCGACGCCCGCTTCGCCCTGCTCACCTTGGAGCTGGAGCGCCTGCTGGGCAAGCTGGAGGAGTGGTTCGGCCTGCCGCGGCCGGCCGACGGCTGAGCCCGGACGGGGATGGCGGCGGCCGGCCGCCATCCCTACGCCCGCGCATGGCGCGGGCCTGCGCCCGGGGCGGCGAGGCACATATTCCTGACCTCGATTCCCTGCCAGAATCGGGACGCGGGGCGCGGATCGATCGGGCTAGACACATGGCGTATCTGGAAGAGGATTGGCTGGAACTGTCGACGGCGGATGGCCACATCATCCGCGTGGCGAAATCGGCGCACCCGCGGGCGCGCCGGCTGCGCCTCACCGTCACGCCCAAGGGCGCGCGGGTGAGCTATCCGCGCGGCACCCACCCGGCCCAGGTCAGCGCCTTCCTGCGCAGCCACGTGGACTGGCTCGAGCGCAAGCTCGACGAACTCAACCTCATCACCCGGCCGCTGCCGGCCCTGCGCGTGGGCCACCCCACCACGCTGCCGCTGCGCGGGGAGACGGTGGAGCTGGACTGGGCCGAGGGGCCGTACCCGCGCGTGGAGGCGCAGGACGGCGGCCTGACCCTGGTCATCCCCCGCCCCCACACGCGGGCGCTGCCGGTGGCGCGCGGGCTGCTCGCCTCGCACTTCGAGGCGCAGATGCGACGAGACGTCTCGCGCTGGCTGGCCCTCTACGTCCCGCAGCTCGGCCTCGCGCCCACCGCGCTCCGGATCCGCCCGATGAAGAGCCTGTGGGGCAGCCTGGATACGCGCGACCGCATCAACCTCGACCTCGCCCTGGCCCTGGCGCCGCCCGCCGCGCTGCGCTACGTGCTGGTGCACGAGCTGTGTCACCTCAAGGTGCGCAACCACGCGCCGCGCTTCTGGGCCCTGGTCGGCAGCCTGCTGCCGGAGTGGCGCGCGCAGCGCGACTGGCTGCGCCAGAACGGCGCCATGCTGAAGGCGGAACTGGACCGCCTGGTGGCCGACGTCGCCGATTGAGGCAGAGCGGGCATGCCTTGCCCGTGCGCTGTGTAGGAGCGCGCTTGCGCGCGACAAGCCTGCGCAACGGAACGCGCAGCGGCCAACGCACGACGGTCATGGCGCGACGGCGCCGCGGTCGCGCGCAGGCGCGCTCCTACAAAATGGCCGGCGCTCAGTGCGACAGCGCGAAGCCGGTGAGGATGCGCGCGGTGTCCTCCGGCTTCTCCAGGATCGGCATGTGGTTGCAGCCGTTGAGCACGCTGGAGCTGATCGCCGGGGAGGCGGTGAGGCCGTCGCGCAGGCTGTCCAGGGCGGAGACGTCGATCACCTTGTCGTCGTGGCACCACAGGCCGAGCACCGGCATGCCGAGCTTGCCCAGGCGGTTCTGCACGGCGAGGTACTGCGAGGGCTGGCGCAGCTCCTCGAAGGTACGGTCGAGGAAGGCGCGGTCGCGCTGGTTGCGCTTGACCAGCACGTCGACGAAGCGGCCGGGGATCTGCGGCGGCTTGGCGAAGGTGAGCGCCAGCACGCGCGCGAAGCCGGCGCGGTCGTCGTAGATGAAGGGGTTCTTGCCGGCGAGGCCGTCGTGGGCGAAGCCGTTCTCCTTCATCTTGAGGCCGAAGGCGTCGATCAGCACCAGCTCGCCCACGTGCTCGGGGTGCTCGGCCGCGAACACGCCGGCGATGGCGCCGCCCATCGAGTGGCCCACCAGCACGAAGCGGCCGAGGTTCAGCGTGGTGGCGAAGGTCTGCAGGCGCTCGGCCTGCACGTCGATGTTGTAGCTGGCGCCGTCCACCCGCGAGGAATCGCCCCAGCCGGGCAGGTCGGGGATGATCAGGTGGAAATGCGGCGTGAGCAGCTTGGCCTGCTCCAGCCACACGCCGCGGTCGGCGCCGTAGCCGTGCAGCAGCACCAGCGTGGGGCCCTGGCCGCCTTCGTAGTAGACCCAGTGCGTGTCGCCGGCCTGCACCGAGTGCGTTTCCAGCTGCGCGGCGGCGGCGCGGCGCAGGGCGTCGGCGCGCATCAGCCACTGCGGCGCGAACAGGTAGCTGCCGCCCAGCACCACGAGCAGCAGCGCCGCGACCACGGCCAGGAACTTCAGCCGGCGCAGCAGCAGGCGCTGCCAGAGGGGGCGTTGGGGGGCGGCGGGTTTGGAATCGGTCATGGGCAATAGGTTCTGCGTTGAGGGGGAGGGCGTCCGGCAACCGGGCGCCTTCGCTGCGCGCCTAGCGCGGCAGGGGGCGAGGGCCCGCGCCGGCAGGCGGCCGGACGCGGGCAGGGCCAGCGCCTACTTCGCGCTGCCCTGGGCCCTCGCCTTGGCCTTGGCGAAGATGCCCTCGATGGCGCCCTGGGTCAGCGGATGGTAGCCGTCCTTCGCCTTGGCGTAGGCCGCCTCCGCGTAGGCGAGGCCCGCGGGCGTGGCGGCGAAGGCCTTGTACACCGGGGTGGTGAGGTAGATGCGGCCGATGCGCGTCATGTGCTCGCGCGCGGCCTCCCACACCGCCTTGTCGCCGGCGGCGATAGCATGGCTGTACCAGCGCATGCCGATCTCGGCGTTGGGCGTGCCGGTGAGGTGCCAGGCGGCGTCGAGCTGCTGCATCCTGGCGAGCGGCGGCGCGTCGGGCAGGCGGTCGAGGAAGTACATCCACTCCTGCGTGTTCCAGCCCTTCGCATCGAGCCTGGCCGCGGGCAGCGTGCCGGCGAGGAAGGCGCCGCGCTCCTTGTCGATGGCCTCGAAGCGCGGTGAGCTAGGCAGCGGCGCGTCCTTCGGGACGCCGGGCTGGTAGACCCAGGCCTGCACTTCGTCCCAGCTCATCTTGCCGGGGTATTTCTCGATCAGGTTGGGTTTCAAGTCCGCCAGCATCTGTTCGGTGGTGATGCTGGTGAAGGCGTGGCGCTGGAAGTAGCCCTTGAGCCAGGCGTCGAAGTCGGCGCGGCCGTAGCGCTGCTCCAGCGTGCGCAGGAACCAGGAGCCCTTGTCGTAGGCCACGTCGGACAGCGCGTCGTCGGCGCCGATGCCGCGCGGGTCGGGCGCGAGCTTCTGCGCGTTGGCGGGCATCTTGCCGAGGCCCTTCTCCAGCGCGCGGGCGGAGAGCAGCGCCTCCTCGTCGGCCTGCTTGGCGCCGTACACGGCCTCGGTGATGCGGCCCTGCACGTAGGTGGTGAAGCCCTCGTTGAGCCAGATGTCGCGCCACGCGGCGGACGTCACCAGGTTGCCCGACCACGAATGCGCCAGCTCGTGGGAGACCAGCGAGACCAGGCTCTTGTCGCCCACCAGCACGGTCGGCGTGGCGAAGGTCATGTTGGGGTTTTCCATGCCGCCGAACGGGAACGAGGGCGGCAGCACCAGCAGGTCGTAGCGGCCCCAGGCGTAGGGGCCGTAGAGCGACTCGGTAGTGGCGATCAGCTTCTCGGTGTCCTCGAACTCGTGCGCGGCCTTGCCGACCACGCTGGGCTCCGCATAGACGGCCGAACGCGGGCCGGTCTCCTTTACCGCCAGGTCGCCGGCGGCGATGGCGAGCAGGTAGGAGGGAATCGGGTGCGGCTGGTCGAAGCGGAAGTCGCCGTCGAGCGGATGCCTGGCGTCGTTGAGCGCGCTCATCACCACGCGCACGTCCTTGGGCGCCGTGACGTGGGCGGTGTAGGTGAAGCGGATCGCCGGCGAATCCTGCAGCGGCACCCACGAGCGCGCGTGGATGGATTCGGACTGCGAGAACATGAAGGGCAGTTTCTTGTCCGCCGTCTGCGCAGGCGTCAGCCATTGCAGGCCGGAGGCCGCGGGCGAGGTGGTGTAGATGATGCGCACCTGCGCCGGATGCATGGGCGCCTGGATGGTGAGCTTGCTGCCCAGCTCCTTGTCGCGCGGCGCCAGCGCGAATACCAGCGGCGTGGCGTGGCCGACGGCGTCGAGGCCGTCGATGCGCACGATGTGCAGGTCGCGCGTGTCGAGCACCAGCGCCGGCGACTTGGGGTTCTTCCAGTCGAGCTTCAGCGTGGCGCGGCCGTCCAGCTGCTTGTGCGGGAAGTCGATGCCGAGGTCCAAGTCCAGGTGGGTGACCACGACCTGGTCGGGCTGCGCGTAAGAGTGCGGGTCGGCGGCGAGGGCGGACGCCGGCAACAGCGCGGCGAGCGAGAGAGCGGTGATTCGTCGCATGGGCGGGCTCGTGCACGAAAAGCGCAAGTATGCCGCTTGTTGCCCGCGCGATGCATGTGATACCAAAACCCTGCGGTATCCACACACAGTTGGCGGCCGCGATCGGCCGCGACGATTCGCGGGGAAATCATGGGTGAGAAGGGGAGTGCGGCCACGCTGAGCCGCCGTGATTTGTTGCGCATGATCGGCGTCACCGCCGGCAGCGCGGCGATGTATCAGGCCATGAGCAGCCTGGGGTATGCGGCCGAGTCGCCGTACCGGGGGCCGGTGCGGCTGGAGGGCGCGCCCAAGGGCGCCTCGGTGCTGATCCTGGGCGCGGGCATCGCCGGCATGGTGGCGGCCTACGAGCTGCGCAACGCCGGCTACAAGGTGCAGGTGCTCGAGTACAACCACCGTCCGGGCGGGCGCAACTGGAGCCTCTATGGCGGCGACACCTACACCGAATTGGGCGGCCATACGCAGCACTGCCGCTTCGACCAGGGGCTGTACCTCAACCCCGGCCCGTGGCGCATCCCGTACCACCACCAGGGCATCCTGAGCTATTGCCAGCGCCTGGGCGTGAAGCTCGAGCCCTTCGTGCAGGTCAACTACAACGCCTACCTGCACGACAGCCAGGCCTTCGGCGGCAAGCCGCAGCGCCTGCGCGCGGTCAAGGCCGACTACCAGGGCCACGTGGCCGAGCTGCTCAGCAAGAGCATCCAGCAGAGCAAGCTCGACGGCGCGGTGACGCGCGAGGACCAGGAGAAGCTGCTCGCCTCCCTGCGCACCTGGGGCGCGCTCGACAAGCACTACGCCTACGCCAAGGGCGAGGCCAGCAGCAACCGGCGCGGCTTCCACAAGGACCCGGGCGGCGGCCTCACCGCGCGGCCGGTTCCCTCCGAGCCGATGGGCCTCGCCGACCTGCTCACCGCCAAGGCCTGGCTCGGCCTCGCCGCCGGCGACAACTACGAGATGCAGACGGCGCTGTTCCAGCCGGTGGGCGGCATGGGCCAGATCGGCGCGGCCTTCGGGCGCGAGCTGAAGGGGCTGATCCGCTACAACGCCCGCGTCACCGCCATCGAGCAGGACGAGCACGGCGTCAGCGTGCGCTACGAAGACACCGCCAGGCCCGGCGCCGCGCTCACCACGCGCGCCGACTGGTGCCTGTGCACCATCCCGCTGTCGATCCTCGGCCAGCTGCCGATCAACGTCGGCCCGGCGATGGCGGCGGCGATCGCCGCCGTGCCCTACAACGCCTCGGTGAAGACGGGCTTGCAGTTCAAGCGCCGCTTCTGGGAGCAGGACGAGCAGATCTACGGCGGCATCAGCTATACGGACCTGCCGATCAACAACATCGGCTACCCCAACAGCGACTACTTCAGCCAGGGCAAGGGCGTGCTGCTGGGCACCTACGCCGGCGGCCTGAGCGCGCTGGAGCTGACCTCGCTCACGCCCGAGCAGCGCATCGAGCAGGCGCTGGCCTACGGCAGCCAGATCCACCCGCAGTACCGCAAGGAGTTCGACTGCGGCATCTCCGTGGCCTGGCACCGCGTGCCCTTCACCCAGGGCTGCGCCGGACGCTGGACCGAGGAGAGCCGCGCCGAGCACTACGACAACCTCTGCGCGATCGACGGCCGCATCGCGCTGGCCGGCGAGCACGCCTCCTATATCCCGGCCTGGCAGGAGGGCGCCGTGACCTCGGCGCTGGACGCCATCGGCCGCCTCCATCAACGCGCGGTCGCGCAGGGAGCCAAGGCATGAAGACGCCTCATCGCTTGCACGCCGCGCGGCTGGCGCTCGTTCTGCTGGCCGGCCTGCTGGGCGCCGGCGCGGCCCGCGCGGACGACGCCGTCTATACCGGCGCCGACTTCGCCAAGGCGGACGGCCAGGCGGTCTACACCCACATCTGCCAGGCCTGCCACATGGACGACGGCCGCGGAGCGAAGCAGGTGGGCTACTACCCCTCCTTCGCCGGCGACCGCGCGCTGGTGTCGGCGCAGTACGTGGCGCTCACCGTGCTCTACGGCCGCCGCAACATGCCCGCGTTCGGGTTGAGCGCGGCGGACGCGAACACCATGCGCAGCATCTCGCTCAGCGACGAGCAGGTGGCCGGCGTGGTCAACTACGTCCGCAGCCATTTCGGCAACGCTTTCCCGGACCGGATCACCCCGGCGGAGGTGGCGGCGCTGCGGCATTAGCCAGGGCCTTTGCGCCGCCGCCTCCGCATGCCCGCCCGACCACTTGTAAGGAGCGCGCCTGCGCGCGACCGCGACCTCACGGCGTGACCGTCGCGCGCAGGCGCGCTCCCGACATGCGATGGCAAGGCGGCCTCACACGTAGCGGTCGGCCAGCCGGTCGGTGGCCTCGACCAGCGCGTCGGCGATGGCCGGGTCGGCCGCGGCGTGGCCGGCCAGCACCATGCGCAGCTCGGCTTCCGGCCAGGCCTGCGCGAGGTCGTAGGCGCTCGCGGCGGGGCAGATGATGTCGTAGCGGCCGTGCACGATGGTGCCCGGCAGGTGGCGGATGCGGCCGATGTCGCGCAGCAGCTGGTCGGGCTCGAGGAACAGCCGGTGGCGGAAGTAGTGCGCCTCGGCGCGGGCCAGGCTCAGTGCGCCGGCGAGGTCCTCGTAGCCGCGTGCGTCCGGATCGTGCAGCAGCGTGGTGCTGCCGCCCTCCCATGCGCTCCAGGCTTCGGCGGCGGCGAGGCGGGTGGCCTCCTCGTCGCTGTCGAGGCGGCGCCAATAGGCTTCCAGCATCGCGTCGCGCTCGGCCTCGGGGATGTGCGCCACGAAGCGGCTCCAGCGCTCGGGGAAGATCCGGCGCGCGCCGCCGTCCATCTCGTTGAACCAGGTCAGCTCCTCCGGCCGGCCGAGGAAGATGCCGCGCAGCACCAGCCCCAGCACGCGCGCCGGATGCGTCTGGGCGTAAGCCAGCGCCAGCGTCGAGCCCCAGGAGCCGCCGAACACCACCCAGCGCTCGATGCCGAGCGCCTCGCGGATCGCCTCGATGTCGGCCACCAGGTGCCAGGTGGTGTTGTCGGTCAGTTCCGCATGCGGCGTGGAGCGTCCGGCGCCGCGCTGGTCGAACAGCACGATGCGGTAGCGCGCCGGATCGAAGAAGCGCCGGTGATAGGCCGACAGCCCCGCGCCCGGCCCGCCGTGCAGGAACACCACCGGCAGGCCGCCCGGGTTGCCGCATTCCTCCACGTACAGCGTGTGCAGCGCATCCATCGCGAGGCGCTGCGTGCGGTAGGGCTCGATCTCGGGGTACAGCTCGCGCATGGCGGGTTCCGCGGTGGGGGCCCGGCTATTTTACTTACCGGGCGAGGTCGCGGCGGCCCGCGCATCCTGCGCTTCAGCCCGGCGTCGCGACCCGGCACCACGCCGAGACCGGCGTGGTGCCGTTGCCCTGCTCGGGCGGCACGCGATAGCTTGGCCGCGCTAGGCCACCGGCATGTTCTTGAACGCGGCGGCCAGCTTGTTCAGCGCCGCCCGCGAACGGCGATCGGTGAGCGCGCTGTGGAGCACGACGTCCTGCGTCGGCAGGGCGGGCAGGGACAATGCGGCGCCGACGTCGCGGGTGCCGGGCGGCGCCGCACGCCGGGCCAGCACCGCCACGGCGAAGCCGGCCGCCGCGGCCGCGCCCACGGCGGCGGCGCCCTTGCCGATGAAGACCTCGGTCCACGGCACGCCGGCTTCATCGAGCGCGCGCACGGCCGCGGCGCGGATGGAGCACGCGGCGCCCTGGGTCGACAGCGGCAGGGGCTGGCCCGCGCGCGGCTGCCAGTCGGCCGCGGCGATCCAGCCGAAGCTTTCGGCGAACAGCACCTCGCCGCGGTGGCGCCGCTCCGCGGGTTGCACCACCAGCACGGCGTCCAGCCGGCCTTCCTCCTGCGCCTGCAACAGGTCGCGGGAGCCGGCCACGTGCAGCTCGATCAGCAACTGCGGATCGTGCTCGTTGAGCCGCCGCAGCAGCTCCGGCAAACGGCTGCCGGCGATCAGCTGGCTGATGCCGATGGCCAGCCGGCGCGGTTCGCTGTCGAAGGCGGCGAGGGCCCGCTCGTGGGCGCCGAGCAGCTGGCGCGCGGCGTCCAGGAAGGCCGTGCCTTCGGCGGACAACCGCACCTGGCGCGGCGTGCGTTCCAGCAGGCGCCGGCCGAGCTGGTTTTCCAGCCGGCGCAGCTTCAGGCTGACCGCCGATTGCGTGCTGTCCAGCGCCTCCGCGGCGCGCGTGAAGCTTTGCAGTTCGGCGGTGAGCACGAAGGCCCGTACCGCATCGAGATCGAGTGCCTTCATGAGCGAGCCATGTCGATGCGCAATGACTGAAATATCCGGCGATGCGTGTTCGCCGTGCAGGGTAGCGCACTACCCTGGCCGGCATGCGATGCGACGAGGAACGGCCATGCGAAGCAAGTGGATGGGGATCGTGGCGCTGGGTGCCGCCGTCTGCGCGGCGATCGCGGGCGCGGCGCTGGCGAGGGGCGACGGGCCAGCGGCCGTGCCCGCTTCGCCGCTGGCGGCACTGGCCGGCGCCTGGACCCTCGAGCGGGTCGACAACGTGCTGCCCGATGGACGGCACGTCCAGCTGTACGGCCCGCAGCCGCAGGGCCAGCTGCTGATCGATGCGCAAGGGCGCTATGCCTTGCAGATGGTGCGCGCGCAGCGGGCGCGTTTCGCCCTCGGCGACAAGGCCAAGGGCACACCCGGGGAATACCGCGCCGCCGCGCTGGACGGCAACGCGCATTACGGACGTCTGGATGTCTCCGCCTCGGCGCTGCGCTTCCGCATCGAGCACGCCTCGTTCCCCAACTGGGACGGCAGCGAGCAGGTGCGCCCCTACACGCTCAAGGGCGACGAGCTGGTCTACACCGTGCCCACGCCGACCAGCGGCGGCCAGGCCACCGGCGAGGTGGCCTGGCGGCGCCAGCGTTGAGCGCCTTGCCCGCGACCGGGGGGCACCGCGTCACCGCTACGCAGGTTTGTCGCGCGCAAGGCGCGCTCCTACATGGCTTCGGCGGCGGGATGTGAACCGGCCCTCAGGCCGGGTCGAACTGCAGCGCTGCGGTGAGGTCGCCCGGCGGCGGGCCGCCGGCGGCGACCATCGCTTCTTCGCGCATGGCCAGGCCGGGCAGTTTCTCCAGCCCGAAGCGGCGGGTGAGGAAGCGGGCGATGGAGCCGGTGTCGTAGACGGTGTGGTCCACGTGGCCCTTCTTCGCGTGCGGCGAGACGATGATCGCCGGGATGCGCGAGCCCGGCCCCCAGCGGTCGCCCTTGGGCGGGGCCACGTGGTCCCACCAGCCGCCGTTCTCGTCCACCGTGACGATTACCAGCGTGTGCGGCCACAGCGGCGATTTCTGCAGCGCATCGACCACGCGCATGAGGTGGCGGTCGCCCGCGTCCACGTCGGAATAGCCGGCGTGCATGTTGAGGTCGCCCTGCGGCTTGTAGAAGCTCACCGCCGGCAGCGTGCCGGCCGCGATGTCGGCGAGGAAGCGGTTGCCCTGCACCGTCTCGCCGATGCCGGCGTCGCGCAGGTGCCGCGCGCGCGCGGCGCTGCCCGGCGCGAGGCTCTTGAAGTAGTTGAGCGGCTGGTGGTGCACCTGGAAGTTCGGGTGCTGCGGGAACTCGCGCTGGTCGCCTTCGCCCTTGCCTTCCAGCGCGAGCTGCCAGCCGCCCGCGTACCAGGCCCAGTCCACGCCGGCGGCGGAGAGCACGTCGCCGATGGTCTTGTGGGTCTGCGGCGGCAAGGTGTTGGGGCTGTCCGGATCGGCCAGATCGGGGTGGCCGGGCGCTTCGGTGTAGCTCGGCGCGTAGGCCGGCGCCATCGTGTTCACCGCCCAGAAGTCCGGTGTGAGCGCGCTGCGCGAGGCGAACTTGGGCTTGCCGTGCATCGCGCTGGCCGGCGAGTCGTCGGCGAGCTTGAGGCGGTGGTCGGTGGGCGAGCCGCTCGCCGTCTCGGCGATGTTGAAGCGCGCCGGGCCCTTGTCGGCATCGGGGTAGTAGGGTGGCTGCGCGGCCACCAGGTACTGGTGATTGAGGAAGGAGCCGCCGAAGGCGCCCATGAAGAAGTTGTCGCACAGCGTGTACTGGCGCGCGAGCTGCCACAGGCGCAGGTGCGAGGCGCTGTCGCCGTAGTGGCCCATCACCATCGCGCCGGTGTCGCCCCAGGCCACGAAGCCGTCGTTCCTGCCGCCGTTGATCTGCTGCTGGTTCTCGTAGAAGCGGTGCACCAGGTCGCGCGTGACCACGCCGTGCGGCAGCGGCTCGCCCTCGCCGGTGCGCAGCGCCCAGGGCGCGTTGGGCAGGCCGGTGAGGTGTTCCTCCAGCACCTGGTAGCTGCGATGGTTGACCACCTGCTTTTGCGGGGCGAGGCCGTGCCACACCGGCGGTAGGGTCTCGAGCAGGGAGCCGTCGCGGTCGCGCTGCCGGTAGTCCTCGGGCTTGAGTGCGGCGAGCGGCTTCTCCACGCCGGGGAAGTCGGCGAACAGGTTGTTGAAGCTGCGGTTCTCCGCGTAGATCACCACCACGTGCCGAATGCGCTCGCGCAGCAGGCGGTCGAGTTCGGCCGGGGGCAGTGCCGATGCGGCGGCGGCCGGTTTCGGATGGCCCGCCGCGATGGCCGGCGCGCCGAGCGTGAGCGCGGCGCCGGCCACGGCCATCTCGCCGAGCAGGCGGCGGCGTTCGGGGTTGTCGGGGGCGTCGTCGTGGGGCGTATCGGGGTGCTTGCTGGTCATGTGCGGCGGAGACGTCGTGATAAGGAGTGAAGGCTTCGGGGCGAGCCGGCCGGGCCGCCGGAACCCAGGAGTAAAACATGGCGCGGCGGACGGGTGATACGCATGGGGCGTCACGCCGCCATCCGCCGGGACGGCGGAGGCGTCGCCATCACTGCCGCGCAACCCGCGAGCCATGCCTCGGCCGTCGCGGCGGGTGGCGTGCGGTGATGGCGACGCCTCGGCGTGGAATCCCGCGGCTTGCCTCACCGCCATGCCGCGCAGGGCCCGAAGCCAGCGCCTGCCTGGTCATCCCAGTACACCGGATCCCGGCCTGCGCCGGGATGACGGGCGGGCGAGAGATCGGCTGAACTTCGGCGCTGGCCGGACCTCGCCGCGCGACGGCGCTCACTCGCGCGAGAGCGCTTGCCCGGCGAGCCACATGGTGCGATTGACGGCGCGGTTCGCATGCGGCGTCTGCAGCACCACCAGCGTGGTGGTGCTGATGCTGGCGTGGATCTTCAGCAGGCGGTCGAGCACGGTCTCCAGGTGGCCCACCGACATCGCCACCACGCGCAGCAGGGCCGAGTCCTCGCCGGCGAGGCGGCGGCAGTCGAGCACCTCGGGGATGTCCGCCACCACCTGGCCGATGCGCGCGCAGATGCCGCCGTCGCAGCGCAGCCGCACCATCGCCTCGATGGCGTAGCCCAGGCGCTTGGGCTCGATCACCGCGCGGTAGCCGGCGATCACGCCCGCTTCCTCCAGCCGCTTCACGCGCTCGGCCACCGCGGGCGCGGACAGGCGCACCTTGCGGCCGAGTTCGGCGTAGCCCAGGCGCGCGTCCCGCTGCAGCGCCTCGAGAATCTGCCAGTCCTTGGCGTCCCAGTCCGCTTTCGATGCCAAGGCCATGGGTGTCGGTTGCCTTTCATTGGTGGGGGAAATGCCGTCACTCTACGACGATCCGTCATTCAGGGGCGGGAATCGGGAATGGAGAATAGTGAATGGGGTGGATTTGCGGAGTGCCGCTGTTCGATTCTCCATTCCCGACTCCCGACTCCCGACTCCCGACTCCCGACTCCCGACTCCCGAGCCCACCCATGTCCGCTCCCCAACGTCTCGACGGCCGCACCCTCGCCCTCATCGGCGTCGCGCTGTTCACCTGGTCCTCCGCCTACGCCGCCATCGCCTACGCGCTGCCGGCGTTCACCCCGGGCGAGGTGGCGTTGGCGCGCCTGGGCATCGCCTCGCTGTGCTTCGCGGTGCTGCTGGCGGTCAAGCGGGTGCCGCTGCCGGCGCGGCGCGACTGGCCGCAGCTGGCGCTGCTGGGCGTGATCGGCCTCACCGTCTACCACCTGTGCCTCAACTACGCGGAGACGCGCATCGCCAGCGGCACCGCCTCGATCCTGATCTCGCTGGTGCCGGCCGCCACCGCGGCGGTGTCGGCGATCTGGCTGCGCGAGCGCCTGGCCGCGCGGACCCTGGCGGGCCTGCTGGTGGCCCTGCTCGGCGTGGTGCTGGTGGTGCTGGCCAGCGGCAAGCAGGTGCGCTTCGAGCCGATGGCGGCGCTGGTGCTGGGCAGCGTGGCGGCCTCGGCGATCTACTTCGTGGGCCAGAAGCCGCTGTTCGCGCGCTACGGCGCCTTCGGCGTTACCGCCGCCACCTTCTTCGCCGGCACGCTGGGCACGCTGCCGTTCGGCCTGCACCTGCCGCAGGCGCTGGCGGCGGCGCACTGGCCGCAGATCGCCGCGCTGCTGTGGCTGGGCATCGCGCCCACCTTCATCGGCTACATCGCGTGGAACGTGGCGATCCATCGCAGTTCGGCCTCGCAGGTGTCCAGCTTCATCTACTTCTCGCCGCCGATCGCGGTGCTGATCGGCTGGGCGTGGCTGGGCGAGCAGCCGGGCGCGCTGACCCTGGTCGGCGGCTTGATCACCGTGGGCGGCGTGGTGCTGGCGAATGCGCGCCGTCGTCCGGCCCCGCGCGTCGAGCCGGCGCTGGACGAGCAGGCCTGCGAACGCAGCTGACGGCAAGACGCGCATGCTCATCCTGCACATCGCCAACAAGAACTACTCCTCCTGGTCGCTGCGCCCGTGGGTGCTGCTGAGCGAACTGGCGATCCCGTTCGAGGAGCGGCTGACGCCGTTCGGCGGCGCCCCGTTCCAAAGCTTCTCACCCACCGGCAAGGTGCCGTGCCTGGTCGACGGCGAGGTGGTGGTGTGGGAGTCGCTGGCGATCGCCGAATACCTGGCCGAGCGCCACGCGGGCGTGTGGCCGGCCGACGCGGCGGCGCGGGCCTGGGCACGCTCGGCGGCGGCGGAAATGCACGCCGGCTTCTTCGCCCTGCGCAACGCCTGCCCCATGAGCTGCGGGCTGCGCGTGCGGCCGCATGCCTTCGCGCCGGCGCTCGAGGCCGACCTCACGCGCCTCGATGCGCTGTGGCGCGAAGGGCTGGCGCGCTTCGGCGGCCCCTTCCTGGCTGGGCCGGCGTTCACCGCGGCCGATGCGTTCTTCGCACCGGTGGCCTTCCGCATCCAGACCTACGGCCTGCCGCTGGGCGAGGCCGCGGCGGCGTATGCCTCGCGGCTGCTGGCGCTGCCGTCGATGCAGCGCTGGCAGGCCGCCGCGCTGGCCGAGACCTGGCGCGATCCGGCGCACGAGGACGAAACCCGGCAGGCCGGCGTACTGCTCGAAGACCGCCGCGCGCCGGCGGCCTGAGCCGCTCACCGCTACGGCCGGCCCGGCTCCGCGACAAGGGCCTCCACCCGGCGCCGCGCCTGCCAGCGCCCCGACGCCACCAGCAGCAGCGCCACGGCCACGAAGGCCAGCAGCACCGCGCAGGCGTTGAGCAGCACCCGCGCATAGCCCAGCGCACCCACGTCGAGGAACGGATAGGGATACCAGCCGTCCACGGCGCCGCGCGCCAGCGCGTAGGCGAAATAGGCGACCGGATAGAGCTGCCAGGCGAACACCTGCCGCCAGCGCAGCGACGCCTTTGGCACCGCCAGCCACCAATACAGCAGGTACAGCGGCGGCATCGCATCGTGCAGCGTCGCATCGGCCGCCCGCTGCCAGCCCTGCGGATGCCACAGCTGCCGCAGCAGCAGGTTGTAGACCGCCCCCACGATGACGATGCTCATCGCCAGGCCGGTCTGCACGTCCGGCCGCCGCAGGAAGCGGCCGAGCGTGTCGCGAGGCTCCAGCGCGGCCGCCGACAGCGCCCATGCCACCAGTGCATTGGTGAGGATGGTGAAGTAGCCGGCGTAGACCCACACGGCATGCCACGCACTCCGCCCGCCCGCCTCCGTCAGCCGGATCGAAAGCCCCAATTGCAAGGTCAGTGCCGCCCAGCCGAGCAGCGCGAGGGCGCCGGCGAGCGCGCGGTGATGGGGTGTGGGCATCGTGGTTCCCTCTACGTTGTCGTATCGACCTGCCGATTACGGCGTTCCTGACTCATGCCGCGAGTGATCGCATCGGGAACGCAGGATGGTGCGCTCAACTCCACAGCGCAGGCTTCGCCACCATCAACCAGAATATCGCCAGTACGGCGATGAAAGCCGGCCAACCCAGCACAAACCACCAGCGCATGTAGCGGCGGGAAGCCGGGGAAAGCAGCGAGTCTGTGGCGAGCGCGGTGGTGGCGAGATCGCGCACGCGCCATTGCAGATACACCACCGGCAGCCAGCAAGCGCCGGCCAGGAGGTAAAGGGCAATGGCCGCCTGTAGCCATGCCGTGGTCCACGGAAAGCCCATCAGCTTGATCAACGCGATGCCGGTGATCGGCTGTACCAGTACGGCGGGCGTCGTGAACAGCCAGTCGGCTCTCACCGTCAACCGCGATACTGCAGCGATCGTGGCGAGGTTGCCGCTGCGCCAGGTGAACCACATGAAGAACGCCGTGCCGAGCCCCGTACCGAACAGCAGCGTGGACGACAGGATGTGCACGACCTTCAACAGTGTGTAGAGGCTCATCGGCGTTCCTCCGTCGCCAGCAGCAGGCCCAGACAGGCCAGCAGCGGCAGGTTCTTCAGCAGGCCGCCGAACGGATCGAGCCAATGCGCAGGCCACAGGGTGCCGATGCCGAAGGTGTAACCGAATAGCATCGCAAGCATGCCGGCCAATACCCAGCGTGGACGCCAGCGCAGCAGGCACAAGGCGCCGAGCAGAAGGTCCAGGGAGGCGGTGATCCGCGCCAGCCACAGGGCCGGTACGGGCGAGAGCGTATCGCCTGCCGTCGTGGCTGCTATGGCGTGGGGCGGCAGCAGCCAGCCGACTACGCCCGAGGCCAGCCACAGCAGGCCCAGGCTCGTGCGCAGCAACGGCAGCCAGAGGTACAGGCGGGCGTGCCAGCGATCCTGCACATGGCTGGGCGATTCGGCCAGCGCGCGTTCGAGCGTGCGTGGCACCAAGCCGAGCCGTTCGTGGAGCCTTGCGAGCGCATCGGAGCGTCCGAGATTGCCGTGCGCCAGCATGCGTTGCATGGTCTCGCCCAGCGGCCCGCGACCCAGCCGCTCGCCCAGGCGGCAGGCCAGGCTCACGCCTGGCATGGGCACCGGCCACAGCCGCGCTGCCGGTAACCCGAGCCAGCGCCGCCAGCTTTGCAGGTACTCGCCCAGGCCCATCGCTCGCGGGCCGACCAGTTCGAGCACTTCGGCGCCCTGCTGCGGTCGCGCCAGCACAGCGGCCACGGCCAGTCCGACGTCCTCGGCTGCCACGGGCTGCACGCAGGGGCGCAGTGCGGCCCGCGGTACCGGTATGAGCCAGGGCAAGGCGGCCATGGCGCGCAGCAGAGAGGTGCCGCCGTAGGAGCCCTGTGCGCTGTAGGTCAAAGAAGGGCGCAGGATCAGAGCATCGAGCGGCAGGTTCGACAAGGCCTCGTCGCCGCGATGCTTGGAGGCGATGAAATCGCCATCGTCCGGCCTGCCGAGCGCGGAAATCTGGACGACCCGCTGTACCCCGCGCTCCACGCACGCCCGATACAAGGCCAGTGGTGCCTGTACGTGCACGGCTTCGAAACGGTTGGCATCGCGTTCGCGCAGAATACCGGCGCAGTTCACCACTGCCTCGATGCCATCGAGACGAGGAAGCCAGGTTCTGACATCGACGTCGCGTGCCATGTCGCAGGTGATGGCACGCAGCCCGGGGAAACGTTCGTCGAGTCGACCGCCGCGTACCGCGCAGACGACCTCATGCCCGGCAGCGGTCAGCGCCGCGACGATGTGGGAGCCGATGAAGCCGTAGGCTCCGGTCACCAGCACCCGCATGGGCGCTAGAACTTGTAGCCGCGGTGGATGGCGACGATGCCGTTGGTGAGGTTGCGCACGTCCACGCGGCCGAAGCCGGCGCGCTCCATCATGCCCTTGAGCGTCGACTGGTCGGGGTGCTTGCGGATCGACTCGGCCAGGTACTGGTAGCTGTCGGCGTCGCCGGCGAACAGGCGGCCGAGCTTGGGCAGCACCTTGAAGGAGTGGAAGTCGTAGAGCTTGCCGAACAGCTCGCTCTGCACCCTGGAGAATTCCAGCACCAGCGCACGGCCGCCGGGCTTGAGCACGCGGCAGATGTCGGCCAGCGCCGCGTCCTTGTCGGTGACGTTGCGCAGGCCGAAGGCCATGGTCACGGCGTCGAAGGCGTTGTCCGGGAACGGCAGGCATTCGGCGTTGAGCTGGGCCCAGCGCAGGCCGTTGACGACGCCGCGGTCGGTGAGGCGGTCGCGGCCCACCTGCAGCATGGCGGCGTTGATGTCGCCCACGATCACCTCGCCGGACTCGCCCACCACCGGCCTGATCAGCGCGGCGATGTCGCCGGTGCCGCCGGCGAGGTCGAGCACGCGGTCGCCGCGGCGGATGCCGCTCACGGCCACGAAGTGGCGCTTCCACAGCCGGTGGACGCCGAACGACATCAGGTCGTTCATCAGGTCGTAGCTGCGTGCGACGGAGGTGAAGACCTCGCCGACCAGCTTCTGCTTCTCGGCCGTCGGCACGTCGCGGAAGCCGAAGTGGGTGGTCCGGGGCTGCTGCTCGTTCATGCGCTCATGCTACAGGATCGGGGGAGTCGGGCGGCCGCGTTCAGCGGCCGCCGGCGTCTTCGTCGGCCGGGGCCGGCGCCGGCTTCTCGACGTCCGGCGTATGCGTGTGCCGCTCGGTCGTCACGTGGCGGGCGTGCAGTTCCTCGCCGGCGTCGACGGGCGCGGCGGGCGTCTCGCGGCGGGACGCCGGCGTTTGCGTGGACGGCGGCGGCGCGGCCGGCCTGCCGGCTTCCGGCGCGTGCGTGTGGTGCTCGGCCGCTACGTGGCGGGCGTGCAGTTCCTCGCCGGTGTCGACCGGCGCGGGCGCCGGCGAGGGGGGCGGTGCCGGCGGCGCGGCGCTTTCCTCGCGGCCCGCGCGCGTGGAGGCGTCCTTCTCGCCGCTGGTGATCTTGAGGATCGAGTGGCGCACCTCGCGCGAGAGGATCACGCGCGCGTCGCGCACCATGTCCTCCAGCGCCTCGGCGTAGTCGAGCTTGCCGGCCTCGTCGGTCCACACGATGCGGTGCTCGCGCAGTTTCTGGATGAAGCCGCGGAACAGCGCCTTGTCGAAGAACTCCGGCGCGGTGGCCTCGTTGAGCAGGGACAGGCGCTGCGCGGTGAGCGCGCAGGCGGTTTCCAGCTCGGCGGCGGTGAGCGTGTGCGGGCCGTTCTTGGCCAGCGCGGCGATGGTGATGTAGTAGCGCTCGAAGGCCTGGATCAGCGAGCGCGCGATCACGCGCAGCTGGTAGGCGCCGTCGTCCTGGCCCGGGCCGCGCTCGAGCAGGCGGCCTTCGCCGGTGGCTTCCAGCAGGCCGCGGCGCACGAACAGGTCGATGGTGGCCTGCAACTGCGCGGCGAAGCCTTCCTCGTCCCACGGCAGGAACAGCTCGCCCTGGATGAAGGGGTAGACGATGCGGCCGAGGCGGATCACCGAGGCGCGCGACATGCGCCGGTTGTTGAGGAAACAGCAGGCTACCCACGCCGCGGTGGCGGTGAGGTGCAGCACGTTGTTGCGGAAATAGGAGAGCAGCACCGCCGGCTCGTCGTCGGCCATCAGCACGTCGCCGAGCGGGTGGCGCACGCGGCGGATCCAGCCCATCTGCTCGCCGTAGGCCACGATGGCCGGCGGCGCCAGCGGGGTCAGGGTGACGCGGTCGGAGTAGGGCAGCTCTTCCAGCAGCGCCTTCATCAGCTCCAGCTGGGCCAAGAGGTCGCCCTCGGCCATGGCGTGCTTGGGCGTGGCGAGCAGGGCCAGCGCCAGCAGGTTGATCGGGTTGACGTCCGCGGCGCGGTTGATGTTCACCTGGATCTGGCTGGCCAGGCGGTCGACCAGCGCGCCGGCCCATTCGGGCTTGGTGTCCGGGTTCTCGGTGGCGGCGCGCCAGTCGGGGCTGACGGCGTCGAGCATGGGCGTAAGCTCGATCGGCTCGCCGAAGTTGATGGTGACGTGGCCGAAGCGCTGCTTGAGCAGGTGGCGCAGGCCGCGCAGCAGGGCGAGCAGGGATTCCTTCTCCTTCGGCTTGCCCGACAGCTCGCCGATGTAGCTCTTGCCCTCCATCAGCTTCTCGTAGCCGATGTACACCGGCTGGAACAGCACCGGCCGACGCGGCGCGCGCAGGAAGGCGCGCACCGTCATCGCCAGCATGCCCGCGCGCGGCGCCAGCAGGCGGCCGGTGCGCGAGCGCCCGCCCTCGATGAAGTACTCGATCGGCACGCCGCGGTCGATCAGCTGCGCGAGGTATTCGTTGAACACCACCGAGTACAGCGCGTTGCCCTTGAAGCTGCGGCGCAGGAAGAAGGCGCCGCCGCGGCGCAGGATCGGGCCGATCACCGGCAGGTTGAGGTTCACGCCGGCGGCGATGTGCGGCACCACCACGCCGGACATGTGCAGCTGGTAGGAGAGCAGCAGGTAGTCGGCGTGGCTGCGGTGGCTGGGCACGTACACCACTTCGTGGCCGGGCGCGGCGGCGCGGGCCTTGTCGAAGTGGTGCATGGCGATGCCGTCGTAGAGCTTGTTCCAGAAGTTGGAGAGCAGGAACGAGGCCGAGCGCACCACCGGGTGCGAGTAGTCGGCGGCGATCTCCATCATCATCTTCTGCGCGTTGCGCCAGGCCTTGGCGTAGGGCGCCTTTTCCTTGGCCGCCTGCGCGGCGATGGCGGTGCGCACCGGCTCGGCGTTGAGCACGGCGTCCACCACGGTGCGCCGGTGCGAGAGGTCGGGCCCGATCACCGCGGCGCGGATGCGCCGGAAGTGGGTGCGCAGCACGCGGGCGATCTTGCGCGCCAGGCGGTCCGGCGGCATCGCGCCGGATTCGGCGGTGACCTCGCGCAGCGACACGGGCGCGGAGAAGTGCACCACCGTGTCGCGGCCGTTGAGCAGCAGCGCCAGCAGGCGGCGGAAGCGGCCCACCATCACCCAGTTCTCGGCGAACAGCACGCGGAACCAGCCGGCGTCGCGGCTGGGCGCGCGGCCCACGTAGATGGATACCGGCACGATCTGGATGTCCTGCGAGCCGTCGCTCTCCAGCGCGCGGGTGAGCTGGCCGAGCGATTCCTCCGGCGCGCGGTGGCGGTTGCGGCCGAAGACCCAGCCGTCGCGCCGCACCAGGGCGAACAGCGAGCGCCGCCGTCGCGTGCCAGGCAGCAGCAGCATCGGGCTGGGCAGGCCGGCCTCGCGGCAGGCGCGCTCGAGGATCAGCGCGTCGGAGACGCCCTCGCGCTCGATCACGTAGCACACCGGCACGCCCGGCTTGAGCAGGCTGGCCGGCTCGGCCGGATCGCGGCGCAGGCGGATCCAGGGCTCGAGCAGCTGGCCGGCCAGGCCGAACCACCAGGGCGCGCGGGTGCGGGCGGAAAGTTCCGCGGTCATGTTCTGCATCGCAGGATTGTACCGGTTGCGCCGTGGCGCTCGCGTGGCGGCGCGCTCAGTGCGCCGCGGCCGTGGCGCTGGCCGCCGTCGCCGGTGCGGCCGCGCTGCTCGCCGGGGCCGCGGTGCTGGCGCCGGCGGCCGGCGCGGTCAGCCGTGCATGCGACTCGCGGGCGTTGTTCAGCAGGTCCTCGCCGTACCAGCGGCCGTCCTGCTGCACCAGCACGGTCTCGGTCGACAGCGGCTTGCCCAGCAGGGTGTAGTCCAGGCGCACGCGGGCGCGGCCCTTGGCATTGTCGATCGGCGTCGCCTTCACCGAATCCAGTGCCTGGTCCACCGACAGGCCGTAGATCGCGAGCAGATCCTTGGCGCCGGCGAAGGCGGTGGCGTAGCGCTGCATGGCGTTGTCGAAATCCATCGTGCGCAGCTGGTCGGGGCTCTTGAGGTCGAGCTTGCGCGCGGTGGCCGCGACCACGCCCACCGCCTGCTTCGCCTTGGCCGGGTCGAACCACGGCACCTGCTGCGCCCACGGCGCCAGCACGTCGATCACCGCGTTGGCCTGCTGCTTCTGCTCGGCGGACAGGGTCTGGTTCTGGGCCACGCCGCTCTTGAGCACGCTCTGGCCGAGGCCGATCAGCATCGGCAGCTGGTCCTTGTACTTCTGCTCGGCCTGGGCCAGCTGCGGCTGCAGCTGGCCGTAGAGCCGGGTCTCGGCGTCGGGCGCGGTGAGCTGCTGCATGGTGGTGGCGAAGCGGGCGCGGTCTTCGTTGCTGATCGGCGGCTGGCCGGGGCGGGGCAGCGTCCAGTCCGCGCGCAGGGTGGCGTAGTCGGCGGGCGGCAGGGCGTGTTTCCAGAAGCCGTTGAAGTCGCCGGCCTTGATCAGCGCCACCGATTGCATCACCGCGGCTTCGGGCGTGTCGCCGCCGGGCGTGGCGGTGACGGCGGGCTGCTCCTTGTCGTGGCAGGCGGCCGTGGCCAGCACGAGCAGCGACAGCAGGGCGGTACGGAAGGCTTGGAGGCGCATGGGAATCTCGCGGCGAAGACGCAGAGCGTCGCGGTTCGGACCCGGCAGGGTACGGGCGGCGGCGGTGGGCGGGCAAGGGTCGCGGGACGGACGCGCGGTCGCGGCCAACAAAGAAAACCCCGCGGGCGCCGGGCCTCGCGGGGTAATCCGGCCGGGCCGGAAGGGAAATGGCCTTGCCCGCAGTTGGAGGTCAGCAGGTTTCGGCGGGAGGCATCTTAACGGCCCGTCAAAGTTAAGGCAATACCTTATGAATTATTCGATAACTTACTGATTTTATTCATTGCGAAGAGCGTCGATCTTGAGCCGGCGTCGCTCCTGGCGCGGCGCGGACCAGTCGTTGTTGAACAGCGCCGGCTCCCACGAACCGTAGGTGGGGTTGGGCAGCACGAACCAGCGGGTGCCGATCCAGTCGAGGTAGGGCGCCACCTGCCTGGCGCGGGCCTCGGGCGTGTTCGCCGTCACGCTGAGGAAGTCGCCGAGCTGGTCGCCGAACTGCATCAGCACGCGGTACTGGCGGCCGATCAGCTGGCGGCGGCAGCCCTTCTCGGTGCCGTTCTGCTCGCAGTCCGGCACGAAGGTGCCCAGGCCCAGGAAGGAGGCTGGCCCGGCCACCGGCAGGCCGGCCTTGCGCAGGTTGGCCAGCGTGGCCTGGTCCAGGTCCTTGGTGCGGTTGGAGATGTAGATCACCGCGACGCCGTGCGCGGCGGCGAAGCGGGTGAAGGCGACGGCGCCCGGCAGCGCGCGGGCGCGCTCCTCCTTGCACCAGGCGGCCCATGCCGCCTCGTCGTACTCGCCGCCGCTCTTCACCAGGCGCGCCTGGTAGGGCGAGTTGTCCAGCACCGTCTCGTCGATGTCGAGCACCACCGCGGGTTTGAGGCCCTTGGCGGGGGCGAGGCGGTCGTCCTTCGGCAGCGCGTCCCAGCCCGGATTTTTGAGCGCGGCCAGCAGGCGGGCCTGGGCGTCACGGAAGGTCTGCAGGTAGATCAGGTCGTGCTCCACTGCGGCCTGCGTCCAGGCGACGGCGTTGAGGTTGTCGTCGGCCGGCGTGCCGGCGGGCGCCGCCTCGGCGGGCGCCGGAGGCGCGGCGGCCGGGGCGGGGACGGGGGATTTCGACGGCGCGGCCGAGCAGCCGGCAAGCAGGAGGAGGAGGGCGGCGGCGGCCGGGAGACGCAGAGGCATGAAAGTCCTTGTCGGAAGCGGTAGCGGGTCCGCCGGTGAGTGTACGTCAGCGAATATGTCAGCCCGTCGGGGCTGGCAGGCCGGTAGCGGTGCTGACAGACTGACCGCCCCCGATCGCATGTGACCGTCATGGCATCGTCCCCGATTTCGTCGCGCGTACCTCCCAGCGTCATCGGCGTCGCCAGCTACGTGCTGGCGGGCATCGCCCTGTTCGCGGTGCTGCGCCTGCGCCTGCTGCTGGTGCTGCTGGCGGGGCTGCTGGTGTACGAGTTGGTGCAGACGATCAGCCCGCGCCTGGGCCGGCGCATGCCGGGCGACCGCTCGCGCGTGCTGGCGGTGGCCCTGCTCGGGGCGCTGGTGGTGGGCCTCCTGACCTTGCTCATCCTGGGCGCGATCAGCTTTTTCCGCAGCGAGATCGGCAACCCGGCCGACCTGTGGCAGAACCAGCTGATGCCGCTGGTCGAGCGCGCGCGCCAGCAGCTGCCGGCGGCGCTGGTTGGCTGGCTGCCCGACAGCGTGGAGGACCTGCGCGTGATGGCCGGCGAGCTGGCCCGCAAGCACGCGGGCAGCCTGCAGCTGGCCGGGCGGGAAACCGCGCGCGCCTTCGTGCACATCCTGATCGGCCTGGTGCTGGGCGCGCTGGTGGCGCTCAGCCGCACCCGCCCGGTGCACCAGGTGGGGCCGCTGGCCGCCGCCATGAGCACGCGCTGCCAGCGGCTGGCCGAGGCGTTCCACAACATCGTGTTCGCGCAGATCAAGATCTCGCTGATCAACACCACGGTCACCGCCGTGTTCCTGCTCGGCGTGCTGCCGCTGCTCGGCATCCACGTGCCGCTGGCCAAGACCCTGGTGGCGTTCACCTTCGTGGTCGGCCTGCTGCCGGTGATCGGCAACCTGATCTCCAACACCGCCATCACCATCGCCGGCCTGTCGGTGTCGCTGTGGGTGGGCGTGGCGGCGCTGGGCTTCCTGGTGCTGATCCACAAGCTCGAATACTTCCTCAACGCCCGCATCGTCGGCACCCAGATCCGCGCCCGCGCCTGGGAGTTGCTGATCGCCATGCTGGCGATGGAGGCCGCCTTCGGCCTGGCGGGGCTGATCGCGGCGCCGATCTACTACGCCTATCTCAAGAGCGAGCTGGAAAGCGCGCGGCTCATTTAGGCAAGTAATTGCGAATGCAGCCCGGCTTCGGCGTTGATATTTTTCGTATTGCGTTATATGCCGGGGTTTACGAGTTGCCTCGGCGCAATCATTGCGCCGCAAAATATTACTCTTGTGTTAAGGATGCTCTGATCTAT
>NZ_LFQR01000113.1 GCF_001182895.1 Frateuria defendens | reverse complement strand
GGGGAGCGAAACCCCCGGCCCACAGGGCCGGCCAAGGCAACGCCACACTTCGAACAAGGCATGACCGGCCTCCGATCTACGCAAGAGCGACAAGCAAGAGCGACAAGCAAGAGCGACAAGCAAGAGCGAGATAGCTACGCCCCCAGCACCCAGTTGCACCGCAAAAAAGCCTCCGCCCCCACTGGCACGCCTCGTGCTTCCCCCACCCCCGTACACCGTTCCGCGCCGGAAACCCGACATGAGCCAGATCGACGTCAACAACGTCCTGAACCAGATGCGCCAGCTCTCCGCGCAACTGCGTCCCGCCGAGACCGCCTACAAGGCGGACACCACCGGCCAGGCCGATTTCGGCGCGCTGCTCAAGCAATCGATCGCCTCCGTGGGGCAGAGCCAGATGGACGCAGGGCGCATGGCGGCGAGCTTCGAGCGTGGCGATGCGGGCGCGGACCTCGGCCGCACCATGGTGGCGGTACAGAAGGCGCAGCTCTCGCTTAGCACCGCCTCCGAAGTGCGCAATCGCCTGGTCGATGCGTACAAGGAAATCATGAGCATGACGGTCTGAGCATGCGGCCGCATCCGTCGCGCAGCACGATGAGTGGTCCGATCCATGGCTGACAACGCCATCGCCACCAACGAGGACAAGAACGAAGCCGCCGCCCGGCTCGACCTGCGCCAGCTCGCGCGCAGCCCGGCCTCGCGCCAGCTGCTGCTGCTGGTGGCGGTGGCCGCCGCGGTGGCGTTCGGCGTGGCGGTGGTGCTGTGGTCGCGCGGGCCGAGCTACGGGCTGCTCTACGCCGGGCTGGAACAGCGCGACGCCGCCGCGGTGACGCAGGCGCTGCAGGCCGGCAACGTGCCCTACAAGCTGGGCAGCGACGGCAGCTCGATCATGGTGCCGGCGGCGGACCTCGCCGCGGTGCGCCTCAAGCTCGCCGCGCAGGGGTTGCCGCAGGGCAGCGCCACCAGCACGCCGGTGACGGGCGCCGACTCGCCCTTCGGCATGAGCGACCTGGCCGAGCGCACGCGCTACCAGCAGATGCTGGAGACCGACCTCGCCAACACCATCGGCAGCCTGCAGAGCGTGCGCGCCGCGCGCGTGCACCTGGCGCTGCCCAAGCCCTCCGCCTTCATCCGCGACAACCGCCCGGCCAGCGCCTCGGTGCTGCTCACGCTCTACAACGGCCGCCAGCTCGACGCCGGCCAGGTGGCGGCGATCGTGCACCTGGTGGCCTCCAGCGTGCCGGACCTCGATCCCAAGCAGGTCTCGGTGGTGGACCAGCAAGGCCAGCTACTCACCACCAGCGATCCGGACAGCGCCACCGCCGTCGGCGACAGCCGCCTGCGCCTGGCCACGCGCATCGAGAACACCTACGCCCAGCGCGTGGAGGAACTGCTGACGCCGCTGGTCGGCCCCGGCAAGGTGCGCGCCCAGGTCTACGCCGACCTCGACTTCAGCCAGACCGAGAAGGCCAGCGAGACCTACGACCACGACCACTCTGCGTTGCGCAGCGAGCAGACCAGCAGCGAGCAGCGCACCGGCCCCGCCAGCAACGGCGGCGTGCCCGGCGCGCTCAGCAACCAGCCGCCCAACACGGTGGCGCAGCCCACCGCGGCGCAGCCGAACGCGGGGCAGGGGCGCGGCGCCGGCGCAGCCAGTGCCACCGCGCAGGCGAACACGCCCACCGACAACTCCTCCAGCGCCACGCGCAACTACGAACTGGACCGCACCATCAGCCACGTCACCGACCCGGCCGGCCGGCTGGCCCGCCTCTCCGTGGCGGTGGCGGTGGACAACAAGCTGGTGCGCGGCCCCAAGGGCGACACCGATGCGCCGTTCACCCCGCAGGAGCTGGCCCACCTCACCGACCTGGTGAAGAACGTGGTGGGCTTCAACGCCGCGCGCGGCGACAGCGTGAGCGTGGTGAACCAGCCGTTCCGGCCGATGACGACGAACGACGCCCCGGTCGAGCTGCCGTTCTGGCAGCGGCCCGGCGTGATGGACCTGATCAAGCAGGGCGCCGGCGTGCTGATCGCGCTGCTGATCGCCTTCGGCCTGCTGCGCCCGCTGCTCAAGGGGCTGCTGCGCGGCCCGGCGCAGCCGCAGCTGGCCGCCGCGGCGAGCCTACCCAGCGTGTCGGTGCGCATCGATGACGACGAGGACGAGCAGCCCGAACCCGACCGCCGCCTGGGCGCGCCGCCGGTGCAGGGCTACGAGCAGCGCGTGGGCCTGGCCAAGCGCATGGTGGCCGACAATCCCAAGCAGGTGGCGCAAGTGGTGCGGAACTGGGTGAGCGAAGATGGCGAATAACCCCGCCCCGATTTCCGGCGCGCAGCGCGCCGCCATCCTCCTGCTGACGCTGGGCGAGCAGGACGCCGCCGAGGTGCTCAAGCACCTCTCCGCGCGCGACGTGCAGGCGGTGGGCTCGGCGATGGCCGGCCTGACCCGGGTGTCGCGCGAGCAGGTGGTCGACGTGCTCGACCGGCTCAGCGAGGACATGGGCCAGCAGACCGCCATCGGTGTCGGCACCGAGGAATACATCCGCAAGATCCTGGTCAACGCGCTGGGCGAGAGCAAGGCCGGCGGCCTGATCGACCGCATCCTGCTCGGCCGCTCCAGCAAGGGGCTGGAGTCGCTCAAGTGGATGGAGAGCCGGGCCATTGCCGAGCTGATCAGCCAGGAGCACCCGCAGATCATCGCCCTGGTGCTGGCGCACCTGGAGCCGGACCAGGCCGCCGAGGTGATCGGTTACCTGCCGCAGCGCGTGCGCTCGGACGCGGTGATGCGCATCGCCACGCTCGACGGCGTGCAGCCGCATGCGCTCAACGAGCTGGACGAGATCATGGAGCGCCAGTTCAACGGCAACACCAACAAGTTGAAGTCGGCCAACGTGGGCGGGCTCAAGGCCGCGGCCAGCATCCTCAACGCGATGGAGACCAGCCGCGAGGCCGAGCTGATGGCGGCGATCCGCAACCAGGACGCCAACCTCGGTGGGCGCATCGAGGAACTGATGTTCGTGTTCGACGACCTCGCCGAGATCGACGACCGCAGCATGCAGGCGCTGCTGCGCGAGGTGCCCAGCGCGCGGCTGGTGGTGGCGCTCAAGGGCGCGGAGCCGGCGGTGCGCGAGCGCATCTTCGCCAACATGTCCAAGCGCGCCGCCGACATGCTGCGCGACGACCTGGACGTGGCCGGCCCGGTACGCCTGTCCGAGGTGGACGCCGCGCAGAAGGAAGTGCTCGCCATCGCGCGCCGGCTCGCCGACGCCGGCCAGGTCAACCTGAGCGGCAGCGGCGACGAGTTGGTGGCATGACGGCGGCGGCTGTCGCGGCGCTTGCCCTTCCCGGCGGTAGCGCCGCACCGCGCCGGGCACCGGCGCGGCCGGGTTCCTCCCTCGCCATGCTGACGCCGCATGCCGATCACGCCTCTGTAGGAGCGCGCCTTGCGCGCGAAAAGCCTACGCAGCGGCGACGGCATGGCGTTCGGTCGCGCGCAAGGCGCGCTCCTACAGCGCACCCGGCAGCCGTGAGCGGTGCAGGCGCGGCGGGGGCCCGGCGATGACCGTGAACCACGTGCTCAACCGCGAGGCCGCCTCCGGCTTCCAGCGCTGGGAGCCGCCGCAGATGGGCGAGCCCGCCGCGCCGCCGGCGCCGGAAGAGCCCCCGCGCCCCACCGTCAGCGAGCTGGAAGACCTCGAGCGGCAGGCGCGCGAGGAAGGCTACGCCGCCGGCCGGCGCGAGGCGCAGGCCGAAGCGGATCGCCAGCTCAAGGCGCGCCTGGCCGAGCTGGAGGCGCTGTACGCCGCCGCCGCCCATCCCCTGGCGGCGCTCGACGCCGCCACCGAGCAGGAACTGGCGCGGCTCGCGCTGGTGGTGGCGAGGCGGGTGATCGCGCACGAATTGCGCACCATGCCGGAGCTGGTGGTGCAGGCCGTGCAACAGGCCGCGGCGGCGCTGCCCTCGGCCAACCGCGCGCTGCGCGTGCGGCTGCATCCGGACGACGTGGCGCTGCTGCGCCGGCTCGATGCCGCCGAGTCGGACTGGCAACTCGTCGCCGATCCCGCCCTCGCGCGCGGCGACTGCCGCCTCGACAGCGGCAGTTCGCGCCTCGACGCGCGGGTGGAGACGCGCCTGGCCGCGGTGGTCGATGCCGTGCTCGGCCTCGACGCCGAGGACGACGGCGAAGACGAGGTCAGCGCATGAACCCCGCCGCCCGCCAGGAAGCCTGGCGCGAGCGGCTGGCGCGGCGGCGGCGCCGCGCCGAGGCGGCGCGCACGCTGGTGGTGGAAGGCCGCCTGCGCCGCGTGGTCGGCCTCACCCTGGAGGCCGAGGGCTGCGAGGCGCCGCTGGGCGCGCGCTGCCTGGTCGGGAGCGCCGACGGCACGGCGCTGGAAACCGAGGTGGTGGGCTTCGCCGACGAGCGCCTGCTGCTGATGCCGGTGGGCGAGCTGCACGGCGTGCTGCCCAACGCGCCGGTGCGCCCGCTGGCGCATGCCGGCGGTCTGCCGGTGGGCGCGGGCCTGCTCGGCCGGGTGGTCGGCGCCGACGGCCTGCCGCTCGATGGCTTAGGGCCGCTCGATGCCGACGAGCACGCCGCGCTCAAGCGCGAGCCGATCAACCCGATGGCGCGCAAGCCCATCGACACGCCGCTCGACACCGGCGTGCGCGCCATCAACGCGCTGCTCACCGTGGGCCGCGGCCAGCGCCTGGGCCTGTTCGCCGGCTCGGGCGTGGGCAAGTCCACCCTGCTCGGCATGATGACGCGCTACACCGACGCCGACGTGGTGGTGGTGGGCCTGATCGGCGAGCGCGGGCGCGAGGTGAAGGAGTTCGTCGAACACACGCTGGGCGAGGAAGGCCGCCGCCGCGCGGTGATCGTGGCCGCGCCGGCCGACGCGCCGCCGCTCGCGCGCTTGCGCGGCGCGCAGTACGCCACCGCCATCGCCGAGTGGTTCCGCGACCGCGGCCAGCGCGTGCTGCTGCTGATGGATTCGCTCACCCGCTACGCCCAGGCGCAGCGCGAGATCGCGCTGGCCATCGGCGAGCCGCCGGCCACCAAGGGCTACCCGCCCTCGGTGTTCGCGCTGCTGCCCGCATTGGTGGAGCGCGCCGGCAACGACGCCGAGGGGCGCGGCTCGATCACCGCCTTCTACACCGTGCTCACCGAGGGCGACGACTACCGCCATGACCCCATCGCGGATGCCTCGCGCGCGATCCTCGACGGCCACATCGTGCTCTCGCGCGACCTCGCCGAGGCGGGGCACTATCCGGCCATCGACATCGAGGCCTCGATCAGCCGCGTGATGCCGGCGGTGGCGCCGCGCGAGCAGCTGCGCGCGGCGCAGCGCTTCCGCCAGATCTACGCCGCCTATCGCCAGCAGCGCGACCTGATCGCGGTGGGCGCCTACCAGAAGGGCGCCGACCCGCAGGTGGACCAGGCCATCGCGCTGTGGCCGCGGCTGCGCGCCTTCCTGCAGCAGGAGGTGGACGAGCCGATGACGTTGGCCGACGGTATCGCCGCGCTCGTCGCCCTGGTCGCCGAGGCCAAGGCATGAGCGCGCGCGCCGACCGCCTGCAGCCGGCCGCCGACCAGGCTCGCCAGCGCAGCGACGAGGCGGCGCGGCAATTGGCCGCGCAGCGGCAGCGCCTGGCCAAGGCCGAGCAGCAGCTCGACGAGCTGCAGCGCTACCGCCGCGAATACGCGGTGGGCGAGGGCACCGGCGGGCTGACCGCCACCGCGCTGCTCAACCGCCAGCAATTCGTCGCGCGCATCGACCAGGCCATCGCGCAGCAGCTGCAGGAGGTCGAGCGCCAGCGCCGCCAGCTCGAGCCGGCGCAGCGCCGCTGGCGCGAGGCGCATGCGCGCGAGGCGGCGCTCGGCAGCGTGATCGACCGCTACCGCGAGCAGGACCGCCGCAGCGAGGAGCGCCGCGAACAGGCCGAGACCGACGAGCGCGCGCAGCGCCGGCCGCCGCCACGGGGAGGGCGCGAGCCGTGAGCACTCCGATGCGGCGGTCGCTGGCCCGAACCTTGCTCCGCCATCCCGTCGCGCCGCCCGCGACGATCGAATGACGAGGACACCATGCCCGCTCCGCTGCCCGCCAGCCCGACCCTGACCCCGCCCGCGCCGGCCGCGATCCCGCCGGCCGGCCTCGCCTCGCCGCACGCGCCGCGTGACGGGGGCGAGGCCGCAACCCGCTTCGACCGGCACCTGGACCAGGCGCGCAAGCAGCCCTCGCCGTCGTCGCCGGACGACGCCCGCGTGGCGTCCCAGCCCGCGGGGGCGCAGGACAAGGCACCGGCAGCGGGCGGGAACGACGCGCCGGCCACGGATGGCGATGCCCGCGCTGGCGATGCGGCGACGGTGCCGCCGGCCGTCGCGGGGGCGGCTGCCACGCAACATGGCGAGGCGCGCCGCGCGGTTGACGCTCGGGCCGACGACGGTTCTCCCCAGGACGATGCGGCGGAGGCCGACGGCGATCCCGCCGCGGCCGTGCCGATGCTGCCCGCCGCCATGCTGGCGCTGCTCGGGCAGGCGGCGCCCACTGCGCTTTCCTCGGCCACCGGCGGTATCGCCAAGGTGATGTCGGCGATGCTGCTCAAGACCACGGCCGCGCACGTCGCGGCGAACGGCAAGGCCGCTGGCGCCGCGATGGACGACACGCTGTCGGCCGCGGGCTCGGCCGACGGGGCCGCGGTGGACGAGGGCGGGCTGTCGGGCATGTCCAATGCCCTCGGGACGTCGGAGGTGCCCGCCGCGGCGACCTTGTCCCAGTCGTGGTTCGCCGCGGCCGGCGTCGGGACAGTGCCGGCGCACAAGGCGTCGGAGGCCGCCAGGGGCGCGGACCTCACCGCGCTGGCCGCCGCGCCGCTGCAAGCCATGCCGGCTGCCGCAGCGCCGGCCGCGATGCCGCACCTGCTCACCGCCAACAACGCGGCGGGCACGCCCGCCTTCGCGCAGGAACTCGGCCAGCAGGTGGCCTGGCTCGCCGGGCAGGACGTGAAGCAGGCGCGCATCCGCCTGCATCCGGAGGAACTGGGCGCGCTCGAGGTCAAGCTGAACGTGACGCACGACCGCGTGGACGTGAGCTTCGCCGTGCAGCACCCCGCCACCGTGCACATGCTGCAGCAGACGCTGCCCCAGCTCGACACGCTGCTCGCCCAGCAGGGCTTGTCGCTGGGCGACGCGCAGGTGGGGCAGCAGGCGGCACACCAGTCGGCGCCGCAGGGGATGCCGGGCGAATCGGCAGGCGAGGGCGTTGGCGAAGTGGCGGAGGAAGGCGGTGCCCTGCCGCCGCTGTCCGCCGCCGGCAGCGGGTTGCTGGACGCCTTCGCCTGAAGCAATCCGGGCGGATCGGTTGGCCTGCCGTGGGGTGAACGCCCGCGCGCGGCCGGTCAGGAAGGGTTGAGGGAGGGCGTGCAGAATCCGCCGTCGCACGGCTCCCGACCGGCGCGGCAGGCCGCCCGGGAGTGTGGAGGTTCGTGCTCCCGCAACCGGATCCCTGGAGGCTTCGCATGTACAGCCGTCACCTCACCCTGCTTGCCATCGGCCTGGCCGGCCTTGGTGCCCTGGCCGTGGCCCACGCCCAATCCCGCCAGAGCGAAGAGCGCCGGCCCGTCGGCGGCGTGTTCGGCATCGCGCGCGACGCGGTGCGCGGCGGCCTGGGCATCGCCTCGGATGCCACGCGCGGCAGCTTGGGCGTCGCCTCGGACGCTACCCGCGGTGGACTGGGCGTGGCGGGGCAGGCGGCACGCGGCGGTCTCGGCGTGGCCGGCGAGGCTGTCCATGGCGGTCTCGGTGTTGGCCGCGAGGTTGTGGGCGGTCGTGAGGACGAGGAGCACCGGCGCCCGCTGCGCCGCGAAGGCTGGTAAGCCACCAGCCGCATCGCCGTCGCGGAACGGCCCTGCTCGGCGTTCCGCGATGGCGAGCTGGCTTTATGCCGCGTCGTGAACGGCGCGGCGAGGCGGGGAGCAGGCGATAAGTGGAGGCGTGTGGCGCGCCGTAGCAGCGTTGCGCACGCACCACAGGTCCGCTGCCATGTCATGTCCTGAAGAACGCCCCGCGCAGCACGGCGCCACGGCCATAGCGGCACTGTCGCTGCGCGGTTTTTTTCGAGCTCGCCTTTGCCCCATTGCCCCGGCATGCGTGCGCCGAGGTTCATGGCGACCGATGCGCCGCTCCGCGACCGCGCCCGAAATCCGCCAAGTCTCCTCGCCGCCGGATTCATGTCGCGCCGGCTCGCCGCCGCGCGTCAAGAAAGCGCCGCGCGCGCGCTCTCGTGCCCGCGAACCGCACCACGCCGTGCCTGCGGTGGTATGGCATGCGGCTTGCTAAACCCCATGCCGAGACGCGGCGATGCTCGCCGCGGCGCATGCAGGGCACGAGGACGAGGTATTCATGGCTCAGGCGGAACAGGCGGCGGGTGCGCCCGCGGGCGGCAGGCGTTCGCCGCTGGTGATCATTCTGGTGGTGGCGCTGCTGGCGGTGTCGGGCGTGTGCGGCTATGCGCTGTACGCCCTGCGCGGTCACGGCGGCGCGCAGGCCGCGAGCGCCGAGGCCGCGCCCAAGCTCTCCGCGCAGGAGCTGTACCTGGCCATGGACCCGCCCTTCGTGGTGAATTTCCGCGACGGCGACGCGATCCGCTTCCTGCAGGTGGGCGTGAGCCTGATGTCGCACGACCAGGCCGCGCTCGACGCCGCCAAGGGCGCCGACCCGGTGGTCCGCGACGCCCTGGTCAAGCTCTTCAGCAGCAAGGACTACGCCTTTTTGAGCGACGCCGCCGGCAAGCAGAAGCTGCAGGCCGAGGCGCTGGCGGCGGTGCGCGGCATCGTGCAGGCGCGGCTCGGCCGGCCCGGCGTGGACGCGCTGTATTTCACCTCCTTCGTGATGCAGTGAGGCGCTGAGGCCGTGAGCGACCTGCTCTCCCAGGAAGAGATCGACGCGCTGCTCGACGGCGTGGAAGGCGGCGCGGTCGAGACCGGCAACGACGCGCCGCTGCCGCCCGATTCGGTGCTGCCCTACGACTTCACCCAGCAGGACCGCATCGTGCGCGGCCGCCTGCCAACGCTGGAGATGGTCAACGACCGCTTCGCGCGCTACTTCCGCACCGCGCTGTTCAACGTGCTGCGCAAGACCTGCGAGGTCTCGGTGCTGGGCGTGCGCATGCTCAAGTTCGCCGAGTACGTGCACGGCCTGGTGGTGCCGAGCAACCTGAACCTGGTGCGCATCAAGCCGCTGCGCGGCCACGCGCTGGTGGTGTTCGAGCCGCGCCTGGTGTTCAGCGTGATCGACAACTTCTTCGGCGGCGACGGCCGCTACCACGCGCGCATCGAGGGCCGCGACTTCACGCCCACCGAGAACCGCGTGATCCAGATCATGCTGACCGAGCTGTTCGGCGCGATGGTGGAGGCGTGGGCGCCGGTGCTGCCGCTGGAGTTCGAGTACCTGAACTCCGAGATCAACCCGCAGTTCGCCAACATCGTCAGCCCCACCGAGACGGTGGTGGTGTCGCGCTTCCACGTGGAGCTGGACGGCGGCGGCGGCGAGATCCACCTCACCCTGCCGTACGCGATGGTGGAGCCGATCCGCACCCTGCTCGACGCCGGCGTGCAGAGCGACCGCGTGGACCGCGACGACCGCTGGGCCGAGCTGCTGCACGAGGAAGTGCTCGATGCCGAAGTGGACCTGAGCGCGCTGCTGCTGGAACTGAAGCTCTCCATCGGCGACTTCCTGCAACTTCGCCCCGGCGACGTGATCCCGGTGCAGCTGCCCGAGCTCACCACCGTGTTCGCCGAGGACGTGCCCGTGTTCCGCGGCCGCTACGGCGAGGCCAACGGCCGCAACGCCGTGCGCTACCAAGCCCCTACCGGCCGGCGCGAAGTGCGCCTGACCGGCGACCTTGCCACAGAGAAGACCTCCGCATGACATCCAACGACGGCCTTGCCAACGACAGCTCCGAACGCCTCGCCTTCGACACCCTGAAGGGCGCGGCGGGCGAGGGCGCCGAGGTCAACCTCGACATGATCCTGGACGTGCCGGTGACGCTGGCGATGGAGGTCGGGCGCACCCGCATCAGCATCCGCAACCTGCTGCAGCTCAATCAGGGCTCGGTGGTGGAGCTGGACCGCGCCGCCGGCGAGCCGCTGGACGTGTTCGTCAACGGCACCCTGGTGGCCCACGGCGAGGTGGTGGTGATCAACGAGAAGTTCGGCATCCGCCTGACCGACGTGATCAGCCCCGCCGAGCGCGTGCGCAAGCTGCGCTGAGCGCGATGACGATGCTGGCCTTGCTCGCCCCGGTCGCCGCGGCGCCGGACCTCGACGTCGGCGGCGAACTGCTGCGCGTGGTGCTCGGCCTCGCCGCCATCGTGGCGATGATCTTCGCCGCCGGCTGGCTGAGCCGCCGCCTGCAGGCGCGCACCATGCCCGGCGGGCGGCGCATCCGCTGCGTGGAGACGCTCGCCGTCGGCGCGCGCGAGCGCGTGCTGCTGCTGGAGGCGGACGGCAAGCGCCTGCTGGTGGGCGTGGGGCAGGGGGGGCTGCGCACCCTGCACGTGTACGAGGGCGCGGCGCCGGCGCCGGCCGAGCCCGCGCCGCCGGTGGTGCCGGCGCTGTCCTTCGCCGAATTGCTTGGCCGCTGGAGGCGCAAGTGAAGCGCTGGCGCTGGCTGTTCGCGCTGGTGTGGATGCTGACGCCGCTGGCCGCGTTCGCCTGGCCCGACGCGCCGGCCATGCCGTCGCTGCCGTCCGGCCCCGGCGGCATCCCCGTGCTGAGCGTGCACAGTGCGCCGGGCGGCGGGCAGAACTGGACGCTGTCGCTGCAGCTGCTGCTGCTGATGACGGCGCTCACGCTGCTGCCGGCGGCGCTGCTGATGATGACCAGCTTCACCCGCATCATCATCGTGCTGGGCTTCCTGCGCCAGGCGCTGGGCACGCAGTCCACGCCGCCCAACCAGGTGCTGCTGGGGCTGGCCTTGTTCCTCACCCTGTTCGTGATGTCGCCGGTGCTGGAGAAGTCCTACGCCGACGGCGTGAAGCCGTACATGGACGGCCAGCTCGGCGCCGAGCAGGCGCTGCCCGCGGCCAGCGCGCCGTTCAAGCGCTTCATGCTGGACCAGACGCGCGATGCGGATTTGCAGCTCTTCACCCGGCTCGCGAAGGAGCGGCCCTATGCCGACAAGAGCGCCGTGCCGTTCCGCGTGGCGATGCCGGCCTTCATCACCTCGGAGCTGAAGACCGCGTTCCAGATGGGCTTCCTGCTGTTCATCCCGTTCCTGATCATCGACCTGGTGGTGGCGAGCGTGCTGATGTCGATGGGCATGATGATGGTGTCACCGGTGATCATCTCGCTGCCGTTCAAGATCATGTTGTTCGTGCTGGTGGATGGGTGGACGTTGCTGATCGGCACGTTGGCGGGGAGTTTCTACACGTGAGGCCCCGTCATGCCGGTCATGCCGGGGGGAGCGCCGTGTCGGCGGCCGGAAGGCGCGAGCTCGCGATGCGGCTTGCCGCTTTGGCTCCCACTCCCGATGGGGGAGAGGGTTTGGGTAAGGGGCGGGTGCTCGCGGGAACGCGGCTATCTCGCTCGTGGTTCTGTGTTGTCGAAACCTTGCCGGCCTTTGGCCGGTGTT
>NZ_LFQR01000112.1 GCF_001182895.1 Frateuria defendens | reverse complement strand
TGCTGATGGCGTTCTACGAGCTGCCGCACTTGCCGCTGTACTACCTGCCGATCGGCGCCGCGTCGCTGTGGCTGCTGGGACAGCTGGCGGTGCTCGGCCCCGCGCTGCGCGCGGCCAAGGTGCCGCCGGTGGTGGCGACGCGGTCGGTGTGATGTTTTTTTCCCTTCTCCCCCGGGAGATGGTGCCCGAAGGGCGGATGAGGGTGCGGGCGGAGCGCGGCCTCCCGCTCCGCCCAGACCTCACCCTCTCCCGCAGGGTGTGAGAAGCAAAGAACGCAACGCGATGCACAAGGAGTACGGATGTTCGGCTACTACCTCGACCTGGCCCTGCGCAGCTTGAAGCGCAACAAGGCGCTCACCGCGCTGATGGTGCTGGCCATCGCCGTGGGCATCGGCGCGAGCATGACGACGTTGACGGTGATGCACCTGCTGTCGCGCGACCCGCTGCCGGGGCGCAGCGCGCGGCTGTTCTATGTCCAGGTGAATCCCGACGTTACCCGGCCGAACGCCAAGGAGCCGCCGGCCGTGATGGACTACCACTCGGCGGTGGATCTGTGGAGCGCGCAGCGTGCCGACCGCCAGGTGCTGATCGTGGACAGCATGCTGAAGGTGAAGGCGCCGGATACCGCCCTGCCGCCGCTGCGGCTGGACATGCTTTCGACCACGGCGGACTTCTTCCCGATGTTCGACGTGCCGTTCCGTTACGGCGGTGGCTGGAGCGCGGACGACGACGTGAAGCGCGCGCGCGTGGCGGTGATCTCCGACGACCTCAACGTCAAACTGTTCGGTGGCGCAAACAGCGTGGGCCGCACGCTGCGGCTGGGGGGCAGCGACGTGCGTGTCGTCGGCGTGCTCAAGCCGTGGCGGCCCGCGCCGTTGTTCTACGAGGCATGGGGTTCCTACACCAAACCGCAGGACGTGATGACGCCGTTCTCCACCGGGCTGGAGATCAACGACGGCCATTTCCAGCAGTTCAATTGCTGGCATCTGCCGGCCACGCCCGGCCACCTGCAGGATGCGCCCTGCAACTGGGTCGCGCTGTGGGTGCAGTTGGACAACCCGGCCAGGGTGGATGCGTACCGCCGTTTCCTCGCCGACTACGTGGCGCAGCAGAAGGCGCTCGGGCGCTTCACCAGCACCGTCACGCGCCTGCGCGGCCTGATGCAATGGCTGGACTACACCGGCATGGTGCCGGACGACGTGCGCCTGCAGAACTGGCTGGCCTTCGCCTTCTTCGCCATCTGCCTGTTCAACACGGTCGGCCTGCTGCTGGCCAAGTTCATGCGTCGCGGCGGCGAGATCGGCGTGCGCCGCGCGCTGGGCGCGAGTCGCGCGGCGGTCTTCGCGCAGTGTCTGGTGGAGGCGGGCCTGGTCGGCCTGCTCGGTGGCGTCGGCGGCTGGCTGCTGACGCTGGCTGGCCTATGGCTGGTGCGCCGGCAACCGACCGACTACGCCGACCTCATCCATCTTGACCTGCCGATGTTCCTGACCACCTTCGTGCTCGCGATCGCCAGCAGCGTGCTGGCCGGCCTGCTGCCCGCGGCACGCGCCAGCCGCATCGCGCCGGCGCTGCAACTGAAGACGTTGTGAGGTATCCCGCCATGCAGGTCCAACCCATCCTCGCCGCGCTGCGCAAGCACCGCCTCGCCACCCTGCTGATCGCGCTGGAGATCGCGCTGGCCTGCGCGGTGCTGTGCAACGCCGGCTTCCTGATCGCCACGCGCGTGAGCGCGATGAACATCCACAGCGGCGTGGACGAAAC
The DNA here is from genome assembly GCF_001182895.1 of Frateuria defendens. Taxonomy (GTDB): domain Bacteria; phylum Pseudomonadota; class Gammaproteobacteria; order Xanthomonadales; family Rhodanobacteraceae; genus Frateuria_B; species Frateuria_B defendens. Next base: position 783 of record NZ_LFQR01000112.1, on the reverse strand, counting down.
CGCGCTCGCGCAGATCAAGCTGGATTGCGACGACTGCAACGAGGCCGACCTCAACGCGCGCGTGCTTTCCGGTCTGGGCAGGCTGCCCGGCGTGCAGTCGGTGAGCGTGATCAACGCGGTGCCGTTCGGCGACCACGCCGGCACCGCCGGCATCACGCTGGACGCGGCGGGCCAGTATGCCGGCGGCGTGGTGGATTTCTATCTCGCCGGGCCGGGCAGCTTCCAGGCACTGGGCCTGAAGCTGGTGGCCGGCCCGCCGCCCGGGGCGAACGACTACCAACCGGTGGGCGGCTTCCTTCCCGCCGAGGCACAGGTGTGGGTGGCCCGCGCGCTGGCCGACCATCTGTGGCCTGGCGCCAGCCCGCTCGGCAAGGAGTTCTGGATGGACAAGTCGCACTTCCGCGTGGCTGGCGTGGTGGAGCACTTCGCGCGCCCCGGTGGCGGCGAGGGCGGACCCTCCACCCGCGAGTGGTCGGTGTTCGTGCCGGCGTTGCCTGGCAAGGGGCTCTCCGGCCTCTACCTGCTGCGCGCCGAGCCGGGGCAGTTGCCGTGGGTGTTGCGCGACGTGCGCGAGGCGGCCGCGAAGATCGCGCCCGATGCCGTGCTCGACCAGCAGGCCAGCCGCACCATCGGCGAGTTGCGCGATCTCTACTTCGAGTCGGACCGGGCGATGGCGGGCATTCTGGTGGGCGTGATCCTGGCGCTGATGCTGGTCACGGCGCTGGGCATCGCGGGGCTGGCGAGTTTCTGGGTGGGGCAGCGACGCAAGCAGATCGGCATCCG
>NZ_LFQR01000111.1 GCF_001182895.1 Frateuria defendens | reverse complement strand
CCGGCAGGGATGCCGGCCAGCCTGCGATAGAGCATCAACAACACAACACGCCCCTCGAGAGCACCAGCAGGGAGAGCGTGACTACGGCGCGAGCACCCGCACCCGCTCGATGCGCGCGCCGTCCATCGCCACCACCTCGAAGCCGAGGCCGGCGGCCTCGAAGCGCTCGCTCTCCGCCGGCAGCCGGCCGAGCTGCTGCAGCACGTAGCCGGCCAGGGTCACGAACTCGTCCTCGCCGCCCAGGCGGCGGCCGAGCAGGTGCTCGATGCGGCGCAGATCGAGGCTGGCGTCGAGCAGCCAGCTGCCGTCGGCTTCCTGCAGCGCGGAGGGGTCGCCGCCCGCCTCGTCGCGGAACTCGCCGGCGATCACCTCCAGCACGTCGGTGGGCGTGACCATGCCCTGCACGCTGCCGTATTCGTCCACCACCAGCGCTACCTGCAGGGGCGCGGTGCGGAACGCCTCGATCAGGCGCAGCACGCTCAGCGAGTCGAGCACGGTGAGCGGCTTGCGCACCACCTCCTTCGCCACCACGCGGCCGTGTTCGAGCAGGCTGGCCAGGAGGTCGCGGGCGGAGGCCACCCCGACCCATTCGTCCAGGTCGTCGCCGGCCACCGGCAGCCAGTGGTGCGGCGAGGCGGTCACCTCCCGGCGCAGCGCCTCGGCGTCCTCGCGCGGGTCGATCCAGGCGACCTCGGTGCGCGGCGTCATGATCGATCGCACCGGCCGCTGGGCGAGGTCGAGCACGCCCTGCACCATCGCCAGCTCGTCCTTGCCGAACACCGCCACGGCGCTGTCGGCGACGGCATCCGACGAGGGCGCGGCCTCGGTTTCCTCGTCGCCCGCGCCGAGCAGGCGCAGCACCGCCTGCGCGGTGCGCTCGCGCAGGTTGCGCGCGCTGGCGAGCAGGCTGCGGCGGCGGTTGCGGCGCATGGTCTGGTTGAGCGCCTCGATCAGGATCGAGAAGCCGATCGCCGCGTAGAGATAGCCCTTGGGAATGTGGAAGCCGAAGCCTTCCGCCACCAGGCTGAAGCCGATCATCAGCAGGAACGACAGGCACAGGATCACCACCGTCGGCCGCGCGTTGACGAAGGCGGTGAGCGGCTTGCTGGCGAACAGCATCAGCACCATCGCCACCGTCACCGCCACCATCATCACGCTCAGGTGCTCGACCATGCCGACCGCGGTGATCACCGAGTCGAGCGAGAACACCGCGTCCAGCGCCACGATCTGCGTCACCACCAGCCAGAAGCGCGCCCTGGCGCGGCCGGCGGCGGGATTGAGGTCGGCCGCTTCCAGCCGCTCGTGCAACTCCAGCGTGGCCTTGAACAGCAGGAAGGCGCCGCCGAACAGCAGCACGATGTCGCGCCAGGAGAGGGCCAGCGCGCCCCAGTGGAAGATCGGCTCGGTGAGCTTCACCAGCCAGCTCATCAGCCCCAGCAGCAAGAGCCGCATCAGCAGGGCCAGGCCCAGGCCCGCCACGCGGGCCTTGTCGCGCTGCGCCGGCGGCAGCTTGTCGGCGAGGATGGCGACGAAGACCAGGTTGTCGATACCCAGCACGATCTCCAGCACCACGAGGGTGAGCAGACCAGCCCAGGCGTTGGGGTCGGCTAGCCAATCGAAAGCGAACATGGGTGGACGCGGCGCGCCCGAGGTCCTCCGTACAGGGTCCGGCCACTATACAGGCAGCGTCCCGACCGTGCCGGATGGCAGGATTGCGCAGGCCCGCCCCCGTGCTAGCGTGGACGCGCGGCCGGCCTCCACGCCGGCGCGTTTTTTCCATCGCACCCAGGCCGTCCATGCAGCAACCGATCGTCACTCCGCCGCCGCTCCCTCGATACCCCGGTATCGGCAGCGCGCTCGGCATGATCGTGCTGTATTTCCTGTTGCAGCTGACGGTGGGCGGGCTGCTGGTGTTCGTGCTGCACCGGCTGGCCGGGCTGCGCGGGCCCGATGCCCGCGCGCTGCTGGTGATCCTCACCATCCCCGCGGTGGGCGGCATCACGCTGTGGTCGATCCGCCGCCTGTGGCCGCTGCCGTGGACGCAGGCGGCGCCGCCGGGCTTCGGCCTCAACCGCCTGGCCCCGCCGGCGTTCTACGCGCTGGCGGTGCTGCTCGGGCTCACGCTGTCGCTGCTCGGCGGCTGGATCACGCAGTGGCTGGCGCACGGCCACGAGGTGCCGCAGGACATCAAGCAGCTGGGCAACACCGTCTCGCCCGCCGTGCGCATTCCGCTCGCGCTGCTGGCCGCCACCGTCGCGCCGCTGATCGAGGAGCTGCTGTTCCGCGGCCTGCTGCTCTCGGCCCTGCTGCAACGCTTCGGTGCCGGCTGGGCGGTGGCAATCAGCTCGCTGCTGTTCGCCACCGTGCACCTGCCGGACCTCGGCTTCCTCTGGTACGCCGTGCCCAACCTCACCCTGCTCGCCGTGGCGCTGGCCTGGCTGCGGCTGCGTTCGGGCTCGCTGTGGCCGGCGGTGCTGGCGCACGGGGTGAACAACCTTTTGGCGGTGGCGGCGTGGTTCGTGGTGGCGGCGCCGGGGAAGTAGGCCAGCCCGGACCGGGGTGATGCCCGCCGACACGCCGGCGCACCGGTCGAAGCACTCATCTCGTCATGCCGGCGAAGGCATCCGGCGCAGCAAGCGGCAGGTAATACCACGTCACCGGGCCTTGGCCTGTGCCGGGACGACGGAGGCCTGTAGTCGTCCTGGGACCCCGCTCACTCCGCCAGCACGCCGAACCCGCGCAGCAACCCCGCCGTCTCGAACAGCGGCAGCCCCATGACGCCGGAATAGCTGCCCTCGAGGTGCTCGATCAGGGCCGCGCCGCGGCCCTGGATGGCGTAGCCGCCAGCCTTGCCGAACGGCTCGCCGGTGGCGACGTAGGCGGCGATGGCGGCCTCCTCCAGCGCCGCGAAGCGCACCTGCGACACGCACACCCCGCACTGCGCCCGCGCGACATCCACCAGCCACACCGCCGAGATCACCGCGTGCGTGCGGCCGGACAGCCGGCGCAGCATGGCCGCGGCGTCCGCCGCGTCGGCCGGCTTGCCGAACACCTCTTCGTCCAGCACCACTTCGGTGTCGGCGCCCAGCACCACCGCGCCGGCGTCGCCGCCGAGCGCGGCCAGGCCGGCGCGCGCCTTGTCCAGCGCCACGCGGCTCACGTAGTCGCGCGGCGACTCGCCGCCGGCGCGCTGCTCGGCCACGTCCACGTGGACTGTGCGGAAGGCCGCGCCCAGCTGTTCGAGCAGCTGGGCGCGGCGCGGGGATTGCGAGGCGAGGTGGAGCATCGAAGGCAGTCGCTCGTGCGGGCTCAGGCCCGCATGCTGCCATGGTCGAGGAAGCGCTGGTGCCAGGACAGCGACTCGTCCAGCAGGTGGGGCGTGTGCTTGCCGCGGCTCAGGCGGCAGGCGCGGTCGAAATAATCCTCCAGCTGCGCGCGGTAGTCCGGGTGCGCGCAGTGGGCGATCAGGGTGCGTGCGCGCTGCTTGGGCGAAAGCCCGCGCAGGTCGGCCAGGCCCTGCTCGGTGACGATCACGCCGACGTCGTGCTCGGTGTGGTCGACGTGGCTGACAAAGGGCACCAGCGCCGAGATCGCGCCGTTCTTGGCCATGCTCGGGCTCAGGAAGCAGGACAGGAAGCCGTTGCGCGCGAAATCGCCCGAGCCGCCGATGCCGTTGATGATGCTGCTGCCGGCCACGTGGGTGGAATTGACGTTGCCGTAGAGGTCCGCCTCCACCATGCCGTTCAAGGCGATGCAGCCCAGGCGGCGCACCAGCTCGGCGTGGTTGGAGATCTCCTGCGGGCGCAGCACGATGTGCTCGCGGTAGTGGGCGATGTTGCGCACGAACTCGTCCACGCCCTCCGGGCTCAGCGACAGCGCGGTGGCCGAGGCGGTGGCGATGGTGCCATCGCCGATCAGCTCCAGCATGCCGTCCTGGATCACCTCGGTGAACGCGGTGAGGCCACGGAAGCCGCCCTCGCGCAGCCCGCCCAGCACCGCGTTGGCGATGTTGCCCACGCCCGACTGCAACGGCAGCAGCTGCTCGCCGAGGCGCCCGGCGCGGATCTCGTGGCGGAAGAATTCCACCAGGTGGCCGGCGATGCGGCGGCAGGCCTCGTCCGGCGGCGCGAAGCGGCCGAGGCGGTCGGGTGCATCGCTCTCCACCACCGCGATCACCTTGGCCGGGTCCACCCGCAGGTAGGGCTCGCCGATGCGGTCGCCCGGGTGCAGCAGCGGGATCGGCTTGCGCTGCGGCGGCAGCGCGGTGCCGTAGTAGATGTCGTGCATGCCGTCCAGGCCGAGCGGCTGGCGGTGGTTGACCTCGATGATCACTTTCTCGGCGAGGTCGAGCCAGGTCTTGTTGTTGCCCACCGAGGTGGAGGGAATCAGCCGCCCGTCCGGCAGGATGCCGGCCACCTCGACCACCGCCACGTCGATCTTGCCGAGGAAGCCGAACCAGGTGTACTGCGCCACCTGGCCGAGGTGGATGTCCATGTACTCGATCTGGCCGCTGTTGATGCGCGCGCGCAGCTCGGGGTCGGACTGGTAGGGCAGGCGGAACTCGATGCCGCCCGCCTTGGCCAGCGCACCGTCCAGCTCGGGCGCGGTGGAGGCGCCGGTGAGCACGCGCAGGGCGAACGCCTCGCCGCGCTCGTGCGCCGCCACAATGTGCGCCGCCAGCGCCTGCGGCACGACCTTGGGATAGCCCGCGCCGGTGAACCCGCTCATGCCGACCGTCATGCCCGGCCGGATCAGCCCTGCCGCCTGTTCGGCCGGCATCAACCGCGCGCCGAGGCCGGCGTGCGCGATACGTGTGTTCATGGAAGACCGCGTGCTGCTGCAAAGCAGCGGATTCTACGACCGCCGCGGCGGCCGGGCACCTGCGCTACGACCATGGTCGAATGCCGCCGCGACCGGGCCGATACGCACGGTGCGCGCGCCGCGATGGCGCGATGGCGCACCGCGCGGCGGTCGAGCGGTCGCGGCGCTTCAATCCACCAGCGTGAGCCCGTACTCGCGGAACTGCTCGTCGTGCTTCCAGCCGAGCGACTCGTACAGCCGCTGCGCGGCGAAGTTGTCGTGCGCGGTGGACAGCGACAGGCTCGCCACGCCCATTGCCCGCCCGTACTCGGCCGCCGCACGCAGCAGCGCCGCCGCCACGCCCTGCCGCCGCGCCGCCGGCGCCACGAACAGGTCGTTGAGCACATAGGTGCGCACCGTGCGCACGGAGGAGAAGGACGGATACAGCTGCACGAAGCCCACGCCCTGCCCCGCTTCGTCCAGCGCCAGCAGGATCACCGACTCGTGGTGCGCGAAGCGCTCGGCCAGGAAGCCGCGCGCCCGCGCCAGGTCGGCGCCCTGGCCGTAGAACTGGCGGTAGGCGTCGAACAGCGGCGCCACGCGGTCGAGGTCGTGGATGGTGGCCTGGCGGACGTGGAAAGACATGAGCGGACTCGCGCGCGGAGGTTGCAGGCGAGACTAAGCGTCCGCTCGCTATCCCTCAATGGCCCGCACCGTTGTCCCGGGCGCTGGGCGCCGCGGCGCGCCCCGAACGAACCGCCACGCCCGGCCATAGCCACCGCCAGGCCCGCCATAGTCACCGCCGGCGCCGCGGCCATGCGCCCCATGGCCCCGCACGCACCGCACCTCGTCAAACCACGCCGCGCCCGAGCGCCATCGCGCTCAGGCGCGGTGGTAGGGGTGCCCCGCCACGATGGTGGCGGCGCGGTAGAGCTGCTCGGCCAGCACCAGCCGCACCAGCATGTGCGGCAGGGTGAGCGGGCCCAGCGACCAGCGCTGGTCCGCGCGCGCCAGCACCTCCGGCGCGTGGCCGTCGGGGCCGCCGATCAGGAACGCGAGGTCGCGCCCGCCCATGCGCCACTGCGCGAGCTGGGCGGCCAGTTCTTCGCTGGACCAGGCCTTGCCGCGGCCGTCGAGCGCAACCACGTGGCCGTCGCGCGGCAGCGCGGCGAGAATCGCGGCGCCTTCGTCCTGCATCGCCCGCGCGTCGTCGCGGCCCTTGCCGCGCGCGCCGGGCTTGATCTCCACCAGCTCCAGCGGCAGCTCGTGCGAGAGCCGCTTGCGGTACTCGGCAAAGCCCTCCGCCACCCAGCCGGGCATGCGTTCGCCGACGGCGATCAGGCGTGCACGCATGGGGTCCTCCGGGGTGCGGGCGTCGGGCATTGCGACACGGGGACGGGTACCGTGCAGTCGCGGAAGGAGAAGGGAATCGAGGCGGTATGCATCAAAAGAAGAGGCGGAGCAGCGACGTGCCTTGCATCCTCTCCCCGCCGGGGTAGGCGGGGGGAGGCCATGGATGATGCCGGCCTTGAGGAGCGAGGAGAGACCGGGGTGAGAGGCTAAGGCGCTGCGGAAGCGCTCGCTCGAAGCGAAGGTGTCGCGACCGTGTCCCCTCACCCCAACCCTCTCCCCGGCGGGGAGAGGAGGCTTGCCCGCGGCAAGCGGGAAAACAGGTGCTTCGTCGCCTCATCGCCCTCGACGACGCCTCATAGGGGACGCTGTCTGCGGGAGCATCGCTACGAGGCAGCGGATGCCAGCCCGCGCCAGCTCAGCCCACGCTCACCGCGCTCGCGTCCTGCTCGCGGTCGCCCACCGCCCACAGGCGCTCCAGGCCGTAGAACTCGCGGATGCGCGGCAGCATCACGTGGACGATCACGTCGCCCAGGTCCACCAGCACCCACTCGGCCTCCTGCTCGCCTTCCACGCCCAGCGGCATCACGCCCGCCTTCTTGGCGAACTTCACTACTTCGTCGGCGATCGATTTCACGTGGCGGCCCGAGGTGCCGGAGGCGATCACCAGCAGGTCGGCGATGGAGGTCTTGCCGCGGACGTCGATCTCGCGGACGTCCTTGGCTTTCAGTTCGTCCAGCGCGTCGATGACGGACTGGCGCAGGGCGGCCGTGCTGTCGGCCTTGGCGTTGGGGGAGATGCTCAAGTGCGATGGCCTCGCGGGGTGGTCAGGCGTGTCATTACGCAAGGCCAGTATAACCTGAGCCGATTGGTGCAGAAGTCAAGCCCCCCGCGGGCCTCCGGGCCGGATCGGCGCGCGGCCCGCGCCCGGAGCGCCCCGCTGCCGCCGGGCGCGAGCCACGGGAAGGCTCACTGCCCCGCGTCGGACTTCACCGCGGCGCCGGCCTGCTTCTTCATCGCGCCGGCATGTGGCTTGGCGTGCATGGCGCCCTTCTGCGGCGCCGCCTGCATCGCGTCGCCCTTTTTCATCGTCGTGTCGCGGGGCATGCCCATCGCCCCGCCCTTCATCGCGCCACCTTGCATGGCGCCGCCCTTCATCATCATCGCGTCGCGCGGCATGCCTTGCATGGCGCTGCCGGCCGGGGCGGGCGCGGTCTGGGCGAAGGCCGCGCTACAGCCCAAGGCGGCGGCAACGGCCAGGGCGGCGAGGTGGCGTGCGTTCATGGCGAAATCCTCGGGAAGTGAAAGGGGCGGAAGCCTGCGCCTCCGTTGCTCCTTTCGCCGTGGACGCCGGTGCGGTTACGCCTTCCGCGCGACGCCGCCGAGCAGGCGCCCGCCCAGTGCCGCGTTGACCGCGACCACCAGCCCCACCGCCAGCACGTGCACGGCCAGGTCGGTGGCGGTGGCGTCGACGTTATGGCAGATCTCCAGCAGGCTGGCCGAGGCCGCCGCGCTGGCAAGGCCCACCAGCACCGCGGTCAGCACCGGCCGCAGCGGCGCGGCGCGGCGCAGCAGCCACACCAGCAGCACCGACAGCGGCACCGAGAAGCCGACGATGAAGCGCAGGCAATCCGGAATGACGTGCTCGCCGACCGCATGGTCGCCCGGCGCAATCCAGCCCTGCAGGCAGCCCAGCCCGCTCGCGCCCAGCCACAGCAGCACGCCCGGCAGCGGCAGCCAGGCCAAGGCGGCGCGGCGACCGGGCACGGCCAGCGCGAACGCGGCCCAGGCGGCGGCGACCGCGGTCAGCACCGCGCCCAGGCCGGCCCAGGCCAGGTCCGGTGCGCCCCGCCAGCGCTGCAGCATGGGCGCGCTGCCGTAGTGCAGCAGCAGGCCGGCGGCAATCAGCGCCACTACCGCCAGCCAGCCCAGCGTGCGCAGCCAGGGCGGACGCAGCCGGCGCACCGGCGCCAGCTCGGCGCCGAGCGCGGCGATCAGGCTGTGGTGGGAACGCGGGTCGGACATGGTGCTCAAGGCTCCCCGTGCAGGCGGCCGCGCAAGGCCTTCAAGGCGCGGTGCAGGTTCACTTTCAGCGCGCCGGCACTGCGTCCGGTGTGGGCGGCGGCCTCGGCCAGCGAGCGCTCCTTGAGGCCGAGCTGCTCGACCGCCTCGCGCTGGCCGGGCGGCAGTTCCTCGATCGCCTTGTGCAGGCGGTGCGCCCGCTGCGCGCGCTCGGTCTCGCTGCTGGCGTCCAGTTCCACCTCCGCGTAGCGCTCCAGCGCCTTCTCGTCGCCGATCTCGCGCCGGTCGCGGCGGCCCGCGCCGCGCAGGGCATCGATGGCGCGGCGGGACGCCAGCGCGGCGAGCCAGGCGTCGAAGGAGCGCGCGGGATCGTAGGTATGGCGCACGCGGTGCATGGTGATCAGCGTCTCCTGCACCACGTCCTCGACCAGTTCGCCATGCACGCCCTGCCGGCGCGCCACCGCGCGGATCAGCGGGATCGCGTCGGCCAGCACGCGCTCGTAGGCGCGGCGGTCGCCGGCCTGGGCCGCGGCCATCCACGCGACGCGGCGCTGGTCGCTGCTTTCGCTGGCATGGGCAGGCTCGGCTTTCACGGCGCGCGCGGCGCTCTCCCTCGGAACAAGAGAGCCATCTAGAACCATCGTGGCGGTGGCGGTCAAGCCCGGCACGGTCGCCTCCTCGTGAGCCATGCCGGTTCTTTCGCTCCGCGACGCCGCCGCGTTACGTCGCGGCCGCGCACACGCCGGTGTAACCGCGGGGGCCGCGGCGGCGAATAAGCTGACGCATCCCCTTCGGAATCTTTCCGTCATGATCGTGCTGATCCTCGCCTACCTCGGCGGCGTGCTGACCATCCTGAGCCCCTGCATCCTGCCGGTGCTGCCGTTCGTGTTCGCCCGCGCCGACCGCCCCTTCGCGCGCAACGGCCTGCCGATGCTGCTGGGCATGGCGCTCACCTTCGCCCTGGTGGCGACGCTGGCCGCGGTGGGCGGCGGCTGGGCCGTCCGCGCCAACCAGTACGGCCGCCTGGCGGCGCTGGTGGTGCTGGCGCTGCTCGGCCTCACCCTGCTCTCCAGCCGCGTGGCCGAGTGGGTGGCGCGCCCGTTCGTGGCGCTGGGCAACCGGCTCACGCAGCGGACGGAACACGACCAGGATTCGGCGTGGTCGGCCGCGGGCCTGGGCATCGCCACCGGCCTGCTGTGGGCGCCGTGCGCGGGGCCGATCCTCGGCCTGCTGCTCACCGGCGCCGCGCTCAAGGGCGCCAGCGTGGCGACCACGCTGCTGCTGCTCACCTACGCGCTGGGCGCCGCCACCTCGCTGGCGCTGGCGCTGCTGGTGGGCGGCAAGGTGTTCGCGCTGATGAAGCGCTCGCTCGGCGCCGGCGAATGGGTGCGCCGCGCGCTCGGCGCGCTGGTGCTGGCCGGCGTGGCGGCGATCGCGCTGGGCCTGGACACCGGCCTGCTCACCCGCCTCTCCCTCGCCAGCACCAGCCGCTTCGAACAGCGCCTGCTCGACGCGGCGCGCCCGGCGCCCCGCCCCGAGCCCGCGCGGGCGGCCGGTGCGCCGCTGCCGGTGGAAGGCGAGCTGCCCTCGCTGGCCGGCGCCACGCAATGGCTCAACAGCGCGCCGCTCGACCGCGCGGCGCTGCGCGGCAAAGTGGTGCTGGTGGATTTCTGGACCTACTCCTGCATCAACTGCCTGCGCTCGCTGCCCTACGTCGAGGCCTGGTACGACAAGTACAAGGACCACGGCCTGGTGGTGATCGGCGTGCACGCGCCGGAATTCGCCTTCGAGAAGGAGCCGGCCAACGTGGCGCGCGCGGTGAAGGAACTGGGCGTGGCCTACCCCGTCGCGCTCGATAACGGCTACGCGATCTGGCAGGGCTTCAACAACGAATACTGGCCGGCGCACTACTTCATCGATGCGCAGGGCCGCATCCGCGCGCACCACTTCGGCGAGGGCGAGTACGAGCACAGCGAGGACGTGATCCGCGAGCTGCTCGCCGAAGCCGGCCACAAGGACTTGCCCGGCGGCTACGTGCGGCCCGGTGCCGCAGGCGCGCAGGCGGCCGCCTCCTACAGCCGTGCCATGTCGCCGGAGACCTACGTGGGCTACGCCCGCGCCGAGCACTTCGACGGCGGCCAGGTGGCGCGCGAGGAGAGCGGGAGCTACCGCGCCCCCGCCGCGCTCGCCGCCGACCACTGGTCGCTCGACGGCCATTGGACGGTGCACGAGGAGAACGCCCAGCTCGACCGCGCCGGCGGGCGCATCGTCTACCGCTTCCGCGGCCGCGACCTGCACCTGGTGCTCGGCCCCGGTGCAGACGGCAAGCCGGTACGTTTCCGCATCACCCTGGACGGCCAGGCGCCCGGCGCCGACCACGGCATGGACGTGGATGCCGACGGCCGCGGCACCGTCACCGAGCAGCGCCTGTACCAGCTGGTGCGCCAGCGCGCCGGCACCGACGAGCGCACGTTCCGGATCGAGTTCGACGACCCGGGCGTGCGCGCCTACGCCTTCACCTTCGGCTGAGCGGGAGCACCCCATGGAGGCAACCATGACTTCGCGTACCAACGAACTGATGGCGACGGAGCGCCGCCGCTTCCTCGCCGCGCTGCTGGCCGGCGGCGCCGCGCTGGCCGCGGGCGGCCTGCTGTGGCGCGCGCGCCGCCCGGCCGGCGACGGCCTGGCCGCCATGCCGCCCGCCACCACGGCGGGCGAGGACCTGCTGCTCGAATGCTTCGCCGACGACGGCCACGACCTCGGCCCCTGCCATGTGCACAAGCTGGTGCTGACCGACGCGCAATGGCACGCGCGGCTCTCCGACGAAGCCTTCTACGTGATGCGCCGCGCCGGCACCGAGCGCGCCTTCAGCGGCCCGCACGATAAGCCCGCCGTGCCCGGCCTCTATCGCTGCCCCGGCTGCGACACGGCGCTGTTCGACGCCGCCACGCAGTTCGACTCCGGCACCGGCTGGCCGAGCTTCTGGCAGCCCATCGCCAGACGCAACGTGATCGAGACGCGCGACACCAGCTTCGGCTGGGAGCGCATCGCCGTGAGCTGCGCCGGCTGCGACAGCCACCTCGGCCACGTCTTCGACGACGGCCCGCGGCCGACGGGGCTGCGCTACTGCATGAACGCGGTGGCGCTGCGCTTCGTGCCGCGCCGGGGCTAAAAGACGCGCCAGCTCAGAGGTGGCTGGGAACGTCCGCCGCGGCGAGGATGCCGCGGATCAGCGGCACAGCCGGACCGTTCGGCACCGGATTGATGCCGTAGCGCTGCGCAAGCCCCGCTACGATGCCGGCCAACTGGCCGCCGACGCTGGCCGCGTTGCGATGGACCAGGGTGTTGAGCGACTTCAGCTCTATGAGGCGCAGGTCATCACCAGGTTGCTGGTTGATCTGCACCGACAGCTTCTCGATCAGCGAACCCGATCGGGGTTTTACCCATTGAAGGAGCAGTGTCACAACCACGCTCGCCTCTTGGTTGAGAGGCGACATGACACGGCGTCTGCCTCCGCCTCCGCCGCCGTGCGCGCCGCCGCCCGCATGTGGCGGCGCCTGATCCTGGACGAGCACGTTGAGCGGATTCTGAAATCGCACCGGCACGATCGGTTGGTTGACGGCGAGCCGGTAGAAGCTCGCACCGCAGCCGCTCCCTGCGTAGCAGACGTCCGGCTCCGCGCCTGGCCCCTTGGGCGTCGCCCGGAACAGGTAGTAGCGCCGCCCGGCTCGAATAGGGCTGCCGCAACAACAGACGATCTCGCCCTCCCGCGGAGCAACCGTATACATCATCGGGCTGAAGTCGTAGCGCCGAGCAAGGCCCGCTTGGCCTCGTCCCCCTGCTTGATGTGTATCGCCATGCGTCCAGCTCCCTCAGCTAACGAGATCCTTTCCTACACGAACGATAGCTCATGCTCCGCATCGTCCGCTTACCCCTTGCGCTCGAACGCGAGCGCGCTCGCGCCACCACCCGCCTCCACCGCCCCCTTGCTCCGCGCAAAGCGATCGAACCACAGGTAGATCACCGGCGTGGTGTACAGCGTGAGCAACTGCGAGAGGATCAGGCCGCCCACGATGGAGATGCCCAGCGGCACGCGCAATTCCGCGCCCGCGCCGTGGCCCAGCGCCAGCGGCAGCGCGCCGAGCAGCGCGGCCATGGTGGTCATCATGATCGGGCGGAAGCGCAGCGCGCAGCCCTGGCGGATCGCCTCCAGCGGCGGCAGGCCGCCGCGCTCGGCCTCCAGCGCGAAATCGATCATCATGATCGCGTTCTTCTTGACGATGCCGATCAAGAGAATGATGCCGATCATGCCCATCACCGACAGGTCCTGCCCGAACAGCCGCAGCGCCAGCAGCGCGCCGACGCCGGCCGAGGGCAAGGTGGAGATGATGGTGAGCGGGTGGATGGCGCTCTCGTAGAGCACGCCGAGCACGATGTAGACCACCACCAGCGCGGCCAGGATCAGCCACGGCTGGCTGCGCAGCGAACTCTGGAACGCCTGCGCGGTGCCCTGGAAGGAGCCGGTGACGGTGGCCGGCATGCCCATGCTCCGCTCGGCCGCATTGATTTCGTTCACCGCGTCGCCCAGCGAGTAGCCCGGCGCGAGGTTGAAGGACAGCGTGATGGCCGGGAACAGCCCCTGGTGGTTCACCGTGATCGGCGACACCCCGTTCTCCACCCGCGCCAGCAGGCTGAGCGGCACCAGCTGGCCGCCGAGCGCGGAGCGCGCGTAGAGGTGCGAGAGCGCCTCGGTGTCGAGCTGGAAGCGCGGGTCCACCTCTTCCACCACGTGGTACTGGTTGGTCTGGGTGAACAGCGTGGCCACCTGGCGCTGGCCGAAGGCGTCGTAGAGCACGTCGTCGATGGCCTGCACGCTCACGCCCAGGCGCGAGGCGGTGTCGCGGTCGATGTCGAGCGTGGTGGTGAGCGCGCCGGGCTGGCTGTCGCTGGAGATGTCGCGCAGCGCCGGCATGGCGCGCATCTTCGCCGCCAGCGCGTCGGACCAGTGGCCGAGCTCGGCGATGTCGGCGTCCTGCAGGGTGTACTGGTACTGCGCCGCGCTGATGCGCCCGCCCACCTGGATGTCCTGGCGCACCTGCATCTGCAGCTGCACGCCCTCCACGTCGCGGGTGGCGCGGCGCAGGCGCGCCATCACCGCGTCCGCCGTGTCGGTGCGCTGGTCGAAGGGCTTGAGGTTGATCATCAGGCGGCCCTGGCTCAGGGTCGGGTTGGGGCCGATCCAGAAGTACACGTTGTCCACCGCCGGGTCCTTGCGCACGATCTCGCCCAGCTGCTGGATGCGCGCGGACATCGCCTCGTAGGAGATGCTGGAGGAGGCCAGCGCGCGACCGATGATCAGGCCCGCGTCCTCCTGCGGGAAGAAGCCCTTGGGGATCGCCACGTACAGCGCCACGGTGGCGGCGAAGGTGGCCATCGCCACGCCGAGCACCAGCCGGCGGTGGCCGAGCGCCACGTCCAGCGTGCGCACGTAGGCGCGCGTCATGCCCTCGAAGAAGCGCTCGAAGGCGAGGTACACGCGGCCGTGCGCCTTGCCGTGCTCGGGCCGGATCAGCCAGCCACACAGCATCGGCGTCACCGTGAGCGAGACGACGCCCGAGACCACGATGGTGACCGCCACCGTCACCGCGAACTCGCGGAACAGCCGGCCGACGATGCCGCCCATCAGGAGGATCGGGATGAATACCGCGATCAGCGAGATGGTCATCGAGACGATGGTGAAGCCCACCTCCGCGGTGCCGTCGATGGCCGCCTGCACCGGCGGCTTGCCCAGCTCCATGTGGCGCACCACGTTCTCGATCACCACGATGGCGTCGTCCACCACGAAGCCCACCGCGATGGTCAGGCCCATCAGCGAGAGGTTGTCCAGGCTGTAGCCGAGCAGGTACATCACGCCGAAGGTGGCGATCAGCGACAGCGGGATGGTGAGGCTGGGGATCACCGTGGCCCACAGGTTGCGCAGGAAGCCCGCGATCACCGCCACCACCAGCGCCACGGTGATCAGCATGGTGCGCTGCACGTCGTCCACCGAGGCCTGGATGGTCTGCGTGCGGTCGCCCACCACCTGCACCTTCACCGAGGGCGGGATGCCGGCGGTGAGCGCGGGCAGGCGCGCCTTGATCGCGTCGATGGTATCGACCACGTTGTAGCCGGCCTGCTTGTGCACGTCCATGATGATGGCGCGCTTGCCCTGCAGCCACGCCGCCTGGCGCACGTCCTCGGCGGCCTCCGTCACCTGGCCGAGATCGCGCACGCGCACCGCGGCGCCGTTGCGGTAGGCCACCACCATGTTGGCGTAGGCGGTGGGGTTGATGATCTGGTCGGTGCTGTCGAGCACGATGGCCTGGTGCGGGCCGTCCAGCGTGCCCTTGGGCGCGTTCACCGTCTGCGCGCCCACCGTGCTGCGCACGTCGTCGAGGGTGAGGCCGAGCGCGGCGACCTTGTCCGGATCGAGCCGGATGCGCACCGCCGGGCGCTGCTGGCCGTGGAAGTCCACCAGGCCCACGCCGGGCATCTGCGACACCTGCGGGGCGATGAAGTCCTCCATGTAGCGGTCCAGCTCGGTCAGCGGCAGCGTGTCCGAGGTGAGCGCGATCGACATGAGGGTGAAGTCCGCCGGGTTCACCTTGTGGTAGGTGGGCGGGTTGGGCAGGTTCTTGGGCAGCAGGCCGCCGGCGGCGTTGATCGCCGTCTGCACGTCCTGCGCGGCGCCGTTGATGTCCTCCGAGAGATCGAACTGCAACACGATCTGGGTGGTGCCGAGCGAGCTGGCCGAGGTCATCTCGGTCACGCCGGGCACGTTGGCGAGCGAGCGCTCCAGCGGCGTGGCCACCGAGGAGGCCATGGTCTCCGCGCTCGCGCCTGGCAGGCTGGCGCTCACCGCGATGGTGGGGAAGTCCACCTGCGGCAGCGGCGCCACCGGCAGCAGACGGTAGGCCACCAGGCCCACCAGCACCAGACCGATCGCCAGCAGGCTGCTGCCGATGCGACGGCGGATAAAGACGTTGGAGAAACTCATGGCGCCGCGGCCCCGGCGCTGTCGGCCGCCGCGGCCGCGGCGAAGCTGACCCGGCTGCCGGCGGTGAGCCGCGACTGGCCGTCGAGCACCACCGTGTCGCCCGCGCTCACGCCGCTCTCGATCACCTGCGTACCGCCGTCCGCCGGGCCCAGCCGCACCGGCCGCGGCTGCGCCGTGCGGCCGGCACCGACCACGTAGAGGTAGGCGCCGTTCTGGTCGCGCTGCACCGCCTGCGCGGGCACCACCACCGCCTGCGGGTGCACTTGCAGCAGCAGCCGCGCCGACACCAGTTCGCCCGGCCACAGCGCGTGGTCGGCATTGGCGAACTGCGCCTTGAGCAGGATCTGCCCGCTGGCCGGGTCCACCTGGCTGTCCACGTACACCAGCGTGCCGTCGGCCAGGTGCAGGCGGCCGTCGCGCGTATCCACCTCGACCCTGGCCGCGCCGGCGCGCCCGGCGCGCATCACCGCGGGCAGCGCGTCCTGCGGCACCAGGAAGGTCACCGTGATCGGTTCGAGCTGGGTAATGGTGACGAGGCCGGTGGTGTCGCTCGCATGCACCTGGCTGCCCTGGTCCACCAGGCGCTGGCCCACGCGGCCGCTGATCGGCGCGACGATGCGGGTGAAGCCAAGCTGCAGCCGCGCGTTGTCCGCCGCGCTGCGGTCGGCCGCCACGGTGGCCAGCAGCGACTGCGCCTGCGCCTGCTGCGCGTCGAGCTGCTGCGCCGGCACCACCTGCATCTTGGCCAGCTCGGCGTAGCGCTTGAGGTCGGTTTGTGCGTTGGCGCGCTGGGCGTCGTCCTTGCGCTGGTTGGCCTCGGCCTGGGCCAGCGCGACCTGGAACGGGCGCGGGTCGATCTGCGCCAGCAGGTCGCCGGCCTTCACCATCTGGCCCTCGACGAAGGCGATGCGGTCGAGCTGGCCGTCCACGCGGCTCTTCACCGTCACCACGTTGAGCGCCTGCACGGTGCCCAGGCCCCGCGCCCACTCCGGCACGTCGCGCCGCCCGGCCTGGCCCACGCTCACCGGCACCGCCGGCGGCGGCGTGCTGGCCGGCGCCTTGGCCTTGGAGCGCTGCACGTAGAACAGCGCGGGCACCAGCGCGGCCAGGGCCACGACGATCGTCAGCACGAGCCGGCGTGTGCGCCGTGGCGCGGGCGCCGGTTGCGGGGCAGCTTGGGAAACCATGGGGCAGATCCGTGGAGAAGAGTCAGCGGCGCGCACTGGCCCAGGCCATCCGCACCGCTGGCGCAAGCATGCGCGAGGGTGCATGCCGATGGCTTTGCCGTCGCATTAAAAACCGTTAATGCGATGGATCGGCCGGGGCGCTCATGGCACTCGCATCACACGGCACAGGCACAGGCACAGACACAGACACAGGCACAGGCCGGGGCGGCAGCGTTGTCGACGCCTGGAGCGCGGTGCCGTGGGATGCCAGCCTGCGCCGGCATGGCGGCTTCGCAGGTCGTCTGCGCCCTCGCCGGTGCGCTGGCTTCGCAGGGGCAGGGCCGCGGCTGATCACGAGGGGGCCCGATCACGGTCTGGCCCTGCCCCTGGCGCTCAACCCGCCGGCGGCCGCTCGGCGAGCATGTAGCCCACGCCCGGCAGCGTGTGCAGCAGCGGTGCGGCGCCCTGCTCGATCTTGCGGCGCAGGCGGTGCACGTGCATGTCCACCACCGCGCCCTGCGGGTCGAAGTCGTAGTCCCACACCGCTTCCATCAGCATGCTGCGGGTGACCACCTGGCCGGCATGGCGCATCAGGTATTCGAGCAGCAGGTATTCGCGCGGC
>NZ_LFQR01000110.1 GCF_001182895.1 Frateuria defendens | reverse complement strand
ACTACCCGCCGCGCGCGGCGTTCTTCCGCGAGCAGCTCAAGACCCTGCTGGAGCTGCCCGACGGCCACCTCGGCGGCCCGCTGGATACGCTCACCGGTTCCTACGCGGGCGCGCAGGGCTGGGGCCAGTTCATGCCCTCCAGCATCCGCGACTTCGGCGTGGACGAGGACGGCGACGGCCGCATCGACCTCAAGAACTCGCTGCCCGACATCCTCGCCAGCGTGGCCAACTATTTCGCCAAGCACGGCTGGGTGGACGGCGGCCCGGTGGCCGCGCGCGCGCAGCCCGACGCGGCGGCCAGGGCGGTGGCGGTGAAGGACGCCACGCCGCAGTGGCCGCTGGAGCAGCTGATGGCCTGGGGCTACGCGCCGGTCGAGGCGCTCGACCCCGGCGCGCCGAGCAGCCTGCAGACGCTGGCCGGTCCGCTGGGGCCGGAG
>NZ_LFQR01000011.1 GCF_001182895.1 Frateuria defendens | reverse complement strand
CCGATGGCTGCGAGCGGCAGATGCTGTTCGAAGCCCTGGATGATCTGGTCCCCGGACACGACCTGCTCGTGCTCGATCGCGGCTATCCGGGCAACTGGCTGGCCGCCTGCCTGGTCCAGCGCGGCATTGACTTCTGCATGCGCGTGGATGCCACCGGCTGGCACGTGGTCAAGCACTTCCTACGCAGTGGCCAGGCCGAGGCCCTCGTTACCCTGGCCGCACCCAAGGCCCGCGATGCGGCCGATTACGAACTCCAGCGCACGCCCACCCAGGTGCGCCTGGTGCGCGATGTCACTCCTGCCGGCTCGGTGCGCGTGCTGATGACCTCGCTGCTCGATCCCCAACGCCATCCGGCCGCCGACTTCGGCGCGCTCTACCACCGCCGCTGGCGCGTGGAAGAAGCCTTCAAGCGCCTCAAGCACCGCCTGCGCCTGGAGGCGGCCAGCGGCCTGACCCACCTGGCCTTGCAGCAGGACTTCGCCGCCAAGGTCCTGGCCGACAACCTGCACGTGCTGCTGGCCGCCGCGGCCGATCCGCAAGCCCTGCACCCCGAGCCGGACTCGCGCCCCAACCGCACCTACGCCCTGGGCACCCTCAAACCCATCCTGGCCGGATGCCTGCTCGCCCTGCGCCACGGCCTGCGCTCCCTCGGCGAGGCACTGGCCGCCATCG
>NZ_LFQR01000109.1 GCF_001182895.1 Frateuria defendens | reverse complement strand
TGGGCAAGCAAAGAAAAGTAACTCGCTCCCCGGCAGGGGAGCGAAACCCCCGGCCAACGGCCGGCCAGATCGCATCAACGTTTCGCTTCAAAAAACGAACGTGTGGTGCCGGATGACTAGCTTCGCTGTGGTGAAGCGCCTCCGGCCTATGCCGGAACGACGAGCAAGAGCGACGAGCAAGAGCGACGAGCAAGATCGAAAGCGCTGCGTCCCCGCGCCCCCTTGGCCACCGCAAAAACACGCCCCATCGCCCCACCGCATCGGCGCGGCAAGACCGCGACCAACTCTAGCCCTGCGCCGTCAGCGGCAGCGTGATGCGCACATGCAGTCCATGCCCGAACGTCGAGTCGAACAGCTCGATCCGCGCATCGTGCAGCTGCGCTGCGCGCCGCACGATGCTGAGCCCCAGGCCGTAGCCCGGCGACTCCGCGCGGCTCTCGCGGTGGAAGCGGTCGAACACCACCTCGCGGCGGTCGGCGGGAATGCCGGGGCCGTCGTCGCTGATGTCGATCACCGCGGCGGTCGCGGTGGACTTCAGCGACACCTCGACCTGGCCGCCGGTGGAGGCATAGCGCAGCGCGTTCTCGATCAGGTTGCGGAACAGCGCGAACAGCGCCGCCTCGTGGCCTTGCACGAGGAGCTTCGGCGCATCGTTGACCAGGCTGAGCTCGATGTCCTTGCCCGCGATCAGCGGCGCCATTTCCTCGATCACCTCGGTGGCGACGGCCACCAGGTCCATCGGGCTGCGGTCGCGGGCGGCGGCGCCGGCTTCGAGCCGCGCCAGGGCCAGGATCTGCTCGATGCGCCGGGCCAGCCGCGCCAGGCTCTGCTGCGCCTTGTCCAGGTCGAAGCGCGCGTCGAGCGGGTTGTTGGTGAGGCTGGCGCTTTCCAGGTGGATCACCGCTGCGGTGAGCGGCGTGCGCAGCTCGTGCGCCACGTCGGCGTTGAAGCGGTGCTCGCGCTCGATCACGTCCTCCAGCCGCTGCAACTGCTGGTTGAGCGTGGCCACCAGCGGCTTGATCTCGTGCGGCGAATCGCCGATGGCGACCGGCTGGCGGCTGCCCGGCGTGCGCTCGGCCAGGCGCTGGGTGAGCAGCGACAGCGGGCGCAGGCCGCGTTGCACCGCCCAGCCGGCCAGGATCGCCAGCAGCGGCAGGCCGAGCAGCAGCGGCAGGCCGTGCTCCAGCATCAGGCCGCGGGTGATGTCCTGGCGGTTGTCCTCGCGCTCACCGATGCGCACGGTGAGGCCCTTGTGGCTGAGGAAGGTGTACACCCGCCAGCGGGTGCCGTCGTGGACGATGTCGCGGAAGCCGAAGTCCAGCGAGGTGGGCGAGGGCAGGTCCTGCAGGTTCGAGGTGGCGATGATCAGCCGGTGGAAGGTGTCGTAGACCTGGAAGCCGCCCTCCGGCTCGAAGTTCTGGTTGCGCACCGACACCACCATCGCGTCGGTGGCCTTGGTGGCCGGTGCCACCACCTTGCCGGCCGGCTCGAAGAAGGCCGAGGGCTCGTTGTTCTGCACCAGCGCGGCGAGGGTGTGGCCGGCCTGGGCCAGGCGGCCGTCCAATAGCTCGTTCATCTCGCGCCGCTCGCGCTGGTAGCTGATCAGCCCCAACGGGATCAGCACCAGCAGCTGCACGGCGATCACCAGCCAGGTCAGGCGGCCGCGCAGGCTGAAGGGCTTCATCCTCACTTGGGTTCGCGCGGGATCATGTAGCCGACGCCGCGCACGGTGTGGATCACCTCCGGGCTCAGCTTGCGGCGCAGCCAGTGCACCTGCACCTCCAGCGCGTTGCTCTCCACCGAGGTGTCCAGGCCGTACACCGAGTTCTCCAGGCTCTCGCGGCGCACGATGCGGCCGGCGCGCTCCATCAGCACGCGCAGCAGGGCGAACTCGCGCCGCGTCAGCACCACGTTCTCGCCGCGATAGGCCACCTCGTTGGTGGCGAGGTTGAGGCGCAGCTCGCCCACCTCCACCGTGCTGTCGGCCAGCCCCTGCGCGCGGCGGGTGAGCGAGCGGATGCGCGCGGCCAGCTCTTCGAGGTGGAACGGCTTGACCAGGTAGTCGTCGGCGCCGATGTCGAGGCCGCGGATGCGCGTCTCCAGCGCGTCGCGCGCGGTCATGATCAGCACCGGGATGCGGTTGCCCTGGCGCCGCGCCTCCTTCAGCACTTCGAGGCCGTCCTTGTCGGGCAGGCCGAGGTCGAGCAGCATCACGTCGGCGGACTGGTCGCGCAGCGCGGCCATGGCCTCGCTGCCGTGGCGCAGCCAGGTCACCGCATAGGACTGCTGCTCCAGGGCGTGGCGGATCGCCTCGCCGAGCTGGGCATCGTCTTCCACGAGCAAGATGTGCACGGATCTCTCTACCTGTCTGTCATGGGGCGGCCGGCGCGGCGGCGGGGGAACCATTTTCATGATGCGCGATCAGTCTTATGCCGATCTTAAACGTCGACGTGTGAGGCTCGCCGACGCGGCGATGCGCCGCGCTGCATCGTGCCGTGAACGGCTTCGGCCGGTGCGCAGAATTTTGCGATGCAGCACTTGCTATTGACTGGACAGTCCCGTAGGTTTCCATCCATGGTCCTCCGCCGCGCCAACGTCATTGCCAGCCTCGTGCTCCTGTGGAGCATGCTGCTGCTCGGCAACGCCATGGCGGTGGGGAACCATGCTGCGTCGCACGCGGGGCACTCGGGTACGACCGGGTATGCCCAGCACGTCGTGTCCACCGACCTGGCACCCGGCGGCGACGCCTCCAGCGACGACGGCGCCCCCAGCGTCTCGGAAGACAACTCCAGCGACGACACGCTGGCGCTCCCCGAGCATTTCGTGCTGCACCTCGCTTCCACCGTATCGGCCGAACTGCCGCGGGTCGCGCCCGCGCTGGTGAGCAGCCCGATCGGCCAGGACCCGCGTCCTCCCTCAGTCTGACGCCCCGGCGTCGCCCGATGCTGGCCTGATTCCAGGCGAGTGTCCGTCGCGCGCCATTCCCGTTTCCGGCATGCAAGAGCGCTGCGCCGCGTAGGCGCCGGCGTCCGCCTGCCGCGTGGCTCCCCGCACTTCCACGTCCCGTCGATGCCCTCCCGCATCGGCCTCCCCATCCGTTTGACTTGAGAGCCTACCCATGGAACGTCTGATCGAAGGTTTCGACCAATTCCGCCGCGAGGTCTTTCCGCAGCAGCGCGAGCTGTTCAAGAAACTCGCCCACGGCCAGAACCCGCACACCATGTTCATCACCTGCGCCGACTCGCGCGTGATGCCGGAGATGATCTTCTCCACCCAGCCCGGCGAGCTGTTCGTCAGCCGCAACGTGGGTAACATCGTGCCGCCCTACGGCCAGTTCGTGGGCGGCGTGATCGCCGCGATCGAATACGCCGTGCAGGCGCTGGAGGTGCAGAACATCGTGATCTGCGGCCACTCCGACTGCGGCGCGATGAAGGCCGTGCTGCATCCCGAGCACGTGGCCGACAAGCCCGCGGTGGCAACCTGGCTGCACCATGCCGAGACCGCGCGCCACGTGGTCGCCCAGCACGACCCCGAGCTGTGCGGCCACGACGTGCTCAAGTGCCTCACCGAGGAGAACGTGGTGGCGCAGCTCGACCACCTGCGCACCCAGCCCGCCGTGGCGGCGCGGCTGGCGCGCGGCACCTTGCGCATCCACGGCTGGGTTTACGACATCGAGCACGGCGAGATCCGCGCCTTCGACGCCAAGCTGGGCAAGTTCGTGCCCCTGCTGCCCAACGTCTGCCCGATGCCGGAGGCCACGCCGCGTCCGCGGCTGGCCCAGGCCGTGGCCGAAGCGCTCGCCTGACCGAAGGAGGCCACGACCATGCGCGCGTACTTCTCACAAGGCTTGTTCGGTCGCGACCTGCTGGGTTCGGTCGTGGTGTTCCTGGTGGCGCTGCCCTTGTGCATGGGCATCGCCATCGCCTCGGGCATGCCGCCGGCGGCGGGCCTGATCACCGGCATCGTCGGCGGCGTCGTGGTCGGCGCCATCGCCGGCTCGCCCCTGCAGGTGAGCGGCCCGGCGGCGGGCCTCGCGGTGCTGGTGTTCGAGCTGGTGCGCGAGCATGGCGTGGCCGCGCTGGGGCCGGTGGTGCTGCTGGCCGGCCTGATCCAGATCGCCGCCGGCCTGTGCCGGGTCGGCATCTGGTTCCGCATGACCTCGCCGGCGGTGGTGGCGGGCATGCTCTCGGGCATCGGCATCCTGATCGTGGCCTCGCAGTCGCACGTGCTGATGGATGCGCTGCCCAAGGCCCGCGGCCTGGAGAACTTCGCCGCGCTGCCGGCGGCGCTGTTCGATGCCGTCGGCGGCGGCAGCGGCCTCGCCGCGCTGCTGATCGGTCTGGCCACCATCGCCATCATGCTGGGCTGGGAGAAGCTGCGCCCGGCCAGGCTGCGCTTCGTGCCCGGTGCGCTGCTCGCGGTGGTGGCGCTGACCGCAGTGGTGCAGCTGGCCGGCCTCGACGTGAAGAAGGTGGACGTGCCGTCCAACCTGTTCGCGGCGGTGTCGCTGCCGAGCTTCGCCAGCCTGGGCGGCCTGATCGAGCCCTCGCTGATCGTCTCGGCGATCACCTTCGCCTTCATCGCCAGTGCGGAGACGCTGCTGTCGGCGGCGGCGGTGGATCGCATGCACGACGGCCCGCGCACCCACTACGACCGCGAGCTGACCGCGCAGGGCGTGGGCAACCTGCTCTGCGGCTTCCTCGGCGCCTTGCCGATGACCGGCGTGATCGTGCGCAGCGCGGCCAACGTGCAGGCCGGCTCGGTCACGCGCATGGCGGCGATCCTGCACGGCGCGTGGATCCTGGTGTTCGCGCTGCTGTTGCCGTGGCTGATGCGCATGACGCCGGTGTCCTGCCTGGCCGGCATCCTGGTCTACACCGGCATCAAGATGGTCAACTTCAAGCAGGTGAAGGCCCTGGCCGCCTACGGCAAGGGCACGGCGGCGATCTACGTGGCCACCACCGTCGCCATCGTCGCCACCGATCTCCTGACCGGCGTGCTGATCGGCTTCGGGCTGTCGCTGTTCCGCCTCTCGCTGCTGTCCTCGCGGCTCAAGGTCGGCCTCGACCACCACGACGAGCCGGGCCACGCCTCGCTGCACCTGGAAGGCTCGGCCACCTTCCTCAAGGTGCCCTCGATGGCGCGCACGCTGGAGCAGGTGCCGCCCAACACCCGCCTCAGGCTGGTGCTGGACCGCCTGCACCACGTCGACCAGGCCAGCCTTGAACTGCTGCGCGACTGGGGGCGCAACGCCACCCGGCACGGCAGCGAGCTGATCGTGGACTGGCAGGAACTTTATCGCCGCGTGGAGGGCGAAGGCCCCCACAAGCCCGCTGCGGCGCACTGAGCCCCGCCGGTCGGCTGCCCTCGCGGCCGGCCGGCGCCCCCTGGGCATTTTGCGTTTCGTCCGCTGCCCTCCAGCTCCCCGAAACGCTGCCGTCCGGCCACTGCCGTGGCCGGGCGGCTTTTTTCAGGGATGCTTTCCCGACGCCTCGTCAGCCGCCGAGGAAGGAGGACGCGGCCTTGTCGGCCACGGTCTTGCACAGCTGCTTGGCGATCTTGCCCTTGAAGTCGCCCAGGCTGAACTGCTGCCCGTCGCCGCCTTGCAGGACGCCGCTCAGGCCCTGCTGGTATGGGCTCGACGCGCTGGCCTTCTGCGAACCGCCGAGGCTGCCGAGCAGCTTGTCCTTCAGCGTGGAGCTGGCGCTGGGCAGGTAGCCGTTCTTCTGGCAGTAGCCCAGCACGCCGGCGGCGTTCTGGGCGCTGCCGAGCGAGGACAGCGAAGGCAGCGACGAGCCCGAGCCATGCGAGGAAAGCAGGCCGCCGGCCTGGCTCTTGAGCTTGTCCAGGCTCTGCGCCGAGGCGCCGCCCGCGGCGAGCAGCGCCGCGGCCAGGGTGAGGATGCGGAGGCGGTTGCTGGGCATGACGGGACTCCATGGTGGGTGAACGTGGAGGGTATACCTCGCTGCGTGAATCCTCGACCGTTACAGGCCTTGTGCGCACTTGGGCGGCGTCGGGACGATAAAAACTTGCGGACATCGGTGGGACAGGCGGGCCCTGCGCGATGTTTTCCGCCCCGATCGAACGAGCCGTGCGCCGGACGATCCCGCTTCCCGCATCGTGCGTCGCGCCGGCGGTTCACGCCTGCTGGACGGCGCCTCTGCCACGGTGGAACCCGTGTCGACGCACGCGGAGAACGACCATGTCCGACAACGATGCCCGTTGCGGCCACGCCTCCTGCCGCTGCACCGTGCCGAGCGGAAGCGAATACTGCAGCGACTATTGCCGCGAGGCCGCCGCGACCACGCCCGAGGAGCAGACGGCGTATTGTGACTGCGGTCACGAGCCCTGCGTCCAGGCCAAGGAGGCCAGCCTCATGGATGCCACCGTCTAGGCCGGGCGGTGCAGGCAGTGCCGGCCGCGCGTGGCGGTGCGGTGCCTGCAGCACCTGGTGACCCGACACGTACGGCGCGATCGGAGACGGGCAGGGCTTGAGTTATCCCGCCGCATGCCTTATTCATCGCCTTGCCCTCCCGCATGCCCGATGCGGTGATTCCCGGGCGGCACCGGACCGGCGGCGCATCGCCGCGGCCCTCCTCGCAAGGACATCGATTCATGACTTCCCGTTTTCTCGGGGCGGCGCTGATTCTCGGCCTGCTCTCGGCGATCGGCCCGTTCGCCATCGACATGTACCTGCCGGCGCTGCCCACCATCCAGCAGAGCCTGCATGCCGACGTGCGCCTGGTGCAGGCCAGCCTGATGGCGTTCTTCATCTCGCTCGGCGTCGGCCAGCTGATCTACGGCCCGGTGTCGGACATGGTGGGGCGCAAACCGCCGATTTACTTCGGCCTGGTGCTGTTCGCGCTGGGCAGCGTGGGCTGCGCGCTGGCGCCGAACATCCATCTGCTGATCGTGTTCCGCTTCATCCAGGGGTTGGGCGCCTGCGCCGGCATGGTGGTGCCGCGCGCGATCGTGCGCGACATGCACACCGGCACCGACGCGGCGCGGCTGATGGCGCTGCTGATGCTGGTGTTCAGCGTCTCGCCCGTGCTGGCGCCGCTGACCGGCAGCCTGGTGATCGCGCTGGCGAGCTGGCGCGGCATCTTCTGGACGGTGATGGGCGCGGCGCTGCTCGGCCTGCTGCTGGTGGCCACGGCGCTGAAGGAAACCCGCCCGCGCGAGCAGCGCGTGGACAGCAACCTGCGCAGCGCGCTGGCCGCCTACGGCGTATTGCTGAAGGACCGCCACTTCCTCGGGCTGGTGTTCCTGAACGCCTTCGGCGTGGCCAGCTTCTTCGCCTACCTGGCCAATTCCTCGTTCGTGCTGATCGACCATTACGGCCTTTCGCCCACGCACTACAGCCTGGCCTTCTCGATCAACGCGGTGGCCTTCATCGGCGCGGCCCAGCTCACCGGCTGGCTGGGCGGCCGCTACGGCCTGGCGCGCGTGGTGCGCACGGCGGTGTCCGGCTACGCGCTGACCATGGTGCTGCTGGCTGGCCTCTACATGGGCGGCGTGGACCGCCTCGGCGTGATGATGGCGCTGCTGTTCGTCGGCTACGGCTTCCTCGGCCTGGTGGTGCCCAGCACCGCGGTGCTCGCGCTGGATGGGCATGGCCGCATCGCCGGCACCGCCTCGGCCTTCATGGGCACGCTGCAGTTCGTCAACGGCGCCTGCGTGATCGCCGTGCTCGGCCGCTTCTTCGACGGCACCGCGCGTCCCATGCTGGCCGGCATTGCCGCCTGCGCGGCGATCGCCTTCCTGCTGGCGCACATCACCCTGCGCGACGGGCGGGCGGTAGTGGAGGACATTGTGGCGGATTGACGCGGCCGGGCGGCGGCAGCCCCCGGCCCGCGGGCCCGGTGTGCTTGGGCATGCATACCCACCGCAATACCAGGCCCGGACTGCGCTAGCATGACGCCGTCTTGCGCTTGTTGCGGTCTGCCTCGGGCTTGATGCGGGCAGGCATGGCCGGGCAGGCGGATGCAGGCGGCAGGGATTCCGGCAAAGGGTGGGGGGTATGCGTAAGGGATGGAAAGCTCACGCCTGGCTCGGCCACCTCGCGGTGGCCGTGGCCTATTTCGTTGGCGTGGAGCTGTTCCGTGCGGCGTCGTTCTCGCACTGGCTCATCGTGAGCGGATTCCGCGTGAGCGCGCTGCTGCTCGTTCCTTACCGCTACTGGCCGGCGATGATCCTGGGCGAGATGGTCTACCTGGTGCCTAGCAGCGTCCAATGCGCCGACCGCTGCGGTTCGACCTGGGCCGCATTCAATCTGACGCCTCCCATGCTCTTCGCGGCCCCTGTCATCTATCTGGCGCGCGAGAAGTGGCACGTCTTGCCGGCCAGGGGCGGGTTGAAGATGGGGATATTCCTGGCCTGCGCGATGGCTGTAGCGCTTTTGACCACACTCTATAGCCTGAGCTTGCTGTCGATCATGACGCCCTGGCCCGGTTCCAGTTATTGGCCGATCCAGTACGGCGAAGTTACTGCGCGCTGGGTCGTGGGCAACTACCTCGGCATCCTGGTGGTCGCGCCGCTGGTGCTGTTCCTTTTCCAGGCCGTGCGGGGCAACAGCTGGGGGGCGCTGCGCCGGCAACTGGGCGAGAGCCGGCTGCTGCTCGAGAGCATGGTCATGGCCGTGCCGGTGGTGCTGTTCCTGGTCTGGCTGGGCATGAACCTGCCGCAGGCCAGGCAGATCGTCCAGGTCGCGATGTTCTTGCCGGTCGTGTGGCTGGCCCTGCGCCACGGCTGGCAGGGGGCCGCCATAGGGGGCACGGCGGCCAGTTTTGCCGTCATGCTGCTGATGCCCAAGCGCTACGACGTCGCCACGCTCCAGGCCGAGGTGGTGATGGCTTTCGCGATCACCACCATGTTGCTGGTCGGCGCGCGCATCGGGGTGCTCGACCGCCGCGCCGGGCAGGAAAGCACCGACGTGCGCATGGCGCTGGCACTGGCCCAGCGCAACGTGCAGGTGGGCGAGATGCAGCTGCGCATGGTCTCGCAGGCGCTGGAGCAGGTCGGCGAGACCGTCCACATCGTCTGCACCCTGATGATGCGGCGGCTCCGGCACCTGCAGCCCTTCATCGACGACCGCAGCTATCACCGCCAGGCCCTGGTCGCGGAGGATCAGATCTATCGGCTCGCCGATGGCCTGTATCCCGCCCGGTGGCGCGAGCGCGGCCTGTCAGGCGCGCTGCGCGAGGGCGGGATGGCGCGTGCCCTGGACGAGGCCGGCATCGCCTACTGGTGCGACACGCGGGGTACGCCGGGGCTCTTGTCGAGCACGCTGCAGCTGACGCTCTACCGGCTTGCGTGCGAGGCGGTCGTCGATGCCTGCGGGCGCAAGAGCGCCAGCGAATTTCGGCTCACCCTGCGCTGCGGCGAGCTGGCCGGGCGCCGCGGTGCCGTGCTGCGCATCGAAAGCCACGCCCATCCGGCGCGCCTGGCAAGGATCCAGTGGAGCGAGCTGCTGCCACACCTGGTCCGGGCGTCGAGCGGGCAGGGTCGGCAGATGATCGAGGACCGCGCCGCCACCTTCCAGGGCCGGGTGCGCGAGCGCGTGCTGCCGGACAACGGCCGTCGCCTGAGCATCATTCTGTTCGACCCCGGGCACTCCAGCGACGGCTGACGTCCGCTGGAGCGCCCGCACGCATCACTGGATGTGGCTGGTGCATTCGGTCGGGTTGTCGTTGCATTCGCCGATGCTCAAGGCATTGAGCCTCAGCGTGCCATCGCTCTGCGGCGTCGCGGTGATCTCCATCGAATCGTCCTGGTAGACCAGGGTCGGCGAGGCCGTCGCCACGGCCGTGGACGAGAGGGTCGCCGGCTCCTGTGGCGTGGAGACCTGCTGCGAGTAGGCGCCGACCGGCAGTGTGATGAACTGGCCGTTGGCCGTGCCGACGGCGCCCAGCACGTTGCCGTTGAGGTCATTGATCTGCACGTACTTGATGCCGTTGAGGACGAACACGTAAGCGTGCCAGTGCGGATTTGCGCTGACGTCGGCAGCGTTCGGCCAGGACTGGCCGAGGCCGGTGGCGGGAGGGGTGGCGGCCAGGGCCGCGCCGGTGAAGCCGGTGAGCAGCAGCGCGACCAGCGCGCGGCGGCGGAGCGTGGTCTTCGACATGGTGCTTTCCCCTTGTGAATGGCATAAGTGCCCGTCAGGGCGGCTGGAATGTAGCATTCGGGGGAAGTCAGGGACGGTCGTGCGCTGGTGCCTGCGGAGAGCGTGAGTGCGTCCATGGCGCGGCGCCGGATGGGGCTTCGCGGCGGCAGGCAGAGCTTCGGTGCGGTTGTTGCGTGGCAGAGCCGGGGAGCCCGCAATCGGGCTGGCGGTGGGGCTGCGCCGCGGGCCGGCCCGCCCATGTGGGTGGCCGGCCCGCCCTGCGCGCAGCACTCAGCGCGAGGTTTCCGAAAGCGCTTCGGAACGCTGGGGCAGCATGGCGGCGGCCTTGGCCGCGCGCCGCCGCGTGAGGAACTGGAACAGCGGCCCGGTGATCACGGTGGACACCACCGCCAGGCTGATCAGCGCCGCGTAGGCGTGCTCGGACAGCAGGCCGTCCGCATGCAGGATGGTCGCCGCCAGGATTTCCATCAGGCCTTTGCACTGCAGCAGCGAGCCCAGCGCGATGCGGTCGTTGCGGTGCATGCCGGGAACCGGCGCAATGGCCAGCACTGCGAGCCACTTCGAGGTGAGCGACAGCACCATCAGGCCCAGCGCCACCGCCACCGTCAGCCAGCCGAAGGCGTTGCCGTCGATCTTCAGCCCGCTGTGCCCGAAGAACATCGGCGCCATCACGACCAGCGCGAACTGGCCCAGCTTCTCGATCGGCAGGCGGCGCACCAGCCGCTCCGGGAGCATCGCGCCGGCGAAGAAGGCGCCGATCAGTTCGTGCAGGCCGAGCCTGGCGCTGGCCCAGGCGCCCACCGCGAGGTACAGCCCGGCGACCAGCCAGCCGGCCGGCGCGGGCAGGCTGGCGCCGGCGCGCCGACCCACCACACCGAGCACGGCCAGCGCGCCCAGGCCGGCCACCGCCATCGCCTGCGGGAAGCCCCAGGCGAAGCCGCCGGCATGGCCGAACGCCGCCAGCTGGATCGCGGTGAGGCCGATCCACAGCGCCGCGTCGTCCACCACCGCCATGCTCAGCGCCAGCTGGCCCAGTGGCCGCCGGCTGGCATCCAGCTCGCGGACCAGGCCCACCAGCACGGGCAGAGCGCTCACCGCCATGCACAGGCCGATGGCCGCCGCGCTCAGCCCGTTGCGGCCGTGCGCCGGCACCCAGCTGTCGAGATCGAGCAGGTGCAGGTAGGCGAAGGCGGAACCGACCGCGAAGGGCACCAGCAGCGCGGCCAGCGCGCTCGCCGCCAGCCGCAGGAACGAGCCCCGCGCTGGCGCTTCATGCGGGGCGGCAGCCTGGTCGTGCGGCACGCGCAATTCCATGCCGGCGGTGAAGGCGAGCAGCAGTACGCCGAGGAAGCCGATCTGGTTGCCGAGCTGGGAGGGAAGGCCGAGGGTGGCGACCGGCAGCTTGAGCACGGCCAGCACCATGCCGATGACGATGGGGATGACCACCAGCGGGATGCGCTGCTTGAGCGCCTTCCACAGCAGCCAGGGGAGGGCCACGAACACCAGCATGTCGGCGGCGTAGGCGGAAATGGCGGGCATGTCGGTCTCCCTGGATGGATCAATGGAAAACGGCATCGAGGCCGAAACTGCGCCCTCTTACCTTTCGTGGTGCGCCACGGCCATGAACCCGAAAGGCTGCGTCGCGCCTGCTTGCCTGTTGCCTTCTTGTCTGGACCGTCCCTTCAGCGTCTCGCTGCTGCGTCGCAGCAATGCAAGGCCATGAAGCCATGCAGCGAGTAAGAAAGCGTTAATTTGGGATTCACGTTTTGGAGGCGGGGGCCGGTACGGCGAGTGCCGTGGGACTGCGCAGGAGCGTGGTTTCTTAATGCGCTTTTCCGTCTCGCCGTACCGGGGTTGGAAAACGAAAAGCCCCGGAGCCTGCGCTCCGGGGCTGCTTGGTACTTGGGAAGGCCTGCGCGGAAGCGGCGCCGGCAGGTCGCCCCCCGCTCGGGGCCCTTACTCCCGTACGAACGTATCCGGCACCCAGGTGGCGAGGTAGCCCTTCACGTCGACGGTCTGGCTGCCCTGCACGTGGACGGTGAGCACGCCGTCCTTGTCGGTGCGCAGGTGCTCCGGATGGAAGCCCAGGGCATCCACGAACCACTGGTTGCGATGCTTGCCGCCCATGTTGATGCGCACCGTGGTGTCGAGCGCCGGGTTGTCGCCGGCCACCACGGCCACGCCCGTGTCGCGGTCGGTGCCGAGGCGGACGTTGGCGACCAGGTCGTCGCCGTTGCTACCGGTGTTGCTGTTCTCGTAGGCGATCACCTGCTCGCCCTTGGCGAAGCGCTTGCGCATCGTGAGCAGCTTGACGATGTCGTCGTGGTACGGCGTGGGCGTGGACATGTACGGCTTGGTGGAGACGAACATGTCGCCGTAGAAGACGGTCGGCACCGTGTCCTTGGTGGTCAGCAGGATCGCGTAGGAGGCCGGCACGTTGTACGGCGCCCACTGCTTGTTGACGCTGTTGCGGTCGGCGTCGTACTTGTCGAACTGGTGCAGCTCGTAGGCCAGGCTGCCCGGCGTGCTGCCGGCCGCCTCGTCCTGCGAGAGGGGGATGCCCGCCAGCAGGTTGTGCTCCTGGTCGTGGTTGTTGACGAAGGACCAGTTGGGCATCGGCTGGCCGCCGTGGACGCGGTCGATCAGCGAGGCCTCGAACGCATAGCGCAGCGGCGCCCAGCCGCGGCCGAAGGAGAACAGCAGGCCCGAGTACGGGCCGGCGTCCATCACCATCTGGCCGAACTTGTTGGACTGCTCGAAGCCGACCTGCGCCGTCACGTAGGACTCGATGTAGCTCAGGTGGTTGTCGTTGTCGTCGCCCGCGAAATAGTCGAGGCGTTGGGCCGTCTCATTGCGCAGCACCTGCGTGTTGATGTGCGAGGCGGCGTCGATGCGGAAGCCGTCGAAGCCGAAGTCCAGCAGGTAATTCTGCCAGTTCAGCTGCTCCTTCTGCACGTCCTCGCGGGTGGTGTCGAGGTCGTTGCCGACCAGGAACTCGAAATCGAGCACGTTGGTGCCGATCTGGGAGTTGTCGTTGCCGGGAGCGTCGAAGCGGAACGCGGAGACACCGGTGTCGCTCTCGGAGGGCTGCGAATAGCCGGGCTGCTCGGCCAGGTATTCGTCGCTCAGCTCGCCGACGACCTTGGGCGTGGTGCGCAGCTGGCCCAGGATGGTGTTGCGCACTTCCTCGTCCGAGCCCGTATAGCCCAGCCCGCGCGCGAAATCGAGGAAGGTCTGGTTGACCACGTGCGGGCGCGGCTCGACGTAATAGAGGAACAGCGGCGCGTACAGGGCGTCGGAGTTCTGCGCGTTCTCGACCGCGAACCAGCTGTCGGCGACCAGGTAGCCGTCCACGGTGTTGATCTTGCCGTACTTGGCGGCGTCGCTCGCGGCCAGCCAGTCGGGCAGGTGGTTGCCGGGGTTGTTCGGACCGAGGTAGCGCCACGGCACGTTATTGGCGTCGGTCAGCACGCGGAACAAACCCTGGTTCTGAGGCGAGGTACCGTTGAAGTGGTAGTTGTCCCAGTACTTGATGTAGCCGTGCTCCTGCTCGCCCGGCGCGGTACCGGCAGCGTAGGCGGCGTAGAGGAAGTGGTCGATGAAGGAATTGTTGGGGTGGCCGTACATGTCCACGCCGGTCACCGGCAGCACGTGGCGCACGTTCAGGCCGATCATCTGGTTCGGCACCACGTCCACCTGCGCACGCACGCCCGCGCCGTGCAGCGCGTCCAGGGCCGACTTCAGCTGGTCGGCTGTGCCGTACTTGGTCGGGCCCTTGCCGTAGGCGCCGAGGTCGTAGCGGTCGGCGATCGCATAGCCCTCGCCGTACTTCGAGTCGGAGGCGGCGCGGTAGGGCGGCGGCGACCAGACGTCGGTGACGCCCCAGCCCGCCAGTTCCTTGGCGTGCGAAGCCAGGCTGGTGTAGGTGGCGTGGTCGTTGGGCTGATAAAGCGCGAAGGCCTGGAAGATGACGTGGTCGTCGAGCTTTGGGTTGGAAACGAACACGTCGCCCTGCTCGGTCGTGCGCAGCGCGCCCTGGAACTTGCCGAGCTTGACCTGGAGCTTGCCCTGGGGGTCGGTGGTGATGGACTGGATACCGATGAGGTCCGAGCCCGTGCGTCCCTGCGGCACGTTGGTGGACTTGATCGAGCGGGCGTCCTGCCAGATCACGCCGCCCTTGCCGTCGCGCACCTGCCGGATCTCGTGCGTGGACTGATTGGTTGCGCCGGGGGATGCCTGCGGTGCCGCGACCGCCAGGCCGGACAGCAGGCCGGTAATGGCGATGCTGAGCAGGGAAGCGGTGAATTGTGGGCCTGATGGCTTTTTCATGCGTAATGCCTCGGTATTTGAGGGAAGGGGGGCTTTTCGCTGGACAGGGGTGGGAAGGGTGTTTGCGGATTAATTTAAGTTCAATGTGATTTTTTGCCGCAGGGCGATTTAATGTGAGGCGCCTCACTCTTGAGTGGTGATGCGATTGACATGTAATCGTTTGCGTGTACTTGGCTGTTTGGTCGGGCCAGGCAGTGCAGCGAAGCCCCGGCAACGTGAGTTCCGGCAAGGTTTTGACACGGCTGCCTGGGCTGCGGCTGTATCCGTTAATTACGACGGCCAGGCTTTGGATTACTGCCGCCGGCGGCGCCAAGTCCGTGCGCGAGAAAATGCGCGAGAAAATGGTTTGAAGGCTAATGACTCAGCCCTGAATTGCGGTAATGACGATTCAATCCTTGCTCATGAAAGGTAATTACCGGCCATTCGATGATGGCCGGTAATTACGTATCGCGCCGGACCCGGGCGAGTGCATGGGGTGCCGATTTTCGAGCTCGGAAAACAAGAAAGCCCCGGAAGGCAGGTCGCTTTCCGAGGCTTTCGAGGCTGGATGAGTTGGTGGAGCGGAGGAGGATCGAACTCCCGACCTTCGCATTGCGAACGCGACGCTCTCCCAGCTGAGCTACCGCCCCACGCGAGCCGCGCATGTTAGCAGGGCCTTGGCGCGGCGCCAAGGCCCTGCGCGTTCATCCGGGCAGCAGGGCGGGCAGGCGGTCGCCGAGCACGCCGCGGCGCCAGCCGTTGAGGAAGTCCGGCCATTCGGCGGTGACCACGTATTCCTCCAGCACCTTGCGCGGGCAGAGCAGGCCCGGAGGAAGGTCGAGCTCGGTGGCGCAACGGTCCACCGCCTCCTTCATGGCGGCCAGCGATTTCTTGGCCTCGCCCTGCGGGAAGGTGGGAATGCGGGCGGTGTCGGCGAGTTCGGCCTCACCGACGGGCTGCTCGATGAGTTCGAACAGCTGGCGGCGTTCGGCTGCGCGCAGGGCGCGCTGGCCGCGGCTGCGCTGGTCGAGCTCGGCCAGGCTGGCGGGCGGCTGCTGGGCCAGGCTCATGGCGAGCGCGTCCTCCAGCAGCCAGGGGCGCGGGCGGTCGAGCTGGCGGGCGCTGCGGTCGCGCCATTGCAGGATCCGGCGCAGCATCGCCTGCTGTGCCGGCGGCCATTCGGCGGCGCCGCGGAACGTGCGCTGCGGCTGAGGTTCTTCCTCGCGGCGGCTGGCGCGGGCCTTGAGCCGTTCGCAGTCCTCGGCGTGCCAGGCGCTGCGTCCGCGTTGCGCCAGTCTTTCGCGCAGCTGTTCGTGCACCGGGGCGAGGTAGACCACGTCGAGCGTGGCGTAGAGGCGCTGCGACTCGGTGAGCGGGCGCTGCATCCAGTCCGAGCGGGTCTCGCCCTTGTCCAGCTCCGCGCCGCACAGCTCCGCGACCAGGGCGCGATAGCTGATGCCGAGGCCCATGCCGGCGAAGGCGGCGGCGATCTGCGTGTCGAACAGCTCGCGCGGCCCCGCGGGCAGCAGCGGCGACAAGGTCTCGAGGTCTTCGCCGGCGCTGTGCATCACCGTCACCGCGGGGCCGTCTGCGAGCCGCGGGCGCAGCGCGTCGCCGACGGTGAAGGCGAGCGGATCGACCAGCGCGTAGCGGCCGTTCCAGCCGAGTTGCAGCAGCGCCAGCTGCGGATAGAACGTATTGCGGCGCATGAACTCGGTATCGAGGCCGACCGCGGCCTCGGCCGGCAGTTCGGCCAGCCATGCGTCGAGCGCGGCGCGGTCGTCGATCCAGGTGGCGGCGGGGGCCGCGAGCGACAAAGACATCGGGATTCCTCGAGCGGGGCCGGGCGTACATTGCCCAGTCGCCGGTGGTGCCATAAGGTGGGCATTGCACGATAACAGCCCACCGCGAGACGCCCAACCATGCCGAGCGACCAGACTGTCCGACGCCAGCGCACGCTGGGTGGCGCGCTCGGGGTCACGGTGCTCGCCTGCGCGCTGGTCTATCACTTCTTCCCGCGCGTGTTCCACGTCGATCCCGCCACCGTGGCGGCGTCGCGCGCGCGGCTGGCGGGCACCGTGGCGCCGGCGGGTTCGCGTCCGGCCTTCACCACGGTGGACAACGAACTGGTGGCGGGGCCGCCGCTGACGCTGGCGCCGCGCGAAGTGATCGTCGCGCACACGCGCAAGCCGGCGCAGCCCCTGCCCGAGCAGCTCAGCGCGGACACGCCCGAGGTGCAGTCGCTGCTCGAGCGCGCCGCCAAGGCGCTGCACGACGGCCGCCTGGCCGGTGCGAAGGACAGCGCCGGCGCGCTCTACGCCGAGGCACTGAAGGCGAAGCCGGACAGCCGCCGCGCCGCGCAGGGCCTGTACGAAGTCCGCGCGCGGCTGGTGGCGCAGGTCGGGCAGGACATCGCCGTCGGCGATGCGGGCTCGGCCAACGACACGCTGGCGGATCTGCGCGCACTGCCCGGCAGCGCCGACGAGGTGGAACTGCTCGAAGCGCGCCTGAAGACGCTGGCGCAGGTGCAACCGCTGCTGGCCCAGGCGGCGGCGCTGCTGCAGCAGGGCAAGGTCGACCAGCCGCAGGGCGCCAGCGCGCTCGACGTCTACCGGCAGGTGCAGACGCTCGATCCGCCGAACGCGGTGGCGCAGCAGGGCATCTTCGAGGTGCAGCGGGCGGTGCTGGATCGCGCATTGGCGGCGGTGGCGCAGAACGACTTCGCCGCGGCCGACCGCGCGCTGCAGGAGGCCGATGTGATCCAGCCCGGCGCGCAGCAGTTGGTGGACGTGCGCAGCCGAGTGGACGGCATCCGCCATCAGCGCGCCAGCGGCCTGCTGGCCCAGGCACGCTCGGCGCTGGATGCCGGCAACCAGGATCTGGCACGCCAGCTCGCCGAGCAGGCGAAGGCCGTCAGCCCCGCCCTGGAAGGCCTCGACGATTTCGAGGAGCGGCTGACCAATGCGCGCCTCTACGCCAGCTACAAGCCCGGCCAGGTGTTCGCCGACCGCTTCGTGGACTTGCCGGGGCAGGCGCCTGCGATGGTGGTGGTGCCGACCGGCAGCCTGCGCATGGGCGCGCCGGACGGCGAGAATGGCCGCAGCGATGCGGAGATCCCGCAGCACACGGTGCGGATCGACCAGGGCTTCGCCATGGCGCGCAGCGAGGTCACGGTGGCGCAGTTCCGCGAGTTCGTGCGCCTGAGCGGCTACGTGCCCGACTCGGTGCGCCAGGGCGGCGCCAGCATCTACGACGAGCGCACCGGCGTGCTGCGCGACGATGCGGAGGCCACCTGGCAGGACGACTACGCCGGCCGCCCGGCGGCCGAAAACCTGCCGGTGGTCAACGTGTCCTGGAACGACGCCAGGGCCTATGCCGACTGGCTCGGCCAGCGCACCGGCAAGCGCTACCGCCTGCCCAGCGAGGCGGAGTTCGAGTACGCCGAGCGCGGCGGCACCGCCACGCGCTACTGGTGGGGCAACGGCGCGCCGTCCGGCAAGGTGGAGAACCTCACCGGCGCCGGCGACCGTTCGCAGCGCGGCCGGCGCTGGAGCAACGCCTTTGCCGGCTACCGGGACGGCTACTGGGGGCCGGCGCCGGTGATGAGCTTCACCGCCAACCCGTTCGGCCTGTTCGACATCAGCGGCAACGTTTCCGAATGGGTGGCCGATTGCTGGCACGACAGCTACCTGCGCGCGCCGGTGGACGGCAGCGCCTGGGTCAACCCCGGCTGCAGCGTGCGCGTGGTGCGCGGCGGCTCGTGGGGCAGCTCGCCGGACCAGGTGCGCTCGGCGTTCCGGCAGGGGGCGGACGGCGGCCTGCGCAGTGCGCGCGTGGGCTTCCGCGTGATCCGCGAGCTTTAGGGGTGCTGAGAAAGGCGCACCGCTGGCTCTTCCACATCGGCGCAACTGGCACCAGCAATGCCTTGAATGCATTGTCGGTTTTCTGCAACATCGAGTGGTCAGACTGGCTGCCTGACCATCCTGGTCGTCTGCACTGCCTGCGCATTTGCCTCGTCAGCGAGGGGCCGGCCCTGTTGTCACTCGACACCCCGAGGAAGACGCCATGACTCCGGAAACCGTCCGCCTCTACATCCCCTACAGCGATGGCGCACCGTGGATCGTGCGGCGCGAGGTGGCCCGCCTGGGCACCTACCCCAGCCGCGGCGAGGCCGTGGCCGCGGCCTTGGCGATGCGCCTCAAGCTGGTCCAGGCCTGGGGGCGGGGGCAGCCGCCGGTGAGCGTGCAGGAGAGCGACGGGAGTTGGCATGAGGTGCCGGA
Source organism: Frateuria defendens (assembly GCF_001182895.1). Lineage (GTDB taxonomy): Bacteria > Pseudomonadota > Gammaproteobacteria > Xanthomonadales > Rhodanobacteraceae > Frateuria_B > Frateuria_B defendens. The sequence goes on along the minus strand of NZ_LFQR01000109.1, from coordinate 3,429 downwards.
GGGCGTGCACCGCATCGTCTCTGAAGCGTAGAGGCGAAAACCCCGCGCAAGGCCGGGTTTGTCTGTTGCCGGTGTGCCGACAGGGCTGGCGCGGCACTTCCAGAAAACATGCTGCGTGGATGGCCCGGCTTACATGGCATCTTCTGCAGCCGAGCCGGCCATCATCGCGTCCTGCATCACGTACGGCACGTAGCGAAAGTCGCGGATCAAGCGCACTTTGCCGTTCTCCACCGTCAGCTCGATGAAATAGCCGGGCCGCGCATCCCCCCGCGCCCGGAACACCACGATCACCTCGCGCCCCTCCAGCCAGGCCGGCACCAGGTGCCAGTCGCTGTAGCGATCGTGGTTGCTCAGGTGATCGCCGACCGCACGCCCGGTGCGCTGCGCGCGCGACACCAGGTCGAGCTGTACGTCCTCGGCCAGCAGGGCACGCACGCCGTCCCAGTCGCGGGCGTTGAACAGGGCGACGTAGCGGGCCACCGCGGGCGAGGTCGCGCGCGGCGGCGGTTCCGGTGGCGGCGCCGCGGCCAGCTCGCGCAGCCGCAGCCGGCCGCGGTGCAGCGCCGCCTTCACCGCAGGCAGGCTCAGTTCCAGCAGGGCGCCGGGTATCCGGTTGGCGGGCCATGGGGGATACCCCCAAAAGTGACGAGATTCCAGGGGGCGTCCCTGGACGTGGATGGACGGCAGGCATAAAAAAACCCGCATGTTTGCGGGCTTTTCTTGGTTTCCGTGGGCTCTATGAGACGCGCCCTTGGACTCCCTCTTGGTACGGTGATAGGACTCGGCAAGCAAGCATTTAAGCGATCTTTGGGTGCTGTGTATTAAAGGTACCGTCAAAAGTACCGTCATTTGCTGCCAGCTTGGATGTGATCCATGCATCCACCTCGGCGGCCGACCACGCCACGGTACTCCCGATGGCGGTCAGAGACCGGGGGCGCGGGAACTGACCGGCGCGACTCCAGCGGTACAAGGTGCTCTTGGACACGCCGACTCGGGCCAGCACGGCAGGCAGACGGAGGAGGGCAGGGACGGTGGTCTCGTTCATAGCATTCATTCCTAGGATCAGGTGTGGGCAGCGGCCGATGTTCTGGCCGCGCCCGGAGGTGTCTGTGGCTGTGTGATGGGCGAGGGGTACGGGGGGAATCAGCCGCGCTTCAACTGTTCGATACCCTCACGGAAATTTGTGGTGAAATTTTCCAGGAGCCCTTCGGACACCTTCACCCCCACACGGGCCGACAGGGCCGCACGGTTGATGGTGCGGGGCGTGAAGGGCTTGGAAGGGACGACGGCAGGGGTTGCCGGAAGCGGTGGACGTGCCGGAGCAGTAGCCGGGGAATGTCCCGCCTTGGTTTCGACCGGAGCCCCTGCGCTCGCCGTGCGGTTCTCTGAGGGCTTCTCAGGGCGACGATGGCGACGACGGGGACCGGGGGTCTTCCCTGCCGGCTCGATCCCCGCCGCACGTAGCGCCTCAGCAGTGGGATACCAGTCCGAGGCGTTGAACCACACGGCACCCGGAAAGAACTCCAGGTTCTCCGTGCGGAGGTTCAGCGCGTTACCGTCGATGGCCCGCACGCGCTGTCCTCGGCCGGCTCCGGCAACGAGCCGGGCGATAGTGACCTCTCGGTTATGGCCGTCTGAGGTGTAGGCGTTGAGCGTTGGGTACGCACGCCCGCATCCGTCCTGCACGTACTTCCAGAAACGAGAGAACCCAGCGGCCATCAATTTCCGGTAGTCCTCTGCGTACAACGTCGCCTGCTGTTGGCTGTTGGCGAGAGGGACATGGACGACCTCCTGCCCGTCGGCGTCGGTGGTGAATTCGGGGGCTGCTTGCTGCTTGTACTTCGTCATGGGCGTCTGTCTTCTTCTAGGCAATATCCGCCCGTCACCGTCCGCAAGGCGGACAGTGAGCGAGCGTCGATGAGGGGTAAGCCGCTAGGTGGGAGGCGTTAGCGGGTGTTGGAGTGGATGAAGTCGATGAAGTCCTGCGGGGCGTACTGTGGGTCGTTCACGACCTCCTTCACCCCCTTCAGCTTCTGATAGTCCGCCTGCTGTTCCCGAGAGATTTCAAAGGACTTCCCATCGAGATTGGTTGCGTGCCAGGAGGCGTGCGGAACCGTGTCGGCGTCCATCAGTTCGTCCAACTTCTTGTTCACCGCGTCGCGGTCGTGGGGGCTGAAAAGGCCGGCTAGGCCGCCCTGATTGAAAGCCTGCTCGTACACGGCTTTCTTGCGGTCCTCTTGGGCCGACCAAGTGTCGTGGTGGCGTCGAATGAGGTTCGGATTCACCTGCTCAACACCGCCTCCCGGGCGCGAGATTGGGAAGGGCTCGCCTCCGATGGATTCATACGCCGTCCACTTGCCCGGAGTGTTCGGGTCGGGCCGGAACCAAAGCTCGTCGTCCTCGCCTAGGCGCCCTTCGCGGACCAGCTGGTTCTTGAAGGACACGCTGTAGTCCGTCATGGCCTTGGCCGTTTGGGGCTCGACGTGCTCGGTGGTGCCGAAAGTGGAGACGTATTGGTTCCCGACGCGGACGTGGCTGCCTTTGAATTTTTCCCAGGCGGCGTCAAAGACTGCGGAGGGCTCATCGGCGTACTGGCCCTCGGCCATCAGCTCGGTCATGGTGCGCAGCACCTCGGACTTGACCAGGGAGAGGTTCTGAATCTTCGTGTCCCTGGTGACGGGGTTGTACCAATGGGAGTCGTCGAAGTCGGTGGGAATGTCCTTCTCCCTTCGTCGCCACACATCGGCAACCTGCTTGCTCAGGATCGACGGATCGACAGCCTCGGCCGCCTGCACCTTCGCCCATGCCTGGGCCGGATCGGCACCCCAATACCGAGTCTCCCGCAGGTAGCGGTCGTACTTGGCTTTGGCCGTCGTACCGACTAGCTGATGCGCGTAGTCGGAGGACACGCTCAGCAGGGTTTCGTATACCTCGGCTAGCTGAGTGGCCTGCTTGCTGTCCGCCGTGTTGATGGAGTCCAGCAAAGACTTCATGCCGGGCCACGGAGTACTGTTGCGGGCCATGGCTATCGCCAGACGCTTCACGCTGTTTGTGTCGCCGGAGGCGGCTGCCTGCCTGAGCAAACGATCCGCAGCCTTCGACACCTTCTCGCGGCCAAATGCCTCGATCTGAAATGCGGTCCCATCCGTCGCCAGATGGTCCGCTTGGCGGTCCTCATCGGCTTGGGCGAGATGCTTGGCTAGCTGCTGCTGGCCCTCTCGGTTCCTTGAGTGCATCGAGGCGGCCCACTCGGGGCTGCGGTCGTACTTCTCGCGTACCGCTTCGATCTCTCGATCCGACAGCATGCCTTGGGCTGCCTTGTCGTCCAGATGGCCCAACACCTGGAACAACTCGGTCGCTTGCGATTGCTTCTTCTCGTCGTCTTGGATTGCCTGGCCTCGCCTGGCAGCTAGGAGCCTGGGCGGCAGA
>NZ_LFQR01000108.1 GCF_001182895.1 Frateuria defendens | reverse complement strand
GGGGTGTCCTTCTCTTTGGCTACTTTCTCTTGGACAAGCAAGAGAAAGTAGCTCGCTCCCCGGCAGGGGAGCGAAACCCCGGCCAACGGCCGGCCGGCTAGCGACCGCGCTTCAACGGAATTGGGCTTCAACAACACAGCATGCCTCCTGCACCGGGCACCCGCAGAGAGATCGCGCACAGCCCCTTATGTCCCCCCGTCACTTCCCACACCACACGCAGGCACATTACGCTCGGCCGCGCGACGCACGCCGATCACGCAGGGGGAGCCGCGGCGTCGCGCCGGTGGGCCGGGGTTACGAGGTTCTGGACGATGCACCGGGCGCAGGCCCGGCCGCCACGCGGCCGCGCGCAGACGCCCGCCGGCCCGATTCGATCCGTCGCTACAAGGAGTTTCATCATGCACGTTTCGCTGCGCCGCACGTCCCTTGCCGCCTCGCTCGCCCTACTCCTCGCCGCCACTTCCGGCACCGCCCTCGCCGCCGGACAGGAGGCGCACACCGATGCCGGCCTCGCCCCCACCGCCGCCGGCACCAAGGCCACGCTGGTACTGAAGCTGCGCGACGAGGCCGCGCTGGAGCGTTATATCCAGGACACCGTGACGCCCGGCTCGCCCAACTACCACCGCTTCCTCAGCACCACCGAATTCGCCAGCCGCTACGGCGCCACCGATGCGCAGATCGCCCAGGTGCAGGCCTTCCTCGCCAAACAGGGGCTGCGCGGCGAGGTGGCCGCCAACCGGCTGGCGATCCACGTGAACGGCACGCTCGGTCAGTTCGGCACGCTGTTCCAGGCGCCGATCCACGACTACGTGGCGCGCGAGAGTGGCCGCCGCTTCCACCGCCCGTCCAAGGCGCTGGTGCTGCCCGCGACGCTGGCCGGCACGGTGGTCAACGTCGGCGGCCTGGACAACCAGCGGGTGTACCTCTCGCACCGCGTGCGCAATGCCGCCTTCCCGGTGGCGAAGAGCGGCCCCGCCCCGGCCACCACGCTCAAGGCCCCGGCCAAGGCGCCGGCCGCGCAGGACAACCCCACCGCCACCGGCGAGCCGGGCAACTACACCGTGGGCGACGTGGCCAACCTCTACCACATCAACCCGCTCTACCAGCGCGGCATCGACGGCCGCGGCTCGACGGTGGCGGTGGTCACCCTCTCCAACTTCGACCCGGCCGACGCACAGGCGTACTGGGACGGCATCGGCCTCACCACCAAGCCGCACCGCATCACCCAGGTGCACGTGGACGGCGGCGGCGACATCGACGCCGGCAGCGGCGAGACGGCGCTCGACGTGGAGCAGTCCGGCGGCCTGGCGCCGTTCGCCGACGTGCTCGTGTACGACGCGCCCAACACCAGCGCCAGCTACGTCAACGCCTTCGCCCAGGCGGTGATCGACAACAAGGCCGACAGCATCTCCACCAGCTGGGGCCTGCCGGAGATCTACAACTTCGCCGCGCTCAACGTGGACGGCGCCCGCGTGGACGACACCACCGACGTGGGCGACCTGCGCGCCTTCCACCAGATCTTCCTGGAGGCGGCCGTGCAGGGGCAGTCGGTGTTCGCCGCCACCGGCGACTCGGGCGCCTACGACACCGTGCGCGGGCTGGGCACCGGCAGCGGGCCAGGCGAGTTCAGCGCGCCGCTCACGGTGGATTCGCCGGCCTCCGACCCCTACGTCACCGCCGCCGGCGGCACCACCACGCCCTTCAACTACAGCTTCGGCAAGCACCCGGTGGAGTCGATCACGCAGGAGAGCGTGTGGGGCTGGAGCTACCTGCAGCGCTACTTCGACACCTACTACGGCGCGGGCGCGATCGACCTGTTCTCGGTCGGCGGGGGCGGCGGCGTCAGCGTGTACTGGCGCACGCCGTTCTACCAGCGCTTCACCGACGGCGTGCGGCGCAGCGAGAAGGACCAGTCGCTGGTCTACAACGACCCCGACGCCGGCCCGACCACCCTGCTCAAGCTGCCCGGCAACTTCCGCGGCCGCAACCTGCCGGACGTCTCCCTCAACGCCGACCCAGAGACCGGCTACCTGGTGGTTTCCACCGTGGACGGCGGCGTGGTCTCGGGCAACGGCGGTACCAGTTTCGTCTCGCCCCAGCTCAACGGCATCACCGCGCTGCTCAGGCAGAGCACCGGCCAGCGCATCGGCCTGTGGAACCCGCACCTGTACCTGGTGCAGAACGTGTTCGGCTACGGCCGCTGGTCCGCCTTCAACGCGGTCAGCGCCGGCGACAACTGGTTCTACCAGGGCGAGCCGCGCTACAACCCGGGCGCGGGCCTGGGCTCGCTGGACGTGACGCGGCTGGACTTGTTCCTGCGCAGCGGGTTCTGAACGGCGGTTCCCCGCAACGGGAGAGGACGCGAGGCGCGGCCTCTCCCATCCAGCTCGACGCGGCTCCGCCCCGGCTGGGGAGAGGAAGCAGGGCGAGGGCCGCACGCTCGCCGCACCGGCTCCCTCTCCCCGCCGGGGAGAGGGTTGGGGTGAGGGGACACGGGTGCCACACCCTCGCTTCGAGCGAGCGCTCCGGCAAGCACCCGCCCCTCGCCTCGGTCCTCTCCTCGCTCCTCAAAGCCGGCGCCATCCATGGCGCCTCCCCGCGTGCCCCGGCGGGGAGAGGAAGCAAAGCGCGCGCCCCGTCGCCATACGCCCGAAACACAACGGCCGCCTCGCGGCGGCCGTTGCGCTTGGCGATGACGACGGATCGCTTCAGAAGCGGTATTCCGCGCCCAGCGAGAACGCCGCCACGTTGACCCTGGAGCGGCTCAGGCCGTTGTAGGAATCCAGCTTCACGCGGTAGTTGTCGTAGTGCAGGCCGAGCCCGAAGTTGGGCGTGAAGTCGTAGCCCACGCTGGCGCCGGCGTACCAGCCGTTGCCGTTGTAGGTGGACGAGCCGTAGGTGTAGTAGCCGGGCTCGCTATAGCTGCCGCGCGAGGTCACGCGGGTGCGCAGGTAGCCGCCGCGCGCGGCCACGTACCAGTGGTTGCCGCCGAAGTGGTACTTGCCGTTCACGCCGGCCAGCAGGGCCTTGCTGCTGAGCTTGCCGCGCAGGCGCGTGACGCCGTCGTTGTACGAGACGCTGGCCTCGCCCAGGTCGACGTAGCCGCCTTCGACGCCGAAGTCCACGGTGTTGTACCAGACGTAGCCGAAGCGCGCGGCGTAGGTGGTGTCCTTCTTGTCGCTGTGCACGCCGTAGCCGTCGGCAAGGGCGACGCGGTACTGCGACTGGCCCAGGTTGCCGTTGACGAAGAAGGCGCCGTTGACGGTGTCGGCGGCATGGGAGGCGGCGGAAGCGGCCGCCATGGCGATCGCCGCGGCGATCGTCGCGAGAGGCTTGTGCATGGGTTGTCCCCTGTTGTGATGGTTGAAACGCCCCGCCGAATCCAGGCGGGCGCCGGGCATTGTAGGCAATGCGGCCGCGAGGGCAACCCGCCTGCCCGCGAACGCTTGCCCGCGGCCGGCCCGCCCGCCATGCTTCGGGTTCGCGCCATCACCACCCTTTTCCCATGATCGACACCCCCAGCGGCTACGTGCGCCGCCTCCGCCTCCGCGACGCCGCGCTGATCGTGGTCGGCGGCATCATCGGCGGCGGCATCTTCCGCAACTCCGGCATCGCCGCGGAGCGCACCGAGTCGGGCCTGGCGCTGCTCGCGATGTGGGTGGGCGCGGGCATCCTCACCCTGATCGGCGCGCTGTGCTACGCGGAGCTGGGCGCGCGCCGCCCGCGCGCGGGCGGCAGCTACGTGTACCTGCGCGAGGCCTTCGGGCCGCTGGCCGGCTTCCTGTTCGGCTGGATCATGCTGCTGGTGATCTACTCCGGCTCCACTGCCGCCGTGGCCACCATCTTCGCCGGCTATGCCTGCGCGCTGTTCGACCTGCCCGCGTCGATGGGCCTGCCGCTCGCGGTGGGCGCGCTGGTGTTCGTCAGCGGCATCAACCTGTTCGGGCTCAAGCTCGGCGCGCAGGTGCAGAACACCTTCGCCCTGCTCAAGCTGCTGGCGGTGGCGGTGCTGGTGGTGTGCGGGCTGTTCCTCGCCGGCGCCGGCTCGCCGGTGCTGGCGGCCGACCCCGCCCGCGAGGGCGTGGGCTTCATGGGCGCGGCGCTGCCGGTGCTGTTCGCCTACTCGGGCTTCACCTACCTCAACAACCTCGCCGGCGAGGTCGCCGAGCCGCAGCGCACCCTGCCGCGCGCGCTCACCCTCGGCATGCTGATCGTGATCGCCGCCTACGCATTGGTGAACGTGGCCTACCTCGCCGTGCTCGGCCACGACGGCCTCGCCGCCAGCACCGCGCCGGCGGCGGACGTGATGCAGCGCGTGGCCGGCACCGCCGGCGCCAAGGTCATCGCGCTCGGCATCGCCATCTCCACCCTGGGCTTCTGCAACATCACCCTGGTGGCCGGCGCGCGCGTGCTGCAGGTGATGGGCGAGGACGGCCTGTTCTTCCGCACCGTGGCGCGGCTGCACCCCAGGCACCGCACGCCGAACATCGCACTGGTGCTGCTCTCGGGCTGGTCGATCGTGCTCGTGCTCTCGGGCAGCTACGGCCAGCTGCTCGACTACGCCACCTTCGGCGACTGGCTGGCCTGCGCGGTGGGCGTGGCCACGTTGTTCTGGTACCGCCGCCGCGACGCGGGCACGGTGGATTTCAAGGTGCCCGGCTACCCGCTGCTGCCGCTGGTCTTCGTCGGCGTGATCGGCTGGGTGGTGGTGGAGACCATGCTCAGCAACCCGCGCAATGCCGGCATCGGCCTGCTGATCATGCTCGCCGGCGTGCCGGTGTATTTCGTGTGGCGACGCCTGTTCAGCCGCGACGCGGCCTCCCCGCGCGGCTCGATGCCACAATAGCCGGCACTGCATGGAGAACTGTTGATGGCGCAAGCGCAAGCCCGCGACCTGCCGAGCGGCAGCGAAGAAAACATCGTCCCGGAAAAGATCCGCGAGGGCGTGGACCTTCTCATCAACGGCGAGCGCTTCCGCCACACGGGCGATCCGAAGATGCCGCTGCTGTGGTACCTGCGCGACGTGCTGCGCCTCACCGGCACCAAGTACGGCGGCGAGCACAGCGGCGCCGACCTGGTGCTGGTGGACGGCAAGGCGGTCCCCGCGCTCGGCCAGACGGTGGCCTCGCTCGCCGGCAAGCGCATCACCACGGTGGAGGGCATGGCCGCCACCGACGGCACGCTGCATCCGCTGCAGCAGGCCTTCGTGGACGAGGACGCGATCGGCTGCGGCTACTGCACGCCCGGCTGGCTGATCGCCGCGCTCGACCTGCTCGGCCGCAAGCCGCACCCCACCGACGATGACATCGACCAGCTGCCGGTGCTGTGCCGCTGCGGCTGCCAGACCCGCGTGCGCCGCGCCATCAAGCGCGCCGCCAACGGAGGCAAGTCATGAGCGCCACGCTGCCGCCGCTTTCGCGCCGCCGCTTCGTCAAGCTGCTCGCCGGCGGTGCCTGCGCGCTGGTGATCGGCATCCCGCTCGCCGCCGAGGCCGCCGCGCCCGACGCGCCCGACGCGCCGCTGCCCGCCGCCCTGCTCGGCGACGACCTGCACGCGCTCGGCGCCTATGTGCGCATCGACGGCGACGGCAACGTGGTGATCGGCATCCGCGACCCGGACACCGGCACCGGCCTCAGCACCGCGCTGGCGCGCCTCATCGCCGACGAACTGGACGCCGACTGGAACCAGGTGAGCGTGGTGCCGCTCGGCCTCGGCGTCGCCGTGCGCGACGGCAAGCCCGCGTGGATCTACGGCCACCAGCGCGGCGGCACCGGCGACGCCATCCCCGCCGCCTGGGCCGACCTGCGCCAGGCCGGCGCGGTGGCGCGCTACCTGATCACCCAGGCCGCCGCGCGCCGCCTCGGCGTGCCGGCCGAACGCCTGCGCTGCCAGGCCGGCGTGGTGGTGGCGCCGGACGGGCGCCGCTTCGCCTACGGCAGCCTGGTCGAGGCCGCCGGCCAGATCGACCTGCCGACCCAGCCGCTGCCGCTCAAGACGCCCGACCGCTTCACCCTGATCGGCCAGAGCGCGGGCGACGTCGACGCGCGCGCCATCGTCACCGGCCAGACCCGCTACGCCATCGACCACCACGAGGCCGAGGAACTGGTGGCCGTGCTGCTGCGCTGCCCCTGGCCCGACGGCGCCCTCGCCAGCATCGACGCCGCCCCGGCGCTCGCCGTGAAGGGCGTGGTAAAGGTGGTGCCGCTCACGCCCGAGCCGAACCTGCAACCCGGCCAGACCCTCGGCGCGCCGGCCGTGGCCGTGCTCGCCGCCGACACCTGGAGCGCCCTGCAGGGCCGCGCCCAGCTCAAGGTCGTCTGGAAGCCCGGCAGCGGCGACGACAGCGCCGCGCTGGAGCAGCAGGCGCTGGCCCTGCTCGACAACAAGGACGCCACGGGCCAGCGCGTGCGCAACGACGGCGACGTCGATGCCGCCGGCAAGAAGGCCGCGCGTCGGCTGGAGGCCACCTACGTGCAGCCCTGGCTGGCCCACGCCACGCCCGAGCCGATGAACTGCCTGGCGCACGTGGAGAAGGACCGCGCCACCCTGGTGGTGCCCACCCAGGCGCCGCAGCAGGCCTGGGCCGTGGTGCAGCGCCTCACCGGCCTCGCCCCCGACCGCATCGAGATCCGCGTGCCGCGCGTGGGCGGCGGCTACGGCCGCCGCCTCGACCACGACTACGTGGCCGAGGCCGTGATGCTGGCCAAGGCCGCCGACAAGCCGGTGCGCCTGCTGTGGACCCGCGAGGACGACCTCGCCCACGACTACTACCGCCCCGCGGTGGCGCAGAAGCTCGGCGCCATCATCGACCGCAAGCGCAACATCCTCGCCTGGACCCAGCGCACCGCCGGCGCCTCCGCGCTCGCCCGCCGCGGCGTGCCGGACGACCGGCTGTGGACCTCCGAGCTCGGCGCCGACCAGCTGCCCGCCGGCCTGGTGCCCAACTACCGCAGCGACTGGTACGGCCTCGCCTCCAGCCTGCCCCGCGGCCCGCAGCGCGCCATGCCGCACCTTTCCAACGCCTTCGCGGTGGAGAGCTTCGTCGACGAGATCGCCCACGCGCTCAAGGAAGACCCGCTCGACACCCGCCTGCACCTGCTCGGGCCGGCGCGGCAGATCCCGCTCGCCGGCGGCCGCTCGCTCGACGTGGGGCGGCTGCTCAACGTGCTGCAACTGGTGGCCGACCGCATCGGCTGGAAGCAGAACTGGCTGCACAGCGTCAACGGCCTCGGCCTCGCCTGCTGGCACGTGGACGGCACCTACGTCGCCCACGCCATCGAGACCTCGCTGAACGGCAACACGCTCAGCATCGAGCGCGCCGTGTGCGCCGTGGACGTCGGCCGGGCGATCAACCCGCTCGGCCTCGAAGGCCAGGTCGCCGGCGCCACGCTGGATGCGCTGGGCACGGCGCTCAACCTCGCCGTGAGCTTCAAGAACGGCCAGGTGCAGCAGAAGTCCTACAAGGACTACCCCCTCGCCACCATGGCCCAGCTGCCCAACGAGGTCGAGGTCATCACCGTTCCCGGCGGCGACCGCCCGCCCGCCGGCGCCAGCTTCCTCGCCATGCCCACTGCGGCGCCCGCGCTGGCGAACGCGGTGTTCCGCGTGAGCGCGGTGCGTGTGCGCCGGCTGCCGCTGATGCGCGAGCTGGTGCGGATGCTGTAACGGGCCTGCTGCCGCACGGCATCGCCATCGGCCGCCCGGTGTAGCGGGGCCGGTGGCGCGTTTCTGCTGCAAACCGGCACGGTCTGACGGCCGCCTCGCGGCACTCCGGACCGACCGGCGACGCCGTGCTCGACGGTGAGACCACCGCTGCGTCTGCGACGCCAAACGCGCCGGCCCAAGGCCGCGCGCTTGGCGTGCCCACCGGCGCGCCGCGGCACCTGCGCGGCATGCACCGCGGCCTATACTTGCGTGCCATGCAATCGCCCGACCTCAATCTCCTGTTCGCCCTCGACGTGCTGCTGGAGGAAGGTTCGGTCGTCGGCGCAGCGCGGCGCATGCACCTCAGCGCGCCGGCGATGAGCCGCACGCTGGCGCGCATCCGCGAGGCGCTCGGCGACCCCGTTTTCGTCAAGGTGGGGCGCAGGATGGTGCCGACGCCGCGCGCGCTCGCGCTGCGCGAACAGGTGCACGCCTCCGTCGAGGGCGTGCGCCAGCTGCTCCAGCCCGAGCGGGACGTGGACCTCCCCTCCCTCACGCGGCACTTCAACCTGCACGCGAACGACGTCTTCATCAGCGCCTTCGGCCAGGCGCTGTCCGAGCGCGTGCGCCGCGAGGCGCCGCACGTGCTGCTGCGCTTCTCGCCGGAAAGCGAATCGGAGGACTCGGTGCTGCGCGAGGGCAAGGTCGACCTGTACATCAGCGCGATGCGCCCGATGGGCCCGGACGTGCACGTGCAGCCGCTGTTCACCACCAAGTTCGTCGGGCTGGCGCGGGAGCACCACCCCATCTTCCGGCACGCGATCACGCCGGAGCGCTTCGCCCGCTACGACCAGATCAGCGTGTCCCGCCGCGGCCGCGCCAGCGGGCCGATCGACACCGCGCTGCGGGGCCTGGGCCTGTCGCGCCGGGTCGCCCTGGTCGCCCCGACCTTCTATTCGGGCGTGTTCATGCTGGGCACCTCCGACCTGATCCTGACCCTGCCCGAACACGTGGCCTGGATGGTGCAGCGCCTGGGCATCCGGGCGCGGGCGTTCGAGCTGCCGCTGCCGCTGGAGACAGTGGTCATCGTGCAGGGCTGGCACCCGCGGTTCCAGAGCGACGGCGCCCACCAGTGGCTGCGCCGCACGATCCGCGAGCTGTGCACCAGCCGTGCGTCGGAGCCGGCCGCGCAATGAGTGCGTCTGGCGCACGATAGCCGTGCGCACATTTCAATTTTCGGACTGATCCACCGTACCTAGACTTCCGGCATTCGTCCCCGGAACACGGAAGGCTTGCGGTGAAGCACCCCGCTGCACACATCTCCCGCGCCCGCCCCGGCGAGCGGTCGGCGGCGCGCCCGCGGAGGCGCGCGTGAGCGGCCTCGCCGCGTCCGCCCCGCCCGCGGCGGCACCGGCCACGGCGCCGGCGGCCGCGATGGCGCCGGCCTTCGGCGGGCGCCTGCTGGCCGGCCTCGGCGGCGTGCTGCTGGCGGTGGTCATCGCCCAGCTCAACGACCACGTGACGGAACTGGCGATGCCCGACATCCGCGGGGCGATGGGCCTGAGCCGCGACCAGGGCTCGTGGCTGTCCACGGTGTACCAGGTCACCCAGGTGACGGCGATGATGTTCGCGCCCTGGTGCGCCGCCACGTTCTCGCTGCGGCGCTTCACCATCGGCGCGGTGGCGGCCTTCGCCCTGCTCGGGCTGGCCCTGCCGTTCGCCCCGTCCGCCGGCGCGCTGTTCGCGCTGCGCGCCCTGCAGGGCCTGGCGGGCGGCTGCCTGCCGCCGATGCTGATGACGGTGGCGCTGCGCTTCCTGCCGCCGGGGATCAAGCTCTACGGGCTCGGCGCCTATGCCCTCACCGCCACCTTCGCGCCGAACCTGGGCCTGCCCTTGGCGGCACTGTGGAGCGAGTACGTGGGCTGGCGGCTGCTGTTCTGGCAGATCGTGCCGCTCGGGCTGGTGGCGATCCTGCTGGTGGCGTGGGGCCTGCCGCAGGATCCGCTGCGGCTGGAGCGCCTGCGCCATTTCAACTGGCGCGGGGCGCTGCTCGGCCTGCCGGGGATCGGCATGCTGGTGGCCGCGCTCGGCCAGGGCACCCGGCTGGGCTGGACCGACTCCCCGCTGATCTGCGTGCTGCTGGCCGGCGGGCTGGCCGCGCTGGCGAGCTTCCTCGTCAACGAATGGTTCCACCCGCTGCCGTTCTTCAAGATCCACCTGCTGGCCCGGCGCAACCTCACGCATGCGCTGATCACCCTGGGCGGCGTGCTGCTGGTGCTGGTCGCGGTGGCCGCCGTGCCCGCCGGCTACCTCGCCGAGGTGCACGGCTACCGGCCGCTGCAATCCGCCCCGCTCGCCCTCTACGTGGCCCTGCCGCAACTGCTCGCCCTGCCCGCCGTGGCGGCGCTGTGCAACCTCCGCCGGGTCGATTGCCGCTGGGTGCTGGCGGTGGGGCTGGGGCTGATCGTGCTGACCTGCGCCGCCGGCAGCTTCATGACCTCCGACTGGATACGCGAGAATTTCTACCTGCTGCAGTGGCTGCAGATCCTCGCCCAGCCGATGTCGGTGATCCCGCTGCTGGTGCTGGCCACCACCGGCCTGCCGCCGGCGGAAGGGCCGTTCGCCTCGGCCTGGTTCAACACCATCCGGGGCTTCGCCGCGGTGGCCGGCACCGGCGTCACCGAGGGCTTTCTCACCTTGCGCGAGCACGTCCACTCCAACGTGCTGGTGGACCAGCTCGGCAACCGGCCCCAGGGCCTGGCGCTGGCGCAACACGCGTTCGCCGACCAGCCGGGCGCGGGTCACCCGCCGGCCCTCGCGCTGCTCGCGCAGCACGTCCACGAGCAGGCCCTCGTGCTCGCCTCGGCCGACGTGTTCCGGCTGATGGCCGTGATCGCGCTCGCGCTGATCCTGCTGATCCCGGCCCTGCCCACCCGGGTCTATCCGCCGCGCCCCGCGGCGGACCCCGCACGCTGACAAAGACTTAAAGATAGGTTCCGTTCCCCCATGTCCGAATCGCCTCCCGCCAGGAAGATGTACCTCGCCATCGCCGCCGTCGTGGTGGTGATCGCGCTCACCGCCGCGCTCGCGCGCTGCACGGGGACAGCCTCCAGCGAAACGACCGACGATGCCTACGTCAACGCCGATTTCACCGTGGTCGCCCCGCGCGTGGCGGGCCAGGTGAGCGCGCTGGACGTCGAGGACAACCAGGTCGTCCACAAGGGGCAGTTGCTGGCGCAGATCGACGACCGCGACTACCGCGCCGCCGTGGCCTCCGCCGAGGCCGACGTGGCGATGGCGCGAGCCGCCATCGACGATGCCACCGCCAGCCTCGCGCAGCAGCAGTCCGTGATCGACCAGGCGAACGCGGCCCTGGCCGCGGCCCGCGCCGGCTACGCCTTCAGCCGCGCCGACTTCGACCGCTACACCGACCTCGCCCGGCACGGCGCCGGCAGCCTGCAGAACGCGCAGCAGGCGCGCTCGCGCATCGACACCGCGCAGGCCGACGTCGCCCGCAACGAGGCGGCCCTCAAGGCCGCCAGGCAGCAAGTCGCCGTGCTGCAGGCCGGCCGGGAGCGCGCCGGGGCGGCGCTGCAGCGCGCGCAGGCCGCGCTGGAGACGGCGCGCCTGCAACTGTCGTGGACACGGATCGTGGCCCCGGCCGACGGCATGGTCGGCCAGCGTTCGGTGCGGGTGGGCGCCTACGTGACGCCGGGCACGGCGCTGCTCGCCGTGGTGCCGCTGCAGCAGGCCTACGTCATCGCCAACTTCCAGGAGACCCAGCTGACCGCCGTGCGTCCCGGGCAGGCGGCCGAAGTGCGCGTGGATACCTTCCCCGACGTCGTGCTGCACGGCGTGGTGGACAGCCTCGCGCCCGCCACCGGCGTCACCTTCGCGCCCTTCGCGCCGGACAACGCCACCGGCAATTTCACCAAGGTGGTCCAGCGCCTTCCCGTCAAGATCGTGCTGCGCCCGGGGCAGCCCGCGCTCGACCGGCTGAAGGTGGGCATGTCGGTCGAGGCCACCCTGCACACGGATGGCGCCCGCAAAGACCAGCCGAAGGTGGCCGCGCAATGAGCCCGCTCACGCGCCGGGTCGCCGCCGCGCTCTACGCGCTCGGGCTGGCCGGCTGCACCGTCGGCCCGGACTTCCACCGCCCCAACGCCGCCCTGCCGGCGCAGTGGACCGCCAGCGCCCCGCAAACGCCCGGCAGCCGCCTCGTGCCGGGCGACCTCGACCCGCGCTGGTGGAACGCCTTCGGCGATGCCGAGCTGTCGTCGCTGGTCGAGCGGGTGGCCACGGCCAACCTGGACGTCGCCATGGCGGGCTCGCGCCTGCTGCAGGCGCGGGCCGCGCGGCGCATGGCCGGGGCCGCCGCCGAGCCCGCCGTGGAAGGCACGACCTCTTACCTCCACGCGCGCTCGAGCCAGCACGGCCTGGTGGACATCTCCGGCCTCAACGGCAAGCACGACTACGACGTCTGGCAGCCCGGCCTCGACGCCTCGTGGGAGCTGGACCTCTGGGGCCGCGTGCGGCGCCAGCTCGAATCCGCCGACGCCAGCGTGGAGGCGAGCGCCGACCTGCGGCGCGACGTGCTGCTCTCGGCGATGGCGGAAACCGCCAGCGACTACATCCGGCTGCGCGGCGTGCAGGCCCAGCAGGCCATCGTGCGCCAGAACCTGGAGCTCGCGCGCCGCAGCCTCGCCCTGACGCAGCGGCGCTTCGCCGACGGCGTGGCCACCCACCTGGAGACGGCCGAGGCGGCCGCGCAGGTCAGCGCGATGGAGGCGCAGCTGCCGGGGCTGGAGAACCAGCGCGTGCGCCTGGTCAACGCGCTCAGCTTCCTGCTGGGGCAGCCGCCGGGCGCGCTCGCCGCCGAGCTGCAGGCCGCGGCGCCCATCCCCCCCGCCCCACCGCGGGTTCCGCTGGGCTTGCCCTCCGAGCTGGCCGAGCGCCGCCCCGACATCCGCGAAGCCGAGGCCCGCCTGCATGCCGCCACCGCCGACATCGGCGTGGCGGTCGGCGATTTCTACCCGCGCATCACGCTCTCGGCCAACTTAAGTCTCCAGGCCATGCGCTTCGGCGACCTCGACAGCTGGGGTTCGCGCATGTTCGGCATCGGCCCCGCCCTCAGCGTGCCGCTGTTCGAAGGCGGCCGGCTGAAGGGCCAGCTCGCCCTGCGCAAGGCGCAGCAACAGGAGGCCATGCTCCGCTTCCAGCGCACCGTGCTCGGCGCCTGGCACGAGGTCGACGACGCAATGAGCGACTACGACGCCCGCCAGGCGCGCCGCGACAAACTGGCCGCCGGCGTCGCGCAGAACCAGGAGGCGCTGGACAACGCCCGCCGGCAATACGTGGCCGGCGCAACCAACTTCCTCGACGTGCTCACCGTGCAGACCAACCTGCTGGACACGCAGCAGGCCTGGGTCACCAGCTCCACCGACGTCTCCCTGGCCCTCGTCGGCCTGTTCAAGGCGCTGGGCGGCGGGTGGGAGACGAGCTTTCCCGTTGCATCGAACGGGCGTGCCGGCACGCCGGTCGAGGCCGCCACTCCGACCACGAGCCACGGCACCAAGGCCACGCGCACAGAATAATACGGACGTCCATATGGATAGATGTCCGTATCACCTATCGCGGCAAGCCACGGCCTGCGCGATCCGGCAACCCGTCAGTGGAACTGATCGCTCGCCGGCACCCACGAACTTGACGCGCGCGCCGGCGCGGGCAGCGTGCGGATGACCGGCACGCTGCTGCCGCAGCCCGGCGGCAGCGGCCCGCCACTGACGCGGGCGGCGGCACATTTGGCATTGCGGGACATAGCTACCCCTGGCCGTACCGCCAGGGCATCCACCACCGCCACCGGCAGGTCATCCAGCCAGACGTAATCCCGGTTCATGCCGCCGTACTCGGTCAGTAGCTGGCTACCCTCGTCGCAGGCGTAGCGCTCGTTCACCGCCTGCGGCAGCGTCGCCGTCTTGGCAATGCGCTCGCCGAAGGCGTTGTAGGTGTAGGTGCCTACCGTGGCGCTGTTACGCACCACACTGAGCAGCCGGTTGCGGTCGCCAAAGCTCCTCATCTACAACCATTCATTTCGTTTCCTACTTGGACACTAAGGATGCTCTGATCT
>NZ_LFQR01000107.1 GCF_001182895.1 Frateuria defendens | reverse complement strand
GGGATGCCCCGTCGGAAAACCCCAGCCCTCCCTCGCGAACCCTGCGGACAGGAGTCCGCAGGGCGCGCCCTCGGGGTGTCTTTCTCTTTGGTTACTTTCTCTTGGACAAGCAAGAGAAAGTAACTCGCTCCCCGGCAGGGGAGCGAAACCCCGGCCAAAGGCCGGCCAGTATGCCGACGAGGTTTCGATCACACGACACACTTTTCTTTCTCGCGGAATGCACAAGCAGGCATATCGTGCACAGGCTCTGAGAACGGTTCTCACGAGTGAAGGGGGCTTTTTGGCATCATGCGAGGGATCAGTACGCCGCGGTATGCGCCCCCGGGCCGCCGCATCGACCGGGGAGCGATCAGAAACGCATGGTGCCGGCAATGCTGCTGAGCATGGCCTTGCTGCTCGGCGTCTTGGCGCCGGAAGCCGCCGCGCCTTCGCCGGGTGCCGTCGCCGTCGCGCCGGCCGCCATGCCCGAAGGCGCCCTTCCCACGCCGCAATTCCGCCGCTACGACACCGCCGCCGGCCTGCCCAGCACGGCCGTCTACGCGGTGGTGCAGGACCGCGAAGGGGCGATGTGGTTCGCCACCAAGGGCGGCCTGGCCCGCTTCGACGGCGTGGAGTTCCAGGTGTTCCGCCATGTGGCGGGCGATCCGGACTCGCTCTACAACAACAACCTCTCCACCCTGCTGCTTGACCGCCAGGGCAAGTTGTGGGCCGGCGGCCTGGACGCGGGTCTCAACCGCTATGACCCCGCCACCGGCCGCTTCCGCCACTGGGGCCACGACCCGGCCGACCCGGACAGCCTGGCCAGCGGGCGGGTGTGGGCGATCGCGCAGAGCGCCGACGGCAGCCTGTGGGTGGGCACGGTGCGCGGCCTGGACCGCATGCGCCCGGACGGCCTGTTCGAGCACGTCGCCAACCCGCTGCTGGGCGCGGACCCGGCCGCGTTCGGCACCGTCGCGGCGTTGTACGAGGACCCGCGCGGGCAGCTGTGGGTGGGCAGCTCGCGGGGCGTGTTCCGGCGCGACGCGCAGGGCCGCTTCCACGCGGTGGGCACCGGCGTGCCGGGCCAGCTGCTGGACGCCTGGCGCATCGACGGCGACGGCACGCAGGTGCGCATCGACGCGGTGGACGGCCTCTACCTGGTCGGCGCCGACGACGTCGCGTGGCCGTTCTCCAGCGCGGCGCTCGCCCAGGGCAACGTGATGAGCAGCGTGCGCGACGCCGCCGGCCGGCTGTGGATCGGCACCAAGAAGGGCCTCTACCTGCAGACCGGCCCGGATGCGCCGGTGACGGCGGTGATGGACCGCCCGGTGTTGTACGGCAATCTCCCCGGCAGCTGGATCTGGCAGCTCTACGCCGACCGCGAGGGCGGCCTGTGGGTGACCCTGCTCGACGGCGGCGTGGCCTACCTCGCGCCCGGCTGGCACAGCTTCAGCCGCTTCACCCACGTGCCGGACGACCCGGCGAGCCTGCGCGACGCGGTGGCCACCACGATGGCGCGCGTGCGCGACGACCGCCACCTGTGGGTGGGTGAGCGCGGCGGCCGCGTGGACCGGCTCGACCCGGCCACCGGCGCGGTCGAGCACGTGCTCTCCGACCTGCACGGCGACGTGCTCGGCATGACCGAGGACGCCGACCGCCGCCTGTGGGTGGCGGTGCAGGGCGCGCTGTACCGCACCCGCGACGGCAAGGCCGACCGCGTCGATCCGCAGGGCCGCTGGCTGCGGCATCCGCTGGAGGTGGAGCAGGGCCCGGACCGCCGCCTGTACGTGCGTACCTTCGGCGAGGGCGTGTTCCGCGTCGACCCGGATACGCTCGAGGTGACGCCGGTGCCGATCCGCAGCCGCGACGACAAGGTGCTGTGGGGCGCGCAGATGACGCTGGAGAGTTCCCGCGGCGTCTTCTGGTACGCCAGCGAGGGCGGCCTGATGCGCCTGGACGCCGGCCACGCCCATTTCGAGCTGGTGCCGGGCGCGCCCACCGGCCGGCCGGTGGAGGCCTTCGACTTCAGCCCCGACGGGCTGTGGACGGCCGGGCCCGACGGCCTGGAGCAATACCGCTACCGCGGCGAGGGCCTGGCGCTGGTGCGCCATGTCGACGGCGCGCGCGGCTGGCCTTCGGTCAACGTGGTCGACCTGCGCGTGGACGCGCGCGGGCGGGTGTGGGTGTTCGGCCGCGACGGGCTGTGGCGCTTCGATCCCGCCAGCGAGAGCTTCCGCTCCTTCGGCCTGCAGGACGGCCTGAGCAACGGCGAGTTCTCGCGCGGCTTCGCGCGATTGGCGGGCCGCGACACGGTCTACGCGCCCAGCCTGGGCGGCGTGGTGGCCTTCGACCCCGACCGCGTGGACGAGCAGCGCACGGTGCCGCAGCTGGCCATCACCCGTGTCGGCGTGCAGCGCGGCGTCGTCGCCACCAGCCTGCCGCTGTCGGCCGGGCGGTCGATCGAGGTGGGCTGGCGCGACCGCCAGCTGCGGGTGGAGGCGCGGGTGTTCTCCTACGCCGATCCGGCGGCCAACCGCTATCGCTTCCACCTGACCGGGCTGGACAACGGCTGGGTGGATACCGGCAACCGCGGCGAGCGCGAGTTCGCCGGCCTCGCTGCGGGCGACTACACGCTGGCGGTGACGGCGGCCGGCGCCGACGGCGTGTGGGCGAGCGTGGCGCCGGTGTCCATCCACGTGGAGGCGCCGCCGTGGGCGCGCTGGTGGGCGCGCAGCGCCTACGCGCTGGCGGTGCTGGGGCTGGGCTGGCTGCTGTTCCGCGCCTGGCAGCGGCGCGTGGCGCACCGCTACGCCATCGACCTGGCCGAGCAGCGGCGCCTCTTGGCCGAGCAGGCCAGCGCGGCCAAGACCCAGTTCCTCGCCACCCTGAGCCATGAGATCCGCACGCCGATGACCGGCGTGATGGGCATGGCCGAACTCCTGCTCACCACCCCGCTCAGCGCCGTGCAGCACGAGTACACCCAGGCCATGCAGCGCTCCGGCGGCATGCTGCTCAAGCTGCTCAACGAGGCGCTCGACCTCGCGCGCATCGAGGCCGGGCGGCTGGAGCTGGAGCCCGCGCCGTTCGATCCGCACCAGTTGGTGGAAGACGTGGCGCGCCTGGAGATCGGCCAGGCGCAGGTGAAGGGCCTGCGCTTCGAGCTGATGATCGCCGACGACCTGCCCTCGCGCGTGCTCGGCGATGCGGTGCGCATCAAGCAGGTGCTGCTCAACCTCGCCAACAACGCGCTCAAGTTCACCGACGTCGGCAGCGTGAAGCTGAGCGCCAGGTGGGACCACGAGGGCATGCTCTTCAGCGTGCAGGACACCGGCCCGGGCATCGCCGAATCCAGCCGCGAGCGCCTGTTCCAGCGCTTCGAGCAGGCCGACGGTCCGCAGCGGCGCGCCGGCAGCGGCCTCGGCCTCGCCATCAGCCGCGAGCTGGTCGCCCTGATGGGCGGATACATCGAGCTGGAATCGCGGCTGGGCCACGGCAGCACCTTCCGCGTGCGCCTGCCACTGCCGGTGCTGGACGCCACGCCGCCGGAGCGCACCGCCGCCGCCGAGCCCGTGCCCGAGCGCGCGCTGGACGTGCTGCTGGTGGAGGACGACGCCATCGTGGCGGCGGTGATCCGCGGCCTGCTGGAGCGCCAGCGCCATCGGGTGTGCTACGCCCCCAACGGCCTCGCTGCGCTGGCCGAGCTTGCCGAGCGCCACATCGACGTGGTGCTGCTCGACCTGGACCTGCCGGGCGTGGACGGCTTCCGCGTCGCCCGCCTGATCCGTCAGGGCGAGGCGCCGGGCACGCGGGTGCCGATCATGGCGATCACCGCGCGCTCGGGGGGCGACGAGGAGACGCTGAGCCGCGAGGCGGGCATGGACGGCTTCCTGCGCAAGCCGCTCACCGGCGAGCAGCTGGCGGCGGTGCTCGCGGAGGTGGTGCGGGCGAGCGAGCCGCAGTCGCAGCGGCCGGCGGAAGGGGTGGGGAGGGTCTGAGGGCTTGTTTCTGAGGTTGCCGCCGATGGGGGGCATTGGGTGTGTCTTGGGTAACCATGTGTGTGTGCCCCGCACTTGCTCGTTGTTCTGGAGCAGGTCGGAGGCGCTTCACTACAGCGAAGCGGGTCACGCAGCGCCACACGGCTGGGTTTTTTTTGAAGCGAAATGTTGGCGCGATCTGGCCGGCCTTTGGCCGGGGGTTTCGCTCC
>NZ_LFQR01000106.1 GCF_001182895.1 Frateuria defendens | reverse complement strand
GAGCGAAACCCCGGCCAACGGCCGGCCAGGTCGCGCTGACGTTTCGCTCCAAACCATGCACGAGGCACTGGGTAACGAGCTTCGCTGCTGTAAAGCACCCCGGCCTGCGCCGGAACGACGAGCAAGAGCGAAGCCACTGCATTCTGCGCCCCCATTAGCTGCCACAAGACGCGCCCCATCGCCCCGACGAGTCAGCCGCAAGACCGTAACAGGCGCTAAGGCTTGCGGCCGCCGTTGGCGAAGTTCGAGGTCGATGCCGCAGTCGAGCGGTCGAGCAGCCGCGCCACCAGTTCGCGGTGGTCCGCCTCGATCTTGCGCAGCCGCGCCTGCAAGGCCACATCGCTGACCCATTGCGCGCTCAGCGCGTGGCGCCGCTCGAGCGAATAGGCGATGTCGGCGAACGGCACCAGGGTGTCGTTGCCGGCCGGGGCGAAGCCGTTGATGTCGTGGATCAGCTTGAGCCTGGCGAGTTCGGCGGCGGCCTCGCGCCCGTGCTTGGCGTAGCGGGTGACGAAGGCGGCGATGCGCGCGCGCAGCGCGTCGGGCAGGTCCTCGCGCGCCACGATCACCGCGTGGGGGATCAGGTTCGAGCGCCAGAGCACGCGCAGGCGCGCGTACTGTTCGGGAAAGTGGTCGCGGAAGCGTTCGAGGTCGGCGGTGTTGTTGGTCGCCACGTCGGCCTCGCCGTTGGCCACGGCCAGGGCGTTGTTCTGGTGGTTGTCCACGGCGACGCGGGCGAAGAAGGTGTCCGAGTCCAGCCCGCGGTCGGCGAAGAGCTGCGTCTCGGGCGCCAGGTAGCCGGAGACGGACAGCGTCTCCCCGCGCGCGTAGCGCCAGCGGCCGGGCTGGCGGAGCAGCGCGTCCACGCTGCGGATCGGCGCATCCTTCTCCACCAGCAGCAGCGCGTAGTAGCCGTGCGAGCCGTCGCCGCGGGTGAGTTGGGCGATCACCTGCATGCGGTCGTGCTCGACCGCCTCGAGCGCGATGCGGCCGGAGACGAAGGCCATGTCCACGCGGTCCTTGGCCAGCGCCTGCGCCAGCCCCTCGTAGGTGCTCACCGAGATGCTGCGCAGCGGCCGGCCCAGCGCGCGCTGCATGTCGTCCAGCAGCGGGCGCCAGGCCTGCAGCGATTCGGAAGGGCCGCCGATCGGCAGGATGCCGAAGGTCAGCGGCGCCGGCGGCGCGTCGGGTTTGGACGGCTGGACGGCCGCGGTCGGCACGGCCAGCGCGAGGCCGCAGACGGTGGCCAGCAGCCGCGCGAAGCGTGGACGTGGCGCAGGGACGCCTCGCCCATGGACGATCCATGCACACCGCATGCATCCCCCCTCCCTCCCGGCGCCGGGACGACGCCGTCCGCGCGAGCATACGCCAGCCCTGGTGGGGCGTGCAGCCTGATCCGTGCCGGGGCTTCAGGCGGCGGCAAAGGCCGGGGCCGCTTCCGGCGGCGGCGAAAGCCATCGGGTTCCGGCCTCGGCCGGGCCGGCAGCGGGCAACGTCGGCGCTTGAGGGGCCTTGCCGCCGGTGCGGCTACAGGCGGCTGATCTGGCGCGAGGCCACTACCGCCTCGACCCGGTTGCGCACGTTCAGGGCACGGAAGATCGCCGCCAGGTGGATTTTCACCGTGCCTTCACTGATCCCCAGGTCGCGCGCGATCACCTTGTTCGGCTTGCCCTGGGCGAGCAGCCGCAGTACGTCGATCTGGCGCTCGGTGAGCAGCTTGTGCAGGTATTCCTCCAGCGGCTCGGGCGGCGCCGGAGACGTGCCCCCGCCGTTCGTGGCCGGCTTCGCGGCGGCATGCGCCTGCAGCATCATCGGCGGCACGTACACGCCGCCGGAGAGCACCAGCCGCACGGCGGAGAGCATTACCTCGGAGGGGTAAGCCTTGGGGATGAAGCCTTGCACGCCCATCGCGAGCAGGTCCTTCATCAGGGCGGGGTCTTCCGAGCCGGAGAGCACGATCACCGGTACTCCGGGCAGGTTGGCGACCACGTCGGCCAGGTGGTCCAGGCCGTGCGCGCCGGGCATGGCGAGGTCGATCAGGGCCAGCGCCGGAGCGGTCTCCTCGTGGACTACGCGGTGCAGTTCGTCCGCGTCGGTCGCCACCACGAACTCGATGCCATGGTCGAGCTCGCTGAGCTTGAGCTTGACGCCCTCGACGATCAACCGATGATCATCCGCGATCAGTATCCGCATGATCTTTCCCCTCGTGTGGGCGCCACGCGGACAACCCCTCTGCCGCACTCCACCGGCGCGGCAGCACCATAGCCCCAGCCTACACCTATCGGCAACCCCGACGTGGCCTCCGTCGAACGGCCTAGGCGGTCCGGGGTAGGCGATGCGGGCGCGGCGGCCGCGCTCAGGCGGCGCTGCGCGCGCTGGCCCAGGCGGCCACCATCGCTTCGCGCAATTGCTCGGGCGAGACCGGCTTGTACAGCACCGGGATCTTCGCCGCCATGATCTCGCGCAGGCGGTCGCTGCGCGTCTCGCCGGTGATCAGCAGGCGCGGGAACGGCATCACGCCGCTGCGCAGGTAATAGGCGTCCAGCGCGGCCAGGATGTCGAGGCCGTTTTCGCCGCCGCGCAGGCGCAGGTCGGAGATCACCAGGTCCGGCGGCATCGGCCAGCTCTCCGCCGCCTCCAGCGCCTGGGTGCGGTCTTCCGCGGTCTGCACCTCGCAGCCCCAGCTGCGCAGCAGGTAGCGGATGCCGGCGAGGATGGCAGGCTCGTCGTCGATCACCAGCACGCGCTGGCCGGTGAGGTCCACGGGCTGCTCCAGCGGCAGCCGGTCGGCCGAGGGCTGCGGCGCCACCACCGGCAGCTGGAAGCTGAACATGCTGCCGCGGCCGTGGCTGGACTGGAGGCGCACCGTGGTGTCGAGCAGATCGGCCAGCCGCTGCACGGTGGCGAGGCCGAGGCCCAGGCCGCGGCGCGGGCCGTCGTCGCGGTCGTTGCAGTAGCCCTCCACGCGGTAGAACTCGTCGAACACGCGCGACTGGTGCTCCGGCGCGATGCCGCTGCCGGTATCCCACACGTCCACCCGCACGGTGCCGTCCAGGCGCCGTCGCGCGCCGACCAGCACGCCGCCCTCGCGGGTGTAGCGCAGCGCGTTGCTGACCAGGTTGTTGAGGATGCGCGCGAGCATGGTGCGGTCGCTGCGCACCCACAGCCGGGTGGGGCGCACCACCAGCCGCAGTTCGTGCTGCTCGGCGATCATGCGGAAGTTGCGGCTGACCTCCTCGAACACGCGGTCGAGCGGGAACTCGGTGATCTCCAGCTGCATGGCGCCGGTCTCCAGCCGCGACAGGTCGAGCAGCTCGCTGAAGAGGTGGTCGAGCGCCTCCACGCATTCCTGGATGTGCGCGATGCGGTCCAGGCGCACGGGGTCGCGCTCGTCGGTGGCCAGCGCGGAGGAGAACAGGGTCAGCGCGTACAGCGGCTGGCGCAGGTCGTGCGAGGCGGCGGCGAGGAAGCGCGCCTTGGCCACGCTGGCCGCCTCCAGCGCCGCGTTCTTGCGCGCCAGCTCCAGCGTGGCGTGTTCGATCTCGCGCTCCAGGCCGCGCTGGGCGTCGAACAGGGCGGCGGCGGCGCTGTTGAAGCCGCGCTGCAGCTCGCCGATCTCGGTGCGGTCGGTGATCTCCACCATGACCCGGCGGTCGCCGCGGCCGAGCTGGCGCACCGCATGGGCCAGACGGCGCAGCGGCGCGCTGATCTGGTTGGCCGCCTGCAGCCCGATCACCCCGGCCACGAACAGGCTGAGCGCCAGCGTGATCAGCGCGTTGCGCAGGCTGGCGCGCTGCGCGGCGATGGCGTCGGCCAGGCTCACGTCGACCAGCACCGAGCCGAGCGCCGGCCGGGAGGGATCGTTGTCGGGCACCTCGCGCACCACGGTCAGCGTCTCGCCCGCAGGCGCGTTGCGCGAGGTACTGTCGGCGAGGATCTCGCCGTCGGCAGCGCGGATCTGCACGTGCGCCACGTAGGGCAGGGCGTTCACCGATTGCGCTACGCGCATCAACTCGCGGCGCTGCATGCCGCGCAGCGGGTCGGCCGAGACCGAGGCGGCCTGGATGGCGATGGCGTCGGCGGTGCTGTGCCCCAGCGCGCGCAGCGTGGCGAGCTGGTGGCGGGTCAGCATGGCGACCAGCAGCAGGGCGATCACCAGGCTCGGCACCAGGGCCATGCCGGCCAGGCGCTGCATCAGCGTCGTGCGCCGCCACAGGCGCAGCAGCATGGAGTCCGCCCTCGCCATCGATCTGCCCCTTCCGATGCCGCCGCTTCGTCGCATGGAGCCTAGCGCGAATGCACGGGGGCGGCATCTAGGCCATTGGCGGGGTGCGGCGTGGCGCGGTGTGCCGTGGCGTGTGGTGTGCGTTGATCGTGCGATGCCCGGCGGGTCATGGTTTGCGGGCACTGTGGCTGTGGTTGTTGTGCCATGCGTGGGCAGATGGTGGTGTGCGTTCGCATGCCTGCCGGCCTCTGGCCGGAGTTTCGCTCCCCCGCCGGGGAGCGAGTTACTTT
>NZ_LFQR01000105.1 GCF_001182895.1 Frateuria defendens | reverse complement strand
CTCTTGGACAAGCAAAGAAAGTAGCTCGCTCATCGGCAGATGAGCGAAACCCCCGGCCAACGGCCGGCCAGATCGCGCCAATGTTTCGCTTCAAAAAGCCCAGCGCGGCGCTGGGTGACCCGCTTCGCTGTTGTGAAGCGCCTCCGGTCTACGCAGGAACGACGAGCAAGAGCGGAGTCGCTGCGTTCCCGGTACCCATGGCTACCGCAAGACGCGCTCCATGGCTCCAGCGCGTCGGCAGCAAAATCGGGAGCCGGCGCTGAGGCGCCAGGAGGGGCCGATGACGAAATAAGGCGGAGCCCGAGGGCTCCCCCCCTTTCCTTTGGGACGGGCTGGGCGGGGCGCAGGAGTCAGGGCGACACCGCGGCGCGCTGGCGCCGCTGCATCAGCCAGCCGCCCACGCAGATGCCGGCCACCAGCAGCGCGTCGAGCGCGTAGCGCGTCCACGGCCGCAGGTCGAACCAGTCGTGCACCAGCCGGTCGTGCGCGATCATGCGCGCCGCAGTCCAGGCGATCAGGCCGGCGCCGATGTAGACGATGACGGGGAAGCGCTCGATCAGCTTGAGGATCAGCGTGGAGCCCCACACCACCAGCGGCACGCTGATCAGCAGGCCGATGACCACCAGCCCCAGGTGGCCCTTGGAAGCGCCGGCGATGGCGAGCACGTTGTCCAGCCCCATCAGCGCGTCGGCCACGACGATGGTGCGCAGCGCCGACCAGAAGTTGTCCGCGGCGCTGATGTCCGGCCCCTTGTCCTCGTGCTTGAGCAGCTTCCAGGCGATCGGCAGCAGCAGCAGGCCGCCGGCCAGCATCAGGCCGGGCAGCTTGAGCAGGTAGACCACCGCGGTGGTCAGCGCCACGCGCACGGCGACCGCGCCGAAGGTGCCCCAGAACACGGCCTTCTTCTGCAGCGACTTGGGCAGGTTGCGCGCAGCCAGCGCGATCACGATGGCGTTGTCGCCGGCGAGCACGAGGTCGAGCAGGACGATGGCCAGCAGGCCGGAGAGGAAATCGGTGGTCAGCGACATAGTGGGTTCCAGCGCGCCGGACTCGAGCGACGACGGCGGGCGGCGCGCGGCCCGCGGTCATCGCAAAAGTCTCGTTCGCAGGCCTGAGGCCGCCGCGACGCCCGGGGCGTGTGCGCCCGTGATGACGATCGTCGCGCGGAACCGGCCGGGCCGGCTCCGGAACTACTCCCCTTTGGGATGGAATAGCGCGACCATTGTCCCCGCCCGCGCCGGAAGGGGTCAAGCGGCGGCACTGCTGCGCGGCGTGCGGCGTGGCTAGAATCGCGCCTTTCTTTACCCCCGTACCGCGAGAGAGCTGCATGAGTGCCCACGACATCCGCTCCGCCCTGCGCCCCGACCCCGACCAGCCGATGGTCGACATCGCCGACTACGTGATCGACCACGCGATCGACTCGAAGGAGGCCTACGACACTGCGCGCTACATGCTGCTCGACTCGCTGGGCACCGCCATGCTGGCGATGAAGTTCCCCGAGTGCGTGAAGCACCTGGGGCCGGTGGTGCCTGGCGCCACGCTGCCCGGCGGCGCGCGCGTGCCGGGCACCAGCCACGAGCTGGACCCGGTGCAGGCGGCCTTCGCCATCGGCACGCAGATCCGCTGGCTGGATTTCAACGACACCTGGCTGGCGGCGGAGTGGGGCCACCCCTCCGACAACCTCGGCGCCATCCTCGCCGTGGCCGACTACCTGAGCCGCAAGGCCGAGCGCGAGGGCGGCACGCCGTTCACCGTGCGCGACGTGCTGGGCTACGCCATCAAGGCCCACGAGATCCAGGGCGGCTACGCGCTCAGGAACAGCTTCAACCGCGTCGGCCAGGACCACGTGATCCTGGTGCGCCTGGCCTCCACCGCGGTGGCCGCCGCCATGCTGGGCGGCAGCAAGGAGCAGATCGTCGCCGCCGTCTCGCACAGCTGGATCGACAACGGCGCCCTGCGCACCTACCGTCACGCACCCAACACCGGGCCGCGCAAGAGCTGGGCCGCGGGCGACGCCTGCCGCCGGGCGGTCACCCACGCCATCAATGCGGTGTACCGCGGCGTGGAGGGCTACCCCTCGGCGCTGTCGGCCAAGACCTGGGGCTATTACGACGCGGCCTTCGGCGGCAAGCCGTTCGAGTTCGAGCGGCCGCTGGGCAGCTACGTGATGGAGAACGTGCTGTTCAAGATCAGCTTCCCCGCCGAGTTCCACGCCCAGACCGCGGTGGAGGCGGCGATGGCGCTGCACGGCGAGGTCGCCGGCAAGCTCGACCAGATCGAGAGGGTGGTGATCGAGACCCAGGAAGCCGGCTGCCGCATCATCGACAAGACTGGCCCGCTGGCCAACTACGCCGACCGCGACCATTGCATCCAGTACATGGTGGCCGTGCCGCTGATCTTCGGCCGGCTCACCGCGGGGGACTACGGCGACGAGGTGGCCGCCGACCCGCGCATCGATGCGCTGCGCGCCCGGACCGAGGTGCGCGAGAACCCGCAGTTCACCCAGGACTATTTCGACCCTGGCAAGCGCTACATCGGCAATGCGGTGCAGGTGTTCTTCAAGGACGGCACCAGCACGGCGAAGATCTCGGTGGATTTCCCGATCGGGCACCGTAAGCGCCGCGCCGAAGGCATCCCGGTGCTGCTGAGGAAATTCGAGGGCGCCCTGCGCGGCCACTTGCCCGCGCACCGGGTCAAGGCCATCCTCGAGCTCGCTGCCGATCCGGCGCGGCTGGACGCCACGCCGGTGCACCAGCTGCTGGGGCTCTTCACATTGTAAAGATGTTGTTATTGGGTAAAGTGTGGCTGTTGCACTGGCAGCGCCCGGCTTCCTGCCGCAGGATGGCGAGCAGGTGCCTCCAGCCTGGCAGTCGGGGCGCCGGACCAATCCAACAAGCAAGAAACTTGCGAAGGAGACACCTGATGAAACGTAAGGGCATTTATGTGCTGATTGCCTTGGCCCTAGGGGGCGTAGGTGCCGTTCACGCACAGGAGGCGACGAGCCCGGGATACGACGGCCGCTGGTACATCGCGCCGACCGTCGGCGGCTACTACAACGACACGGACCGCAACACGAACAGCCGTCAGGTGTACTACG
>NZ_LFQR01000104.1 GCF_001182895.1 Frateuria defendens | reverse complement strand
GCCGGTGGGTAACCAGCTTCGCTGTGGTGAAGCGCCTCCGGCCTGCGCTGGAACGACGAGCAAGAGCGGCGCCGCTGCGCTCCCGCGAGCCCTCCACCCTCCCCCTATCCCCACCGGAGAGAGGGAGCAAAGCGTGCGTCAGGCGATACCCAGCCCCGCGATGCCCGCCGCCGCATGACCCTCCAAGCCCGCCAACTCGGCGAAGCGACGCCCCCGCGCCGCATAGTCGCGGAACTGGTCGAAGCTGGGTGCCCCGGGCGAAAGCAGCACCACGCTTCCAGACGGCGCCCCCGCACGCGCCGCCTCGACCGCCTCGGCCAGGTTCTGTGCCTCCGCGAGCGAACCGGGGAAGTGCGCGTCACGCAGCGCCGCCGCGATGCGGGGCCCATTCGCCCCCTGCGCCACGATGCGCAAATCCGCCCGCGCCTCCATCGCGCGCACGAAATCCGACCAGTCCAGCCCGCGGTCGTGCCCGCCCACGATCACCGTGACGGCGCGGCCGGCGAGGCTGTCCAGCGCCGCCAGCGTGGCCTGCGGGGTGGTGCTGATGGAGTCGTTGATCCAGTCCAGGCCATCGTGCGAGCCCAGCGGTTGCAGGCGGTGCGGCAGCGGCAGGAACGTGGCCAGCGCCGGCGCCGCGGCGGGCGCGTCGTAGCCCACCGCCTCCAACGCGGCCAGGGCAGCGCAGGCGTTGAGCGCGTTGTGCGCGCCCGGCGCGGCGATGCGCGCGGCGTCGAACACGCGCGCGCCGCCGCGGTGGATCCAGCCCCCGTGCACGTGCCAGCCGTCCGGACGGCCGAACAGCAGGCGCCGCGGGTGCGCCTCGGTGCGTTCCACCAGGCCCAGCTGCAGGCCGTTGACCAGCAGCGTGCGCGCGGCGTCGGCCAGCTTGAGCTTGTCGGCCACGTAGCGCTCGCGCGAGCCGTGCCAGTCGAGGTGTTCCTCGTACAGGCTGGTGATCACGCCCAGCTCCACCGGCCCGGCCTCGCCGGTCTGGAAGCTGGACAGCTCGATCGCCCACAGCGCCGCCTCGCCGTCGAGCAGCTCCAGCAGCGGCAGGCCGATGTTGCCGGCCAGCGCGGTGCGCACGCCCAGGGATCGGGCGAGGTGCGCGAGCAGCGCCGTGGTGGTGCTCTTGCCCTTGGTGCCGGTGACGGCGATCACCCGCGCGTCCGGCCGCTCGCCGAACCACAGCGCGGTGCCGGAGGTGAACTGCACGCCCCGCTCGCGCGCGGCGAGGATGGCCGGCTTGTAGGCGGAGATGCCGGGCGACTTCACCACCACGTCGTAGCCGGCCAGCGCAGCGGCGTCGGGCTCGTGGCCGAACACCGCCAGCGCGGGGTCGAAGGCCCGCGCCTCGACCTGCTCCGCCTCGCTGCAATAGAGCGCCAGCGGCAGCGCCGGCAGGCGCTTGCGCAGCGCATGGATCGCGGCGCGGCCTTCGCGGCCGAAGCCCCATACGGCGACGCGCCGGCCCAACAGCGAGGCGAGGGTGGTCACGCCGCGCCCGCGCTTTCGCCCAGCAGCGGCCGGAAGAACGAGCGCTCGTAGCTGACGATGCAGCGGGTGTCCTGCGCGTAGCGGAAGGCCGCCAGGCAGTCGGCGTCCGCGAGGGCGTCGCGCCGGTAGCGCTCGTACTCGGCCATGCCCGGGAAGGTGAACAGCGCCAGCGCGACGTTGTTGGCGCCCTCCGACGGCAGGAAGTAGCCGTGGTGCGTGCCGCCGAAGCGCTCCACCAGCGGGATCCAGAGCCTGGCGTAGTGCTCGAACTCGGCCAGCTTGTAGGGGTCGACGACGTAGCGCAGGTAGCAGGTCAGCATGGCGATTCCGCTCGCGGGGGCGCGCCGCCTCATGCGGCGCCGATGGCGTCCAGCGCCGGGCGCAGCCGCGCCGGCACCAGGTGCTCGGCGGCCGGCGCCAGCCACGGCTCCAGCGCCAGCTGGGCGGGGTCGAGCTGGGGCAGGATCTCGCTGCGGAAGCGCGCCACCAGGGCGTCCTCCTGCCACTCCGGCCGCTCGCTCAGCGTGTACATCGCCGCGCGCGACTCGCCGCCCTCGCCCACGCATTCGAACGGCTTGTGGTCGTGGTATTCGAGCAGCGCGTCGAAGCCGGCGGCCTGCGTCTCCTCGTCCAGCAGGTTGCGGCCGAAGATCGCCAGCAGCCGCGGCTTGGGCAGGAACGGCGCCAGCGCCAGGAACACGAAGTGGCACTTGGGGCACTGCCCGCACCAGCGGTCGGCCGGCTTGGGGCCGAGCAGGCGGAAGTTGCGGTTGCAGCTGGAGAACACGTCGAAGTAGGCGCCGCCCAGGCGGGCGAAGGCGCGCGTCACCGCCAGCTCCGAGTACGGGCGCAGCAGCGAGCAGTAGTCGAGGTCCGCCGCCACGTAGGCGTGCAGCCAGTCGCGCAGCAGCCGCTCGAAGGCGTAGCCCTTGCTCCACTGGTGGTTGACCTGCTGGCCTTCGTATTCGAGCGTGGCGACCGAGGCGGAACGCTCGTTGGCGAAGGCGATCGAGTCGTAGCCGTAGAGGATGGCCGCCACGGCGAGGATGACGGAATTCACCGCCGTGACCGGGATGTGGCCGTTCCACGCGCCCAGGCGGTTGAGCTCGAACAGGCCCGGCGCCAGCTCGCGGTGCAGGTTGAGCTGCGGCAGGTCGGTGCGCTCGGCGCAGGCGGCGATCAGCGGCGAGGTGCTGACCCAGCTCACCGTGGCCTCGACGCCGGCGTGCTTGAGCGCCTCCACCGCCACCAGCGAATCCTTGCCGCCGCCGAGCGGCACCAGGGTGCGCCGGGGCAGGCCGAGCGCGGGCGCCGCGGCCGGCGCGGCGGCACCGCGCGGAAAACGGATGCGCCCGCGCAGGTCCAGCCCGTTGCGGTAGGCCAGTTCGGCCAGGCCGTGCAGGTAGAGCTGGTCGAGGAAATCCGCCGTGGCCTCGTCCAGCGGCGCGCCCTCGACCTCGATGCGCGGCGGCAGCGCGGCCTTGTAGTAGCTCACGCCTGCGACCAGGTGCAGCAGCCTGAGCGCCGCCGCGAAGGCGGTCTCGCGCCCGGCCGGCAGCGCCGGCGCGCCGGGAAAGCTCACCCGCTCGACCAGCTCCGCGCCATCGTCGAAGGCATACACCAGCTCGGCCACGCCGTCGGCATAGCCGTGGCGGACGAAGCGGAAAACCTGGGCTTGGCGGGGGTCGGTCAAAGCGGTTACCTCAGTCGTTCGTTCGTCGCGCGCGTGTCTCCCTCTCCCCCACCGGGGAGAGGGTTGGGGTGAGGGGCGGGTCTTGCGAGAGCCTCCGCAACCGCATCCAGCACGCTCTGCGTTTCTTGCAGCACGGCGTCATTCCAGAAACGGATGATCCGATATCCCAAGCTTTCTAGTTTAGCGGTGCGCAACGCATCCTCGTCGAGGTGCTCGGCATGTTGCCCGCCGTCCAGCTCGATCACCAGCATCGCATCGGCGCAAACGAAATCCACAATGTAGCGATCAATCTCGTGCTGTCGCCGAAACTCCCCACCCGAGCAGCCTTCGGTTGCGCAGGTGGTACCAAAGCAAGCCTTCGGCATCGGTCATGCCACGGCGCAGCCCGCGCGCCCGGTCCACGTTGAGACGTTTCATCCTGAATCGCCTTGATTTGGGTTGTCGCAAGAGCCGCCCCTCACCCGGCCCTCTCCCCGGAGGGGAGAGGGAAAAGCTATCGCTCGCCCCAGCGCAGCGCTTACTCGATCACGATCTCCAGCGCCTCGTCGCGCAGGTTGTAGGGCGAGGCCATCACCTTACCGTAGGCGCCGGCCTGGGCCACCAGCACCACGTCGCCCTCCCGCGCCTCCGGCAGGCGGCGGTCGCTGCCCAGCACGTCGCCCGATTCGCAGATCGGCCCCACCACCTGGTACAGCGTGGTGCCCGGCTCGTCGAGGCGGCTGAGGTTCACGATCTCGTGCCAGGCGTCGTACAGTGCCGGGCGGATCAGGCTGTTCATGCCGGTGTCGAGGCCGAGGTAGCGCAGCGTGTCCTTGCTCTTCTGCTGGGTCACGCGGGCCAGCAGCACGCCGGCGTCGGCCACCAGGTAGCGGCCGGGCTCCATCCACAGCTGGTAGTGCGGGTAGGCGGCCTTGACCTCGCGCAGGCGGCGGTCGAGCGCGGCCACGTCCAGCGGCGCCTCGCCCGGGTGCGAGGGCACGCCCAGGCCGCCGCCGATGTCGAGGAAGGCCACGCTGCCGATGCGCTCGGCCAGGCTCGCCAGTTGGCCGTAGACCTCGGCCCAGTGGCCGTCGTCGAGGATGCCCGAACCCAGGTGCGCATGCAGGCCGCGCACGGTCACGCCGTGCGCGTCGGCCAGGCGCAGGAAGGTATCCAGTTGCTCCAGCGGCAGGCCGAACTTGCTGCCGCTGCCGCCGGTGCGCACCTTCTCGTGGTGGCCCAGGCCCCGGCCCAGGTCCACGCGCAGCACGATCTCGCGGCCGCGGAATACGTCGCCCCAGTGCTCCAGCGGGTAGAGCGCATCCAGCGAGACGGTGGCGCGGGTGCTGAAGGCGTAGACGAAATCCTCGCGTGGGGCGAAGTTGGAGGTGAACAGCAGGGGCGCCGACTCGGGCACCGCCGCCTGCACCGCCTTCAGCTCGCCCGGCGAGACGCACTCGAAGCCGAAGCCCTCCTCCGCCAGCGCGCGCAGGATGGCCGGGTGGGTGTTGGCCTTCACCGCGTAGTGCAGGCGATCCACCGCGCCCAGCGTCTTGAGCTTGCGCGCCTGGGCGCGCACGGTGGGCAGGTGGTAGACGTAGCGCGGCGTGGCCTGGGCGCCGAATTCGAGCAGGCGCTGGCGCTCGGCCTCGCGCCACCAGGCGGCGGCCGGCGCGACCGCCTCGCCGCGGCCGTAGAGGTTCTGCCAGCTCGGGCCGAACAGGGCGCTGTCGTCGGTGCGCAGCGCGCCGGCGCCGATCAACAGCTCGTGCAGGTGCGGCAGCAGCGAGTCCACCACGTCCTCGTCCACCACGAAGGTGAGGTTCAAGTTGTTGGACGACTGCGAGATCAGGTGCACGCGGATCTGGTCGAACTCGGCCAGCACGCTGGAGAGCAAATGCAGCATCGAGCGCATGCCGCGGCCGACCAGGGTGATCGCCGCGCACGGCGCGATCACCTTGACCCGGCACACCCGGGCGAGGTCGCCGGCCAGCGCCGCGATGGCGTCGGAGTCGAGCAGGTTCTCGGTGGGGTCCAGCGACACGGTGACGTTGGTCTCGGCCGAACCGATCAGGTCCACCGACAGGCCATGCTTCTTGAACTCGCCGAACACGTCGGCGAGGAAGCCCACCTGCTGCCACATGCCCACCGACTCCATCGACACCAGGGTGATGCCCTTGCGCGCGCTGATGGCCTTCACGCTCGGCGCGTACTCGCTCAGCTGCGGGCCGATCACGGTGCCGTCCAGCTCCGGCCGGTTGGTGTCCTTCACCAGCAGCGGCACGCGCGGCTCGCGCAGCGGCGAGAGGCAGCGCGGGTGCAGCACCTTGGCGCCGGTGGAGGCGATTTCCTGTGCCTCCTCGTAGTCGAGCTTCTGCAGCAGGCGCGCGCCCGGCACCTGGCGCGGGTTGGCGGTGAACATGCCGGCCACGTCGGTCCAGATCTCCACCCGCGCGGCCTTGAGCAGCGCGCCGAAGTAGGAGGCGGAGGTGTCCGAGCCGCCGCGGCCGAGCAGCACGGTGCGCTCGTCGGCATCGCGCGCGATGAAGCCCTGGGTGATGAACACCTCGCCCAGCGCGGCGAGGCGCGTGGCCAGCGCCGGGTCGGGCTTGGCCTCCACCATCGCCGAGAGCAGGCGGGTGCGCTCGTTCTGGTTGGGCAGCGCGGCCGCGTCGAGGCAGTCGCGCGCATCCAGCCAGCGCGTGGGCAGGTCGCTGTGGGTGAGAAAGGCCGCGCCCAGCGCACTGGACATCAGCTCGCCGTGCGCCTGCACCAGCGCCTGCCAGGCCAGCTCGCCCATCACCGCCGGGCCTTCGGCCGCCAGGCGCTCCAGCTCCGCCAGGCGCTCGCCCAGCGTTTCGGGCAGCTCCAGCTGCATGTGGCCCAGCAGCTCGTGGTGGCGCTGGGCGATGCCCTCGGCGCAGGCGCGGCGTTTGTCCTGGTCGTCCTCGGCGCAGAGCTGTTTGAGCGCGTCGGTGATGCCGGTGAGCGCGGAAACGACAATGAGCACGCGCGCGCCCTCGGCGCGGCGGCTGGCGACCAGCTCACGGATGTTCTGCCAGCGCGGCAGGGTGGCGACACTGGTGCCGCCGAACTTCATCACGATCCAGGGTGCGTCCGCGGGAAGCGGCGCCGGGGCATTCGAGGTCACGGCTTGGAGTCAGGCTTGGGGAAAATGAATCCCGCCAGTGTTGCGCCTGGGCTGGCCAATTGCAACGGTTGCACCTGAATCGGTGTTTGGCCGTTTAGACATCCGCCGCGGCGGTGCGGCGGATGCGCGTGGCCGGGGCGATGGAACGGCGAACCCGCAAACCCGCCGGCCTTGCTCCCCCTCTCCTTTGCGGGGAGAGGAAGCAAAGCACGCAACCTGCACGCTCACCGCAACCTGCTCCCTCTCTCCGACGGGGAGAGGGTTGGGGTGAGGGGACACGGTCGCCTCACCCTCGCTTCGAGCGAGCTTTCCCGCGAGCACCCACCCCTCTCCTCACTCCTCAAAGCCGGCGCCATCCACGGCGCCACCCCGCGTGCCCCGGCGGGGAGAGGAAGCAAGGCGCGCGGCTCGTCGCCATCCCCCCGCCCTGCCGGCAAGGGGGAAAGCAAAGTGCGGCCTTACTCCACCACCACCGGAATCTTGCCGATCTTCGCCCGCCACGCGCGCGGCCCTGTCTGGTGCACCGAGGTGCCGGCGCTGTCCACGGCCACGGTCACCGGCATGTCCTCGACCTCGAACTCGTAGATCGCCTCCATGCCCAGGTCCTCGAAAGCCAGCACCCGCGAGGCCTTGATCGCCTTGGAGACGAGGTAAGCCGCGCCGCCCACCGCCATCAGGTACACCGCCTGGTTGTCGCGGATGGCCTCGATGGCGACCGGGCCGCGCTCGGCCTTGCCCACCATGCCGAGCAGGCCGGTCTGCTCCAGCATCTGGCGGGTGAACTTGTCCATGCGGGTGGCGGTGGTGGGGCCCGCCGGGCCCACCACTTCCCCGCGCACGGGGTCGACCGGGCCGACGTAGTAGATGAAGCGGTTGGTGAAATCCACCGGCAGCGTCTCGCCGCGGTTCAGCATGTCGACCATGCGCTTGTGCGCGGCGTCGCGGCCGGTGAGCAGCTTGCCCGAGAGCAGCAGCACCTCGCCGGGGCGGAAGCCCGCCACCTCGTCCCGCGTGACGGTGTCGAGGTTCACGCGGCGCGCGCCCTGCGGGTTGTAGGTGAGCTTGGGCCAGTCGGCCAGCGCGGGCGGCACCAGCGCCACGGGGCCGGAGCCGTCCAGGGTGAAGTGCGCGTGGCGGGTGGCCGCGCAGTTGGGGATCATCGCCACCGGCAGGTTAGCGGCGTGGGTGGGGTAGTCCTTGATCTTGACGTCGAGCACCGTGGTGAGGCCGCCCAGGCCCTGCGCGCCGATGCCGAGCGCGTTGACCTTCTCGTACAGCTCGATGCGCAACTCCTCGATGCGGCTGGACGGCCCGCGCGCGATCAGTTCCTGGATGTCGATGTGCTCCATCAGCGACTCCTTCGCCAGCAGCATCGCCTTCTCCGCGGTGCCGCCGATGCCGATGCCGAGCATGCCCGGCGGGCACCAGCCCGCGCCCATGGTGGGCACGGTCTTGAGCACCCAGTCCACGATGGAGTCGGAGGGGTTGAGCATGGCGAACTTGGATTTGGCCTCCGAGCCGCCGCCCTTGGCGGCCACGATCACCTCCAGCGTGTCGCCCGGCACCACCGACACGTTGATCACCGCCGGGGTGTTGTCGCGCGTGTTGATGCGCCGGCCCGCCGGGTCGGCCAGCACCGAGGCGCGCAGCTTGTTGTCCGGGTCGTTGTAGGCGCGGCGCACACCTTCGTTGACGGCGTCCTCCAGCGAGCCGGTGAAGCCCTCCCAGCGCACGCCCATGCCGATCTTGAGGAACACGGTGACGATGCCGGTGTCCTGGCACAGCGGGCGGTGGCCCTCGGCGGCCATGCGCGAGTTGATCAGTATCTGCGCCATCGCGTCCTTGGCCGCGGGGCTTTCCTCGCGCTCCCAGGCGGCGGCGAGGTTCCTGATGTAGTCGACCGGGTGGTAGTAGCTGATGTACTGCAGGGCGTCGGCGACGGACTGGATCAGATCGTCTTGCTTGATGAGGGTCATGGCGGCGGCTATGTGCGGGGAGGGAGGCGCGGCGGCGGGGCCGGGGCGCACAGCCGTTTATTGTGCCGCAACATGGTGGGCTGCGCCAAAACGCCGCAGTGGTGGGACGGCGGCGCCAGTGGGTCTGTTCGCGATCTTGGCGATGGGGCGGTGGGGCGCGCCTTGCGGCTATGCGGGCACGGAGCGCAGCGGTGTCGCTCTTATCTCGTCGCTCCGGCGTAGGCCGGAGGCGCTTCATCACAGTGAAGCTGGTTACCCACCGGC
>NZ_LFQR01000103.1 GCF_001182895.1 Frateuria defendens | reverse complement strand
GCCGCTGGTGTACGCGGTGGTGCATTGGCTGTGAGGCCGGGACGCCGGGAAGTCGGGAAGTCGGGAAGTCGGGAAGTCGGGAAGTCGGGAATCGGGAATCGGGAATCGGGAATCGGGAATCGGGAATCGGGAATCGGGAAGAGCGTACATGCACCGGTACCGACACAGGCGCCCTTTGAGCTTTTGCCATTCCCCATTCCCGACTCCCTATCCTTAAACGGATTTAATCTGCCGGCCAAGGCCGCCTTCGGGTCATGCTGCGAGAATCGGCGGCCGGGCAAGTACGGCCCATGTCGGCGAGAGGGAGAGCTGGATGGCGCGCATTCTGGTGGTCGAGGACGACGCGCAGACCGCCGCGGAAATCGAGGACGCCCTGGCCCACCACGGCTTCGCCGTGGCGCGGGCGGCGAACGGCCGCGAGGGCCTGGTGAAGGCGCTCGGCGGCGACTTCGACGCGGTGGTGCTGGATCGCATGCTGCCCGGCACGCCCGATGGGCTCGGCGTGCTCGCCGCGCTGCGCGCCGCGGGCGGGGAGACGCCGGTGCTGATCCTCTCCGCCCTCTCCGCGCTGGACGAGCGCGTGCGCGGCCTGCGCGCCGGCGGCGACGACTACCTCACCAAGCCGTTCGAGGCGATGGAGCTCACCGCCCGCCTGGACGCCCTGCTGCGCCGCCGCCACCTGCCCGCCCAGCCGACCACGCTGCGCGCCGGCCCGCTGGAGATCGACCTGCTCACCCGCAGTGTGCGCCGCGACGGCGAGCCGGTGAGCCTGCTGCCGCGCGAATACCTGCTGCTCGAATACCTGATGCGCCATGCCGGCCAGGTGGTGACCCGCACCATGCTGTTCGAGGAGGTATGGGGCTACCGCTCGGAGGAGCGCACCAACGTGATCGACGTGCACATCAGCAAGCTGCGCCAGAAGCTCGACGTGGAGGGCCGCCCCTCGCCGATCCAGACCGTGCGCGGCGCGGGGTACATCCTGCATGCGCCTGACTGACCTGCCGCGCACCACCAGCTTCCGCCTCGCGCTGATGTTCCTGGCGCTGTTCGGCGCCTGCTCGGCGCTGCTGTTCGGCTTCGTCTACTGGCGCACCGTCGGCTACATGCGCGCCGAGCAGGAGGACTGGCTGTACCGCGAGACCGCCTACTTCGCCTCGCTCCCGCCGCAGGACCGCCTGCTGCGCCTGGGCGAGCACGCCCGCGGCGATGCGGGCAACCACCGCCCCTTCGGCGAGTTCGACGCCAACGGCCGCTGGCTGGCCGGCAACCTCGCCGCGCTGCCGCCCGGCGCGCGCGAGCGCCGCGGCCCGGTCGACTACCGCCTCGACCACGTGCCCTACCGCGGCTACGCCACGCGCCTGCCCGACGGCCACTGGTTCGCGCTGGCGCTCAACGTGTACGACCCGCACGAGTTCGAGGAACTGCTGGTGCGCGCGATGCTCGGCGCCGGCCTGTTCACGCTGATCTTCGGCCTCGCCGGCGCGTTCGCGGTGGGCCGCTCCGCGGTGCGCCGCATCGACGCCATGACCCGCGCGATCCGCCGCATCGTCACCGGCGACCTCACCGGCCGGCTGCCGGTCGGCAGCGGCGGCGGCGATCTCGACCGGCTGGCGCGCGAAGTCAACGGCATGCTCGACGACCTCGAACGCCTGGTGCACGAGGTGAAGGGCGTGTGCGACGGCATCGCCCACGACCTGCGCACGCCACTCACGCGCCTGCTCGGCGGCCTGGAGCGCGCCCAGCGCCGCGCCGCCACGGCGGACGAGTTCCGCACCGCCATCGCCGACGCCATCGAGGAGATCGGCGCGCTGCTCAAGACCTTCAACGCCCTGCTGCGCATCTCCGAGATCGAGGCCGGCGCCCGCCGCGCCGGCTTCGCCGAGGTGGCGCTGGCGCCGGTGCTGGCCGACGTGGTGGAGTTCTACCAGCCGCTGGCCGAAGAGAAGCGGATCGAGCTGGCGCTGCGCCGGGACGAGCCCGCGCCCGCCGCCACGCTGTGGGGCGACGCCAGCCTGCTGTTCGACGCCGTGGGCAACCTGGTCGACAACGCGATCAAGTTCACCCCGCCGGGCGGGCGCATCGAGGTGCGGCTGGACGCGGCGCACCGCACGCTCAGCGTCAGCGACAACGGCCCCGGCATCCCGCCGCAGGAGCGCAAGGCGGTGCTCAACCGCTTCCACCGCAACGAGCCCAGCCGCAGCACGCCGGGCAACGGCCTGGGGCTCAGCCTGGTGGCGGTGATCGCCCAGCTGCACGAGATGCGCTTCGAACTCGGCGACGCCATGCCCGGCTGCCGCGCCACGCTGACCTGGCCGGCGCGGGGTTGAGCGTCGCCTCCAGCTCAGGCGGCCATCGCGCGACAGAGCCAGTGCCGGCCATAAGCCCGGCCATGCACGTAGGCCCACAGGCCGAACGGACCGCTATGCCGGAGCAACCCGCCATCGAGGGCGCGGAGAGCGGTCCTCGCCATGGCGCAGGCCTCGAATAAGGCACGCGACGCAAGCAGAAGGGGCCGCAGCATCCGCCGCCGGCACCAGCCCAGCAGTGGTCGCAGGGATTGCCGGTATGCCAGCCCGAGCACCATCAGCAGCTGGACTTCGAGCAGCAGCAGGAACGTATCCAGCCCTACCGCGTCGATCAGCAGACCCAGATGCATCAGCTCCGGGCGAGTGAGCAGGAACAGCACCAGCAGCACACCCGGCCAGCGGAGCATGCGGCCCTTCCATGAAGTTCTGGCGTGAGGCGTCACCGATCTGTCCTTGTACGTAGGCCTGAAGATGAGGGTACACGAGCGGCCAGCGCGGCCATCCGGGGCCACTCCTTTCGGCCACCCGTGGCGACTACGGCGTGCGGTACGGCGCCAGCAGCGCGGGATCGTCGAACAGCCCGGCCGGCAGCAGGTAGCGCGGCTCGCGTCCGGCGGCGAGCCGTTCGCGGATGCGGGTGGCAGAGACTTCCAGCGGCGTCACCGCGAGTTCCACCACCAGGCCGGCGGGCTGCGCGTGCACGGCGGCGGCGCCGGCCTGCCGCCCGGCGACGGCCTCCTGCAGCAGCGGCGGCAGCTCGACGTCGATGCCCGGGCGACTCAGCACGCCCAGGTGCGCCAGCTCGAACAGCTCGCGCCAGCGGTGCCAGCCGGGCAGCCCGGCGAAGGCGTCGGCGCCGAGCAGCAGCACCAGCGGCCGCTCGCCCTGCTCCGCGCGCAGGCCGCGCAGCGTGTCCACGGTGTAGGACGGGCCTTCGCGTTCCAGCTCGCGCGTGTCCAGCGTCAGCCGCGACTGCCCGCCCAGCGCGGCGCGCAGCATCGCCACGCGCTGCGCGGCGTTCGCGGTGGGCGGCGAACGGTGCGGCGGCACGTTGGCCGGCAGCAGGCGCACCTCCGCATCGAGCAGTTCGGCGGCTTCCCAGGCCACGCTGAGGTGGCCGATGTGCACGGGGTCGAAGGTGCCGCCGAAGAGGGCCAGGGGGCGCATGGTCAGCGCTCCGCCCGGGGTCGCGACGACCTGCTCCCTCTCCCCGCCGGGGCACGCGGGGAGGCGCCATGGATGGCGCCGGCCTTGAGGAGCGAGGAGTGGGTTGGGGTGAGGGGACACGGTGCGATGGGCCTTCCCACTGAAAGCCCGCTTCGATGAAATGTCGCCGTGAACACCCACCCCTCACCCCAGCCCTCTCCCCGGCGGGGAGAGGGCGCAAAGCCGGTGCGGCGGGGCGGCCTCATCCCAGCGCCGCCGCGCTGCGCGGTTCGGCGATGGCAGCGATCAGCCGCTCGGCCTCCAGCCACGGGTCGCCCTGCTCGCGGCCCTTGGCCATGCGGTCGATGCGCGCGGCACGGGCCAGGCAGGCCTGCCAGTGCTCGCGCGGGGCGCGGCGCAGGGCCTTGCGGAACAGCTGCTCGCGCGCCGGCCACAGCCGCTCGGCGCGCGCCTGCGCGGCGAAGTCGCGCGCGTTGGCCAGGCGCAACGCGAGCTGCAATTGATTGACCAGCCAGCCCATCAGCGCGATCAGCTCGTCGCCCTCGGCACGCAGGCCGGCGAGGATGTGCAGCGCGCGGCCGCCGTCGCCCGCGAAGGCCGCATCGGTGAGCTTGAAGGCGTCGTAGCGGGCGCTGTCGGCGACGAGCTGCTCCATCTGCGCCGCGTCGATGCGGCCCTGGCCGTGCAGCACAGCGAGCTTGTCCACCTCCTGCGCGGCGGCGAGCAGGTTGCCCTCCACGCGCTCGGCCAGCAGCGCCGCCGCGTCGGGCGTGGCGGAGAGGCCGCGCGAGGCGAGCCGCGCGCCGATCCAGCCGGCCCACTCGTGCTGGCGCGGCGCGTTGAACACCACCACCGCGCCGGCCTCGTCGAGCTTGCGGGTCCAGGCGCCCTCGTGCTTGTTGCTCCACTCGGTGGCGGTGACCAGCAGTGTGGTGTCGGGCGGCGGGTCGGCGCAGAACTCGCCGATGGCCTTGGCGCCCTCGACGCCGGGGCGGCCGGTGGGCAGGCGCAGGTCGAGCAGGCGCCGGGTGGCGAACAGCGACATACCGGCGGCCGAGCGCGCCAGTTCGTTCCAGTCGAAGTGGTTGCCGACGTCGAGCACCACGCGCTCGCTGTAGCCGAGCCGGCGCGCCTGCGCGCGCAGCGCGTCGGCGGCCTCCAGCACCAGCAGTTCCTCGCCGGCCAGCAGGTAGGCCGGGCGCAGGCTGTCGGCCGCCAGCGCCTTCTGCCACTGGGCAGGGTTCAGCGGCACGGCGTCAGCGGGAGGAAGCCGGCGCCGGGGCGACCGGGGCGTGGCGCGCGGCGGCCTGCAGGCGCAGCAGGATCGCCTGCACCATGTCGTCGTTGAGGCTGCGCTGGATCTCCTCCACCTGCGACTGGGTGCCGATGGCGTTGAGCGCGTCGTAGCTGAACTCGCGCGCCATGTTGATGCGCTGCAGGGGCAGCAGCGGCTGGCCGTTGGCGTCGTTCACCTGGAACTGCACCTCGTAGCGCACCGCGTATTCGGTGATCTGCGAGTAGCCGCCGAGGTTGAGCGTGTCGGTGTTGAAGCGCGCCACCGGGATCTTGAACTCGGCCACGCCGGGGGCGGCATCGTCCTCCACCGTGACGCCGGCGCCCTCCAGCGCCCGCGCCAGGTTCCGCTGCAGGCTGTTGCCGCCGCTCACGGTGAGGTGCAGGCGCTGCATCGACGGCGGCAGCGCCGCGCTGCGGCGCAGGTGGAAGCCGCAGGCGCCGAGCGCCAGCGTGGACAACAGCAGGGTGAGCTTGAGCAGGCTTGCGGCGTTGCGAGTGCGCATGGGTTTCATCCTGCGACGATGTTGACGATCTTGCCAGGCACGACGATCACCTTGCGCACGCTCTGGCCCTCGAGGAACGGGATCACGTTCGGCTGCTCGCGCGCCAGCGCCTCAATGGCCTCGCGCGAGGCATCCGCCGCCACCTCGATGGTGGCGCGCAGCTTGCCGTTGACCTGCACCGCGAGCGTCAGCGAGTCGCGCACCAGCGCGGCGGGATCGACCTGCGGCCAGGGCTGGTCCTCCAGCACATGCTCGGCGTGGCCGAGCGCCTGCCACAGCGCGTGGCTGACGTGCGGCACCACCGGGTTCAGCAGCAGCACCATCGCCTCCAGCGCCTCGTGGCGCACTGCGCGGCCCTGCTCGCTGGCGTCGTCGAACTTGCCGAGCGCGTTGAGCAGTTCCATCAGCGCGGCGATGGCGGTGTTGAAGGCGTGGCGGCGGCCGAAGTCGTCGCTCACCTTCTGGATGGTCTCGTGCAGTTGGCGGCGCAGCGTCTTCTGCGCACTATTCAATTTGGCCGGATCGACCGGCAGGTGGTCCGGCCCCGCCGCGTGCGTGGTCACCTCGCGCCAGAAGCGGCGCAGGAAGCGCGCCATGCCTTCCACGCCCGCCTCGTTCCACTCCAGCGACTGCTCCGGCGGCGCGGCGAACATGGAGAACAGGCGCACCGTGTCGGCGCCGTACTTGGCCACCATCGCCTGCGGGTCCACGCCGTTGTTCTTGGACTTGGACATCTTCTCGATGCCGCCGATCTGCACCGGCTGGCCGTCGGCCTTGAGCGTGGCGCCGGTGACGCGCGCCTTGTCGTCGCGCTGGATCTCCACCTCGGCCGGGTTGATCCAGTCCTTCGAGCCGTCGGCGTTGTCGCGGTAGAAGGTCTCGGCGATCACCATGCCCTGGGTCAGTAGGTTGGTGACCGGCTCGTCCGCATGCACCAGGCCCTCGTCGCGCATCAGCTTGTGATAGAAGCGGAAGTACAAGAG
The DNA here is from genome assembly GCF_001182895.1 of Frateuria defendens. Taxonomy (GTDB): domain Bacteria; phylum Pseudomonadota; class Gammaproteobacteria; order Xanthomonadales; family Rhodanobacteraceae; genus Frateuria_B; species Frateuria_B defendens. Next base: position 56,987 of record NZ_LFQR01000103.1, on the reverse strand, counting down.
GTGCAGGATGGCGTGCTCGATGCCGCCGATGTACTGGTCCACCGGCAGCCAGTAGTTGGCGCGCTCGTCCACCAGGCCGTCGGCGCCGGGGCTGGTGTAGCGGGCGTAGTACCAGCTCGACTCCATGAAGGTGTCGAAGGTGTCGGTTTCGCGCTCGGCCGGGCCGCCGCACTGCGGGCAGGTGGTCTTGCGCCATGCGGGGTCGGCCTTGATCGGCGACTGCACGCCGGAGAAGGCAACGTCCTCCGGCAGCACCACCGGCAGCTGGTCCTCCGGCACCGGCACGGCGTCGCAGTTCGGGCAGTAGATCACCGGGATCGGGCAGCCCCAGTAGCGCTGGCGCGAGACGCCCCAGTCGCGCAGACGCCAGTTGACGCGGCGCAGGCCGCGGCCGTCGGCCTCCAGCGTGTCGGCGAGGTAGTCGAAGGCCTCGCGGTAGTTCTTGCCGTCCAGCGCGCCGGAGTGGACCACGCGCAGGCCCGGCGCGGTCTTGTCGCCGTACCAGGGCTGCCACGCCGTCGGGTCGTAGGCCGGCTCGCCCTCGACGGTGATCACCTGCTTGATCGGCAGGCCGTACCTGGTGGCGAACTCGAAGTCGCGCTCGTCGTGGCCCGGCACCGCCATCACCGCGCCGGTGCCGTAGCCCCACAGCACGAAGTTGGCCACCCACACCGGCACCTGCTCGCCGCTGACCGGGTGGATCGCGTACAGGCCCGTGGGCATGCCGCGCTTCTCCTGCGTCTCCAGCTCCGCCTCGGACACGCCGCCGTGCTTGAGCTCGTCGAGGAACGCGGCCAGCTCCGGGTTGCCCTCGGCGGCCTTGAGCGCCAGCGGATGCTCGCCGGCGATGGAGACGAAGGTCACGCCCATCAGGGTGTCCGGGCGCGTGGTGAACACGCTCAGCGGCTCGGCCCCGCCCTCCACCGCGAAATGGATCTCCAGGCCCTCGCTGCGGCCGATCCAGTTGCGCTGCATGGTCTTCACCGCGTCCGGCCAGCCGGGCAGCGTGTCCAGGCCGTCCAGCAGCTCGGGCGCGTAGTCGGTGATCTTGAGGAACCACTGCGGAATCTCGCGCTTCTCCACCAGCGCGCCGGAACGCCAGCCGCGGCCGTCGATCACCTGCTCGTTGGCGAGCACGGTCTGGTCCACCGGGTCCCAGTTCACCACCGCGTTCTTGCGGTAGGCCAGACCCTTCTTCATCAGCCGGGTGAACATCAGCTGTTCCCAGCGGTAGTACTCGGGCTGGCAGGTGGCGACCTCGCGCGACCAGTCGATGGCGTAGCCCAGCGACTTCAGCTGGCCGCGCATGTGCTCGATGTTGGCGTAGGTCCACTTGGCCGGCGCCGTCTTGTGCTTGATCGCGGCGTTCTCGGCCGGCAGGCCGAAGGCGTCCCAGCCCATCGGCTGCAGCACGTTCTTGCCGTTCATGCGCTGGTAGCGGCTGATCACGTCGCCGATGGTGTAGTTGCGCACATGGCCCATGTGCAGCGCGCCGGAGGGGTACGGCAGCATGGAGAGGCAGTAGAACTTGGGCCGCGCCGGGTCCTCCTTCACCTCGTAGGCGCGCTGCGCCGCCCAGTACTGCTGCGCGAGCGCCTCCACCTGCTGCGGGTCGTAGCCCGCGGTGGTCGGGTCGGAGGTGGGGGCCTGTTCCTGAATGTCCTGCATGGTATCCGGCGTCGTGTGCGGGGTGCGCAGCCGCCGTGCACGCAGGGCGGCCGTAATGAACCGTGCAGCCTAGCCCAGCGCAGGCTGGGCGCCAAGCCTCGGGCCGGCCGGCGCTAGCCGGCGGGGCACGCCGGCCGCTGCCCGGCGACCACCGCGGGCGCGGCCGCGGCGATCGCCCCGGCCAGCGCGGCGAGCGCCTGCTGGTGGCCGGCCACCAGCGCCGCGTAGCCCGCGCCCACCGGCTGGCGCAGGCGGCTGGTGCAGGTGAGCACGGCGCCGCCCGGCAGCGTGCGCAGGCTCCACACCGCCTCGACCAGGGCGTAGCTGCCCGGCTGCGAGTCGAAACGGCGCAGGTCCACCTTGATGCGCAGCCGCGGCCGCTCGCCCAGTGGCAGCCCGCTGGCGTCCTGCGCGCCGAGCCGGTGCGCGAGGTCGGCCGACAGCGCGCCGCGCACTTCGTCCGGCAGCGGCGCAATCCAGCGCTCGCCGTCGAGCACGGCCACGCCCTGCCCGCCCTCGCGCACCACCAGCTGCGGCTGGTCGACCTGCGCCGGCACTGTCACTGGCAGCAGCTCGAACTGGAACGGCGCGGCCAGGGCGGCCGCGTCCGAGGCCGGCGGCACCAGCGTGTAGTAATGCATCGGCGCCGAGGCGCAGGCGGCCAGCCCCAGCGCGAGCGCGCCGGCGAGCAGGTGGCGGGGGTGGATCATGGCTTGCTCCCTTGCTGGGTTTCCCTGGGCTGGGCCGGCGGCGCGGCGGGCGCCGCATCGGGCCGGCGCCCGCGGATCAGCGACTCCGGATGGCCGCCTAGATAGTCGGTCAGCACGCGCAGCGAGCGCGCCATGCGCTGCAGTTGCTCCAGCGTGTCGCCCAGGTTCTGCTGCAGCGGCGAGTCGGCCGACAGCGTGCTGTTGGCCGTGCCCAGCGTCTGCTGCGCGCCTTCCAGCGTACGGCGGAACTGCGGCAGCGTCTCGGCGTTGACCTGCTTGAGCGTGCCGCCCAGCTCGGCCAGGGTCTGGTCGAGGTGCTGGCCGATGCTGTCGAAGGGCACCTTCTGGATCTTGTTGATGATCTCGGCCATCTGCTCCTGCAGCTTGTCGAAGCTGCCCGGCGCGGTGGGGATCTCCAGCGGCCTGGCCTTGGCGTCGAACGCCACCTTCGGCACGTTCGGCAGGAAGTCGAGCGCGATGTAGAGCTGGCCGGTGAGCAGGTTGCCGGTGCGCGCCTGCGCGCGCAGGCCGTGCTCGATCAGGCGGCCCATCATCTGCGACAGGTCGTCGTCGCCGTTGGCCTTGGCCAGCGCGGCGAGCTTGTCGTAGGCGCGGCCCAGGCGCTGCGGGTACACCACCGCGCCAACCAGCACCGGGAAGCGCTGGCGCTTGTCGTCGTAGTCGAGGTTGATCGACACCACGCGGCCGATGTTGACGCCGAGGAACTCCACCGGCGCGTCCACCGTGAGCCCGCGCAGCGACTGCTCGAAGCGCATGCGGATGTAGCGCGGCGGCCCGTCCGGCGGCGCCATCGCGGCCACCTGGTCGCCGAACAGGGTGAAGCTGGCCTGCTCCGGCGCCGGCGTGCTGTCGTGCGGCCCCGGCGGATCCTGGAAGGCCACGCCGCCGGCCAGCACGGTGGCCAGCGACTGCGTGTTGAGCTTGAGGCCGTTGGCGCCGAGCGAGACGTCCACGCCGCTGGCGTTCCAGAAGCGCGCGGACTGGGTGACGAACTTGTCGTTGGGCCCGTCCACGAAGATCTGCAGCGACACGCCCTTGCCGTCCGGGTCGAGCTGGTAGGAGGCTACGCGGCCGACCTGGATGCGCCGGTAGTACACCGGCGAGCCGATGTCCAGCGAGCCCAAGTCCCCGCTGTGCAGCACGAAGCTCTTGCCCGGCGCGCCGTGCGGCACCGAGGGCGGCATCTCCAGGCCCTGGAACTCGTCGCGGTATTCGGTGGAGTCGCCCACGTCGGCGCCGATGAAGGCGCCCGAGAGCAGCGTGTCCACGCCGGACACGCCGCCCAGGCCGATGCGCGGGCGCACCACCCAGAAGCGCGTGTCGGCGGCGGCGAAGCCCTTGGCGCGCTTGTCCAGCGCCACCTCCACTTCCACGTGGCTGCGGTCCGGCGCCAGCGTCACCCTCTCGACCCGGCCGATCACCACGCTCTTGTATTTCACCTGCGTCTTGCCCGGGTCGATGCCCGAGGCGGTCTGGAAGGTGATGGTGATGGTGGGCCCGGCCTGCATCCAGCTGTTGATCACCAGCGACAGGCCGACCACCGCGGCCAGCACCGGCACCAGCCAGATCAGCGAGATGCCCACGCGCGAGCGCCGCACCACCGGCTCGGGGAGATCCTCGGTACCGCCCGGCTTGCGTTCGTCACTCATCGTCTGTCCTGCCGTCCCATATCAGTCTTGGATCGAAACTCATCGAGGCCAGCATGGTGAGCACCACCGTGAGGCCGAAGAACACCACGCCCGGCAGCGGCTCCACCAGGCTGAAGAAGCCGAACTGCACCAGCGCGGTGAGCAGCGCCACCACGAACACGTCCAGCATCGACCAGTAGCCAATGAACTCCACCAGCCGGTAGAGCCTGGCGCGCGGCTGCCGGGCCCAGGCGCTGCCGCGCTGCACGGAGAGCAGCAGCGTGCCCAGCACCAGGAACTTCATCATCGGCACCACGATGCTGGCGCTGAACACGATCACCGCCAGCCCCGGCGAGCCCTTCACCCACAGCTCCACCACGCCGCTCAGGATGGTGTTGTCGTCCACGTCGCCCAGGCTCACCGTGCGCATGATCGGCAGCAGGTTGGCGGGCAGGTAGAGGATCAGGGCGGCGATCAGCAGCGCCCAGCTGCGCGCGATGCTGCCCGTCTTGCGCCGGTGCAGCGGCGCGCCGCAACGCGGGCAGGCCATGCCCGCCCGGCGCGGGTCGCGGGAGACCTGGCCGCAGACGTGGCAGCCGATCAGCCCCAGCTCCGCGGCGCGCGGCGGCGCGCTCATGCGGCGCGCTCCGCGGCGCGGTCCCACAGCTGGTGCAGGTCCACGCCGGAGAACAGCGTGATGAACACCATCAGCGCCGCGTAGGCATAGATGCCCGGCTCGGCCGTGACGTCGAAATACAGGTGCGCCTTGACGATGGACACCAGGGCGCCCAGCACGAACACCTCGCTCATCGTCCACGGCGCCACGTAGTGCAGCAGCACCATCGCCCGGCGGAAGCCCTCCCCGATCCGCCCCAGCCGGATGCACAGCAGCACCCAGCCCAGCAGTAGCAGCTTGCAGATCGGGAAGAAGAACAGCGTGGCCGCGGCCAGCACCGCCACCACCTGCGAATGGTCGTGCCACATGGTGAGGATCACGCCCCACAGGCGGGCCGCCACCTGCTGGCCGTTGAGGCCGAGCGTGACGATCGGCCAGGCGTTGGCCAGCACGAACACGATCATCGCCGCCAGCACCAGCGCCAGCAGCCCGTCCACGCCGAAGCGCTGGTGCCGCTCCAGCACCGCGCCGCAGCGCAGGCAGCGCGCCACCTCGCCCCGCGCCAGCGGGCGCCGCCGGTGCACGGTGTCGCAGTGCTCGCAAATCAGCATCGGCGAAGCGGTGATGGTCATGGGCGGATGACCGCTGTTCATGGTGCGCATTAGCGGAATTGTCGCAAATCTGCCCGCCGCCCGCTGAACCCGTGGCGACCGGCCGCGGGGCCCGTCATCCCTTGATATGCTCGCCCCTGCCCCGATCTCAGGGCGATCCTTTTGTGGAGTAATGCCGTGACCACCGTGCAGGCCCATGCCATCGACATCGACGAGGCCAACTTCGAGGCCGAGGTGCTGCAGGCCTCGCTGACCGCGCCGGTGCTGGTCGACTTCTGGGCCACCTGGTGCGGCCCGTGCAAGACGCTGGGCCCGATGCTGGAGAAGCTCGCCGACGAATACGCCGGCGGCTTCCGCCTGGCCAAGGTGGACGTGGACAAGAACCAGCAGCTGGCGGCGATGTTCGGCATCCGCAGCATTCCCACCGTGATGCTGGTGAAGGACGGCCAGATCGTCGACGGCTTCGCCGGCGCGCTGCCGGAAGGCCAGCTGCGCGAGTTCCTCGCCCAGCATCAGGTGCTGCCTGGCGAGGCGGCCGACAACGACGAGGAGGCGGCACCGGCCGCCGTGGAAGAATCGCCCGAGCAGGCCATCAACCGCCTGCAGCAGGCCATCGCGGCCGAGCCCGAGCGCAGCGAGCTCAAGCTCGACCTCGCCCTCGCCCTGCTGCGCGCCGGCCAGGCCGACGCGGCCCAGGCCGAGCTGGACGCCCTGCCCGTCAACCTCGCCACCGACGCCCGCGCCGTGCGCCTGCGCAGCCAGCTCGACCTCGCCCGCTCGCTGCAGGGCGCGCCCTCGCTGGGCGAGCTGCGCCAGCGCGTGGACACCGACGGCGCCGACTGGGCCGCGCGCGACCTGCTCGGCGTGCGCCTGCTGCTCGAGAACGACCCGGCCGCGGGCCTGGAGCAGTTCCTGCACCTCCTCGAACACGCCCGCGACTGGAACGACGGCGCCGCCAAGAAGCGCCTGATCGCCGCCTTCGCCACGCTGGACGACGCCGAACTGGTCGGCCACTACCGCCGGCGGATGGCTTCGCTGCTGTTCTGATCGCCTGAATACCTCGCCGCCGCGCCATGGCCGATGCGCGGCGGCAAGCCCCCAGCCAGCGCGGCCGGTCGCGCTCCCGCCGCCAGGCCAAGCCACCGGCCGCCCGCATCAGCAGATCCGCCGGCCTGCGTGTGCTCCAGGCGGAACACGTCGACCTGCGCCAGCCACGCCACCGCACACCGCGCGGCGGGCCACCACCGCCCGCTCCGCCAGCGCGGCATCGTCGCAAACGCCGTCGAATCAGCCGCCGCGGCCCGGCCGCCACCCCATACCCATGCGTATGCTAGGGTGCTCGCCCTGTCTCCTGCCGCCCCGCCCGGACCATGCGCGCCTCCACCTTCCGCCGGCTGATGAACCTGTGGCCGCCCTTTCTCTGCAACAGCATCCGCGTGCGGCAGCTCAGCGACGACTGGCGCGAGGCCGAGGTGGTGCTACGGCTGCGGCCGTGGAACCGCAACTACGTGCGCAGCCAGTTCGGCGGCAACCTGTTCGCCATGACCGACCCGATCTGGATGCTGCTGGCGATGCACCGCCTGGGCCCCGACTACTACGTGTGGGACAAGGCCGGCGCGATCGACTTCGTGGCGCCGGGGCGGGAGGACGTCCACGCGCATTTCCGTCTCGACGACGCCACGGTCGAAGCACTGCGCGCCGCCGCGGCCGGCGGCGAGAAGGTGCTGCGCTGGTTCGAGACCGACGTGAAGACCGCCTCCGGCGAAGTGGTCGCCCGCGTCCGCAAGCAGCTCTACGTGCGGCTCAAGCCCAGGGCACGCTGAGCGCGCCACGCACGACGGCGCGCCTCGCCTCGACTCCGCCCGCCTGCCGGATTCCGGCGCAGGCCGGAATCCGGTGGGGTATGCGTGCAAAGCACACGAAAACAGACCTTGCGTGCTTCGCACGATTCAGAAGCGTCTGCGGCCCGCGCCGGAATGACCGGCAAACATTCACTCGCGCCCGAAACGGGCCAGCTCATCCAGCTGCGCCGTCGTCGCCACCAGCCCGTGCCCGGCGATGCTGTCCGACAGCCGGCGCAGCACGCGCCCGCGCGCCAGCGCCTGGCCGTAGCGGCGGGCCAACCACACCAGCACCAGATCCAGCACCACGCCGGTGGCGACATTGGCCACCAGCCAGGCAGGGGCGAACTGCCGGTAGCTGCCGAAGCCGAAAGCCCACTGCACGGCGAGCACCGCGCACACCGGCCACAGCGGCAACCACGCCAGCAGGGACGCCCGCGCCGAGCGCAGGCGCAGGCGGCGCGCCTCGATCAACCGCCGCTGGATCGCCAGCACCGGCGCCGCATAGTCGATGGAGGCGACCGCCACGATCTGGCGCACGCCGGCAACGATGCCCGCGACGCCCAACCCCCACAGCACCAGCGCCGGCAACGCGCCCGGCGGCGAGGCCAGGGCCGCGCCGGCATGGCCGGCGAGATAGCCACCCGCGAACCATGCCGCCAGCACGGAAACCGCCAGCTCGCTGCCCGGCAGCCACAGCCAGCGCCGCAGCGCGGTGCGCGTCCGGTCCAGCGCAAGCTCCCGCCGCCAGTCCGACTGCACGCTCTCGCTACGCTCGAGACGGCGGTCCAGGTCGCGCCACGCGGCCTTCAGTTCGTCGAGTTCCATGGTCATGCTCCGGTGGTGGAGGTCGCGCCGGCCATCCGCCCGCGCAAGGTCTGCTTGATGCGCCCGAGCTTGGTGGCGACGTTGGTTTCGCTGATGCCGAGCACCTCGGCGATCTCGGCGTAGCGCTTGTCTTCGAGGTAGAGCAGCACCAGGGCGCGGTTCAGCGCATCCAGCTCCCCGATGAAGCGGTACAGCGCCGCCAGCCGCTCGTCCGGCTCGGCGATGCCCTGGCCGCCGCCGATAGTGTCCAGATGATGCGGTGCAAGCGACTCCAGGCATGCAGCAGGCGAAGCGCTCTCGCGCCGCCGCTGCGAAATCGCCACGTTGAGCGCGATGCGATACAGCCAGGTGGAAAACTTGGCCTTCGCCGCGTCATAGCCGGGGAACGCACGCCACAGCTGCAGGCTGATTTCCTGCGCCAGGTCGCGGCGATCCTCCGCGCCTGCGGCGTACACGCTCGCCACCTTGAGGATGATCCCGCGGTGCTCGCGCAGCCGCGCCTCGAACCGTTGCTGGAGTGGGGTATCGGTCATCGTCTCGTCCGCCTTTCCCCCATGATTCGCAGCGCCGCAAAAAACATCACAACGCCACAGCCGCCTGCACCGCGCGCCGCCTCCCCTACAATGTCGGTTCCCCTCCGAATCCCTCTCCCGCCATGGCTTCCCTGCGCGTCCAACGCTATCTGATCACCGGCCTGTTCACCTTCATCCCGCTGTGGATCACCTGGCTGGTGTTCAAGTTCGTGCTCGGCCTGCTGGCCGGCATCGGCGCGCCGATGGCGGCGGCGTTGCGGGGGGTGCTCGGCCTGGCCTCGCCGCAGGCCGCGGCGGCGCTGGGCAACGGCTGGCTGATCGCGCTGCTCGCACTGGTCATCACCCTGTTCGGCCTGTATTTCCTCGGCTGGCTCGCCAACCGGGTGATCGGCCAGCGCCTGCTGGAGACCTTCGACGCGCTGCTGGCGCGCATCCCGCTGGTGCAGACCATCTACGGCGGCACCAAGAAGCTGATGTCGGTGCTGCAGCAGAAACCCTCCGGCCTGCAGCGCGTGGTGCTGGTGGATTTCCCCCGCCGCGGCATGAAGGTGGTGGGCTTCGTCACCCGCACGATGGTGGAGGAAGGCAGCGGCCGCGAGATGGCGGCGGTGTACATCCCCACCACGCCCAACCCCACCGGTGGCTACCTCGAGGTGGTGCCGGTCGATGAGTTGACGCCCACCGACTGGACGATGGACCAGGCGATGGCCTTCATCATCTCCGGCGGTGCGGTGGCGCCCGACACCCTGCCCGCCTCGCCGCGCCCGCTGCCGGGCGACACGGACACCTCCGCATGAGGCCGCGCCGCCTGCTGCCGCCGCTCCTGCTCGCCCTCGCCTCGACCACCGCCCACGCCGCCGACTGGACCACGCCGGCCGAGGCCGCGGGCTTCCACACCACGCCCGACCTCGCCGCCACGCTGGACTACCTGAAGCGCCTCGCCGCCGCGGCGCCCGGCAAGCTGCATGTGGAAACCTTCGGCACCTCGCCCGAGGGACGCCCACTGACCGTGGTGGTCGCCAGCGCCGACGGCACCCTCACCCCCGAGGCCGCGCGCGCCGCCGGCAAGCCGGTGGTGCTGCTGCAGGCGGGCATCCACCCCGGCGAGATCGAGGGCAAGGACGCGGGCCTGATGCTGCTGCGCGACTTCGCCGTCGCCGGCAGGCTGCCGCACCTGCTCGACCACGCGGTGCTGGTCTTCATCCCGGTGTTCAGCGTGGACGGCCACGAGAACACCTCGCCCTACCACCGCATCAACCAGGACGGCCCTGCCGCGCAGGGTTTCCGCGGCCAGTCGCAGTACCTCAACTTGAACCGCGACTACGTGAAGGCCGAGGCGCCGGAGATGCGCGACTGGCTCAGGCTCTGGCAGCGCTGGCTGCCGGACCTGCTGATCGACATCCACACCACCGACGGCGCCGACTACCAGTACGACCTCACCTGGTACACCGAAGACCCGCACAAGCTCGATCCCGCGGTGGCCGCGTGGCAACGGGCGACCATGGCCCGCGTGATCCCGGCCTACGAGCGGCGCGGCCACCTCGCCTCGATCTACCTCGACTTCAAGGACGGCCGCGACCCGCGCAAAGGCATCGCCAACTTCGGCTCCGGCCCGCGCTTCTCCACCGGCTACGCGGCCTTGCAGAACCGTCCGGCGCTCTTGGTCGAGACGCACATGCTCAAGCCCTACGCCGTGCGCGTGCGGGCCAGCTACGACATCGTGGCGGCGATGCTCGGCGACATCGGCCGCGATCCCACCGCGCTGCTCGCCGCCACGCGCAAGGCGGACGATGACGTGGTGGCCCGCGCTTCGTCGACGGGCGCACAGGTGCCGCTCACCTTCAAGGCCGATCCTGCCTCGACGCCGTATGCCTTGAAGGGCTATGCGTTCACCGTCAGCCACAGCGACATTTCCAACAGCGACTGGATCCGCTACGACGCGCGCCATCCGCAGACCTACACCATCCCCAACTGGAACGGCCTGCTGCCGGACATATCGGTCGCCCCGCCCGCCGCCTACGCGGTGCCGGCGCCGTGGACCGAAGCCATCGCGCGGCTCGACGCCCACGGCATCGCCTACCACCGCCTCGCCCGGCCGATGAAGCTCACGGCCGGGGGTTACCAGCTCGACGCCCCACACTGGGCCGGCCAGCCGTTCGAGGGCCACCTGATGCTGCGCCGCTTCGACCCGCACGCGGTGACGCGCGAGGTCACGCTGCCGGCCGGCTCGGCCATCGTGCCGCTGGCCCAGCGCGCCGCCAACGTGGCGATCGAACTGCTCGAACCGCAGGCACCCGATTCGCTGCTGCGCTGGGGCTATTTCGACGCCGTGTTCGAGCCCAAGGAATACGGCGAGCCGCGCGTGCTGGAGCTGCTGGCGCGCGACATGCTCGCCAGGAACCCGGCACTCCAGGCCGAGTTCGACCGCAAGCTGCACGACGACCCAGTCTTCGCGGCGAGCCCGCAGGCGCGGCTGATGTTCTTCTTCGAGCGCTCGCCGTGGTACGCCGCACAGAACGTGGGCGCCTATCCCGTGCTGCGGCTCGACGCCGCCGCCCTGCATGCGCTGGACGGCCAGTGAGCGCGGCGCGCTCAGTGCAGCAGGCGCGCCAGCAGCGGCGCCAGCAGCACGTTGAGCAGGCCGGCCAGCACCATCGCCAGGCTGGAGACGGTGCCCTCCTCGTTGCCCACGCTGTAGGCCTTGGCGGTGCCCGCGCCGTGCGCGCCCACGCCGAACAGCGCACCGCGCGCCAGCGCCGAGCGCAGCGGCAGGAAGCGCAGGGTCAGCTCGCCCAGCGCGATGCCGGCCACGCCGGTGATCACCACGAACAGCGCGGTGAGGTCCGGCTCCCCGCCCACCTCGCCCGACACCAGCATCGCCAGCGGCGTGGTGATCGAGCGCGGCAGCAGGCTGCGCCGCACGTCCTCGTCCAGCCCCGCCAGGCTCGCCAGCCCCCAGCAGCTGAGCATCGCCACCGCGCTGCCGCCGACCACGCCGACCAGCAGCGGCAGCCAGTTCTCGCGGATCAGCCGGCGGTGGCGCCAGATCGGCAGCGCGAAGGCCACCGTGGCCGGGCCCAGCATCAGCACCAGCCAATGCGTGTCGCGGATGTAGTCCGGGTAGTTGAGGCCGAAGATCACGCCCAGCACCACCAGCAGCAGCGGTACCAGCAGCAGCGGCGAGGTCCACCAGCGCGGGTGGCGGCGGTACACCGGCTTGAGCGCGTAGTAGCCGGCCAGCGTGACGGCCAGCCACAGCAGCGAGACGAGTTCAGCGGGCATGCGTGCGCCCCTCGCGGCGCAGCCGCTGCCAGCGCCAGACCAGGTCCACCATCACCGCGGTGCTGACCATCACGATCAGCGTGCCGACCAGGATCACCGCGAGGATGCGCGGCCCCTCCGCACGCACCAGGTCCAGGTGCTGCCACACCGCCATCACCGCGGGAATGAAGAACAGCAGCATCTCGGCCAGCAGCCAGTCGGCGCCGCGGCGCAGGCTGGTGGCCGGCACCACGCGGGCGGCCAGCAGCACCAGCAGCAGGCCAAGCGCCAGCACGCTGCCGGGCAGCGGCAGGTGCAGGCGGCGCGCCGCCGCGTCGCAGGCGTACCAGAACAGGGTCAGCAGAAGCACCTGCAGCACCAGCGCGGCCTGGGGCCGGCGGTGGGCCAGCAGGCGCATCCGGGCATGGAGAGTTCTCATGGCGGACAGACTAGGGCCGTGGGTCGTATGATGGAAATGAATTGTTTTCATCCCATCCATTCCATATGGGCATAGCACGATGGACCTTCGCACGCTGGGCTTCCTGGTCGAAGTGGTGCGCCACGGCGGCTTCGCCCGCGCCGCGGAACATGCGCACGCCAGCCAGCCCACGCTGAGCAAGGCCATCGCCCAGCTCGAGGAAGAGCTTGGCACACGCCTGCTCGAACGCGGCCCACGCGGAGTGCGGCTCACCGCCGCAGGCGAGATCGTGCACCGCCGCGCCCTGGCGATGCAGGCGGAGGCCGGGCGGCTCAAGGTGGAGCTGGACGCGCTGCGCGGCCTCCAGCGCGGCGAGCTGCGCCTGGGCCTGCCGCCGCTGGGCAGCAGCGTGCTGTTCGCGCCGCTGCTCGCGCGCTACCGCGAGCTGCATCCGCAGATCGACATCCAGCTGGTCGAGCACGGCGGTCGCCGCCTGGAGCAGGCCGTGCTGGCCGGCGAACTGGAAGTGGCCGCCACCTTGCAGCCGGTCGGCGAAGGCCTCGCCTTCCAACCCGTGCGCGACGAGCCGATGGTGGCCCTGCTGCCACAGTCGCACGCCCATCCCGGCGCCAAATCCTTCCGCCTCGAATGGCTGGCCGACATGCCGCTGATCCTGTTCGAGGAAGGCTTCGCGCTGAACCGGCTGATCCGCGAGGCCTGCGCGCGGCGCGGCATCGTCCCGCGCGAGACGGTGCGCAGCGCCCAGGTGGATTTCATCCTCGCCCTGGTCTCCGCCGGCGGCGGCGTGGCCTTGCTGCCGCGGCTCACCGTGCAGGACCGCTCGCTGAGCGGCGTACAGGTGCTGCCGCTCAGCGGGCGCGAGCTGCGCTGGCGGATGGTGCTGGCCTGGCGCCGCGACGCCGGGCTGTCGCCCGCGGCGCAGGCCTGGCTGGCCCTGGCCGCCGGCCGGCACCCCTGACTTCTGACACTGCCTGGCCCATGACCTGTGGCCTACGTTGATACGTTATGGCCGTGCCCGCCCGCCAGGCGGGCCGGTCCAGCGAACCCGATCGACCCCGCCCGCCAGGGCCACCAAAAACAGAGGGATGTCCATGAGCAAGCCTTACCTGAAGCCCCTTGCCCTTGCGGCGAGCATGACGCTCGCGGTCGCCGCCTGCGGCAAGCAGGAGCAGGCCGCCGAACCGGCCGCGCCGGCCTCCGCCGGCAGCGCCCCCGCCGCGGCCGCCACCACGGCCGCCGCCGGCAAGAGCGTGTTCGACGTCGGCGAGCTGGGCGCGTCGACCGAGGCTTGCCAGGACTTCGACCAGTTCGTCAACGCCAAGTGGGTCGCCGCCAACCCGATCCCGAACGACCGCACCCGCTGGGGCGCCTTCGACCAACTGGCCGAGAACAGCCTCAACACCCAGCACGATCTCGCCGAGGCGGCCGCCAAGGACGCCGCCGGCGCCAAGCCCGGTTCGATCGAGCAGAAGATCGGCTGGCTGTACGCCTCCGGCATGAACGAAGACGCCATCGAGAAGGCCGGCTTCGACCCGATCAAGCCCGCGCTGGCCAAGATCGACGCGCTCAAGAGCGGCGCCGACGTTGCCGGCTTCATCGCCCAGAGCTACAACGAGGGCGACGCCTACGTGTTCGACTTCGACGCCGAGCCGGACTTCAAGGACGCCAAGGTGCAGATCGGCTACGCCAGCCAGAGCGGCCTGGGCCTGCCGACCAATGAGTACTACACCGATCCCAAGCACAAGGAAGAGCGCGACGCCTACCTCGCCTACGTCGGCAAGACGCTGCAGCTGGTGGGGCTGTCCGAGGCCGACGCCAAGAAGCAGGCCGCCGCGGTGCTCGACTTCGAGACCCAGCTGGCCAAGGCCTCGCTCTCGCGCGTGGACCTGCGCAAGCCGGAGAACCAGTACCACTACGTGACGGTGAAGGAGGCCGACAAGGTCACGCCGCACTTCAACTGGGAGAAGTTCTTCGCCGTCCAGGGCGTGAGGGTGGACAAGGGCTTCTCGCTGTCGCAGCCGAAGTTCTTCACCGAGTTCGACAAGCTCCTGGCAAGCGCGCCGATCGCCACCTGGCGGGCCTACCTGCGCTTCCACGCCATCGACAGCGCCTCGCCGTACCTCAGCAAGGCCTTCCAGGACAGCAAGTTCGACTTCTACGGCAAGACCCTCGCCGGCCAGCCCGAGCAGCGCCCGCGCTGGAAGCGCGTGCTGGGCGCGGTCAACGGCTCGATGGGCGAGGCGCTGGGCGAGCTGTACGTGGCCAAGGTGTTCAAGCCCGAGGCCAAGCAGCGCGCGCAGGAACTGGTGGACAACGTGCGCAACGCGCTCAAGGCGCGCATCCAGAACCTCGACTGGATGAGCGAGGCGACCAAGGCCAAGGCGATCGCCAAGTGGGAGACCTTCCTGCCCAAGATCGGCTACCCCGACAAGTGGCGCGACTGGTCGGGCCTCGCGATCAAGCCCGACGGCTTCTACGGCAACCTCGAGGCCGCCTCCAAGTTCAACTACCACTACACCATCGCCAAGATCGGCAAGCCCACCGACCGCCTCGAGTGGGGCATGACCCCGCAGACGGTCAATGCGTACTACAACCCGACCGACAACACGATCAACTTCCCGGCCGCGATCCTGCAGCCGCCGTTCTTCTACGCCGACGGCGACGATGCGATCAACTACGGCGGCATCGGCGCGGTGATCGGCCACGAGGCCAGCCACGGCTTCGACGACGAAGGCAGCCAGTTCGACGGCGCGGGCAACAACGTCGACTGGTGGACGAAGGATGACAAGACCAAGTTCGAGGCGCGCACCGCCAAGCTGGTGCAGCAGTTCAACGACTACGCCCCGATCAAGGACAAGCCGGACCTGCACGTCAACGGCCAGCTGACCCTGGGCGAGAACATCGCCGACCTCGGCGGCCTCAACGTGGCCTACGACGCGCTGCAGGCCGCACTGAAGAAGAACCCGGCCGAGGCGTCCGAGAAGATCGGCGGCTACACCCAGGACCAGCGCTTCTTCCTCAACTGGGCCCGCGTGTGGCGCGGCAGCGTGCGCGAGAAGCAGGCGATCCTCTACCTCAACGTGGACCCGCACGCGCCGGCCTCGCTGCGCGCGATCGGCGCGCCGTCGAACATGGAAGCCTTCGCCGCCGCGTTCCAGTGCAAGCCGGCCGACCCGATGGTCCGCTCCGGCGAGAAGCAGGTGAAGATCTGGTAACCCTTCGGCACCCATGACCGGCGGGCGCAAGCCCGCCACCCTTCAAGGCCCCGCGCATGCCGCGGGGCTTTCTTTTTGCGCGCCTTGGGGCGGCCCGCGGCGGCTGGACTTCCTCGCCATCGATCAATATTGCAAATCATTCTCATTAAAAATAACATTCGGAACGGTCGCCCGCGCTTTCTTGCGACGGCCTCCCGGCCGTCGCCCGAAGCGGCGGACCGGCGCCCCTTTGGACCGAAGAAACACCTCCCGTCGAGCCGTGCGGATGCATCAGCCAGACCCCGAGGCCTGACCCACCCTGCCCGCTCATCACTGGAAATCCCATGTCGTTCATAACCAGCCGCAAACACCCCACCCCTCGCGCCGCCGGCCTGCTGACCGGCCTTGCCCTGGCCCTGCCCGCCCTCGCCGGCGCCGCCGACGGGCCTGGCCCGCAGGTCAGCAACGCCAAGACCCTGGACGGCGTGAAGGTGGAGGCCAACCGCGGCACCGACTTCCGGGTCGACAAGGTGTCCTCGCCCAAGTTCACCCAGCCGCTGCTGGACACCACGCAGACCATCAGCGTGATCACCCGCGACCTGATCGACCAGCAGCGCGCCACCACCCTCACCGAGGCGCTGCGCAACAGCCCCGGCGTGGGCACCTTCTTCGTCGGCGAGAACGGCTCCACGACCACCGGCGACGGCATCTACATGCGCGGCTTCGACACCTCGGGCAGCATCTTCGTGGACGGCGTGCGCGACCTGGGCACCGTCTCGCGCGACATCTTCAACATCGACCAGATCGAGGTGACCAAGGGCCCGGACGGCACCGAGTACGGCCGCACCGCGCCGACCGGCGCGATCAACCTGGTGACCAAGCAGCCGCTGCTGTCCCGCTTCGGCACGGCCTCTCTCTCCTACGGCAGCTACGGCCAGAAGCGCGCCACCGCGGACTGGAACCAGCGGCTCGACGACACCGCCGCCTTCCGCCTCAACGTGATGGGCCAGGACAGCGGCGTGCCCGGCCGCGACAAGGTGCAGAACAACCGCTGGGGCATCGCGCCCTCGCTGGCCTTCGGCCTGGGCACGCCGACGCGGGTGTTCGTGGACTACCTGCACGTCAAGCAGAACAACGTGCCCGACGGCGGCGTACCCACCATCGGCCTGCCCGGCTACCGGAGCCCCGACCCCGCTCGGCCGTGGCTGTCGGATGCGCGCAAGGTCGATTCCACCAACTTCTACGGCACCGGGGCCGACCACGACCGCGCCACGCAGGACATGCTGACGGTGATCGTGCAGCACGACTTCAACGACAAGCTGGCCCTGCACAACACCACCCGCTGGGGCCGCACGCGGCAGGACTACCTGCTGACCGCGTTCATGGCCAACCCGGCGAACCTGAAGACGCCGAACCCGGGCGACCCGTCCACCTGGACCCTCGCGCGCAGCCTGCCGACCTTCAAGCACCAGAACAACCGCATCCTCACCAACCAGACCAACCTCACCGCCGACTTCGCCACCGGCGCGGTGGTGCACAACCTGAGTTCGGGCATCGAGCTGACGCAGGAGACGGCCGACACCATCGGCCTCGCCGCCCAGAACGGCAGCACCTGGCCGGACGCCAGCCTGTATGCGCCCTACTCCCATGTGACCGGACTGAGCTACGGCCGCAACGGTGCCTACAGCCATGCCAAGACCAATACGGCGGCGGCCTATGCGTTCGATACGCTGAAGTTCGGCCAGCGCTGGCAGGTGAACGCCGGCGTGCGCCTGGACCACTACACCAGCGACTTCAGCAGCATGGTGGTCTGCGGCGGCCGCGGCGCGCCCGCCTGCGGCACGCGGCCCGCCGGCACGGCGGTGCGCGGACTCGACGCGCGCACTTCCGACAACCTCTTCAACTGGAAGCTGGGCGTGCTGTACAAACCGGCGCCGAACGGCAGCGTGTACGCGAACTTCGCCGTGTCCAAGCAGCCGCCGGGCGGCAACACGCTGGCCCTGAGCAGCGCGGCCAACAGCGTGGACAACCCCGCGCTGGAGCCGCAGAAGGCGCGCACCGCCGAGCTGGGCACCAAGTGGGAGCTGTTCGACCAACGCCTGCTGCTCACCGCCGCGCTGTACCGCACCACGGTGACCAACCTGGTGACACAGGACCCGGTGGACCTGCAGTACTACCAGGTCGGCAAGCAGCAGGTGAAAGGCGTGGAGCTGACCGCCGCCGGCAAGCTCACCGACAACTGGGCCGTCAGCGCCGGCTTCACCACCATGGACGCCACGGTGAGCCACGGCGCAGCCGTTTCCAACGACCGCTCCGGCGACCTGCCCTACACGCCCAGGCGCGCCTTCACCGCCTGGACCAGCTACCGCCTGCCGTTCAAGCTCACCGTGGCCGGCGGCGCCCGCTACAACGGCCCGATGAAGCGCGGCACCGACGGCGCCGTCGGCACCCCGGACCGCGTCCAGAGCTACTGGGTGTTCGACGCCATGGCCAGCTACCCGCTCAACCCGCACGTGGACCTGCAGTTGAACGTGTACAACCTGTTCGACAAGGATTACGTCGCCGCCATCAACAAGAGCGGCTACCGCTACACGCCGGGCGCGCCGCGCACGGCGATGCTCACCGCCAACATCCGCTTCTGAGAGCGGCACCACCCACGGAAACCGCGCCATGCTGCTGCACATCCCCGGCGTCCTGACCCGCGACGAGGTCGCCCGGTTCCGGCAGGCACTGGACGGCGCCACCTGGACCGACGGTCGCGAGACGGTGGGCCCGCAGGGCGCCAAGGTGAAGCGCAACCTGCAATTGCCCGACGCCTCGCCCCTGCGCCAGCAGTTGGGCGAGGCGGTGCTGGCCGCCCTCGCCCGGCATCCGCTCTACCACGCGGCGGTGCTGCCGCGGCATACGCTGCCGCCGCGCTTCAACCGCTACGAAGGCGGCGGGCGCTACGGCTTCCACGTCGACGGCTCGGTGATGGCGCTTGCCGGCGGCGGGCAGCTGCGCAGCGACGTGTCCTGCACGCTGTTCCTGAGCGAGCCGGAGGACTACGACGGCGGCGAGTTGATCGTCAGCGACCTCTACGGCGAGCACGCGGTGAAGCTGCCGGCGGGCGATGCCATCGTGTATCCGTCCAGCAGCCTGCACCAGGTGCAGCCGGTGACGCGGGGCGCGCGCATCGCCGCGTTCTTCTGGGTGCAGAGCCTGGTGCGCGACGATGCCCAGCGCCGCCTGCTGTTCGAGCTGGACGCCTCGATCCAGCGCCTGACCGCGCAGGGCGCCGATGCCGACGCCCTGCTGCAGCTGACGGGCGTGTACCACAACCTGCTGCGGCGCTGGGCGGAGACCTGAGCGGCACAGCACGACCTTCACGCAAAAGAACGCCGCCCGCGACCGGATGATCGCGGGCGGCGTTTTCATTACGGCTTTACGGCATCTGCGGCAGCTCGAACGGACGCAGGTCGAACACCAGCACCTCGGCGTCCTGCCCGTTGGCGAAGTTCAGGGTGTCGGCGTCGCGGATGCGTACACCGTCGCCCTCGCCCAGCGTCTGGCCGTTGAGCTCGACCTTGCCGCGGGCCACGTGCACGTAGGCGTAGCGGCCGGCCGGCAGGGTCAGCGAGGCGCTTTCCTCGCCGTCGAACAGCCCGGCGTAGACGCGCGCGTCCTGGCGGATCTCCAGCGAGCCGTCCTGGCCGTCGGGGGAGAGGATCAGCCGCAGCCGGCCGCGCTTCTCCTCCGGCGCGAAGTGGTGCTGCTGGTAGCGCGGCGCGGCGCCGGCCACACCGGGCACGATCCAGATCTGCAGGAAGTGCACCGGATCGCTCTGCGAATGGTTGAACTCGCTGTGCGTGACGCCGGTGCCCGCGCTCATGATCTGCACGTCGCCGGGGCGGATCACCGAGCCGGTGCCCATGCTGTCCTTGTGCTCCAGCGCGCCTTCCAGCACGTAGGAGAAGATCTCCATGTTGCTGTGCGGGTGGCGGCCGAAGCCCTGGGCGGGGGCGACGCGGTCGTCGTTGATCACGCGCAGGTCGGAGAAGCCGATCTGCCGCGGGTTGTAGTACTGGCCGAACGAGAAGGTGTGGCGGGAAGAGAGCCAGCCGTGATTGGCGGTACCACGGGCATTGGCCTTGATCATGTCGAACATGGCGTATTCCTCGATGGAGGGAGAGGGAGGGCGCCGGCCGCCTGGGCGGCCGGCATCGCTGGGGATCGGATCAGGCGAACGAGGCGGTCGCGGTCTTGGTCTTCACGCGGCGGCCGTCCAGGCTGAAGGCGCCGGCGCCGAAGGCCACGACCTGCAACAGGCCGCCCGCGATGGAGATGTTCTTCCAGAAGTTGATGGCCTGGTTCTGGTCGCCGAAGTGGGCGTGGAACAGGAAGGCCGTGGCCACCGTGAAGAGGGCCATCGCCGCAGCCACGATGCGGGCGCGGAAGCCGACCAGGAGGGCGATGCTCAGGCCCACTTCCACGAACACGGCGGCGGCGTAGGCCAGCGCGGGGAACGGCGCGCCGGTGGAGGCGATATAGGCGATGGTGGCGCCCGGGGCGGCGAGCTTGCCGAAGCCGCTGATCAGGAACAGCGAAGCGAGCAGCACGCGGCCGGCGGTGGCGAAGAGGGAGGAGGCGTTCTGGGTTTGCATGGCGGCACCTTTTGATTCGATGTGGGAAGGGCGGCGGTCGTCGTGTCGATCACCGTTGGAGCACATGCTAATGTCGCCTTTCGAAGTGAAAAATCACCTGAGAAGCGCAACACCGTCCACCATGAGGCGACAATGAGCCAACTCGAAGACATGCGCCTGTTCGTGGAAACCCTGGATGCCGCCAGCTTCACTGCGGCCGCCGAGCGGCTGGGGCTGTCCAAGCAATTCGTCAGCAAGCGGGTGATGGCGCTGGAGGATCGCCTCGGCGTGCGGCTGCTCAACCGCACCACGCGCAAGCTGCGCGCCACCGAACTCGGGCTCGCCTACTACGAGCGCGCACGGCAGATCCTGGAGGCGGTGGAAGACGCCGAGCAGACCATCGCCCGGCAGAACGCGGCGCCGCGCGGCACGCTGCGGCTGTCCGCGCCGATGTCCTTCGGCACCATGCACCTGAGCCCGGCGATCCCGCGCTTCCTGGCCGCGCACACGGAGGTTGCCATCGAGCTGGACCTCAACGACCGCACCGTGGACCTGGTCGGCGAGGGCTACGACATGGCGGTGCGCATCGGCACGCTGGCCGACTCCTCGCTGATCGCGCGCAACATCGCGCCGGTGGAAGTGGTGACCTGCGCCAGCCCCGACTACCTCGCGCGGCGGGGCGCGCCGCGCACACCGGAGGCACTGCGCCAGTACGACTGCCTGCTGTACGGCCACGGCAAGAGCGTCGAATGGCCCTTCACCGTGCACGGCAAGACGCAGGCCTTCCCGGTAACGGGGCGCCTGCTCGCCAACAACGGCGAGGTGGTGCGCGACGCCGCCATCGCCGGGCTCGGCCTGGTGCACCTGCCGACCTTCATCGTGGGCGAGGCGCTGCGCGCCGGCCAGCTGGCGACCGTGCTCGACGACTACCGCCCGCCGGTGGCCGCCATCTACGCCGTGTACCCGCAGCACCGGCAGTCGTCGCTGGCGATCCACGCCTTCGTCGACTTCCTGCGCAGCACCTTCGCCGTGCCGGCCGGTGGCATCGACCGCGCGCGTTGAACGCCCGGCCTACGCGCGCGGGCGCGGGCTCACCCACATGGCGATGACGGTGTCGAACACCGCCTCGCCCCGCGCATCGACCACGGTCACCGCCACCGCGGCCTCGTAGCCCGCATCGGCCGAACGGAACGGCTGGGCGGGCTTCGCCGTCGCCGTCAGCGTGCCCAGCGCCTTTTTCAAGTAGCGCACCTGCATGCCGCGCGGGATCCAGCGCATGTCCGGCGGAATGCTCACGTCGGTCATCAGGCCACCGACCAGCTCGGCGAGGTTGCACAGGGCGATGGCGTGGATGGTGCCCAGGTGATTGGTGATGCGCCGGTGCCGGCGGATCGTGCCCACGCACAGCGCCGGCTCCAGTTGCAGGATGCGCGGCGCGATACTGGCGAAGTACGGCGCCTTGAGGCACACCGCCCGCGTGAACAGCCAGCCGCCGCACGGCCAGCGCCGCAGGCGCCGCCACATCGCCAGCACGGGTGAGGACCACTGCATCGCCAGGCTCCGCGTCGTCGAAGCGCGAAACATACGTTTGCGTACGCAACCCGCTCAAGCGGCAACGCACCACGCCGCTGCCCGCGGCATCCCTCGAACGCCCGCCAGAGACTGCGCGCAGCGGCCTGCGTCCGGCATCGCCGCGCGCTCGTGTCCGCGCCGATTCTTGCGATGCAGGCTAGGCATGCTGCGGGTGGCGACGGATAATCGGCGCCCCGCGCAAGTCCTCGCCGCCACGAAGTTCCCGATGTACGTACCTGGTCAACGCTGGATCTCCACTGCCGAGCCGGAGCTCGGTCTCGGCACCGTGCTGCGCGTCGAAGGACGCGGCGTGCAGGTGCTGTTCGCCAAGGCCGGCGTGCTGCGTCCCTATGCGGTGGATTCCGCACCGCTGGTTCGCGCCGAGTTCCGCGCCGGCCAGCGCGTGGCCGGCAAGGGGATCGCCTTCCTGGTCGAGCAGGTGGAGGTGCGCGAAGATCTCCTGATCTACCGCGGCGAAGGCCGCGAGCTGCACGAGGGCCAGCTCGACGACGAGCAGAGCGTGAGCCAGGCGGACGATCGCCTGGTGGGCGGGCGCACCGATCCGGTGGCGCAGTTCGAGCTGCGCCTGGACGCCCTGCGCCGCCGCGCCGACGCCCGCCGCTCGCCGGCCTGGGGCCTGGGCGCCGCGCGCATCGGCCTGGTGCCACACCAGCTGCGCGTGGCCGGCATCGCCGCCGCGCGCCGTCCGCCGCGCGTGCTGCTGGCCGACGAGGTGGGCCTGGGCAAGACCATCGAGGCGAGCATGATCCTCGCCCGCCAGCTCGCCGCCGGCCGCGCCCAGCGTGCGCTGGTGCTGGTGCCCGAGACGCTGGTCTACCAGTGGTTCGTGGAGCTGCTGCGGCGCTTCAACCTCAACTTCGCCATCTACGACGAGGAGCGCTGCGAGGCGCTGGAGCAATCTGGCGGCAGCAACCCGTTCGAGGACGACCAGTTGGTGATCGCCGACTTCGGTTTCCTCGAGCACGCGCCCAAGCGCGCGCAGCAATTGCTCGACGCGCAGTGGGATCTGCTGGTGGTGGACGAGGCGCACCACCTGGCCTGGACGCCGGAGGCGGCAAGCCCGCGCTACGCGCTGGTGGAGCAGCTCGCCGCCGCCACGCCCGGCGTGATCCTGCTCACCGCCACGCCCGAGCAGCTCGGCCGCAGCGGCCACTTCGCCCGCCTGCGCCTGCTCGACCCGCAGCGCTACCACGACCTCGACGCCTACCTCGCCGAAGCGGGCGAATACCAGGCGCTGTCGCAGATCGCCGACTCACTGCTTTCCGGCCGCGCGCTCGAGGAGGCGCAGCGCGCCCTGCTCGCCGCCCGCGTGCACGGCGACGCCGCGCTCGACGCCTACCTCGCCGCACCCGGGGAGCCCGCCAACGCGCAGGCCCTGGTCGATGCGCTGATCGACCGCCACGGCACCGGCCGCGTGATGTTCCGCAACCGCCGCGCCGGCATCGGCGGTTTCCCGCAGCGGGTACCGTCGTTCGAGCTGGTCGATGCCGACGGCGTCGGCGACGAGCGCCGCCAGGCGCTGCTGGCCGAGTTCCATGCCGATATCCAGCAGCCGCCGCCCACGCTCGAATTCGACTATGCGGACGACCCGCGCGTCGACACGCTGGTGGCCCTGCTCGATGCCCATCCGCAGGACAAGTTCCTGCTGATCTGCCGCAGCCAGGCCAAGGTGCTGGCGCTGGAAGAAGCGCTGCGCACCAAGAGCGGCGTCGGCGTGGCGCGCTTCCACGAGGGCCTGGGCATCGTGCAGCGCGACCGCAACGCGGCCTTCTTCGCCCAGCCCGGCGGCGCGCGCCTGCTGCTGTGCTCGGAGATCGGCTCGGAGGGCCGCAACTTCCAGTTCGCGCACCGGCTCGTGCTGTGGGACCTGCCGCTGGACCCGGACCTGCTCGAGCAGCGCATTGGCCGCCTCGACCGCATCGGCCAGGCGCACGACATCACCATCCACCTGCTCGCAGTGGAGAACAGCGCCCAGCACATGCTGGCGCGCTGGTACGACGAGGGCCTGGACGCCTTCCGCCACAGCCCCGCCGACGGCCGCGAGCTGCTGCGCCGCTACGGCGACGCGCTGGCCCGCCTCGCCGGCGAGCACGCGCGCGGCGACGACGGTCGCGACCAGGAACTGGACGTGCTGGTCGCCGAGACGCGCGCCGGTCACGAGGAGCTGGCCGAGCTGATCCGCGCCGGCCGCGACCACCTGCTGGAACTGGCCGCCCGCCGCGACCTGCACGCCGACGAGCTGGCCCGCGCCTTCGCCGCCGAAGACCACGACTCCGGCCGCGACGGCTTCGCGCAACGCCTGCTGGAACAGTTCGGCATCCACGCGGAAGAGTTGGGCGGCAACGTGCTGCTGCTCGACCCGCAATACCTCTCCACCGATGCCCTGCCCGGCTTCGCCGAGGGCCCGCTGTCGGCGACCTTCTCGCGCGAGGTGGCGCTGACGCGCGAGGAACTGCCGCTGCTGCGGCTGGACCACCCCATCGTGGCCGGCGCGCTCGACCTGGTGCTGTCGGGCGAACAGGGCAACGCCGCCTTCATGGTCGACGACCTGCTGCCGCCGCGCAGTGCGCTGTTGCAGGCCGTGTTCGTGCTCGAATGCGTGGCCGACCGGCAGCTGGACGCCGAGCGCTTCCTGCCGGCCGTGCCGCTGCTCGTCACGGTGGATACGCGCCTGGCCGAGCGCCGCGATTTCGAGCCCAGCGAGATCGCCCTGCGCAAGGCCGGCGACCGCACCATCGAGGTGGCCCGCTACCGCAAGTTCCTCGCCAAGCTGGTGCCGCCGATGCTGGAGAAGGCCGAGGCGCTGGGCCGCGAGCAGGCCGAGGTGCGCATCGCCGAGGCGGTGCGGCAGGCCACGGACGAGTTGGATGCGGAACTGGCCCGACTGATCGCGCTCGGCAAGGTCAACCCGGCGATCGGCGAGCCGGAGATCGCCGCCGTCGCCGCCGAGCGCACCGCCCTGCTCGATGCCCTGCCTTCTTCACGGCTGCGGCTGGATGCAGTGCGCTTCGTGGTGAGCGCAGACTTCCTCGCGCTGCGCTGAGCGCCCGGCCTGCCCTGTTTCCCTCCCCTGCTTGCAGGGAGGACTAGGGCGGGGCGGGCACTTGCCTTGGCATTCGATGCCTCAAGGCAAGTGTTCATCCCCTCCTGGCCTCCCCCTGCGAACAGGGGCAGGCGATTGCAGCGCGCAGCTGGCCCGGCAGCCGCAGGTCGGTGCGCCTTCCTTCGACCGGCCCCTCGGGCCAACCGCGCTCCGCGCGAAGCCGTCAGCCCCGCAAGGCCTCGGCATGGTGCGCGATGTGCTCGCCGATGAAGCTCGCCACGAAGTAATAGCTGTGGTCGTAGCCCGGCTGCTTGCGCCATGCGAACGGATGGCCGGCGGCGTGGCAGGCGGCAGCGAGCAGTTCGGGCTTGAGCTGGCCGGCGAGGAATTCGTCGGCGTCGCCCTGGTCGACCAGCAGCGGCAGCTTCTCCCTGGCCGAGGCCACCAGCTCGCAGGCGTCCCACGCCTTCCACGCCTCGCGGTCGGCCCCCAGGTAGGCGCCGAAGGCCTTCTCGCCCCAGGGCACCCGGCTCGGCGCCACGATCGGCGAGAACGCCGACACGCTGCGGTAGCGCCCAGGATGGCGCAGCGCCGCCACCAGCGCGCCGTGGCCGCCCATCGAGTGACCGCTGACCGCGCGCGCGGCGCTGGCCGGGAAGGCGGCCTCGATCAAGGCCGGCAGTTCGTGCACCACGTATTCGTGCATGCGGTAGTGCGCGGCCCACGGCGCCTGCGTGGCATCGACGTAGAAGCCCGCGCCCTGGCCCAGGTCGTAGCCGGCATCGTCCGCCACCTCGGCGCCGCGCGGGCTGGTGTCCGGCGCGACCAGGATCAGCCCGTGCTCGGCCGCGTAGCGCTGCGCGCCGGCCTTGGTGATGAAGTTCTGCTCGGTGCAGGTCAGGCCCGAGAGCCAGTACAGCACCGGCAGCCGGCGGTGCTGCGCCTGCGGCGGCAGGTAGACGGCGAGGTTCATCGCGCAGCCGAGCGCGGAGGAAGCGTGCCGGTACACGTCCTGCCAGCCGCCGAAGCAAGCGCGGTGTTCGAGGCGTTCGAGATCGCTCATATTGCGTCTCCAGTAGGAGCGCGCCTTGCGCGCGACCGCGGCGCGACGGCCTTGCCGCTGCGCAGGCTGCCCGCGCACAAGCTGCGCCCCCACATCGTCAGAAGTGGATGACGGTGCGGATGGACTTGCCCTCGTGCATCAGCTCGAAGGCCAGGTTGATGTCCTCCAGTCCCAGCGTGTGGGTGACGAAGGGCGCGAGCTGGATCTCGCCCGCCATCGCCTGCTCCACCATGCCCGGCAGCTGGCTGCGGCCCTTCACGCCGCCGAAGGCGGTGCCCTTCCAGGTGCGGCCGGTCACCAGCTGGAACGGACGCGTGGAGATCTCCTGCCCCGCGCCGGCCACGCCGATCACCACCGACTGGCCCCAGCCGCGGTGCGCACATTCCAGCGCCGCGCGCATCACGTTGACGTTGCCGATGCACTCGAAGGAATGGTCCACGCCCCAGCCGGTCATCTCCACGATCACCTGCTGGATCGGCTTGTCGTGGTCCTTCGGGTTCACGCAGTCGGTGGCGCCCATCGAGCGCGCCAGTTCGAACTTGCCCGGGTTGGTGTCGACCGCGATGATGCGCCCCGCCTTGGCCTGGCGCGCGCCCTGGATCACCGCCAGGCCAATGCCGCCCAGGCCGAACACGGCCACGGAATCGCCCTCCTGCACCTTGGCCGTGTTGTGCACCGCGCCGATGCCGGTGGTGACGCCGCAGCCGAGCAGGCACACCTGCTCGTGGTCGGCGGCGGCGTTGATCTTGGCCAGCGACACCTCGGCCACCACGGTGTACTCGCTGAAGGTGGAGCAACCCATGTAGTGGTAGACCGGCTCGCCGTTGTAGGAGAAGCGCGTGGTGCCGTCCGGCATCACGCCCTTGCCCTGGGTGGCGCGCACCGCCACGCACAGGTTGGTCTTGCCGGACTTGCAGAACAGGCACTCGCCGCACTCGGCGGTGTACAGCGGGATCACGTGGTCGCCCGGCTTGACGCTGGTGACGCCTTCGCCGACCTCGACCACCACGCCCGCCCCCTCGTGGCCAAGC
The DNA here is from genome assembly GCF_001182895.1 of Frateuria defendens. Classification (GTDB taxonomy): domain Bacteria; phylum Pseudomonadota; class Gammaproteobacteria; order Xanthomonadales; family Rhodanobacteraceae; genus Frateuria_B; species Frateuria_B defendens. The sequence continues at coordinate 30,285 of NZ_LFQR01000103.1, read as the reverse complement.
ACCGCCGGGAAGATCCCTTCCGGATCGTCGCCAGACAGGGTGAAGGCGTCGGTGTGGCAGACGCCGGTGTGGGTGATCTTCACCAGCACCTCGCCCTTCTTCGGCGGGGCAACGTCCAGCTCGACGATCTCGAGCGGCTTGCCGGGGGCGAACGCAACGGCGGCGCGTGACTTCATGCGGGGCTCCTGCTTGAACGGAAAAAACGAAAACGAATGGGCCGGCGGACGGCCCCGGGCTACTTGAGGTACGAGCGAACCAGAGCGACGGTCTGCTCCACGTGCAGGCCGTCGGGCCGGGCACCGTCCGGCGGGTCGAGCACCGCGCGCAGGTGGCTTTCCAGCACGTCGGCCATCAGGCCGTTCACCGCGCCGCGGATGGCCGCGATCTGCTGCAGCACCGCACCGCAGTCGGCCTCCTGCTCCAGCGCACCGGCCAGCGATTCGAGCTGGCCGCCAATGCGGCGCACGCGCACCAGGGCGCGCTTCTTTTCCTGCGGGGAATACGGCATGGCCCTGACTCTGGTTTATATACTAGGGGGGAGTATTCAATGCTAGCCGGCCGCAACGGTCGCGCGCAAGACGCACGGCTGCCCCGGCGGCGCACGCACGCCGTCGGGGCAGCCGTCGGGGAAAGGGAAAGCGCGCCTCAGCGCATCAGGCGGCGGCGCGGCTTGAGCGGCAGGCGCCCGCGCCAGTACTGGATCAACACCCAGCCGCCGAGCATGCCGCCCAGGTGGGCGAAATGCGCCACGCCGGGCATCCAGCCGGTGACGCCAGACACCAGCTCGACCAGCGCATAGCCGGTCACGAACAGCCACGCCGGCATCGGGATCGGCAGGAACATCAGGTACACCTTCTCCTGCGGATACATCATGCCGAAGGCCAGCAGCAGGCCGAAGATCGCGCCGGACGCCCCCACCGTGGGCGTCACCGCGTCGTGCAGGAAGTAGCGCAGCACCAGGAGCTGCAGCACCGAGGCCACGATCAGGCAGACGAAGTAATACACGGCGAAAGGCCGCCCGCCGAACAGCCGCTCGATCGGCCCGCCGAACATGTACAGCGCCAGCATGTTGAACAGCAGATGGGGCACGCTGCCGTGCATGAAGGCGTTGGTGACGATCTGCCAGACGCCGAAGAGGCCGCTGTCCAGCGGCCACAGCGCGAAATAGGCCAGCGCCTGCGGCGCCAGCTGCTGCAGCAGGAAGACTGCGACGTTGGCGATCAGCAGATAGCGGGTGACCGGCGGCAGCTGGAATGGCATGAGGGGTCTCGAAGGCGGCAAGGCCGGCGCGCATCGCCGCGCGCCGGCCTTCCCAGGCGTGGACTCAGGCGGCGAATGGCGTCGGCTGCAGGATCTCGATCCAGTAGCCGTCCGGATCCTTGATGAAGGCGATGTGCTTCATGCGCCCGTCCGTCAGGCGCTTCTGGAACGGCACGCCCAACTGCTCGAAGCGCTCGCAGGCGGCCTTCACGTCCGGCACCGACACGCACAGGTGGCCGAAGCCGCGCGGCTCGCCGTTGCCATGGTGGTAGTGGAACGCCGGGTCCTGCTCGGTGCCGTAGTTGTAGGTCAGCTCCAGCACGCCCGGCTGGGCCAGCGCCCACGCCAGGCGCGCCGCGTCGTCCTCCGGAATGGCCGCGCGGTCGGCGCGCAGCACCAGGTAGTAGTTGGTGAACTCCGCCTCGGGGAAATCCATCTCGTAGACCGGCACGAAACCCAGCACGCGGGTGTAGAAATCCAGCGACTTGGCCACGTCCTTCACGCGGATCATCGTGTGGTTGAACACGTAGCCCTGGGTGGCGGCCTCCGGCTGGGCAGTGACGCCGGGGAGTTCGAGTAGCTTGGCGAGTGACATGAGCGCTCCTGTTGCAATCGTCAAACGATATGGAGCCGGCGCGGCCCATGGCAAGCGCGGCGCCGGCCCACGAAAAAAAACGAGCCGCCTTGCGGCGGCTCTTCGTCGGAATCCTTTGGGCTTCGTGTCAGCCGTTCTGGGCGATGCCACCCGGGCGGCGGGCGCCGGCGAAGCGCTGCGCCCAATAGGTCTCGTCGAGGCTGGACACTTCCACGCTCTTGCCGTGCGAGGGCGAGTGGATGAAGCGGCCGTTGTCGAGGTAGATGCCCACATGCGAGACGCGCCCGTTGCCGTGGCGGCCGGCGGTGCGGAAGAACACCAGGTCGCCCGCCTGCATCTGGCTGCGCCGCACCTTCAGGCCCGCCAGGAACTGGCTGGCCGAGTTGGACGGCAGCTCCAGCCCGACCGCATGCGCGAACACGTAGCGCACGAAGCCGCTGCAATCGAAGCCGGTGGACGGATCGTGGCCGCCGCGCACGTAGCGGATGTCGCGCAGCCTCATCGCCAGCTTGATCAGCGACTGGCGCAGCCCGCCGACCTGCTCGCCGGCGGCGGAGCCGCCCGCCCCCTCGAAGGCCGCCAGCAGCGACTCGAGGTCCGCAGGAACCGTGGACTGGGCAAGCATCGGCGCCGGATTGAAAGCCGGCAGCTGGTTCATCGCGGAGGGGGAGAAGGCGGCGGCCGAAGCGGCGGCGGCGTTGCTGGCGAGGGTGTTGCTGGAGCCGGCGGGGGTGGAGCTGGGGGTGGAACGGGAGGGGCTGGAACTGGGAGCGGTCTTGGCCTGGAGCGATCCGGCGGCGAACGTGGCGGCAATCAGGGCGGCAACAAGGATCGATCGCTTGATGGTCATGCGGGAAAATTCCCCTTGCCGTTCACGGGATTAGCCGCACGCCCCCAGGCGCCCGACGTGATGGAGTCGTGAACTTAGCAAAGCGATATAGGCCGTTTGTTGTATTCGGGTTAACTGAACTCTGTCGTTCCAGAATTAGGTCCCCACCCGGGCAAGGCCATCGCCCCCCGGCCTGCCCGGTCGCCAGGGTGGCCCTTGCCGTCCGGACCTGCGCGCTCATGCCGCAGGCGCCGATGCCTGCGGCGGGGCCGGGCCGCTGGCCGCCGCAGCCAGGCTGAGCACTGTCTGCGCCACCGCCTGGGTGACCGCCAGCGTATTGACCACGCCGCTGCGCAGCGCGCCGAGGATGCCGGTGATCTTGGTCGGCTCGCTGGCCACGGCGATCACGTTGGGGATGCGCCGCAGGTCTTCGATGGACAGCCCGATGGCATGGCGCTCGCTTTCCTCGGTGATCGGGCGGCCGTGGATGTCGATGAAGTTGTAACCCATCACGTCCGCCACGGCGCCCGCGCGCTTGGCCTCGGCGATCTCCTCCGGCGAGAACCAGCCGAGGCGCTCGATGTTGCCGTCGTTGAGCAGGTCGCCGATGCCGATCAGCGCGATGTCCGCGCGCTGCGCCCGCGCCAGCGACTGGTGCACCGTGTCGTTGGCCAGCAGGCTGGCGCGCTGGGCGGCATCGTCCACCAGGGCCGGCGCATAGAGGGTTTCGCTGTCGCCGCCGAAGCGCGCCGCGAGGCGGCGGCTGATGTGGTCGGCGTTCATCGCCTCGCCGCCCCGGTAGGAGCCGCCGATGGCGCAGACGAACGAGCAAGCGCGGCGCGTGCCGGAGACCGCGTGATGGGAGACGGCGCTGATGTTGCGCCCCACCCCCACGGCCACGATGCCGCGGTCGGTCAGGATGCGGTCCAGGTGGCTGGCCACCAGCCCGGCCAGCAGCTCGCGCTGCCGGTCCGGGTCCGCGTGGTCGACCGAGATGATCGCCTGCTGGATGCCGAAACGGCCGATCAGGGCCTGCTCCAGCGCCTGGGTCGCACCCGGATGGTGGCGCACGCGGATCTCCACGATGCCCTCGTCCTGGGCATGCCGCAGCAGCCGCCCGACCTTGGCGCGCGAGACGTGGAAGCGCCTGGCCAGGTCCTCCTGGGTCAGTCCGTCGATGTAGTAGAGCTTGGCCAGCAAGGTCAGTTCGTCGGGGGACATAGGCGGTCCAGTGGCGAGTCGGTCAGGCATGGCAGGGGCCGGTACGCGCCGTGGCTGGGCGGTGCGCCACCCCTCTCGAATTTCCGTCATTCCCGGGCCATGGCGAGGCGCCCCTATCCTATCGAAAGTCGATCATTTGATCTTTAGTGCTCTTTTGCACAGTTGCAGCATGGAAACAAAATCCCATGCATCACTAAAATAACCACACCCGACCCCCAAAAAATGTTGCCTTGCAACAATGAGTTGCCGCCAACTTTCACCAAAAATAGCGTTGACACCTCGAAAAACCCGCCGATACCATCGCCGCGCACTCTGATCAAATGATCTCAATTGATCAAAAGTAATGCTTTGGTTATGGAGCGCGGTCATGATTCCCCGTCCAAATGGCCCCAGTGGCAATGCCCCCGCGAAAGGCCATCGACCGCGTTCTCGATCTTGGACGGCGGCGTGACGGGCCGCCCGGACGCCATCGCGCCGGCCCGCGGCAGGCGCGACCGCCGCGGGCGGAACCGGGCACTCGCGCAAGGCCGCGCCGACCACTCGCCGCACCCCGTCGCGGGCGATGCACTCGCCTGCCGCACAACCAGGAGAACCACGATGAAATGGCTTCTATTGGCAGCAGGCATGAGCGTCGCATCGGCCGCCGCCGCGCAGACCGAGATCACGGTGGCGACGGTGAACAACCCCGACATGGTGACGATGCAGAAGATGACCGCGCAGTTCGAGAAGGCGCACCCGGACGTCAAGGTGCACTTCGTGACGCTGCCGGAGAACGAGCTGCGGCAGAAGATCACCACCGACATCGCCAGCGGCGCCGGCCAGTACGACGTGATCACGGTGAGCAACTACGAGACGCCGATCTGGGCCAAGAACGGCTGGCTGCTGCCGATGGACGGCCTGCCCGCCAGCTACGGCGTGGACGACCTCGTCGGCTCGGTGCGCGAGGGCCTCTCCAGCGGCGGCAAGCTCTACGCGCTGCCGTTCTACGCCGAATCCTCCATGACCTACTACCGCAAGGACCTGTTCCAGAAGGCCGGCCTGACCATGCCGGAGAACCCGACCTGGACCCAGGTGGAAGGCTTCGCCCAGAAGCTGCACAAGCCGGCCGAGGGCACCTACGGCATCTGCCTGCGCGGCCTGCCCGGCTGGGGCGAGAACATGGCGCTGTTCGGCACCATGGTGAACGCCTACGGCGGACGCTGGTTCGACCTGGACTGGAAGCCGCAGCTGACCTCCCCGGCCTGGAACAAGGCCGCCACCGCCTACAAGACCCTGCTGCAGAAGTACGGCCCGCCCGGCGTGACCTCCAACGGCTTCACCGAGTCGGAGACGCTGTTCGCCCGCGGCCAGTGCGCGATGTGGGTGGACGCCACCGTCGCCGCCGGCTACGTCTCCGACCCCAAGACCTCCAAGGTGGCCGCCTCGGTCGGCTTCGCCCAGGCCCCGCACGAGACCACCACCCGCGGCGCCAGCTGGCTCTACACCTGGGCGCTCGCGGTGCCCAAGTCGTCCGAGCACCAGGACGCCGCCAAGGCCTTCGTCGGCTGGGCCACCTCCAAGGGCTACATCGACGCGATCGGCGCCAGCCAGGGCTGGCTGGCGGTGCCGCCGGGCACGCGCAAGTCCACCTACGCCAACGCGCAATACCAGAAGGCGGCGCCGTTCTCCGGCCTGGTGGAGAAGGCGATCGCCGCGGCCGACCCGGCCCACCCGACCGCCGAGCCGGTGCCCTACACCGGCATCCAGATGGTGAGCATCCCGGAGTTCCAGGCCATCGGCACCCGCGTGGGCCAGATCATGGCCGGCATCCTCGCCAACCAGACCAGCGTGGAGGACGGGCTCAAGCAGGGCCAGGACTTCACCAACCGCCTGATGATGCAGTCGGGTCGCATGAAGTGACCGGCCATGCAGTGACCGGCATGCAGTGATCGGCATGCCGTGACCGGCGCGCGGCGGCCGGACGAGTCCACCGCCGCGCCCGGCAGCCGCCACGCACCGCCCTCCCCGACCGGAGCCTCCCGTCATGAGCCCCATCGCCACGGCCGCCCTGGCCAAGACCGCGCCGCCCGCCCCGCCGCGACGGCGCGCCCGCAGCGGCCCGCCCACCCGCCGGCTGATGGCGCCGGCGACGCTCTTCCTGCTGGCGTGGATGATCGTGCCGCTGGCGATGACGCTGTACTACTCGGTGCGGCACTACAACCTGATGATGCCGGAGCTGCGCAACTTCGTCGGCGCCACCAACTACAAGCTGCTGCTCACCGACCCCACCTTCTGGCACTCGCTGGTCAACACCCTGGTGCTGGTGATGGCCTGCCTGGCGATCACGGTGGCGCTGGGGCTGGGCCTGGCGCTGCTGTTCAACCGCACCTTCCCCGGCCGCGGCGTGGCGCGCACGCTGGCGATCTCGCCGTTCTTCGTGATGCCGGTGGTCACCGGCCTGATCTGGAAGAACATGCTGTTCCACCCGGTCTACGGCCTGCTCGCCTGGCTCGCCCGCGAACTGGGGCTGGCGCCGTTCGATTGGCTGGCGCAGCAGCCGATGCTGTCGATCGTGATCATGATCGCCTGGGAATGGACGCCGTTCGCCCTGCTGATCCTGCTGACCGGCCTGCAGTCGCTGCCGGAGGACCAGATCGAGGCGGCGCGGCTGGACGGCGCCGGCCGCTGGCAGGAGTTCCGCCACATCGTGGTGCCGCACCTGGGGCAGGTGCTGTACGTGGTGGTGATGCTGGAGAGCATCTTCTTCCTCACCTCGTTCGCCGAGATCTACGCCACCACCAGCGGCGGCCCGGGCACGGCGACCACCAACCTGCCCTACTACATCTACCAGAACGCCTTCTTCCAGTACGACATCGGCCTGTCCTCGGCCGCGGCGGTGGGCGCGGTGGTGCTGGCCAACGTGTTCTCGTTCTTCCTGATCCGCTTCGTGGCCGGCAACCTCAACGCGGGGAGCGCACGATGAAGACCCGGCGCACGAGCCACGTCCTGCTGTCGCTGCTCGCCTACGCGGTGGCGCTGGTGATGTTCTTCCCGATCCTGTGGATGCTGCTGACCGCCTTCAAGACCGAGCAGGACGCCTTCTCGATCACCCCGCAGCTGGCCTTCGCGCCCACGCTGGAGAGCTTCCGCACGGCGCTGGAGCAAGGCAGCGGCTACTGGCACTACGCCTTCAACTCGCTGTTCTCGGCCGTGGTGTCCACCCTGGCGGGGCTGCTGCTGGCGGTGCCGGCGGCCTACGCGATGGCCTTCTACCCCAGCCGGCGCACCGACTTCACCCTGGTGTGGATGGTCTCGACCAAGTTCATCCCCGCGGTGGGGGTGCTGATCCCGATCTTCCTCGTCTACAAGAACCTGCGCCTGCTCGACAACCTGTGGGGGCTGACGGCGCTGTTCACCGCCATGAACCTGCCGCTGCTGGTGTGGATGGCCTACTCCTACTTCAAGGACATCCCGCGCGACATCGTGGAGGCCTCGGCCATCGACGGCGCCGCCACCGTGCAGACCATGTGGCGGGTGGTGCTGCCGCTGGCCCTGCCCGGGCTCGCCTCGGCCGGCCTGCTGGCGCTGATCCTGGCCTGGAACGAGTCGTTCTGGAGCCTCACCATGACCGACCACAAGGCGGCCACGCTGGCCGTCTACATCGCCTCGTTCAAGAGTGCGGAAGGGTTGTTCTGGGCCAAGATGTCCGCCGCCTCCGTGCTGACCGTGACGCCCATCGTCGTGCTCGGCTGGTTCGCCCAGCGGCAGATGGTGCGCGGCCTCACCTTCGGCGCCGTGAAGTGACGCCGCCGAATCCACCTCGCAGGAAACCGGACCATGGCCATCGTTGAACTGAAGAACGTCGTCAAGAACTACGGAGGCAGGAAGGCCCAGGGCCCCAACGCGGTGGACGATTTCAACCTCACCACCCGCGACGGCGAGTTCGTGGTGCTGGTGGGCCCCTCCGGCTGCGGCAAGACCACCACCATGCGCATGATCGCGGGCCTGGAGGATCTCTCCGCCGGCAGCATCCGCATCGGCGGGCGCGACGTCAGCGACGTGGCCCCGCGCGACCGCGACATCGCCATGGTGTTCCAGAGCTACGCGCTGTACCCGCACATGACCGTGTTCGGCAACATGGCCTTCGCGCTGCGCCTGAAGAAGCTGCCCCAGGCGGAGATCGAGAAGCGCGTGCGTGAGGCGGCGAGGATGCTGGACATCGAGCACCTGCTCGAGCGCAAGCCCCGCGCGCTCTCCGGTGGCCAGCGCCAGCGCGTGGCGCTGGGCCGCGCCATCGTGCGCCAGCCGCAGGTATTCCTGATGGACGAGCCGCTGTCCAACCTGGACGCCAAGCTGCGCGTGGAGACGCGCGCGCAGATCATCAAGCTGCACCGCTCGCTCGGCGTCACCACCTTCTACGTCACCCACGACCAGGTCGAGGCGATGACCATGGGCCAGCGCATCGTGGTGATGCTGGACGGCAACGTGCAGCAGATCGCCACGCCGCACGAGCTGTACGCGCAGCCGGTGAACACCTTCGTGGCCGGCTTCATCGGCACGCCGTCGATGAACTTCCTGCCCGCCACGGTCGGCGACGATGCGCGCTCGCTGCAGGGCGAGGGTTACCGCTTCCGCGCCGGCGACGCGCGCGCGGCCGGCCTGGCCGGCAAGGCCGGCGCGACGGTGCTGGTGGGCGTGCGCCCGGAGCACCTCAAGTGGTGCGGGAGCGGCGACGCGCAGGCGGCCAACCACCTCGCCGGCAAGGTCGACGTGGTCGAGCCGCTGGGTTCCACCACCATGGTGCAGGTGGACGTGGGCGGCCAGCGCATCACCGCCCAGCTGGACAGCGCGATCGCCGTCGAGATGGGCCAGCCGATCGCGCTCACCTGCGCCGCCGACGTGCTGCACCTGTTCGACGCGCAGACCGGGCAGGCACTGGGCCTGCCGGCGCAAGCCTGACGCGCGCCATCCATTCCCCCATCCGCCACCCAGGGCTCGCCGGCATGCCAGGAGAAACCCAAGCCATGTTCCCGCTCAACGCGGCCACGCTCGCACAGCTGCCCGATGCGGTGGCCATCCCCGCCTACGACCGTTCGCAGCTGCGCGTCGGCATCGTGCATTTCGGCGTGGGCGGCTTCCACCGCTCGCACCAGGCCATGTACCTGGACCGGCTGATGAACGCGGGCAAGGCGCTGGACTGGGGCGTCTGCGGCGTCGGCGTGATGCCGGAAGACCGCCTGATGGAGCAGGCGCTCAAGGCCCAGGACGGCCTGTACACGCTGGTGATCAAGCACGCCGACGGCCAGTGGGAGCCGCGCGTGATCGGCAGCCTACTCGACTACCGCTACGCGCCCGACGACCCGGAGGCGGTGATCGCGCTGATGGCCGACCCGGCGGTGCGCATCGTCTCGCTCACCGTGACCGAGGGCGGCTACAACTTCCACCACGTCACCGGCGAGTTCGACTTCGGCAACCCCGACGTGATCCACGACCTGGCGGACGGCGCCGTGCCCCGCACCACCTTCGGCCTGATCACCGAGGCGCTGGCGCGCCGGCGCCGGCAGGGCGTGCCGCCGTTCACCCTGATGTCGTGCGACAACATCGAGGGCAACGGAGACGTGGCGCGGCGCATGTTCACCGCCTTCGCCCGCCGCAAGAGCCCCGAGCTGGGCGCCTGGATGGACGAGCACGTCCCCTTCCCCAACGCCATGGTGGACCGCATCACGCCGGTCACCACCGACGCCGACCGCGAGGCAGTGCGCGAGCGCTTCGGCCTGGACGACCGCTGGCCGGTAGTGTGCGAGCCGTTCGTGCAGTGGGTGCTGGAGGATCACTTCGACCAGGGCCGGCCGCCGTTCGAGGAGGTCGGCGTGCAGCTGGTCGAGGACGTGCGCCCCTACGAGCTGATGAAGCTGCGCCTGCTCAACGCCAGCCACCAGGCACTGACCTACTTCGGCTACCTGGCCGGCTACCGCTACGCGCACGAGGTCTGCCAGGACCCGCTGTTCGTCGGGTTCCTGCTGGGCTACATGAACGAGGAGGCCACGCCGACCCTGGCGCCGGTGCCGGGTGTGGACCTCACCGACTACAAGCACACGCTGATCCGCCGCTTCGCCAACCCGCAGATCCGCGACACGCTGGCGCGGCTGTGCGCGGAGAGCAGCGACCGCATCCCGAAATGGCTGCTGCCGGTGATCCGCGAGCAGCTCGAACGCGGCGGCGAGATCCGGCGCGCGGTGGCGGTGGTGGCGAGCTGGGCGCGCTACGCCGAGGGCGTGGACGAGCAGGGCCAGCCGATCCTCGTGGTCGACCGCTTGAAGGAGAAGCTGCAGGCCGCCGCCCGCAGGAACCGCGCGCAGCCGCTGGCCTTCGTCGAGGACCGGGACATCTTCGGCGACCTGGTGGACAACCCCCGCTTCGTCGAGGCCTACACGCACACGCTCGCCTCGCTGCACGAGCGCGGCGCCCGCGCCACGCTCGAAGCCCTGCGCTGAAGCACAATCGCGAGCGTCCCCATCCGCCTGTAGGAGCGCGCCTTGCGCGCGACCGCAGAGTTGCGGCGTCACCGCTGCGTAGGCTTGTCGCGCGCAAGGCGCGCTCCTACAGGACCATCGCGGATGAAAATACCGGGTAGGCTCTCGGCGATGGCGACGACTCCCGGCATCCCTACGCAACAGGAGCATGAGGCATGTACGTAGGCGTGGATTGCGGCACGCAGAGCACCAAGGTCGTGGTCGTCGACGAGCGGCTGCGCATCGTCGGCGAAGCGAGCAGCGCCCATGAACTGATCAGCGGCCCGCACGGGCGTCGCGAGCAGCCGCCGCAGTGGTGGATCGACGCCTTCGAACAGGCTTTCGCCGCAGCGGTGGCGCAGGCCGGCATCGCCGCCGGCGCGATCCGCGCCATCGGCGTCTCCGGCCAGCAGCACGGCATGGTGGCGCTCGATGCGCAGGGCGTGCCGGTGTACCCGGGCAAGCTCTGGAACGACACCGAATCGGCGGCGGAAAACACGGCCCTGATCGAGGCCCTGGGCGGCCCCGCCGGCTGCCTCGACAAGCTCGGCCTGCTGTTGCAGCCCGGCTACACCGCCTCCAAGGTGGCATGGCTGCGCAAGCACCATCGCGAGGCCTACGCACGCATCGCCACCATCCTGCTGCCGCACGATTACCTGAACTTCCATCTCACCGGCGAACGCTGCGCCGAAGCGGGCGACGCCTCCGGCACCGGCTATTTCGACACCCGCCGCCGGGCCTGGCGCGAGGACGTGTTCGCGCTGGTCGCGCCGGAACTCGACCCGGCCCGCGTGCTGCCCCGCCTTATCGCCCCGCACGAACCCGTCGGCCGCGTGCGCGCCGAGGTCGCCGCACGGCTCGGGTTGGGGCCCGACGTGGTGGTGGCCGCCGGCGGCGGCGACAACATGATGGGCGCCATCGGCACCGGCAACATCGAGCCGGGCACGCTCACGCTGAGCCTGGGCACCTCCGGCACGCTGTACGCCTGCACCGACCGGCCGGCCGTCTCCGGCAACGGGCTGGTGGCCAATTTCTGCGCCAGCCACGGCGGCTGGCTGCCGCTGGTGTGCACCATGAACGTGACCTCGGCCACCACCCAGGTGCGGCAGCTGTTCGGCCTGGACGTGGCCGCGTTCAACGAGGCCGTGGCACGCGCGCCGGTCGGCGCGGGCGGCGTCGTGGCGCTGCCCTTCTTCAGCGGCGAGCGCGTGCCCGCGCTGCCGGAGGCCCGCGGCAGCTTCCACGGCCTGGACGGCCACAACCTGCGCCCGGAGAACCTGTGCCGGGCCGTGGTCGAGGGCGCCACCTTCGGCCTGCGCTACGGGCTGGACCTGCTGGGCGGGCTCGGCATCGTCCCGCGCGGCATCCGCCTCACCGGCGGCGGCGCGAAGAGCCCGGTCTGGCGGCAGATCGTGGCCGACGTGATGAACGCCGAACTGGCCTGCCCGCAGGTCGGTGAGGCGGCCGCACTGGGCGCGGCGTTGCAGGCGGCCTGGTGCGAAAGCCACCTGCAGGGCGAAGGACGCCCCCTGTCCGAACTGTGCGCCGAGGCCGTCGACCTGCATGCCGACACGGTGACGCGCCCGCGGGCGGAACAGGTGGACGCCTACGCAACGGCCTATCGCGATTACCTGGCGGTGTTGCAGCGGGAATACCCGTCGACCCCGGCGGTGCCCCGGCAATTGTAGGAGCGCGCTCGCGCGCGACAAGCCTACGCAGCGGGGGCATCGTGGCTCCGCGGTCGCGCGCAAGGCGCGCTCCTTACAGGCGAGCCGAGTGCTTGGCGGGCAATCAGCCGATCACGGCGCCGCCGGATAGCTCCGCCGGCCGAAGATCGCGGTGCCCAGGCGCACCTCGGTGGCGCCCTCGGCGATGGCGAGCGGGAAATCCCCGCTCATGCCCATCGACAGCCGCGGCAGCGCGTGGCCGCGCGCCACGTTTTCCTCGCGCAGCTCGCGCAGACGGCGGAAGCAGGCACGCACCGCCGCTGGGTCCTCGCTGTTCACCGCCACCGTCATCAAGCCGCGCACGCGCAGCGCGGGCCACTCGCGCAGCCGGTCCAGCAGCGCCGGCAGCGCCTCCGGCGCCAGGCCGTGCTTGCTCTCCTCCGGCGAGGTCTTCACCTGCACCAGCACGTCCAGCGCGCGGCCCTCGACCTCCAGCCGGCGCTGCAACGCCTCGGCCAGTTCCAGCCGGTCCAGCGACTGCACTTCACTGGCCAGCCGCGCCACGTCCTTGGCCTTGTTGGTCTGCAGGTGGCCGATCACCACCCATTCGAGGCCAAGGTCGGCCAGCGCGCCGGCCTTCTCGCGCAGCTCCTGCACCTTGTTCTCGCCGAAGCGGCGCAGGCCGAGCGCCGCCGCGGCGCGGACCAGCTCGGGCCCGAAGGTCTTGCTCACCGGCAGGATCGCCACCCCGGCCGGATCGCGCCCGGCCGCGCGGCAGGCCTCGTCCACCCGCGCGCGGGCCGCCGCCCAGTTGGCGGCGAGGTAGCTGTGATCGTCGGAAGGCGTGGACATGGTTCGCGGTGACTCGTCATCAATGGGCGCCGTGCTTCGAGCCGGCGGCAGGTCTCAGCCGCCGACCGCCTGCGCGTGATGCCGCGCCACCACCTCGGCCACCACCATCGACACCTTCTTGCCGGTGGGGATGTGCAGGAACTCGTTGGGGCCGTGCGCGTTGGAGTGCGGCCCCAGCACGCCGGTGATGAGGAACTGCGCCTGCGGGAACTTCTCGCCCAGCATACCCATGAACGGGATCGAGCCGCCCTCGCCCATGTACGCCGCCGGCTTGCCGAAATAATGCTCCGACGCCTCCGCCACCGCCTGCTCCAGCCACGGCGAGAGCGGCGGCGCGTTCCAGCCGCTGCCGTCCTTCTCCAGCTTGAAGCTGACCTTGGCGCCGTAGGGCGGGTCCTGCTCCAGCAGCGCCTTGACGAACTGGCCGGCCTTGGCACCGCTCAGCGTGGGCGGCACGCGCAGGCTGAGCTTCACCGCGGTCTTCGGGCGCAGCACGTTGCCGGCGCTCTCCAGCGGCGGCAGGCCCTCGGCGCCGGTCACCGCCAGCTGCGGGCGCCAGGTGCGGTTGAGCACCAGCTCGGTGAGGTCCCCGGTCACCGGCTGCATGCCCTCGACGAAGGGGAACTTGTCGTACAGCGCCGTGCCCAGCACCTCGGCCGACTTGCGGGCCTGCTCGATGCGCTGCGGCGGGATTTCCGCGTACAGCTCCGGCGGCTTGATCGCGCCGGTCCCGGGGTCCTCCAACCGCGACAGCAGCTCGCGCAGGATGCGGAAGCTGGAAGGCACCACGCCGGAGGCGTCGCCCGAATGCACGCCCTCCTCCAGCACCTGCACGGTCAGCTCGCCGCCGGTCATGCCGCGCAGCGAAGTGGTGAGCCACAGCTGGTCGTAGTTGCCGCAGCCCGAATCCAGGCACACCACCAGCGAGGGCTGGCCGATGCGCGGGGCCAGGTGGTCCACGTAGTACGGCAGGTCGTAGCTGCCCGACTCCTCGCAGGCCTCGATCAGGATCACGCAACGCGCATGCGGCACGCCCTGCTCGTGCAGCGCCAGCAGCGCGGCCAGCGAGCCGAAGATGGCGTAGCCGTCGTCGGCGCCGCCACGGCCGTAGAGCTTGTCGCCCTTGAGCACCGGCGTCCACGGGCCCAGGCCCTCGGCCCAGCCGGTCATCTCCGGCTGCTTGTCGAGGTGGCCGTAGAGCAGCACGGCGTCGTCGCTGTCCGTGCCCTGGGCGGGGATCTCGAGGTAGATCAGCGGCGTGCGCCCTTCCAGCCGCACCACCTCCAGCGTGGCGCCCGGCCAGGCGGCGAGCTTGCCGCGCGCCCAGTCCGCCATCAGCGCCACCGCGCGGTCCATGTGGCCGTGCGCGGTCCAGTCCCTGTCGAACATCGGCGACTTGTTGGGAATGCGGATGTACTCGACCAGCTGGGGCACGATCTCATCGTCCCAGAGCCCGCTGACGAAGCCGGCGAGGCGGGAGGTATCCATGGCACTTCCTTGGGGAAACATCGGGAAAGGCGCGAATTGTACAGCCCCGCCCGACCGCGGCCGACAGGGCGCTCATCCCCCACCGACATCGCCGCGCGTCGCGCGCGCCGCGTCGGCAGGCCGCGCACCGACTGCGCCCGCCGGGCCCGGCGGGCCAAAGTGCCGCCGCGGCCCACGGAACGCCGCGCTACCCGAACCCCAAGGAGAAACCGCCATGCTCGCCAGATTCGCCACCGCCGCCGCCTTCGCGCTGGCACTCGCCCTGCCCGCCTTCGCCGCCACCCCGGTCAACGTCAACAAGGCCGACGCCGCCGCCATCGCCGATGCCCTGGACGGCATCGGCCAGGCCAAGGCCGAAGCCATCGTGGCCTACCGGCAGGAGCACGGGCCGTTCAAGAGCGTGGACGAGCTCGGCCAGGTCAAGGGCATCGGCCAGTCCACGCTGGAGCGCAACCGCGACGCCATCCTGCTGGCCGACGCCGGCGCGGCCCCGGCCTCCGCGGCCGCGCCCGCCAAGGCCTCGGCCAAGGGCTCGCGCCACGGCAAAGCCAAGCCGGCGGCCGACGCGGGCGGCTGAGGCGCCATCGAGCGCCACCGTTCGCCGGACGGCGCGGCCCATGGCGGGCCGCGCCGCTTGCGCTTACACTCGCGGCGCTCGAGGTCGACGCCCTATCGCCATGATCCTTCCGCGTTACCGCATTGCCGCATCCACCATCGGGGGTGCCGGGCAAGGCTTGTTCCTCGACCAGGCGGTGCGCGCCGGCAGCGTGCTGACCGCCCCCGACGCGATCGGCGAAACCTACCGCCTGGACGAAGTGCAGGCCCGGCCGGACCTCGCCTACGCCAGCGCGCGCTGGTTCGAGGACCGCTACACCCTCTCGCCCGACTGGCCGGACGAGTGCTACATCAACCACAGCTTCGAGCCCACCGGGCTGTGGCACCTGGGCTTCGTGTTCGCCCGCCACGACCTGCCCAGCGGCACCGAGCTGACCGTCGACTACCGCCACCTGCTGCCGCCCGGCCAGGCCGAGGACTTTATCGACACGGCCACTGGTGAGAAGATCATCGGCTTCGACTGGGCCGAAAGCCTTGCCTCAAGTACCCGGGAACTGGGCCGATTGCTGGGTCGTGGTTTCCGACTCGCCGAGCCGTAAATGTTCGAGATTCCCACCATCGAGACGGCGCGCCTGCGCCTGACCACCCTCGCCGGACGCCACTTCGACGACTACGCCGCCATGCTGGCCGACCCCGAAAGCACCCGCTGGATCGGCGACGGCGAACCGCTGGACCGCGCCGCCGCCTGGCGTTCGCTGGCCTTCCTGCTCGGCCATTGGCAACTGCGCGGCTGCGGCATGTGGGCGCTGGAACTGAAGAGCACCGGCGAGTTCGTGGGCCGCGCCGGCCTGATGAACCCGGAAGGCTGGCCCGACCTGGAGCTCGGCTGGATGCTCAAGCCCCAGCACCGCCACCACGGCTACGCCACCGAGGCCGGCCAGGCCGCCCTCGACTTCGCCTGGAGCCGGCTGCACGCTCCGCGCGTGATCAGCCTGGTGCGCATCGGCAACGAGGCCTCCGACCGCGTCGCCGACCGCCTGGGCGGCGAGCACATCGACGACATGACCTTCTACGGCACGCAGAACCACGTGTTCGCCTACTACCCGCCGCAACGCGAGCCGCGCCGCGCCTGGGCATGAGCGTCCTGCGCCCGCTCGCCCCCGGCGCGCGCCGCGCGCAACGCTGGGCGAACGGTCGGGGCAGCACACTGGAACTGGACCGCGATTCCGCCGGCGAGGACTGGCGCTGGCGCCTCAGCGTGGCGCAGGTCGACGCGGACGGCCCATTCTCGCCCTACCCCGATACGCGCCGCCTGCTGGCGCCGCTCGATGCGCCGCTCACGCTCGCCTTCGCCGGCGGGCGCGAACACCGGCTGCCGCGCCTCGCCACGTTCGCCTTCGATGGCGCCGACGCCCCGCAGGCCGGGCTGCCCGAAGGCCCCACCCGCGTCGTCAACCTCATGTTGCGCGGCGCCGCGCAGGGCGAGCTGATCGCCCGCCCGCTGCACGGCCTCATGCTGCTGCCGGCCACGCCGGGCTGGCGCTGGTTCGTGCACCTGCTGGCCGGCCACGCCGAGGTGCACGCCGACGGAGAAACCCGCGCCTTGCAACCGGACGAGAGCCTGTGGCTCGATCCCCGGCCGGGCCAGCGCCTGCTTGTCGACGGCGGCGGCGAGCTCGTACTGGTGAAGCTTTTCGCGCCATGACTACCTGCCGCGCCGGCGCGGCGCGAACGGGCATCCATGGATTGCAAAAAACGTCGCGGAGCGCGAGGCCGCGCCGGCGCCGCGACAGACCCAGCGGATTGGGAAGGCCGAGCGCCGCCCCCGGCCGCCTTCCCCCCGGAGCGGCGCCCCAGGCCCGGAAGCCCGCCCGCTATCGGCCCGCACCGTCGGGCAGCGCGTAGGCAATCACGTAATCGCCCACGTCCGGCGAATGGCTGGTGCCGCCCGCCGAGATCACCACGTATTCCTTGCCGGTCTTCGGCGAGCGGTAGACCAGCGGCGCGGCCACCGCGCCGACCGGCAGCCGGGCCTTCCACACTTCCCGCCCGGTGGCCGCGTCCAGTGCGCGCAGGTAGTAGTCCTGCGTGCCGGCGAAGAACACCAGGCCGGAGGCGGTGGAGGTCGGCCCGCCGAGCGTTGGCATGCCGATGGGCAGCGGCAGGTGGGTCTTGATGCCGAGCGGGCCGGTGTCCTGCACCGTGCCCAGCGGCACCTGCCAGACCAGCTTCCTGGTCTTCAGGTCGATCGCGCTCATGGTGCCGAACGGCGGCGTGACGCAGGGCACGCCGAGCGGCGACTGCAGGATGTCGATCCTCACGCCGCCGTAGGGGCCGGCGAGCTGCGGCCGGAGAGTGCCCATGAAGCCGGGTACCTCGTCGGTGGAAACCTTGAACCGCTTGGCCTCCTCGCGCGTCACCAGCGACATCCGCAGCGCCATGCGCATGTCGTTGACGAACATCAGGCCGCGCGACTCGTCGATGGAAACGCCGCCCCAGTTCATGCCGCCGAGCAGGCTGGGCCACTCGATGTAGGGCCGCTCGGTGGGCGGCGTGAAGGCGCCCTGGTAGTGGGAGTCCTTGAACTTGATGCGGCAGTAGAGCTGATCGAAGGGCGTGATGCCCCACATCGCGCGCTCGCTCAGCGGCTCGGCGCCGATGACCGGCATGCCCACCGAGAACGGCTGCGTCGGCGACAGGCGCTCGCCCTGCGCCGCCGGCACGGTCGGCACCGGCCGCTCCTCGACCGCGGTCACGGGCTGGCCGGTGCGGCGGTCGAGCACGAAGATGTTGCCGGTCTTGGTGGTCTGGATCAGCGCGGGGATCTTCTCGCCCTGCGCGTTGGCGATGTCGTAGAGCACCGGCTGCGACGGCAGGTCGTAGTCCCACACATCGTGGTGCACCGTCTGGTACGCCCAGCGCAGCTTGCCCGTGGCGGCGTCCAGCGCGACCACGGCCGAGCCGTATTTCTCCTTGGCCGCGCTGCGGTCGCCGCCCCAGTAGTCCGGCGGGCCGTTGCCGGTCGGCAGGTAGACCAGGTTGAGCTCGTGGTCGTAAGTGGGGATGGTCCACACGTTGGGCGTGGCCAGCGTGAAATCCTCGCCGGGCTGCGCGAGGCCCTCCGGCTTGCCCACGTCCCAGGCCCAGGCGAGCGAGCCGTCGCGCACGTCGAAGGCGCGCACCACACCGGAAGGCTCACCGTCGACGATGTCGCGCACCCAGCCGCCGATCACCGCCAGGTGCCCCATCACCACCGGCAGCGAGGTCGGGTGGTAGCGCTTGCTCTGCTCGGTCGGCCCCATGTGCGGCTTGAGATCCACATAGCCGTTCTCGCCGAAGCCCGGGCACAGCGCGCCGGTGTGGGCGTCG
This sequence comes from Frateuria defendens, assembly GCF_001182895.1. GTDB lineage: Bacteria > Pseudomonadota > Gammaproteobacteria > Xanthomonadales > Rhodanobacteraceae > Frateuria_B > Frateuria_B defendens. Next base: position 11,958 of record NZ_LFQR01000103.1, on the reverse strand, counting down.
AGCGCGAACAGGCGCGCATCCACGCTCGACACCAGGATGCGCTGGCGGCAGGCCTGCGCCGTGTAGGCGGCCTTCTGCGCGGCATCGAGGCTGGCATCCCGGTCGATGTCGTAGTAGCCGACGCCGCGGCAGCTGACGTGCTCGGCGGTGTGCGCCCCGGGGTCGAACGTCCAGACCGGCTTGCCGGTGTCGCCGTCGATCGCGGCCACCCGGTTCTCGGGCGTGCACGAATACAGCGTGGCGCCGATCTGCAGCGGCGTGTTCTCGTCGACGCCGGCCCCGGCGCCCGTCGTGCGGCGGCCGGTGCGGTAGGTCCAGGCGACCTGCAGCCGGCCGACGTTCGCCGGCGTGATCTGCCCGTACGGCGCGAAGCGCGTGCCGGCGGCGTTGCGGCCGTAGAACGCCCAGTCGTCCGGATTGTCCGGGCCGGCCCGGGCTGCGCCGCCATCGTGGGCGGGCGCCGCGGGATCGACGATGGCACCGTGCGGGAAAAAGGCCGCCACCAGCGTCGCCAGCAGGGCGAGGAAGACGGCGAGCGCGCCGGCGTTGCGCCGGCGCCGCGCACCCGGGCGCACGCCGGGAAAGCCCGCGCACAGCCACAGGCTGAGCATCAGGATGAGCGCCGGCACCACCAGCCGCGGCAGCAGCTCCCAGTAGCCGAACCGCGGCGCGTCGAACAGCGCCCAGACACAGGTCGCGAGGAAGATCGCGACGGAGGCCACCGCCGCACGGCGATGCCGGCGGAAGACCAGCACCGCCAGCACTGCATAGGCCAGCCCGGCGACGAAGTAATAGGCCGACCCGCCGAGCCTGAGCAGCGCGAAGCCGCCGACGGCCAGGGCCAGGGCGACGATCAGGACGAGCAGCGCGAGAAGTACCCGGAACAGGTCGCGCAGCGCCAGCCCGCGGCCCGATGTTTCTGCTTCGACCATGTCCATGATCCAACGCTCGAGGGAAACTCCAGCCACCACCGCGGCGACTGCCGTCTGCTTCACGCTGCGGGGTGCCCTGGCGTTGCCGCGAGCGACCTGCTGCGCGCCATCCTAGGAAGGGGTGGGTTATGGCACAAATGAATAAATGGAATCGGGGCCATTCCGGGTTTGAATAGCGTGGCGCTGCCGGACAGCATGCGCAGCGGGCCCTCCGGAAACTCGAACTTGCCCGGTCCGCAGCCCGGGAAAGCGGGCTGCGGCAAGCGCCGCTCAATACACGTCGCGCCGGTAGCGCTCCCCGCTGCGCAAGGCATCGAGCGTGGCCTCGCCGAGCACCTCGCGCAGCGCCGCGTCCACGCCGGGCGCCATGCCGGCCAGGCTGCCGCAGACGTAGATCGCGGCGCCTTCGTCCACCCACTGGCGCAGCGTCCCGGCCGCGTCGAGCAGGCGCTGCTGCACGTAGGCGCGATCGCCCTCGCGCGACCAGGCCAGGTCGAGCCGCGCCAGCCAGCCCTCGCGCCGCCAGGCTTCGATCTCGTCGCGGTAATGGAAATCGCAGGCGGCCTGGCGCTCGCCGAACAGCAACCAGTTGCCCGCGTGCCCGGCGGCGATGCGCGCCTTGAGCAGGGCGCGCAGCCCGGCCAGGCCGGTGCCGTTGCCGATCAGCACCAGCGGGCGCCCGTCCGGCGGCGCGTGGAAGTTGGCGTTGCGGCGCACGCGCAGGGCGATCTGCGCGCCCACCGGCGCCGCCTGGGTGAGCCAGCCCGAACCGAGGCCGAGGCGGCCATCCGCGCGGCGCATCTGGCGCACCAGCAGGTGCAGCGCGCCATCCGCGGGCAGCGAGGCGATCGAGTATTCGCGATGCGGCAGCGGCGCCAGGGCGGCCGCCCATGACGCTACCGGCCGGCCCTGCACCGAGGCCGGCTCCGGCAGGTGGCTGCCGGCCAGCAGCACGGCCAGCGCCTGGCGGCGGCCGTCCGCCGCGACGGTCTCCTCGCCGTCGAAGCCGCTCTGCGCCAACCACGCGGCCACCTCGTCCGCCCCATGCCGCGGGCCGACCTCGGCCACGTCGCCGGCCTGCCAGTCGAGCGCGCCGTCGCACGGGCGCAGCGCGAGATGGAAACAGGCCTCGCCCAGGCTGCCGGGATTGAGCAGGCGCCGCTCGGCCAGGGTCCAGCGCCCGTACTGCGGGCGCTGCCAGTCCGGCAGCTCGCTCGCGCCGGCCAGCAGTGCGAGGTGGTGCTGCCAGTGGCGCAGCGCGCCCGCTTCGCCGTTGTCGACCTCCACCGGATCGAACAGCGGCTGCGCGCCGCTCGCCTGCAACCACTGCCGCAGGCGGCGGCCGAAGCCGCAGAAATTCGCATAGTCGCGGTCGCCCAGCGCCAGCAGGCCGTAGCCGAACCCGGGCAGCGCCAGCGGCGCGCGCATCCACTGCCGGCAGAACGCCGCCGCGGCGTCCGGCGCATCGCCCTCGCCGGTCGTGCTGACCACGAACAGCACGCGCGTGGCGGCGGGCACGGCGGCCAGGTCGAGCTCGCCGAGCGGCAGCGCCTTCGCGCCCTGCCCCGTCGACGCCAGGCTCTGCACGGTCTGCCGCGCGAGGCGCTCGGCGGTGCCGGTCTGGCTGGCGTAGGCGACGAGGAAGGCCTCGCTTCCCCAGGCACCCTCGCCGGTGGATGCATCGTCGGTGGCGGCGAGGCGCGGGCGCCGCCGCTGGCCGGTGATGCCGAACGCGAGCAGCAGCCAGGCGAGCACCGCCGCGCCGGCACCCAGCCCTTGCGCGGGCGATGGCGCGCGCCACGCCCAGGCGCCGGCCTGCTGCGTGGCCAGCCAGGCTGCCATCGCGGCCAGCACCGCCAACAGCAGTGCGTTGCCGAGCAGCGTCGGCGTCATCGTCAGCGTGCGCGGCTTCATGGTTCCAGGGCCGCCGCGAAGGCCGACGACATGCGTTCCTCGAAGCCGCGATCGCCGCGCAGCAGGAACAGCACGGCGAGGCCGTGCTCTTCCGCATAGGCCAGGCCGCGCTCGGGGCCGAGCACGGTCAGGGTGGTGCCGAGCGGGTCGGCCTGGATCGCCTCCCCGGCCAGCACGCTCACCGAGGCCACCGCGTGCGGCACCGGATGGCCGCTGCGCGGGTCGATGTGGTGCGCGTAGGCCTGCCCGCCGTCGGTGAAGCGGCGCCGGTAGTCGCCCGAGGTGGCGATGGCGCGATCGCGCAGGGTCACCACGCGGGTGAGCTGGTCGGCGCGCTCGACCTCGCCGGCCGCGGCGTCCGGCCGCTCGATGCCGACCCGCCACGGCGTGCCGTCCGGCTTCGCGCCGCGCGCCTTGAGCTCCCCGCCCACCTCCACCAGCCACGCGGTGGCGCCCGCCGCATCGAGCCAGCGCCCGACGCGGTCCACGGCGTAGCCCTTGGCGATGGAAGACAGGTCCACATAGATCCCGCCCGGCTGGTAGGCCAGGCGCGTGGCCGCGTCGAGGCCGATGCGCCACCAGCCGGCGCGCGATCGCGCGGCGGCGATCGCCGCGGGCGGCGGCGGCTCGCGCCGGGCTCCGCCCGGGCCGAAGCCCCACAGCTCGACCAGCGGCCCCACCGTCGGGTCGTAGGCGCCGCCGGTGTCGCGCGCCAGTGCCAGCGCGCGCTCGAACACTGCGAACAGTTCCGCCGGCAGGCTCTGCCAGGTTCCCGCCGGCGCGGTGTTGTACTGCGACAGCGCCGAGGCCGGCTTGTAGGTGCTCATCTGCCCGTCGACCAGGTCGAGTTCCACCTGCACGCCGCGCTGCGCCGCCTCCATCGACAGCGCCGGCGGCGCGACCAGGCGCACCGACCAGGTGGTGCCCATGGTCAGGCCGTGCAGGTTGCGCAGCACCGGCGGCGCGGCCGGCGGCATGGCGGGCGTCTCCATCAGCGAGCGCTCCGCGGCACGCTCATTCCGGCAGCACTTCCAGCGTGGCGGCGTAGGACAGGCGGCGCTGCCTGGCCTGCTTCACGCTGGTCTTGCCGTCCTGGGTGCTGGCGCTGATCCAGTACATGCCAGGGTGCGCCCAGGTGAGGCTGAACTGGCCGTCCGCGCCGGTGGTGGCCTCCTGCTGCTCCGGCGCGTTGCGGTAGCGCGTGGCGCCGGCGATGGCGATGACCTTGAGCCCGGCCGCCGGCTTGCCGTCGAGCAGCAGCCGGAAGCTGGCCGCCTCGCCGGCGACCAGGTCGGTCGGCCGCGTCACCGGCACCAGCTCGAGCCCCTTGCCGCTGGGCTTGAACGCGCCGTCGCTGGGCTTGCCGTTGGTGACGAAGGTCTCCACGCGGTTGAGCATCTCGCTGACCTCCACGTGCTGCGCCCCGGCTGGAATCGCCCCGGCCAGCGCCGCGGCGTCGCCGCGCCAGCGCTTCTTCTCGCCGTTCCATTCGTAGCCGGCGAACACGCCCTGGTTGACCAGCGCCAGCTTGTAGGTGCCCGGCTGGGTGAGGTGCAGGTCGAAGGTGCTGCGGTATTTGCCGGTGAGCGCGTTCTCCGGTTTGGCCGTCTGGCCGTCCGGCGCGGTGACGGTCAGCCAGTCGAGGCGGGCCGGCACGTGGTCGGGGTAGAACAGGCCGTCGGAGGCGGCCGCGTCCACCGTCACCCACGGGTCGGGGCCGGCGACGTTGGTGGCCGAGGGCAGCATCCACAGCTTGTGCGCCGGCGCGGCCAGCGGCAACGCCAGGACCAGCGCGAAGGCGCCGCGAGTCAGGGTACGCAGGATCATGTCGTGCTCCGTGGCGGGAATGGGATCAGGGCGCGAGGTCGAGCTTGACCGCGCCCAGTTCGGTGCTGCCCTGGGCGGCGAGTTCGCGGTGGGCGGTGGTCGGCCACTCGAAGGGCACGCGCACCACCTCGCGGCCGCCGGCCTCGCGCGCGGCCTCCACCACCAGCGTGTACTTGCCGGGCGCGAGCGCGCCCAGCGGCGCCTTGCCCTGGACGAACTTCAGGTGCTGCTCGCCGGCCGGGCGGGTCGCACCGGAGACCCCGTCCACCGGCAGCTGCAGGTCGCGGCCGCCGCGCCGCCACCACTGGCGCAGCTCCGGCAGCCACTTGGTGCCGGCGCCCTCCTTCGACTCCTTCTGCGCGTACCACAGCGCCAGCTGGGCGGCGACGCCGTGGTCTTCGCGCTCGATCCACACGGCGGTGTAGGGGCGGTGGTATTCGGCCACGTCCAGCTGGGGGATCTGCACGGTCACGTCGAGATCGGCCGCCAGCGCAGGCGTGGCGAGCAGCAGCGCGGGGGTGGAGAACAGCAGGCGTCGCATGGGTGCTCCTTAAGGGATGACGGTCAGTGGACGAACAACACGATCAACAGCAGCGGCAGCAGCACGCCGAAGGCCACCAGCGGCCAGGTGGCGCCGCGCTGCGCGGCGTGCATCTTGAGCAGCAGCAGCCCGCTCAGCGCAAACACCAGGCAGGACAGCGCGAACAGGTCGATGAACCAGCCCCAGGCCGGGCCGGCGTGGCGCCCCTTGTGCAGGTCGTTGAGCCAGGCGATCCAGCCGCGGTCGGTGCGCTCGTATTCGACCGCGCCGGTTTCGCGGTCGATGCTGACCCAGGCGTCGCCGCCGGGGCGCGGCATCGACACCAGCACCTCGTCGTCGGACCAGTCGGCGCCGCGGCCGGCGAGGTCCACCTTCAGCGCGTCGCCGAGCCAGTCGCTGACCGCGGCGGGCAGCGGGGCGTCCTTGCGCGGCGCGGCTGTGGCCAGCGCGTGCCGCAGCGGCGCCGGCAGCGCGGCCGTGCGATGCTGTGTCTGCGGCTTGGCCTCGATGCGGCCGGCGTGGTTGAGAGTGAGGCCGGTGAAAGCGAACAGCAGCATGCCCACCAGGCACAGCGCGGAGCTGATCCAGTGCCAGCGATGCAGTTGCTTGAGCCAGAATGCGCGATCCGGCCCCCCGTTTTTTTCCACCATTGCCAATACCCGGTTCCACGTGAGGCCTGCCATCGCCGCGTCGGCATCTGCCATGAACTTGCCGGGCCACCGGGTTGTCCGTGCAGTCGGCAGCCGGCGACATAAGGACACGGACTGCCTGGACGAAGGCCTCGGGAGCATGGCATAAAATGAGAATCATTACCAACTCCGAGCCGGCCATCGAAGGCCTGCCAATACCAACAAGGAGGAACCACCCATGCGCATTCTGATCGCCGAAGACGATCCGGCCATCGCGGCCGGCATCCGCGCCGCCCTGCGCCAGCAGGGCCATGCGGTGGACCACGTCACCGACGGCGTGAGCGCCGACACCGCCGTGCGCGACACGCCCTACGACCTGCTCGTGCTCGACCTCGGCCTGCCCGCGCTGGACGGCAGCGAGGTGCTGAACCGCCTGCGCCGGCGCGGCGAAGGCATGCCGGTGCTGGTGGTCACCGCGCGCGAAGGGCTCAACGAGCGCGTGCGCGTGCTCGACCTCGGCGCCGACGACATCCTGATCAAGCCCTTCGCCCTGGCCGAGTTCGAGGCCCGCGTGCGCGCCATCCTGCGCCGGGCGACGAGCAACGGCACGCCGGAGCTCAAGCTCGGCCGCCTGCGGCTGGACCTCACCGGCCACCGCGCCTGGGCCGACGACGCCGCGCTGGAACTCACCGCCCGCGAGTTCGGCCTGCTCGCCGCGCTGGCGGTACGGCCCGACCGCGTCACCAGCCGCGCCCAGCTGGTGGAAGCGCTGTGCAGCTGGGACGAGGAGCTGACCGACAACGGCCTGGACATCGCCATCCATCGCCTGCGCCGCAAGCTGCGCGGCAGCGGCGCCGGCATCCGCACCATCCGCGGGCTCGGCTACACGCTGCAGGAAGAAGGCGGCGACGGTGAGTGAGCCCGCGCCCATCGCCGGCGAACGCCACCCGAGCCTGCGCCGGCGCCTGCTGATCTTCCTGCTGGTGCCGATGCTGGCGCTGCTGCTGCTCGACGCGCTGCTCACCTACGGCGTGGCGCTCAGCTATTCCAACCGGGTGCACGACAACGACCTCAGCGACGACGCCCAGACCCTGGCGGAGATGCTGCGCACCGACCCCGGCGGCCCGCTCAGCGCCCAGGCACGCTTCCTGCTCGAATACGATCCCGACGGGCCCAACTACTTCGCCATCGTCAGCCGCATGCATGGCCTGCTCAGCGGGCACTCCAGGCTGCGCGGGCTGTCCACGCTGGCGCCGAACGCGCCGCCGGTGCTCTACGACACCTTCCACGGCCGCCGCCCCGTGCGTGCCGCCACGGTCAGCTTCGACTCGCCGCGCGAGCCCGGCGACACCATCACCGTGACCGTCGCCGAAACGCTGCAGGACCGCCACCAGCGCGCCCGCGAGATCCTGCTGCTGACCGTTCCGCTGCAGACCCTGCTGATCCTGAGCGTGCTGGCGCTGGTGTGGTTCGGCGTCAACCACGGCCTGCTGGTGCTGCGGCCGCTCACCCGCCGCCTGGCCGCGCGCGAGCATGAGCTTGCCCCGATCACCGCCGCCGACGTGCCGCGCGAGATCCTGCCGCTGACCCGCACCATCGACGCGCTGTTCGCCCGCCTGCGCGGCGTGCTCACGCTGCAGGAGCGCTTCATCGCCGACGCCGCGCACCAGCTGCGCACGCCGCTCGCCGGGCTGCGCCTGCACACCGAGCGCGCGCTGGCCGCCAAGGACGCCGACACCCAGAAGGAAGCGCTGGACTACATCCGCCAGCTCACCCAGCGCGTCACCCGCACGTCCACCCAGCTGCTGGCGCTGACGCGGGCGCAGTCGCCGCACAAGACGCCGGACAACCACGTCCCGCTGGAGCTGAGCCGGCTGGTGCCCGAGGCGGTGGGCCTGCGCGTGCACGAGGCGCTGCGCGCCGGCATCGACCTCGGCTACATCGGGCCCGAGCAGCCGCTGCACGTGATGGGCGATGCGGCGGCCCTGCAGGAGCTGCTGGACAACCTGATCGACAACGCGCTGCGCTACGCCGGCCGCGGCAGCACCGTCACCGTGGGCCTGGTGGCCGCCGAGGACGGCGTGGAGCTATACGTGGAGGACAACGGGCCGGGCGTGCCCGAGGAACTGCTGTCGCGGCTGGGCGAGCGCTTCTTCCGCGCGCCGGGCAACCGCGAGGACGGCACCGGGCTCGGCCTCGCCATCGTGCACGAGATCGCTGCCGGGCACGGCGCCGAGGTGCACTACGGGCGCGGCAGCGAAGGCGGGCTGCGGGTGGCGCTGAAATTTCCTGCGCCGCCGAAAACTTCATGAAACCGAGCCGCACGAGACTACGGCCATGCCGCTTCCGGTTCTCTTCGCCGCGGTTCCCCACCGCCCCCGTCCGCCTGCCGCACCACGCCTGATGCCCTGGCTGCTCCGCATGCCCGGTGCGGCGGCGATGTGCCGGCTGGCGGGTACGGCCGTGCTCGCCGCCGCGGCGCTGCTCGCCGGCTGCGCCGCCGACCTGCCGCGGCTCGATCCGCCGGCGCCGGCCGCCTGGCGGCATCCCGGCGGCGACGGCGCCGCGGCGCCCGACCTGCGCGGCTGGTGGCACGCCTTCAACGATCCGCAGCTGGATGCGCTGGTGGACCGCGCCCTGGCCGGCAACCTCGATGTGGCCCAGGCGCGCGAGCACCTGCTGGCCGCCCGCGCGCTGCATTCGCATGTGGGCGCCAACTACCTGCCGCGCCTGCGGGTGCGCACCGACCAGGCGATCGCGCCGGACGCCAGTGCCTCGTTCTTCCTGATCGGTTTCGATTCGGTGTGGGAGCTCGGCCTGTTCGGCCGGGCCGACTCCAGCGAGCGCCTGGCCCGGGGCGAACTGGACGGCGCCGCGGCCGACCTCGCCGCGGTGCGGGTATCGCTGACCGGCGAGGTCGTGCGGCAATGGATCACGCTGCGGTCGGCGCAGCAGCAGGTGCAACTGCTGACGCAGGTGCGCGAGGCGAGGCAGCGGCAGCTCGACCTGCTCGAAACCCGCCAACGCCTGCAGCTGGCGCCCGCCGACGCGGTGGCGCGCGCGCAGGCCGCGCTGGCCGACGCCACGGCGGCGCTGGCCGAACCGCAGCAGGCGATCGACGGCGCCGCCGAGCGGCTGGCCGTGCTGCTCGGCCGCAACGCGCCGGACCCGGCCTGGCTGCAACCCGGCCCGCCGCCGGCACTGGGCGACTGGCGGCTCACCACGACCCCGGCCGACCTGCTGCGCACCCGCCCCGAGATCGCCCAGGCCGAGGCCAGGGTGCTGCGCGCCGCCGGCGAGGCCGGGCTGGCCCACGCGGCGCTCTACCCCAGCCTCGCGCTCGGCGGTTCGATCATGTGGTCCAACAACATCGCCAGCCACCGCCGCACGCATACCAACGCCATCCCCTCGTTCGGCCCGCTGATCGACATCCCGCTGTTCGACTGGGGCCTGCGCGTGTCCCAATCCCACGCCAAGCAGCACGAGCTGCAGGCCGCCGTCTACGCCTACCGGCAGGCGGTGCTGGAAGGCGTGGCCGAGGTGGAGACCGCGCTGGGCCGGCTGGAGCGCCAGCGCGAAGTCCAGCAGCAGGCCGGCCTGGCCGCCGCGGCGCTGCGGCGCGCCGACGAGGCCGTGGCGCAGCGCGTGGCGCTGCGCCTGGCCAGCCCGCTCGACCGCCAGGACAGCCTGCTCGCCTGCGCCCAGGCCGACGCCGCCCGCCTCGCGGCGGACACCGCGCGCGACCTGGACTACGTGGCGCTGTTCAAGGCGCTCGGCGGCGCGCCGCTGCCGAACACCGACGAAGCGAGGCGCTGAGCGATGGTCGCCCTCGCCCGCAAGACCCTGGTGCACGAATGGCGGCGCTTCCTGCCGGCGGTGCTGGCGGTCGGCTTCGCTGGCCTGCTGCAGCTGCTGCAGGCGGCGCTGGTGCTGGGCATCTTCGGCAGCGCCAGCGTGTACATCACCGGCTCCTCGGCGGATCTGTGGGTGGGCTACCCCGGCACGCAGAGCGTGAACCTCGGCCGGCCGATCGACCCCAACGTGGAGGCGCGCCTGCTGATGGACCCTGCGGTGGCCCGGGTGGAGCCATTCATCTGGCTGGACGCGGACTGGCACAGCGGCGGCGGCACCGGCGGCGTGTCGGTGTTCGTCTCCGGCATCGACCCGCGCGCCGACGGCATGCTGTTCGCCCGCGCGCTGCCGCCCGCCCTGCGTGCGCTGCTGAACGAGCCGGACGCGGTGGTGGTGGACCGCGCCGACCTCGGCCAGCTCGGCGTCGGCATCGGCGACAGCGCCACCATCAACGGCCGCCGCGTGCGCGTGGCCGGCGTCGCCAGCGGCCTGCGCGCGCTCGGCGGCGTCAACGTGGTGGCCTCGCTGGACACCGCGCGGCAGCTGGACAACGACCCCGCCGACGGCGGCCGCCCCACCTACCTGGTCGCCCAGCTGCACGACCACGCCCGCGCCGCCGTCGAGGCCGCCGCCGGGCGCCTGCGCGCCGACGCCGCCTTCGGCCCGTATGAGGTATGGACGGCCAGGGCCTTCGCGCGCCGCTCGATGCTGTACTGGATCCTCGACACCGGCGCCGGCGCCGGCGTGCTGTTCCTCGCCGCCATCGTGTTCCTGGTCGGCGCGGTGATCACCAGCCAGACCCTGGTGGCCGCGGTGGCCGGCTCGCTGCGCGAATACGCCACTCTCAACGCGCTCGGCGTGAGCGTGGCCGACCTGCGCTGGGTAGTGCTGGAGCAGGCGCTGTGGGTGGGCGGCGTGGGCCTGCTCGGCGCCGCCGTGCTGGGTGCCGCGCTGCTGGCGCTGGCGCGCAACCAGGACGTGCCCGCGATGCTCAACCCGCCGGTGGCGCTGGCCTGCGCGGCGCTCACCCTGGGCCTGGCCGCGGTCTCCGGCGTGGCCGCCGTGCGCGGGCTGCGCCGTGCCGACCCCGCGACCCTGCTGCGATGAACGCGCCGATGCACCACAGCCCGCCCCCGCCCACGCTGCGCGCCGAGTCGATCGGCAAGGCCTTCGTGTCCGGCAAGCTGCGCAGCCGGATACTGGACGACCTGTCGATCGCGGTGGAGCCGGGCGAGCTCACCCTGATCGCCGGCCCCTCCGGCTGCGGCAAGAGTACGCTGCTGGCGATCCTGAGCGGGCTGCTGGGCGTGGACAGCGGCCGCGTGCTCGCGCTCGGCCACGACCTCGGCCAGCTCGACGCCCGCGCGCTGGAGCGCTTTCGCCTGCACCACACCGGCTTCGTGTTCCAGGGCTTCAACCTGTTCCCCGCGCTCACCGCGCGCGAGCAGGTGGAGCTGCCGCTGCACTACCTCGGCCTTTCCAAGACCCAGGTGCGCGAGCGCGCCGTGCAGTCGCTGGAAGAAGTGGGGCTGGCCCCGCGCATGCACCTGCGCCCGGCCGAACTCTCCGGCGGCGAAAAACAGCGCGTGGCGATCGCCCGCGCGCTGGCCAAGCAGCCGGACCTGCTGTTCGCCGACGAGCCGACCAGTGCGCTCGATGCCGCCAACGGCCAGACCGTGATCGACATCCTGCACCGCATCGCCCGCAGCCACGGCACCACCGTGCTCTGCGTCAGCCACGACCCGCGCGTGATCCACCACGCCGACCGCGTGCTGCGCATGGAGGACGGTCGTATCCTCGACGATCAACGCAACACACCGGCCGGCGCCACGGCCGAGGAACCCTCGCCATGACCGCACGTCCGCGCCGTTTCCTTCCGCTCGCCGCGGGCATGCTGCTGGGGCCGCTGCTGCTCGCCGGCTGCTCGCACGGCAAGCCTGCGCAGGCCCAGGCGCCGGCGGCGGCGCCCGCGGCCGGCTATGCCGCGGTGGCGCGCGGCCGCATCGACGTCGAAGGCGGCCTGCTCAACCTCGCCGCGCCGCGCGACGGCACGCTGGCGCGACTCGACGTGCGCGAGGGCGAGCACGTCAAGCGCGGCCAGCCGCTGGCGCAGCTGGACACCGCGCCGGCGCAGCTGGCGCTGGTAGGCGCGCAGGTCGAGCTGGGCCAGCGCCTGCGCGTGCTCGGCCTGCGCGCCCCGCTCGACGCCCAGGTGACGAACGTGCGCGGGCAGCCGGGCGCCAGCGTCTCCACGCAGTCCGGC
>NZ_LFQR01000102.1 GCF_001182895.1 Frateuria defendens | reverse complement strand
CCCTCGGGGTGTCCTTCTCTTTGGTTACTTTCTCTTGGACAAGCAAGAGAAAGTAACTCGCTCCCCGGCAGGGGAGCGAAACTCCGGCCCAAAGGGCCGGCCAGATTGCGACGAAGCTTCAACAGCACAGCAAGCCCTCCCTCACAGACACCCGCAGGAAGATCGCGAACAGGCTCTTATCGCTTAGCCCCCATCAGCTCTACGCCGGCGCACATGTGTCTGCGCGCGCACAACCCCGCGCCACCGCAATTTCCCGCACCACCACGCCACCCGCACAGCCCTCTACAATCCCTCACTCCATCATCTTCCGCGATCCGCGCATGCACGCCCTCAGTCAGGCCCGCCTGCAAATCCACTTCTGCGTGCTGCTATGGGGCTTTACCGCGATCCTCGGCAAGCTGATCACCCTGCCTGCGCTGCCGCTGGTGTGGTGGCGCATGCTGCTGGTAGCGATCGCGCTGCTGGCGCTGCCTAAGGTGTGGCGCGGCCTGCGCGCGATGGGCTGGCGGCTGCGGCTGGCCTATGCCGGCATCGGTGCGCTGGTTTCGCTGCACTGGCTCACCTTCTACGCCGCGATCAAGCTCTCCAACGCCTCGGTGGGCGCCACCTGCATCGCGCTGGGGCCCGTGTTCCTGTCGCTGATCGAGCCGTGGATCGCCCGCCGCCGCTTCGACCCGCGCGAGCTCCTGATCGGCGCTGCCGTGGTGCCGGGCGTGCTGCTGGTGGTGGGCGGCGTGCCGGCGGGCATGCGTGCCGGCATCGCGATGGGCGCGCTGTCCGCGCTGCTGGTGGCGCTGTTCGGCGCGTTCAACAAGCGGCTGGTCGAGCACGGCGATCCGCTCACCGTCACTTTCCTGGAACTGGGCACCGGCACCATCCTGCTCACCGCACTGGCGCCGCTGCTGCCGCACGCCGGCGCGGCCTTCGTGCTGCCGGGCGCGCACGACGCGCTGCTGCTGCTCGCGCTGTCCTTCGGCTGCACCCTGCTGCCGTTCGCGCTGGCGCTGGTCGCGCTGCGCCACCTGAGCGCCTTCGGCACGCAGATGGTGACCAACCTGGAGCCGGTCTACGCCATCGTGCTGGCGATGCTGCTGCTCGGCGAGCAGCGCCAGCTGGACCTGCGCTTCTACCTCGGCGTGGTGGTGATCCTCGCCGCGGTGTTCGCCCATCCCCTGCTGCACCGCCCGCGCGCGGCGACGCCGGCCGAGTGGTCGGGCACGCCCGAGGGGCGGCAGATCACCGACTAGCCCCGACTCGCCACGGTTCCCATCGCCCATGACCCGACGCCTCCTGCAAGCCCTCGCCCTCCCGCTGGCCCTGCTGGCCGCCCCCGCCATGGCGGCCGTGCCGGTCTACGGCTACAAGGTGGTGCGCAGCTACCCGCACGACACCGGCGCCTTCACCGAGGGCCTGTTCTACAAGGACGGCTTTCTCTACGAGAGCACCGGCGAGCGCGGCGAATCCACCGTGCGCAAGGTGGCGCTGGCCACCGGCAAGGTGCTGCAGCAGGACGCGCTGCCACCGCAGTACTTCGGCGAGGGCATCGTGGACTGGCAGGGCCGCCTGATGCAGCTCACTTGGCGCAGCGGCATCGGCGCCGTGCGCGACCTCGCCAGCTTCAAGGTCCTCGCCAGCTTCCGCTACCCCGGCGAAGGCTGGGCGCTGACCCGCGACGACGCGCGCGTCTACATGAGCGACGGCACGGCGGTGCTGCGCGTGCTGGACCCGGCCACGATGCGCCAGACCGGCAGCCTCCCGGTCACCGCCGACGGCCAGCCGGTGCAGAACCTCAACGAGCTGGAATGGGTGAAGGGCGAGCTCTACGCCAACGTGTGGATGACCAACCGCATCGCGCGCATCGACCCCAAGAGCGGCCGCGTGACCGCCTGGATCGACCTCGCCGGCCTGCTCGACACCAGCCGGCTCGGCAACCCCGTCGACGACGTGCTCAACGGCATCGCCTACGACGCGAAGCACGACCGCCTGTTCGTCACCGGCAAGCGCTGGCCGAAGCTGTTCGAGATCATGCTGACGCCGCCGGAGGGGGCGCGCACGAAGGCGGCGCCATAAGCGCCGCCCACTACTGCGTCGAAAGCCGTGTAGGCGCGCCTCGCGCGCGACAAACCTACGGAGCGGCGGCCGTGGTGCGACGGTCGCGCGCAAGCTCGCTCCTACACGGTGGTAGCGCCCGCAAGGAGATCGTGGAACAGGCCCTCACCGCTGCGCGAGCCGCTCGCGCAGGAAGTCGATGAACACGCGCACCTTGGCCGGTGGCTGGCGGCCCGGATAGACCGCGTGAATGCCGCCCTCGGGCAGGCGATGCGAGGCCAGCAAGGCTTGCAGCCGCCCCGCGCGCAGGTCCGCCTCCACCAGGTAGTCCGGCAGCACGGCGACGCCCGCGCCGGCCAGCGCCATCGCGTGCACGGCGGCGGCGTTGTTGGCCTGTGCCACCTGGCGCATGCGCACCGTGCGGCGCCGGCCGTTGGCGGCGGTGAAGGTCCAGCGCAGCGGCGAGGCCAGCACGGCAATGGCGAGCCAGTCGTGCGCGGCCAAGTCCTCCGGCCGGCGCGGGGTGCCGTGCGAGGCGAGGTAGGCGGGCGCGGCCACGGCCAGCTGGCGGAAGCCGCCCAGCCGCGCCGCGCGCAGGCCCGAATCGCGCAGCCAGCCGACGCGAATGGATAGGTCGAAGCGCCCCGCGATCAGGTCCGCCACCTCGTCGTCGATCACCAGGTCGAACTGCAGCTGCGGATGCCGGCGCCCGAACTCGGCCAGCGCGGGCGCCACTACCGCCACGCCATAATCGGTGGTGGTGGTCAGGCGCAGCACGCCGCTGGGCGTGTCGCGCGCCTCGCCCACGCGCTCGATCGCCGCCGCCGTCTCGGCCAGGATGCGCACACAGTCGGCGTGGAACAGCGCGCCGGCCTCGGTGAGCGCCATCCGCCGCGTGCTGCGCACCAGGAGCGCCACGCCCAGCTCCTGTTCCAAGCGCGCCAGGTGCTGGCTCACCATCGCCTTGGTCAGGCCCAGCGCCTCGGCCGCGGCGGTGAAGGAGCCGGCCTGCACCAGGGCCACGAACACGCCCAGGCGGTTGAGGTTGATGTCGCGGCCCATGCCGACTCACTGTAAAGCCAGACTTGACGGTGAATTATCCATGGATCGGTTTATCGAACCAATGCCGAGGCGCAGACTTCATCGCCTATCCCAACGGAGTGCCTCCATGAAGCTCGCCCTGTTCGGCGCCACCGGCCACATCGGCCACGCCATCCTCGACGAAGCGCTGGCGCGCGGGCACGAGGTGGTCGCCATCGTGCGCGATCCCGCCCGCCTGGATCGCCGGCACGAGCATCTGCACGTGAGCCGCGGCGACGTGGCGCAGCCGTCCAGCTGGCTCGATGCCGTGCGCGACGCCGGGGCCGCTCTCGCCAGCCTCTCCGGCCGCCGCGACGGCGACGCCGACAGCATTGCGCGCAACGCCGGCGTGCTGCTCGAACAACTGCCCAAGGCCGGCGTGCGCCGCCTGCTGTGGGTCGGCGGCGCGGGCTCACTGGAAGCGGCGCCGGGCGTGCGCGTGATGGACGATCCGGCCTTCCCCGCCGAGTGGAAGCCGGAAGCGCAGGCGCAGGGCCGGGCGCTGGATCTGTTCCGCGCCGAGCGGGCGCTCGACTGGACCTACGTCAGCCCGGCCGCCCTGCTCGAGGACGGCGAGCGCAGCGGCCGCTACCGCCTCGGCGGCGACCAGTTGCTGGTCGATGGCGAGGGCAGGAGCCGCATCAGCGTGGCCGACTTCGCGGTGGCAGTGCTCGACCAGATCGAGCGGGACGATGCCGGGCGGCGGCGCGTTACGGCGGCCTATTGACGGCGCGGTGGCGCTGGCTTCCAAAGCTCGGGAAGGGAGTGCGTGGCGCACTTGGCGCATCCGCTCCGCCCGCCCCTCACCGGCCTGCCGGCAGCCTCTCCCCGGCGGGGAGAGGCGTTCACTAGCTGGGTGGACGATGAACACGTTGCCTGCGGACTACGCGGACGACGGCCAGCCGCACGGCCAACACCGCGCCTCGCCGGTCCGTTGCGCAGGAAGGCGGAGCGGGGCCGCGCACCGCGCCCCGCTCCGCCGTCTTCAGAACCACATCCGCACGCCGGCCACCCAGGTGGTTTCGTTGGCTGGGCCGGCGTAGCGCCGCGACCAGTTCACGCCCACGTACGGCGCGAAGCGGCGGCTGAACTCGTAGCGCAGGCGCAGCCCGGCCTCGACGCTGGAGAGGCCCGAGCGCACGTCGCGGCGCGGGTCGTCCTTGCCGTAGAAGTTCGCCTCCACCCGCGGCTGAAGGATCAGCTTCTGGGTCAGCAGCAGCTCGTGCGCAAGCTCCACCCGCGCCGCGGTGCGGCCCTGCGGGCCGGCATAGACCATCGCCTGCACCTCGAACCAGTACGGCGCCAGGCCCTGCACGCCGAAGCCCGCCCACTGCCGGCCCGGGCCCTGGCCGAAGTCGTGGCGCACGCCGAGCTGCCAATCCCAGAAGGCGGCGAAGGCGTGGCCCCACAGGGCTTCCACCCGCGCGTCCTCGGTGCCGGTGCGGCTGCGCTCGCCTTCGCTGCGCAGCCACACGCGATCGACGTCGCCGCCGTACCAGCCTTCCACTTCCCACGCGCTGGCGTAGTCGCCGCCGGTGCTGCGCGTGCGCTCCAGCCGGTCGGCCAGCAGCATGCCGCGCCAGGCCTTGTCGTCCATCTCCATGGTGTCGGCCATCGCGTCCATCGCCATGCCCGGCATCGCGTGCTGCGGTGGCGGCGGGGCTACGTGGTCGTTGGGCGGCAGCGACGACGCGGCCGCCTGCATGTCGTGATGCATCCCGTGCATGCTGTGATCCATGCCGGCCATGTCGTGCATCGCGTGATCGGCATGCTCGCTGGCTGGCGCAGGCGACGAGGCCGCGGCAGCCGGCATCGCGTGGTGCATCCCGTGCATGCTGTGATCCATGCCGGGCATGTCGGGCATCGCTTGATCGGCGTGCTCGCCGGCCGGCGCAGGCGACGAGACCGCGCCGGCCGGCATCGCGTGATGCATCCCATGCATGCTGTGGTCCATGCCGGCCATGTCGTGCATCGCATGGCCGGCATGCTCGTCGGACGGCGCGGGCGACGAGACCGCGGCGGCCGGCGTGTCGTGGTGCATCCCGTGCATGCTGTGGTCCATGCCGGCCATGTCGTGCATCGCGTGGCCGGCATGCTCGTCGGACGACGAGGCCGCCGCCGGTGCGTCGGCCGTGCCGGCCGGGGCGGGCATCGTCATGCCCGGCATCGAGGCGTCCTGCGCGGGCAGCGCGAGCGGCAGGGCCAGCAGTGCGGCGGCGACGGCGTGGCGGAGGGAGATCGGCGCGCTCATGCCACCACCACCTCGCGGAACATGCCCGCCTCCATGTGGTAGAGCAGATGGCAGTGGTAGGCCCAGCGGCCGATCGCGTCGGCGTTGACGCGGTAGCTCACCTGCTGCGCCGGCTGCACCATCACCGTGTGCTTGCGCACCTGGAACTCGCCGTCCGGCGATTCCAGCTCGCTCCACATGCCGTGCAGGTGGATCGGGTGGGTCATCATGGTGTCGTTGACCAGGGTGATGCGCACGCGCTCGCCGTACTTCAGGCGCAGCGGCCCGCCGGCGTCGGAGTAGCGCTTGCCGTCGAAGGACCACAGGTAGCGCTCCATGTTGCCGGTGAGGCGCAGGGTCAGCTCGCGGTCCACTTCCGGCGAGATCGGCGCGTTCACCGCATGCAGGTCGGCGTAGCTCAGCACGCGCCGGCCGTTGTCGCGCAGCCCCACGCCCGGATCGTCGAGGTTGCGGCGCGGCGTGGGCACGCGCATGTCCACCTGCACGCCGGTGCGCAGCGGCGCGCCGGCACCGTGGTTCATCGCGCCATGATCCATGCCGCCGTGCTGCATCGAGCCGTGGTCCATGCCCGCCATGGCGCCGTGGTCCATGCCGCTCATGTCCATGCCCGACATGTCCATGCCGGCCATGTCGTGGCCCATCGCAGCGTGATCCATGCCGCTCATGCCCCCCATGTCGCCCATCATGTCGCCCATGGAAAGCAGCGGGCGCGGATCGAGCGCGGGCACCTCGGCGCCGAGGCCCGCGCGCGGCGCCAGCGTGCCGCGGGCGTAGCCGCTGCGGTCCATGCTCTGCGCGAAGATAGTCCAGGCGCGGTCGGCACTGGGCTCCACGATCACGTCGTAGGTCTCGGCCAGGCCGATGCGGAACTCGTCCACCGTCACCGGCTCGATGTCCTGGCCGTCGGCGGCCACCACGGTCATCTTGAGGCCGGGGATGCGCACGTCGAAGAAGCTCATCGAGGAGCCGTTGATGAAGCGCAGGCGCACCTTCTCGCCGGCGCCGAACAGCCCGGTCCAGTTGCCGGCCGGCGTGGTGCCGTTGCACAGGTAGGTGTAGGTGTAGCCGGAGACGTCCACCAGGTCGGTGGGGTCCATGCGCATCTGGTTCCACATCTTGCGCTCGTTCCAGGTGGCGCCCAGGCCCTGGCGGCGCGCGTCGCGCAGGAAGCTGCCCACGGTGCGCTTGCCGTAGTTGTAGTAGTCGCTCTGCTTCTTGAGGTTGGCGTAGATGCGCTCCGGATCGGTGTCGGTCCAGTCGCTGAGCAGCACGGTGTAGTCGCGCTGCGCCGCGTGGCGCTCGCCCTCGCGCGGCTCGATCACGATCGGGCCGTAAAGGCCGGTCTGCTCCTGGAAGCGCGAATGGCTGTGGTACCAGTAGGTGCCCGCCTGGCTCACCGTGAAGCGGTAGACGTACTCGCCGCCCGGCGGGATGCCGTCGAAGCTCAGGCCCGGCACGCCGTCCATGTCGGCCGGCAGCACGATGCCGTGCCAGTGGATGGAGCTGGTCACGGCCAGGCGGTTGCGCACGCGCAGCGTCACCGTGTCGCCCTGCTTCCAGCGCAGCACCGGCGCCGGCAGCTGGCCGTTGACCGTGGTGGCGACGCGCCGGCGGCCGGTGAAGTCCACCGGCAGCTCGCCGATCTCCAGTTCGAAATGGTTGCCGCGCAGTTCGCGCGGCGCGCCCATGGCCGCGGCGGCCTGGGCCAGCGCGTTGCCACGCCACAGCCCGAGGCCGGCGGCCACGCCGCCCAGGGCCAGGCCTTGTACGAAACGTCGGCGCGGCAGGTTGAAGCCGCGCGCATCCCAAGTGTTCATTGCTCGCTCCGGCACCGTGCGGCCTGTGCCGCCGGTGCTTCCGTCATGCCCGCGCAGGCGGGCCATCGCCCACCGGGAACGGTGGGCACGCCGATCGGGGACGGATCAGGCGAGCGGCGGCCGCAACGGCGGCCCCCATGGCGGCTGCGGCGCCGCGACGATGGAGGCGTGCCAGACCGCCGCGACCGGGAGGGTGTTCATCGCCACGCCCGCCGGCAGTGGCAGCGAGGCGGGCAGGTGCGCGCAGCAGCAGTCGTCCGCCGCGGCATGGTCGTGGTGAGGGCTGGCCAACGGCTCCCCATGCCCGGCGTGCGCCATGCCGTGGTGGTGCACCATCGACATCGCGCCCGCCATGGCCGAGCCCGCTCCGTCGCCGCCCAGGCAGCAGCCGTGCTGCGCCCACGCCACGCCGGCCAGCGCCAGCCACGCGCAGAAAGCCAGCGCGAACAGCACGCG
The DNA here is from genome assembly GCF_001182895.1 of Frateuria defendens. Lineage (GTDB taxonomy): Bacteria > Pseudomonadota > Gammaproteobacteria > Xanthomonadales > Rhodanobacteraceae > Frateuria_B > Frateuria_B defendens. The sequence goes on along the minus strand of NZ_LFQR01000102.1, from coordinate 33,018 downwards.
GCAACGGCGCAGGCGGTGGAAGCGGAGCAGAACCATGCCCCGAGCATAGCCACTCGCTGCCCACCTGCTCAACCCTGGAGCAGGCTCCAAGCGGGGCCAGGCGGGTGCGGCCGTCTATACTCGCAAGGCCCTCCCCGATGCCCTCGCCATGAATTACCGCCACGCCTACCACGCCGGCAACTTCGCCGACGTCCTCAAGCACGTCGTGCTGCGGACGCTGATCGAAGCCCTGAAGGCCAAGCCCGCGCCGTTCGCCTACCTGGACACCCACGCCGGCAGCGGCTGCTACGCGCTCGACGGCGGCGAGGCCGGCAAGACCGGCGAATACCGCGACGGCATCGCGCGGCTGCTGTTCCCCGACCTCGCCCCCGCGGCGGTCGCGGGCAAGGAGCTGCCGCCGCTGCTGCGCCACTGGCTGGACGACATCCTCGCCCTGCCCGGCAACGAGGCGGGCCTCAAGCTCTACCCCGGCTCCCCGCTCCAGGCCGCGCGCCTGCTGCGCGAACAGGACAGCGCGCAGCTGTGCGAGCTGCACCCGGAGGAGGCCGCGCGCCTGCGCGAGCTGTTCCGCCACGATGCGCGCGTGCACGTGCACCAGCGCGACGGCTACGCCGCGCTCAAGGCGCTGCTGCCGCCGCAGGAGAAGCGCGGCCTGGTGCTGATCGACCCGCCCTACGAGGCGCAGGAGGCCGAGTACCGGCGGATCGAACAGGCGCTCAAGGCCGCGCTCGAGCGCTGGCCCACCGGCGTCTACGCGGTGTGGTACCCGCTCAAACAGCGCAGCCAGGTGCAGCCCTTCCTGCGCTGGCTGCAGCATTGCGGTGCCCGTCGCGTGCTGCGGGCGGAGCTGCGCGTGCAGCCGGAGGATTCCCCGCTGCGCATGATCGGCTCGGGCATGGCGGTGCTCAATGCGCCGTGGAAGCTCGACGAGGCGCTGCGCGAACCGTTGCGCGCGCTGGCGCAGCGGCTTTCGCCGCAGCAGCCGGCCGCGTGCACGCTGGACTGGCTGGTCGAGGAAGCGGACCCGGCCGTGGCCCGCGCACCGGTGCATCACCCGGCCGGCGCCCGCCCGCCGCGGCGGCGCTGAGCGCCCTTCCGACACACCGGCGCGACACGGCGGCGACTACCTTGGCTTGGTGTAGCGTAGGCCGTGTCGACGCCTGCCCGGACCGCGCGCCGGTCCTCTTCGGAGCCCCTGTCATGTCCCGCCGCATCCACACCCTGCTCGCCGCCCTGCCACTGCTGGCGCTGGCCGCCTGCGCGCCCGCGCCGATCTACAAGAGCACGCCCGCCACCCTCGCCGTGCCGCCGTTCCAGGTGGCCCAGTCGCCCGAGCGCTACGCCGCCGGCGAGGTGATCTGGGGCGGTCGCGTGGTGGGCGTCACCAACCTCGCCGACCGCAGCGAGATCGAGGTGCTGGCCTATCCGCTCGACGGCTCGCAGCGGCCGAAGGCCAACGACAGCGGCAGCGGCCGCTTCATCGCCATCATGCCCGGCTACGTGGAATCGCTGGACTACCCAGTGGGCGGCATGCTCACCGTGCGCGGCAAGCTCGACGGCAGCCGCGCCGGCAGGGTGGGCGATGCCGGCTACGTGTTCCCGCTGGTGCGGGTGGCGCAGGCCCACGTGTGGAGCGCGGACGAGATGACCCGCGGCCGCAACAACGTGCACTTTGGCGTGGGAGTGGGCGTGGGCATCCGTTGACGCGCCGCGCCGCAAAATCCTTCGCCGCCGGTAAACTGCCGGCACCCTCTTCAAGGACGGAGCACGACGCCGCATGTCCGGTCACGCCGATTCGACCAAAGCCATCTTCCTCGCGCTCGGCGCCAACTTCGCCATCTTCCTCAGCAAGCTGGTCGCCGCGGTGATCACCGGCTCGGGCGCGATGCTGGCCGAAGCGGTGCACTCGCTGGCCGACTGCGGCAACCAGGGCCTGCTGCTGCTCGGCCTGCGCCAGGCCAAGCGGCCGCCCTCGGACGAGTTCCCGCTGGGCTGGGGGCGCGCGCTGTACTTCTGGTCGTTCCTGGTGGCGATCCTGCTTTTCAGCGTGGGCGGCATGTTCTCCATCTACGAGGGCGTGCACAAGCTGAGCGAGCCCGAGCCGCTGAAATGGCCGTGGCTGGCGCTGGGCGTGCTGGTGTTCGGCATCGTGGCCGAGGGCATCTCCATGCGCGGCTGCCTGCAGGAGGTGAACAAGGCGCGCGGCGAGATGGGGTTGTGGCAGTGGTTCCGCCACACGCGCTCGAGCGAGTTGCTGGTGATCTTCGGCGAGGATCTCGCCGCGCTGATCGGCCTGGTGCTGGCGGCGCTGGCCGTGGGCGCCACCATGCTCACCGGCAACCTGCTGTTCGACGCGCTGGGCACCATCGCCATCGGCGTGCTGCTGGTGGTGGTGGCGGTCGCCGTGGCGGTGGAGGTGAAGGCGCTGCTGATCGGCCAGGGCATCGAGCCGCGCCGGCGCGCCGAGCTGCTCACCTTCCTCAAGAGCCGCCCGGAAGTGGCCGAGGTGCTCAACCTGATCACCCTGCAGATGGGCCCGGACGTGATGGTGGCGGTGAAGGCGCAGATGACGCCCACCCCCGACGGCCATAGCCTGGCCGAGGCCATCAACGTGGTCGAGGCCGCCATGAAAGCGCAGTTCGCCGAGGTGCGCTGGAGCTTCTTCGAGCCGGACCTGGCCGACTGACGCACGGCGGCGGCCGCCGCGCTCGCATCGCCGGGGCGGCAACGCCCGCCCCACCCTCGCCGCTTCGCCCGGCCGCCTACGGCAGCGGCCCCAGCGCCGCCTGCGCCTTCTTGGTGAGCCTGGCCCGCACCAGCGCATACGACTCGCGCACGAAGCGCTCCAGTTCGGCGGTGGCGAAACGCCCCGGCTCGACGACCGCCACCCAGTGCGCCCGCGCCATGCAAGAGCCTGTTCATGATCTCCCAGTGCCCCGCGCCGGGAGCTGTTTGCGCGCAGGGCAAGGAAGAACGAAGGAGTGGACGTCCGTCCGTCGCACCGCCTCGCACCGCCCGGATCGCCAGGTCAGCGCGACATTACGCCACAGCCCGAAGCGCTACACTGAACTTTTCCGTTCATGCTGCACCGCACACAATACGGCAAAGTATGGACATGCTGATGTCTCCGGCCATCGACCTTCCGCTCCCCGCGCCCGCCACGCTGCCGCTACCCAGCCGCCAGCGTTTTGCGCGGCCGCAGGGGGTGCCGGCGTCGCCGGGCGAGCCGGTGCATGTCCGCGACGGCCGCACCCTGCACCTGCGCCCGATCGTGCCCGGCGACGTGGCCGCCATGCGCCGCTGCTTCGCCCGCCTGCCGGCCGAGGACGTCCGCCGCCGCTTCCTGCACCCCATGTCCGAGCTGCCCGAGCCGATGGCGCAGCGCATGTGCCGCATCGACCCGGCCTGCGAGGCCGCCTTCGTGCTGATGGACGAGACGCGCGCGCCGGCCGAGATGCGCGGCGTGGGCCGCATCTACGTGGACGAGGCCAGCGACAGCGCCGAATTCTCGGTGCTGGTCGAGCGCGACTGGAGCCGCCTCGGCCTCGGCGCGCTGCTGATGGGCCACCTGCTGGACGAATGCCGCCGCCGCAGCCTCGCCGAGCTGTGGGGCTACGTGCTGATCGAGAACCGGCCGATGCTGGAATTCTGCCGCCGGCTCGGCTTCACCACACGCCTGATAGCCGACGAGCCGGGCACGGCGCAGGTCTCGCTGCGCCTGTAACGCCACGGCCGCCGGCGCGGCCGGGCACCCGAACGCCCTGCGTCGCGGGTCGCCTCCCGCAGCCCGCGGAGGCGTCGCGCTACACTTGTACGCTTTCCCGGCGCGGCCCGCGGCCGCCGCCACGAGCGAATCCAAGCGTCTTCATGCCCACTCCCCCGCTTCCGCATCCCCCGCCCCCCACCAGCCCCAAGCAGCGCCGCTACTGGACGCCGCCGCACGGCTCCGCCCGCGCCCTGCTGGTGGCCGAGGCAGCCCGCTCGCACAACGGCCTGCTGGTGGCGGTAACGCGCGACACGCAGCGCGCGCACACGCTGGAGGACGAGCTGCGCCTCTTCGCCGGCGACTTGCCGGTGCTGCACTTCCCCGACTGGGAGACGCTGCCCTACGACGTCTTCAGCCCGCACCCGGAAGTGGTCTCCCAGCGCATCGCCACGCTGTATCGGCTGCCCTCGACCCAGCGCGGCGTGCTGGTGGTGCCCGTCGCCACGCTGATGCAGCGCATCGCCCCGCGCACGCACATCACCGGCTCCGGACTGGTGGTGGCCAAGGGCCAGAAGCTCGACCTCGCCGCCGAGCAGCGGCGGCTGGAGGCGTCGGGCTACCGCAACGTGCCGCAGGTGGCCGAGCCCGGCGACTTCGCCGTGCGCGGCGCGCTGATCGACATCTTCCCGATGGGCGCGGCCGAACCCTACCGCGTCGAGCTGTTCGACGACGAAGTGGAATCCATCCGCAGCTTCGACCCGGAGACGCAGCGCTCGCAGCACCCGGTGGACAAGGTCGAGCTGCTGCCCGCGCGCGAGTTCCCGCTCACCGAGGACGCCGCCAAGGATTTCCGCAGCCGCCTGCGCGAGCGCTTCCCCATCGACATCCGCCGCTGCCCGCTCTACCAGGACATGAAGGAGGGCGTGACGCCGGGCGGCATCGAATACTACCTGCCGCTGTTCTTCGCGCAGACCGCCACGCTGTTCGACTACCTCGCCGACGATGCGCTCTTCGTGCTGGGTGAAGGCGTGCTCGACGCCGCCGAGCAGTTCTGGGGCCAGACCGCCGAGCGCTACGAGCAGCGCGCGCACGACATCGAGCGCCCGGTGCTGCCGCCGGCCGAGCTCTACCTCGGCCCGGAAACCCTGCGCGAGCAGCTCAATCGCCGGCTGCGTGCGGAGGTGGTCGAGCCCGGCCATCCCCACGCCATCGACGTCGGCACCCAGCCCGCGCCCGAGCTGCCGCTCAACCGCAAGGGCGAGGAGCCCGGCACCTCGCTGCGGCACTTCCTCGCCAGCTACCCCGGCCGCGTGCTGGTCGCTGCCGACTCGGCGGGGCGGCGCGAGGCGCTGATCGAGACCCTCGCCGCGGCGGGGTTGAAGCCGGACAACATCGAGGGCTGGCAAGCCTTTCTCCTCCCCAACCCTCCCCTGCAAGCCGGGGAGGGGGCTCAGGCGGGCCCGAAGTTCGCCATCACCATCGCCCCGCTGGAACAGGGCTTCGCGCTCACCCAACCCGCGCTCACCGTGCTCACCGAGCGCGAGCTCTACGGCGAGCGCGTGCGCACCGACCGCCGGCGCCGCCGCGGCGCCGCGCGCGACCCCGACACCATCATCCGCGACCTCACCGAGCTGACCCTCGGCGCGCCCATCGTGCACGTGGACCACGGCGTGGGCCGCTACCAGGGCCTGGTGTCGATGGAGCTGGGCGGCATGGACGGCGAGTTCCTGGTGATCGAGTACGCCAAGGGCGACAAGCTCTACGTGCCGGTGGCCCAGCTTGGCCTGGTGAGCCGCTACTCCGGCACCGCGCCGGAACTGGCGCCGCTGCACTCGCTGGGCGGCGACGCCTGGGAGCGCGCGCGCAAGAAGGCGGCGGAGAAGGTGCGCGACGTGGCGGCGGAACTCCTCGCCATCTACGCCCAGCGCGAGGCGCGCGGCGGCGAGTCGATGGTCGTGGACCGCCAATTGGTGGAGGAATTCGGCGCCAGCTTCCCGTTCGAGGAAACGCCGGACCAGGAACACGCCATCGACGCAGTGCTGGGCGATCTTGCCGCGCCGCGCGCGATGGACCGCGTGATCTGCGGCGACGTGGGCTTCGGCAAGACCGAGGTGGCGCTGCGCGCCGCCTTCGCCGCCGCCGCCGCCGGCAAGCAGGTGGCGGTGCTGGTGCCCACCACCCTGCTCGCCCAGCAGCACTACCGCAACTTCGCCGACCGCTTCGCCGACTGGCCGGTGAAGGTGGACGTGCTCTCGCGCTTCAAGTCCACAAGGGAAGTGAACGAGGCGCTCAAGCGCCTGGCCGAGGGCCAGATCGACGTGATCGTGGGCACCCACAAGCTGCTGCAGCCGGACATCAAGTTCAAGCAGCTGGGCCTGGTGATCGTGGACGAGGAGCAGCGCTTCGGCGTGCGCCAGAAGGAGCAGCTGAAGAAGCTGCGCGCCGAGGTGGACCTGCTCACCCTCACCGCCACGCCGATCCCGCGCACGCTCAACATGGCGATGAGCGGGCTGCGCGATCTCTCCCTCATCACCACCCCGCCCGCGCACCGCATGGCCGTGCGCACCTTCATCTCGGCGTGGGAGCCGGCGCTGATCCGCGAGGCGTTCCAGCGCGAGCTGTCGCGCGGCGGCCAGGTGTACTTCCTGCACAACGAGGTGGAGTCGATCGAGCGCAGCGCGCGCGAATTGCAGGAGCTGATCCCCGACGCGCGCATCGGCATCGCCCACGGCCAGATGCCCGAACGCGAGCTGGAGCGCGTGATGGCGGATTTCCATCGCCAGCGCTTCAACGTGCTGGTGTGCACCACCATCATCGAGACCGGCATCGACATCCCCACCGCCAACACCATCGTCATCGACCGCGCCGACCGCTTCGGCCTGGCCCAGCTGCATCAGCTGCGCGGCCGCGTGGGCCGCTCGCATCACCGCGCGTACGCCTACCTGATCGTGCCCGACCGCAAGGCCATCACCGCCGATGCGGAGAAGCGCCTGGAGGCGCTGGCCTCGCTGGAGGAACTGGGCGCGGGCTTCACCCTCGCCACCCACGACCTGGAGATCCGCGGCGCCGGCGAGCTGCTGGGCGACGAGCAGTCCGGCCAGATCCAGGAGATCGGCTTCGGCCTCTACACCGAGCTGCTGGACCGCGCGGTGCGCGCGCTCAAGTCCGGCAAGGTGCCCGACTTCGACCTCTCCTCCGAGCACGAGACCGAGGTGGAGTTGCACCTGCCCGCGCTGATCCCCGACGACTATCTGCCGGACGTGCACACGCGCCTGACGCTCTACAAGCGCATCGCCAGCGCCCGCAACGAGGAGGCGCTGCGCGACCTGCAGGTGGAGATGATCGACCGCTTCGGCCTGCTGCCCGACCCCGCCAAGCAGCTGTTCGCCCTCGCCGGCCTCAAGCTGATGGCCACCCCGCTCGGCATCCGCAAGCTCGACTTCGGCGCCAACGGCGGCCGCATCAGCTTCCGCGATCAGCCCGAAGTGGAGCCGATGGCGATACTCCGCCTGATCCAGGGCCAGCCGCGCGTGTACAAACTCGACGGCCAGGACAAGCTGAGGATCATCCTCGACCTGCCCGGGGCGAGCGAGCGGATTCGCAGTGCGCAGGAAGTGCTGGTGCAGTTGGGGGCGCGGCGGTTGGGTTAGGGCCTGGCCTTGCCGGCCCTGCCGATCACGGCCAATAGCCGCGCCGCCCTTCCCTGACTGGCTATCAGGCGCCGCCTACCAGCACTGGCCCACCAGCGTGGTGGCGTCGTTGACCTTGCGCGTACCGGCCTGATCCAGCGTCAGCGGCGTGCACTGCGCGTCGCGGGTAGCCTGCGCACCCTTCGCCTTGGCCTGCACGGTAAAGCTGGATACCGTCAGAACCGGGAAGGTGTAGTCGTAATCCCCACCGGTTTGCGATGAGCTCGCACAATCCAGCCCCGGGAGCGGGTTGTCAGTGCCATCTGGATCTTTGTCGTAGGCAAGGTTGGTGGTGTAGTACCGCTCCATGTAGTTGGCGTACTCCGACAGGCAGCCTTCCGCCGCCACTCGCCGGGTCTTGGCGACATAGCGCGTATACGACGGATAGGCGATCGCCGCCAGGATGGCGATGATCGCCACCACGATCATCAGCTCGATCAGGCTGAAACCCCATGCAGCCCCGCAGCGCCGCAGCTGTTCGGACGAAAACTTATTCATGGCTCCCCTGTTATTTTTTCCTTCGACCTGTATCACTTTCGCCCTCGGAAGCCGCGTCGGTCCAGCGTGAACCGTCCCCGGCATCCGAGGTGCGTGTCGTGCCATCAATATCGGATCTCCTTCCAGGAGACCCGGCTGGGATTCTTGCTGGCTGGCGGATTGACCTGGCTGAGCGCGGCCGTACCCTTCACCGTCTGCGTGACGAGATAGGTCTGGCCGCCATAGGTCACGGTGCTCGGACTACCCACCGCATCGAGCCGGATGCCACCGATACTCGAGCCGTCTGTGCCCGTACCAAAGCCGCCCCCCGCGCCCGGAAAGAAATCCTGAGTCATGCCGCCGCCCGAAGTCGGGTCGAAGGCCATCGTCCAGCCAGACTGCAGGCCAGGGTTGCACTTCAAGGCTGAGATGGCCGGCGGAATGGCCGAGCTGACCACCACTGCGCCGCTGATGAGCGCCGGGTTGTAGATAATCTGCTCCCCAGTCTCGGGGAAGTCGAAGTACCAGCCGTACTGGGTGTTCTGGCTGGTGTCCGTGGAGCATGCGGTACTGCCCACCCAGCACACCTGCTTAGTAGTACTGAGATAGCGGTACCCCAGCACCTGGTTGCTGCCCCCGCCGGTCGAGGTGGACGACACTGTCTGCGACAGGAGCTTGTCGCGAACCACCACCTGGCTGCCCGACAGGCTGGCGTATTGGGCGGAGCTTCCCGCGACCTGGTTCCAGGCATCCATGTTCGAGTCCCAGATGCCATAGAAAGTCTGCGTGCCCGTGGCGTAGGTGTCGCCACTGGTGCTAGTGAACGGCGACTTCTGGCCCGTACCGAAATACACCATCACCCGGGAAACGTCGCCCATCTTTACCGCCGCCACAACCGGTGCGGTCGTGATGGGCTGCGCATTGCCGATCGCATCCTTGGCCGTGAACACGCGCGTGGGCGCTCCCCATTTCGCGTCTTTATTGTCGGTTACGTCGAAGCGCCAGACATTGCCCTTCAGGTCGCCGGCGTAAAGAAAATCGGCGATGTAGTCGCCATCGAGATCCACCGAGGTGGCATAGGTGATGCCGCCCGAGACGATACCGGTATCAAGGAACTTGAAGGTGAGGGCGCCGCTGGTCGCATCGACCATGCCGACATAGACGCCGGCACTCTGGCTGGAACTCAAGCCACTGCCGAAGATGATCGCCCACTGGCCGTTATGGAGCCGGGTGAAGATGGGCGTACCCACGGTTTTGCCCAGATGGGAAAAGCCGCTGGTGCGGCTAGTCCAATCGCCGATGACGGTCGAGATCATGGACTCGCTGAAAATGGATGGATCGCTGATGTCGAGCGCAAAGATCTCGCTGCCCCCCGTTCCCACGCCTCCCGCCAGCCAGGTATGCCACTTGCCGCCGTAGAACAGGTCGCCCGCCGCCGGCGTCGCGTCCACGAAGTAGTTGTGACTGTAGGTTGGCGACGTGAGGCCGACGATCTCCGGGCTCGCCAGCACTCCCCCAGGCATGAAGCCGAGCACCTCGTGACCGTCGTTGTTGGTTGAGTTGTAGCTGCCGGTATCCGTGTAGGAGCCGGCTCTGAATCCATGCATCAGGCCGTCGTTGCCACCGACGTAGACCACGTTCAGGCGCGTCGCGTTCGAGGTCACGAAGTTGCTGTAGGTCTGTGCCGCGCTGCCGTTCTCCGGTGACTTGACATTGTTGCCGTACAGCGCGTCGCCGAACGCATCGGGATAAACGCCCGGCACCGGCGCGCCAACCCAGGTCGGACTGGAATCGATGATGTCGCCCAGCACCGCCGTGCGGTTGCGCAAGGTGCCGGAGGCGTTCTGCAGCTGCTCGTCGCTGCGATCGCCGCGCAACCAATCGAGACGCTGCTGGCCCTGGCTGTCCTTGCTGTTGAGGTTGTTCTGTTGGCTCGCAGTGAGACTGTTCCATTCCAGGGCCAGCCCCTTGCCGCTCGCATCGGCGGTGAGCAGCATGCGGGCGTCGGGCTTCTGCACGTCGACGGTATTCGTCGGGTTGCCCTGATCATCCGTGCCCATGGATGCGCAGCCCCCCCCCGTCAGCACGCACTTGGCATCCCAGTTGGCGACCGACGAAGCGCTCAACACGCCGTTGTTGACCACCAATGGAATCGACTGGAGCGAGCCCCACCAATTGTCCGCGGAGTAGCTCGCCAAATAGATCTGGGTGCCGATCTTCACCTCGCCCGACTGCACCGTATTGGCACCGGAGCTGCTGTTGGATTGCAGCGGCGTGGCCTGGAAGCAGGTGATCTCGTGCACGTTGTTGCTACCGCCGGTACCCGCTGAGAAGCCAAAGCGAAAGGAGGCCGGCAGCGGGCCGTTACTGGCCGCGATGGAATTGTTGACCAGCACCGGGGTAAAGGCGCCGTTGTTGTAGCTGTAGAAGAAATTCAACAGGCCAGAGGTCGAGATCTGCAGCTTGTAGGTAATGGGTGTTGCCCCGCTCCTCACACTTGTCGACTCGTTGGCGATGGGTTGATCGTCGGGCATGACCTGGTACCCGCCAGCGATCGCCGGATAGTTGTACGGCAATGCCTTCATGTTTCCACTGGCTTTGTCAGAACCTTGGTACACATACTGTCCAGATCTGCAGGCATCATGCACCTTGGAGCTGTCCGGCTGGTCCCCGTAGTAGCTCGGGTTCTCAGCGTGCAGCCAAGCCCATGTCACATTGCCGGCGCCGCGCAGGCCAATTCGTCCTGGCTGATAAAAGGGGACTCTACTGTCGTAGTAGCTGTTGGTGCCGTTGCTGGTGTCGCCGCTGTTATTCGAATTGAGGACGCCGGAGTTGGTGTTGTCGCCGATATTCAGGTAGTTGCCGAATTCATCGACACCCAGGCCGAGATAACCATAGGCAATACCCTCGCTCTTGCCGTTGACGTTGGAGCAGCTGTAGCCGAGGCTGCCGCCGCTGCCGCCGGCGGTGGTCGGAATGGTTTGGGTGCCATCGGTGAGAAAGAACGCGATTCCGTCGGCACCGTCCCTTGCAAGGCCGCCACTGTCACCGCCATAGGTATAGGTGGTGAATGTCACCTGCATGCCTTGGCTGAGCGGGAAAGTGAAGTCGGAAAGGATCGCGCCGGTACGCTGGTTTTCCGCCGGGGTGAGACGCAACGCGCCAGCCCCTTCATCATCCTTGGATGAAGCGCACGCCGGAATGCTGCCTGTGCCATCGCCGGCGGTGAGGCAGGCGTAGTCCAGCGCGCGCCATTTCAGGCTGCTTGAGGCGCCGGAGAAATTCTCGGTGTACGTAACCGCTGCGGCCGACTGGGCCAGCCACAGTCCGGCCACCAAAGCCCATCGCCAGACATGTTTTGTAGACATGACAACCCCTTTACCTCTTGGCTGTATCGGCCCGCACCGAGCATGCGGGTCAGTCGCCGGTTGCGACTGCAGCGATAACCGGCATGACGGGAGCCCACTTCGACACCCGTCCTCCAGACGCTGTCATTTCCTGAACATAGATTGGAGCGTGACCGACGCGCGCCCAAGCGTATCCACGGTGGGCGGGCCGCTGCGGGCGGTGATGCGGTAGAAGCCCGCGATGTTCGCCGCTCCACACGCGGCATAGCCTGCGCAGTTGGAAACTTGCTTGACCTCCGAATCCGGAATCTTGAAGTTGCCCATGAACTCGATGACGTACTGGGGCTGGCTCGCTGCAAGCTTGCCCGCGTCGAAAGAGCCCGCGTCGACGGTAACGATGTCGCTGCCGGAAATGCTCGAGCCGCTGGCGAACGGATTGGTCAAGCACAAGTTGGTGCCTCCCGGCGAGCAGTCGCGGAAAGCGGCGGCCGAGGGCGTCGACCGGATCTTGGCCTCGGCCTGCCGCAGGGCCGCCTCGGCCTCCTGGAAGGCGATCTGCCGGTCGTAGAAGTTGGACGTCATCTTCTGCTGCATGATGGTGCCACGCACGGCGGCAAGGCCCACCAGGGTGATCACGACCAACAGCACCAGCGCCACCACCAGGGCCACTCCGCGCTGACCTCCGCGCAGTACGGGCCGGCCAGCAGCCAGACGCCGACGAACGGCGGGCAAAGGTCGGAATACGAAAGCGTTCATCACGGCACCCGATTGCGCACGGTGGTAGTGGCGGTGAACTCGCGCGTGATCGGCTTGACGTCGGTGCCGGCGCGCTTGTCCACGCTTTCCATTGTCAGGGTGACCCGCACGGCATCGACCGAAGCCCAGTTGCCCGCGATGTCGGTGGCGGTCCCGAACTTGGTATCGGAGGACCGGTGATAGACGATCTCCATGTCCGTTACGTCGCGCACCATCTCCTGCGCCGTTGGAGTAGGCGCGCCAGCATTGGTGGCCACGCTGACGCGGTAGAGCGAATGGCCTCCGGCGCTGTTGTCGCCGATGTACCAGTCCACAGCCGACAGCTTGGCGATCTGCGAGTTGGGCCCGTAGGCGTAGGCGTTGCCGTTGGTCATGCAAACGGTGGGATAGCCCAGCCCCTTCGAGCAGTTGCCGGGAGTTCCCTCACCCGGGTTATGTACCAGCGTGACGTTGCTGCTGTTGTAGTTGGTGACCTGCACGATGGCCGCATGATCGGGATCGCACACCACGACGACGTCCCCAGGCTGCAAATCAGAGCTGGTCTCGTTGAGCGTGAACTGCGCCGAAGTCGGATCGTGGCTAGCCACGCTCAGGCCCGAGTCGTCGGCTCCCAGGAGTTCGAGCGAATCGGTGTCACCCGACCGACTCGGCATGCTCGTCCCGATCGCCGGATCGCTCTGCCCGCTGTCGAAGCCGACCAGCGCATTGCCCCAGTTGGCCCACCAGGCGGTCCCACCGCCCGCCGGGCTGTTCTTGAGCACATTGGCGACGCGGCCGTTGTTGTTGCAGCCAGTCAAGCCGGCATCGCGGATGTCTCGCGCCATCAGCTCGAAGGCGATGCGAGCATTCTCCTGCACGTCACTCAAGGCCTGGTTGGTGCGGTAGGTGCGCTGGCTGGCAAGGAACACGCTGATCGCCCCCGCAATGACGATCAGCCCCAGCACCATGGCGACCATCAGCTCGATCAGGGTGAACCCGGCCGCCGCGCGCGCAGGGCGGGTCTTGCCCAGCGACTTCGTGACAAGGCGGCTCATAGCATGGCCCGGGTAGTGAGCTGCTGTTTGTCGGAGCCACCGTCGCCGGCCCGGCTGTCGTCGAAGGTGATAGTGATGGCGCACGTGCCGTCGCCTTGGCAATTGACTTTGCCACTGGTGCTGCTCGCCGCGCCCAGGCTGCGCTTGAGCAGGTCGCACCATTGGGCGAGTTGGGCCTTGGCGAGGGTGTCCGTATCCGTCGGGCAGGCATCGGCCGTGATGGGCGCGTCGGTGTTGTAGGCGCCCTGCTTGGCGTTGCGACCATCCGCCCGCATGGCATCCAGGATCGAATAGCTGGCGATCGTGGCCATGCTGCGCGCCATCGAACTGTTGTTGGTGGACATCGACCTCGCCAGCAATGCCCCCATGCCTAGGAACCCAATGGAGAGAACCACCACGGCGACCAATACCTCAATGAGCCCCACCCCAGACTGACTAGTCACGCGCCTATAAGTACATGCTGCCTGCATCGGAGCGTGGAACGGTCGGGCGTGCCGGCGCGGTAGCGGCGCAGCACTGGCCATCGGGAACAAGGATGCTGGCATACGCATGCGCGTCGCCTCTCGGGAAATGTCGCCCATCAGGAGCACGTCCCCGTCGAGGTGGTCGTCGTGACGATCGAACCGGCCGCCATGGTAATGATGCGGTGGTTGTTGCTGCTGATCGCACTGGTGCAGAGGTCGGCGATGACGGGGTTCGTATCCGTACCGCCGGCAACGTGCCCCACTCCCTCGCTTCCAAAGCGGATGGCGGCCACGTTGCCGTTGAGCTTGATGGGAGAGGCAATGCCGGTCACCGCATCCCGGACCCGCGTGGCGGTGCTGCCGGTGGCGACGTAGACCGCGCCGGCCTGCGCACCGCATCCCGCGCCAAGCGTATCGCTCGTGTTCTTGCTGGCCGAATCGCTGCACAGCTGGGCGCTGGCGTTGCGCGCGATGGCGGCCATCCGGGCGGTGTTGAGCGCGGCGACAAAGTCGTTGGCGGCCGTGGTGAGCCGGTTGGAAAGCATGATGTACCGGAAGCTCGGCACCGCGATGGTCAGCAGCACCACCGCCACGGCCAGCGTGATCATCAACTCGACGAGGGTGAAGCCGCCGCCGCGCCGCGCCGGCCCCATGCCTCGCGCGGGGCGCGCCCTGTGCGGTTGCCGCTCGGGACACGGCGCGTACGGCCGGCGGCCGGCGTTGCCACGATCCACAATCTCAGCCGGCGAGTCGCCTCGCCGCTGCGGCGCACTCCGCATGGTGTTCTCCCCTGTCGTTCCGGCGGGGAGTCTAACCAGGCCTGCCCGCCCTGCCGCGGCGACAGCCGACGAGCGGACGCATTTCCCCGACGGGCGGCAAGAAGCGCCCCCGAAAAGGGCGTAGTCTCACGCTCGCAATGCGAAGCCGGTCACGGCCCACTCGTGCTCGAAGTCATGCCAGACCCCGCACGAAAGGCAAATTGACAGGCATCATGCGGCCATCTAGGCTGCGACAAAATGTCATTGCCCAACCCGCCAGGTGGCGTGCCGGCAACGACAAAAAAAAGCAGGGGGAGGGGCGGTGGGAACATCCGATTGCCCTAGTGCGCTTTCCATATCAGGCCGTGCGCTTGCGCGGGCGACGGGGCGTTGCCGCCCGTCGCCGGGTTTCACCCTGATCGAGCTGATGGTGGTCGTGGCGATCATCGCCATCCTGGCTGCCATCGCCCTGCCCAGCTACCGACGGCACGTGCTGCACGCCAACCGTGCGGCGGCCGAAAGCCTGATGATGGAGATCGCCAGCGCCCAGGAGCGCTACCTGATCGACAAGCGCAGCTACGGCTCGCTGGACGATCTCGGCTACGGCACGCAGCCGGTTTCGGTCAGCGCCAACTACAAATTGGACATGACCGTTTCCGCCGGCCCGCCGCCGAGCTACAGCATCACCGCCACGGCCCAGGGTAGCCAGGCCGCCGACACCGGCTGCACCAAGCTCACGCTTGGTGGCGATGGCAGCAAGGGTCCCACGACCGGCTGCTGGAAATAGCGCCATGCGCCCACGCCCGCGCCGGGGGTTCACCACGATCGAGCTGATGGTCACGCTGACCGTGTTCGTGACCCTGATGCTGATCGCCATGCCGTACATGGGCGGCTTCCTGCAGTCGCAGCGGATCAAGAACGCCTCGATGGACATCGCCTCCACCGTGGCCTTCGCGCGCAGCGAGGCGCTCAAGCGCAACGCCACGGTGAACGTCACCGCCAGCGGTAGCAACTGGTCCAAGGGCTGGTCGGTAGTTACCGGCAGCACGACCATCCGCAGCTACGGCGCGCTGCAGAACGTGTCGATCTCCGCCGGCGGCAGCGCCACCAGCTTCAGCTTCAGCGGCGACGGCCGCATGCAGACCACGGCGCTGTCCTTCCAGTTGCAGCCGACCGAAAGCAACACCCGGCAGCAGCCCCTGTGCGTGACCGTGGGCACCACCGGGCGCGTGCAATCGACCAAGGGGACCTGCTCATGAAACGCCAGCGCGGCCTGCTGCTGCTCGAGGTGCTGGTCTCGATGCTGATCGCCGCCATCGCGCTGCTCGGCACGGCCACCATGATGGTGAAATCCTCGCGCGGCGAGATGGAGTCCTACCAGCGGGTGCAGGCGCTCACCCTGGTGCAGGACATGGTCTCGCGCATCAATGCCAACCGGCAGGTCGCCAGCTGCTATTCGAGCGGCGCCACCGGCGTGGACACCAGCAAAACGCTGCCGACCTGCGCCACCGGCACCGCCGTGCAGATCGCCACCGCCAACCAGGACCTCACCGCCTGGAAGAGCGCCCTGCTCGGTTCGGGCGAGACCGCCGGCGGCGCCTCGGTGGGCGCCATGATCAACGCCATCGGCTGCGTCGAGCAGATCGACGCCGTCGACCAGATCTACCGCGTCACGGTGGTCTGGCAGGGCCTCATGCCCACGGTCGCGCCCAGCCTTGGCTGCGGCAAGGACAAGTACGGCACCGAAAACCTGCGGCGCGCGGTGAGCGTCGCGATCCGCATCGGCAACCTTTCGACATGACGCGCATGAGCCGCCCTCTTCCCGCATGGCGCTCCAGGCTGCTCGCCGCCCGGCGGCAAGCCGGCCTGTCGCTGATCGAGCTGATGATCGGCATGGCCATCGGCCTGGTGCTGCTGGCCGCGCTCGGCTCGCTGTACGTCACCACCAGCAAGGCCAGGGCGGAGTTCAACAAGACCTCCGAGCAGGTCGAGAACGGCCGCTACGCCCTGGAGTCGATCACCCGCGACATCGAGATGTCCGGCTTCTACGGCCGCTCCAGCCTGGGCGCCTCGGTGACCTACAACCTGCCCGACCTCTGCGCCACGGCGAAGGATGCGATGGGCTTCAGCACCTCGGGCGGCACGGCCATTCCCGTGGCGGTGGCGGGCCGGCCGACGACGGCCGCGGCGCCGGCCTGCCTGCCCAACCTGCTCGCCGGCACCGAGGTGCTCACCGTGCGCTACGCCTCCAGCGACGCGGTCGCCGCACCGACCGCCTCCGAGTACTACGTGCAGCTCTCCAACTGTCGCCTCGACTCGGCGCCGCTGGTCTACGACACCTCGGCCAGCGCCTTCACGCTGCGCACGCGCACCTGCGCCGCCGACAAGACCGAACTGCGCAAGTACGTGGTGCGCAGCTACTACCTCGCCTCCTGCGACGACTGCACCAAGGGGGACGGCATTCCCACCCTCAAGGTGGCGGAGTTCGTCAAGGGCGCGGTGAGCGTCTCCTCGCTGGTCCAGGGCATCCAGGACATCCACTACAGCTACGGCGTGGACCAGGACGCCAACGGTTCGCCCGACTGCTACGTCGGCGACCCCGCCGTGGACAACAGCGCCGCCTGCACGCTCTCGCCCTCCTACAGCTGGGCTACCGCGGCCATCAACTGGGCCAATGTCACCGCGATCCGGGTCAGCCTGCTCTCGCGCAACCTCGATCGCAGCACGGGCTGGACCGATTCGCGCACCTACGACCTCGGGCGTGCGGCCAAGGACGGGCCATACACGGACAACTACAAACGCCACGTCTACAGCGCGCTGGCCCGCGTGTGGAACACCGGCGGCATGAGGGAGATCAAGTGATGATCACCACCCGCTTTCCTCTTCGCCGCGCGCCGCGCGGCTTCACCCTGGTCACCACGCTGATCTTCCTGGCGATCTTCATGATCCTCGCCATCTCGATGGTGGGCGCGAGCATGGTCAACACCCGCATCGCCGCCAACCAGCAGTTCCGGCTGGAGGCCAAGACGGTGGCGCAGCAGGGCATCGAGCAGGTGATCAGCCAACCCTTCACCACCACGCCCATCACCACGACCACCGACGTGCCGGTGGACGTCAACGGCGACGACACCACCGATTTCACGGCGAAGGTCGCGGCGCCCACCTGCATCAACACCATGCCGGTGCTGAACCAGGACCTGGACCCCACCGACCCCAATGACCTCGGCTGCATGTTCAGCGGCTCTGGCCAGAACACCGGCGTCATCCCCAGCGGCGGCGCCGCCGCCACGGCGCCTTGCCAGGCGACCCAATGGGACGTGCAGTCCAGCGTCACCGATACCGGCAACACGGCCGCCTCGGTCACCGTCCACCAGGGCGTGTCCGTGCGCGTGCTCAACGGCACCACTTGCACTTAACCGCTGGTCCCCACGTACGGGAACGCCGCCATGACGCCTCGCAAACCATCGGGCAGGATGCCGAAAGCCGTCGCCTTCTGCGCCCTGGCGCTGGCGCTGCCCGGGCTCGCCGCCGGCGAGGACATCGACCTGTACACCGGCGCGCCGGTCGCGGGGGGCAAGCCCAACGTGCTGATCCTGATGGACGACGCGAGCGCCTGGAGCGCCGACGTCACCATCCCGGCCGGCTCCAACTGCCCCAGCTTCCTGCCCACCAGCAAGACGAAGGACGCCGACTTCATGCGGTGCGCGCTCTACAATGCGGTCACCGGCATCGGCAACAACCCTCTGTTGAAAGGCCAGATCAACATGGGGTTGATGATGTACAACCAGTTCAGCGGCGGCGATTTCTACTTCCCCGGCAAGACTCCCGCGCCCGGCCCGCTCACGCTGATGGACGACAGCGGCATCAGCGCGTTCCAGGGCGTGGTCAGGGACGGCATCACCACCCAGAGCGGCACCAACACCAACAAGGCCGACGAGATCATGCAGGAGGCCTGGGCCTACTACGCCAGCCAGACCGGCCTGTCGAAGGCCAAATACACCTCCAACCTGCAGAACTGCCAGAAGAGCTTCGTGATCTTCATCGCCAACGCGGTGAACAACAACGGGCCCAAGGTCGCCAACGGCGACACCGACGCCTACACGGCCCTGAAGAGCGCGGGCGCGACCAGCGCCCAGCTCGCACAGATCACCATCCCTCCGCCCTACAACAATTCGCAGAAGGGCAACGCCTATCAGCAGAACTGGGCGGACGAGTGGGCGCGCTTCATGTACCAGACCGACCTGTCGGGCCAGTCCAGCACGAACCCGCAGAACATCATCACCTACACCATCACCGTCACCGATAACAGCAACCCCGACTACGACCAGTTCGTCAAGAGCATGGCGAACAACGGCGGCGGCAAGAACTTCGTGGTGAACATCAACAGCACCACCGCGCTCAACGACCTGGTCAACGACATCACCCAGATCTTCAACGAGGTGCAGGCCGTCAACAGCGTGTTCGCCTCGGTCAGCCTGCCGATAAGCGTGAACACCCAGGGCACCTACCTCAACCAGGTCTACATTGGCATGTTCCGGCCGGACGGCTCCGGCAAGCCACGCTGGTTCGGCAACCTCAAGCAGTATCAGCTCGGCTTCGACGGCGACAACAACGTGCAGTTGGAGGACGCCAAGGGCAACGCGGCCATCAACAGCTCGGGCACGGGCTTCGTCTCGCCCAACGCCATCAGCTTCTGGACTGCAGACACCTCGGCAGCCAACGACGGCCCCTTCACGTTCTCGGGCAACTCCATCGTCACCAACTGGCCCACCAACGGTTTCTGGGTGAACGCGCCGGCGGGCGTTGGCCAGGCCTTCGACGCGCCCGACGGCGAGGTGGTGGAAAAGGGCGGCGTGGGCGAAATGCTCCGCGCCGACAATCTCTCCGACCAAAAGAACCGCACGGTCTACACCTGCACCACGACCAGCAGCTGCTCCACCACCTACCCGATGGCCAGTTTCGTCGCCACCAACACCGCGTTGACCAGCGGCACGGCGCTGGGCAGCACCACCACCACGCCCACTGCGTCCGACCTGATCAACTGGGTGCGCGGCGCCGACATCGCAAACAACGAAGTCGAGAGTGGCCCCGGCGCGCCAGTCACGGTCCGCCCGTCCATCCACGGCGACGTGCTGCACTCGCGCCCCACGGTGATCAACTACGCCGGCAGTACCGGCGTGGTGGTCTTCTACGGCTCCAACGATGGCATGTTCCACGCCATCAACGGCAACCAGACCGCCGGCATCGGCTCGGTGCGCCCCGGTGGCGAACTGTGGTCGTTCGTGGCGCCGGAATTCTTCGACCGGCTGCAGCGCCTCTACAGCAACAGTCCCGGCGTGCTGCTGTACGGCATGACCGACCCCACGCTCAGGCGCAAGGACTATTTCTTCGACGGCACCACCTCGGTGTACCAGGACCTGCGCGACCCGAAGAATCCGAAGGTCTACATCTACCTCACGGCCCGGCGTGGCGGACGGTTCATCTATGCCTTCGACGTCACCGACCCGCTCAGGCCCGCCTTCCTCTGGAAGAAGTCCAGCACCCATATCGCGGAACTGGGCCAGACCTGGTCGCAGCCCAAGGTCACCCTGGTCAAGGGCCGTACCAACCCGGTGATCGTGATGGGCGGCGGCTATGATCCGGCCGAGGACAGCGACCCGGCCCCCACCAGCGACACCCAGGGGCGGGCGATCATCGTGCTCGATGCGATCGACGGCTCGCTGGTGTGGGCGGCCGCGCCCAACTGCACGGGGCTCTCCCCCTGCAGCACGGCAAGCGGCATGACCCGCGCCATTCCCGCCGACATCACCCTGCTCGACCGCAACGCCGACGGCAACACCGACCGCCTCTACGCCGCCGACCTGGGCGGCAACATCTGGCGCGTGGACCTGGAGGCGACCACCGCCGCCACCCCGGACACCTGGGCCGTCACCAAGCTGGCCGGCCTCGCCGGCACCGGCAACAACGCGCGCAAGTTCTTCTACCCGCCCGACGTCGTGCCCACCCGCAACTTCGACGCGGTCATGGCCGCCAGCGGCGACCGCGAGCACCCGCTGTATTCGGCCTCGACCACGGCCGGCACCGCGTACAACGTGGTGAACCGCATGTACATGATCCAGGACCCGAACACCGGCAACACCGTGCCCACCACCTGGACCCCGATCACCGAGTCCGACCTGGTCGACGAAACCGGCGCCGCCAGCGGCACCACCACGCCCTACTCCACCACCCTCGGCAACAAGGGCTTCTACGTGACCCTGGGCCACAACGGCGAGAAGGCCGTGAACGCCCCGCTCACGGTCGCCGGCTACACCTACTTCGGCACCAACACGCCGGCCAATCCCAAGGTCGACACCACCATGTGCTACCCCAACCTGGGCATCGCACGCGGCTATGCCATCAACTTCCTCAACGGCACCGGCCTCAACGCCGACGGCTACGTCACCTTCAGCGGCGGCGGCCTGCCGCCCTCGCCGGTGTTCGGGCTGGTGTCGATCGACCAGGGAAGCGGCAGCGTGATCACCCCGGTGCTGATCGGTGGCGGCAACCAGACCAACGCCACCGGCGGCAACAACACCTCCTCGCTGGGCGCGCAGAAGGTATCCCCGCCCACCCTGGGCAAGCGCAAGCGCACCTACTGGTACATCGACGGCGTGAAATAAGCACCGAAGACCGGGCGGCGGCCGTGGCACGCCGCCGCCACGCTCCCGGCCGCGCCGGACGCACATCCACCTGCCCTGGAAAGGCCGCAGGGCAGCCACGGCGCGAAATGCCGTCTTGCGCCAACCCACCCCAGCTCTTAGAATTTCCTGCTCATCGCCGGAATAGCTCAGTTGGTAGAGCGGCGCATTCGTAATGCGTAGGTCGTAGGTTCGATTCCTATTTCCGGCACCATCTCAAGAGCCCCGAAAAGCCCAGGCTTCTCGGGGCTTTTTCATCGTAAGCGCTTGAATCTGAGATAGGTCTGATGAGGAACGGATCAGCCTACGAGGTGCATTTTGTGATCGCCAGTGACTCTGGCTGATACGCTGGTATCCCGGAAATCCCCCTCACCGGCGCTTGCTCAATCCCTTGTCCACCATGTAGCGCACCTGCTCCCGCCGGACCGGTGCGCTCACCACTTTTTTCGCAGGACCTCCTTGATCACCTCGTTCTCCAGCACCTGTTCGGCCAGCAGCTTCTTCAGTCGGGCGTTTTCGCCCTCCAGCTCCTTCAGCCGCTTCGCATCCGGCACGCTCATGCCGCCGAACTTGCTGCGCCACAGGTAGTACGACGCCTCGCTGAAGCCATGCCGGCGGCATAGCTCCTTGACCGGCAGCCCGGCCTCGGCTTCACGCAGGAAGCCAATGATCTGCTCTTCGGAAAAGCGCTTCTTCACGTCCAATCTCCTTCAGGTTGGGGATTGGACTCCAGATCGTCGTGCTACTCAAAACCGGGGGGACGTCGGCGGGAAGGTGGGCGAAGGATGGCTTCATGGTGTTGCGGAGAAGAAATTCGCCACGATTGGATCACTTTGCTACCCACTTGCTACCACCAGGGTGCCACGTTCTCTACAACAAGATGCCAAGTTGTGCCCAGCATCTCGCCATCGTCGGCTGACGAATCAGGGGTAGTCGTCCATGATGCGGTCCCGCAAGCTCGCTCGCATGACTTCGATCTCGCCTGTCAGCCCCGGTCCTCGATATGCTAGAGAGGTTTCGTGGCGGGCGTACTGTGCGTCCCGTCTGGCGCTGAACCAGTTGAACGAACCGACGCAGTACAGATCGTCGTCGCCGATCAGCACCTTGCTGTGGACTCTGGCGACGAAAGCGACTTGAATGCCCGCATCGCGCAGGATGCCGGCGGTGGCATGCAGCGTCTTGCGCTTTTCATCGCGACCTTCGGGGGCGCTACCGGTGTTGAGTTCCGGGTCCGTGTAGATCGTCACTTTTACGTCACGCAGGATTGCAGCGCGCATGGCGTCGAGGGCGCCGATCTCCTCGATGCGCTCAAGGATGATCCAGGGCGAGACGATGTGGATTTCTCGTCCCGCTCTGGCGATGGCGTCCAGTAGGAAGGTATCGTGTTCCTGTGCGTCCCGTAGGGGATGAATAGCAGTGCCCGCCCCTCGCAGGTCCCGTCGTATCCGGTGCTCGAAGTGGAGGGCATTGGTGGAATCCCGGAAGAGATAGGTGGCCAGCAGGCCGCGGGGCGTCGCCGTAGGAGCCGACTCGAACACATCCATGTCGCCAAACACCAGAAACGTGTTCTTCGCCCGCGACACTGCAACATTCAGCATGCTCGCACTGCGGTCGATGAAGCCGCCATCGGCATGCTTGGTGTACGTCGGAGAGAAGATCACGACCGGGCGCTCGGCGCCTTGCAGCGAGTGCACGGTGCCGACAGTCATGCCACCGTCGTCATTGCCAACCTTAATGCCCAGGCTGTGGCAGGCATTGGAGATGGCTTGCACCTGTCCCCCGAAAGGTGTCACCACCCCCACGATCTTGTGCAGTGGCTGTCCGTAGGCAGCTTCCAGCGAGGCGCGGCGCTCGGCAAGCCAGACGGCGATGGTCTCCGCCTCATGCAGGTTACGCCGGCTGCCACCGCCGCTCTTCTGGCAAATTCCATCGATGTGGAGGTAGCCCATCGCCGGCAGCCCATCTTGTTCATCGGCAGGCGCTTGGGTCTTCAGTTTGCGTCTCGGAATGAGCTTGTCCCGGTAGCACAGCGCGTTGCAGTAACCGATGATTTCGTCGAAGCAGCGGCGGTGTTCGTATAGGAACATGCCACGGGCGAGATCGGGGTCGTAGTGATATCGGGTCAGCGTTTGCGCAATCCGCATCACGCTGCCGCGAGCGACTGTCTTGCCTATCTCGGAAAGGTGGTCGTAGCCATCCTCATGGTTCTCGTTTGAAAGTAGCTTGGCACTGTGCAGGTTGCCGATGTCAACGCTCGGTGGGATCGACCAGATCGGTTCGATCTGCAATGTGTCGCCGATCACCAAAGCTCTCTTGCCGAGCGTAAATGAAGCGCCAGCGACTTCCGGAAGCACTTGTCCGGCTTCATCGACGATCAGCAGATCGGCGAAGTCATAGAGGTAGTCATCGACTGGGCCGCCGTCCCCCCTCTTACGAAAGACCATGTGCTTCGGCAGCATGAAGAGCGTCGAAACGATGCAGGGCGTCAGCTTCATCCAGCGCCGCCAGCGTTCTTCCAAGGCGGCACGCCTCCTCTGCTTCCGCACTTCCTCGATCTTCGGCAGTAGTTCCTGCATCTCCAGTAGCCATCGGCCTTCCCAGTAATGCGTGGTCAGCAGAAAGATCGGGAAGCGGATATGCGTGTCGGCAAGCGGATCGCAATCGGCTATGGACAAGCTGCTTGCCCGATCCGAGACACCGAGCGGAACCAGTGCGGCTTGCCAGCGCGTCAGATAATCGCGCTCCGCTTTCAGGACAGCTTCGCCGCGCTCGACGCTGTGGGTCTGCTCGCGTAGGGCCCTGTCGGCTTGGCTGGCAACGGCTTTGATGGCGGATTCGATCTGATCGATAGTCTCCCAAGCGCCTTGCGCATGCTGAGCGGGCCAGACCGGCTTCAGGAAGAGGCGAGCCAGCCGTACACGCTTCTTCGCGACAGGCGGCAGCCAGGAGAAGAGGGTATAGAGAAGGGGCTCCTTTGCGAGATAGTGTTCCCATCGCTCCGATAGCTCGTCGATGGTGCATTTCTCGGCCATCGCCGTTTCAAGCAGCTGGCGGCGCTGCGCCATACTGATGGTCGGCTCCTCGCCCAACTCGGTCCGAACCGCTGAGCGTGCGGCGATCAACTCCGACCAGACGCTTTCGATGGCGGCAAGCTTCTTCGCTTCGGCTTGAATCGATGCTCGCAATGCGTCCACGACGATCCGGATTTCGAGCTGTTCCTTGGCGATGTCGGGGAATGCAGCCGCCGCGGCATCCAGATACGCCTGCTGTGCTTTGGCGACATAGGCTTCCGACTCCACCATCCCGAAAAAGCTGCTGGTCTGGTACTTTTGTGATGCCTCAGCCTCTTTGCCTGCGGAAGGGAAGTAGGCGCCGAAGCTGTTGACGCCGGGCAGCCAGCGGCCGGCGAACGGGCCCTCGCCGGTTGCAAAATCCTTCCCGAACGCATCAATGATGTTGGTGACGGCTTGATTGTTGGTGGAGGCCGCGACCACGACCGGCGGCGCTGCGTCGGCGATTGCCGCTTCGGCCCATAGCGTGGCGACCACCGATAGCAACAGTGTGGTCTTCCCGGTGCCGGGAGGTCCATTGACCGCAAGGATTTCTCCTGTTTCAGCAGCCAGCAGGTGAGTCAAGGCGTCGCGCTGCGCTGCCGCCAATGAAAACTGGTCGCTGGCATGCGCCAGCCGCTTGGAGAACGCGGCGTTGTCAGGCAGGCAGGGCTCGGGAGGAGAAATGTCGGTACTGGCGTAACGGTCGAACAGAGGAACGGTTGGCGAATTGGTGCGGATGTGGTCGTAAAGGGGGAGGATGTGCCGGCTGGCGGAGAACGACTCCTTCTTCAGGAGGTAGCCATGCTCGGCGAGTTCGTACCCGTCTTCCGCACCGGGCCAGCCTTGACCGATCTGCTCCAGCAGTTGATCGCAAGCGGCCATGTAGCTTGCCCATTGCTGGTCGAACTCAGCATCGCTGAGCGGCTCGCCGTCATCCGTCGCAACGTTGATCCCGGCAATGGTGTTCGTGGTGAGATAGGCATCCTGATCGGATACGTTGCCGATAGAGAACGTACCGCGTTCCAAGGGCTCCAGAATGTCGCGGGGCACTACCGTCCGGGAGAGCGGGTAGAGCCTGCCGTCGCGTGCCAGCATGGCGGGCGCGACGATGGGCGTCACAATGGCCGGCGTTCCGATACGCCGCTGTTTGCCGTGTTCGAGTCGAGAAACGTAGACCTTGGGGCGGATCATCACCTCGACGAGCTGGGTCTGCTGTAAGCGTCCGTCCACCGCCCCTTCCTCAAGCTCAAACGACCCGTTGCACTACGCGCCTGATACGACAGGAGCGAAGCGATGGGCAAGAAGATCGAGGGTTCGGACATCGGGTTGGCGGTGTCTGCGTGGTGGCTGGTGAGTGCACCGGTGGATTTCCGGTGTGGTGCCGACCGACTGTTGGTGCACGTGCGCGAGGTGTTGGGACGCGATCCGCTGGACGGAAGCGCCTACGTGTTTTGCAACCGCCGCACGTCGCGCGTCAAGGTCTTGGTGGTGGATGGACAGGGCGTGTGGTTGTCGATGCGTCGCTTGCACCAGGGGCGATTTGTCTGGCCGTCGACGAGCGAGACGCTGTGGTCGCTTACGCACCGCCAGTTCACTTGGTTGTGTGCAGGTGTCGATTGGCGGCGTTTGTCCAGTGACACTGGTTCACTGGGTAGAGTCGTCTAGACGGCTAAAATAGCTTCATGGATGCTTGCTCACTGGAAGCCATTACCGATATCGAGACGCTGCGCCAGATGGTGCGTGAGCAACGGGCGTGTGTCGCCGAGCGCGATGCATTGATCGGCAAGCTGACCTACGAGCTGAAGCGGCTGCGCCGAAGGCAGTTTGCGGCCCAGTCCGAGCGCATGGACGCCGTGCAGCGCGGGTTGTTTGACGAGGCCATGGCCGAAGACATCGCGGCCGTGGAGGCCGCGCTGGAAGCGGCGCAGGCCAAGGGTTCTGCCCCGGCACCCAGGGAGCATGCCAAGCCACAGCGCCGGTCCCTGCCGCCCGAGCTGGAGCGTGTCACCACGATCCACGAGCCGGATCACTGCGACTGCGCAGCGTGTGGCAGTGCGCTGGTGAAGATCGGCGAACACGTCAGTGAGAAGCTCGACGTCAAGCCGCTGGTGTTCTTTGTCCGCCGCGATGTGTATCCGCAGTACGCCTGCCGCCCCTGCGAAAACATCATCGCCGAGCCGGTCGCGCCGGCGATCATCGACCGCGGCCTGGCCGCACCTGGCCTG
The DNA here is from genome assembly GCF_001182895.1 of Frateuria defendens. Taxonomy (GTDB): domain Bacteria; phylum Pseudomonadota; class Gammaproteobacteria; order Xanthomonadales; family Rhodanobacteraceae; genus Frateuria_B; species Frateuria_B defendens. The sequence continues at coordinate 6,829 of NZ_LFQR01000102.1, read as the reverse complement.
CTGGCCCAGGTCATCATTCAAAAGTACGTCGACCATGCACCGCTGTATCGCCAGGAAGCGATCTTCGCACGCCATGGCATCGCCTTGTCACGTACGACGCTGGCCGAGTGGATGGGCCGCGTGGGTCTTGCGCTGCAGCCGCTGTTTGACGCGCTGCGCGTCAAGCTGCTCACGGCCCCTGTGTTGCACGCCGATGAAACGCCGGTGGCCCAGCTCGATCCCGGGGCGGGCAAGACCAAGCGTGCCTACCTGTTTGTGTATCGCAACGCTCAACCGCAGCCCATCGTGCTGTTTGATTACGGACCGACCCGCGCCGGCAAGCATGTCGCCGCCTTCCTCGGCGACTGGAAGGGTGCCTTGATGGTCGACGACTACGCCGGCTATAAGGCATTGTTCGCCAAGGGCATCACCGAACTGGGCTGCTGGGCGCATGCGCGGCGCAAGTTCTTTGATACCCATGCGGCCAGCGGCAGCCCCGTCGCCAAGGAAGCCATCGCGCGCATCGGCGAGATCTATGCCGTCGACCGCGCATTGTGCGATCTTGACTCCAATCAACGGTACCGCGAACGTCAGCGCTTAATCGCACCCAAGCTGGCGGCCTTCAAACACTGGCTCGACGAGCTGCAACCGAAGGTGCTCGGCAACACCGGGCTGGCTGGTGCCATCGGCTACACGCAGAAGCGATGGAGCGCGCTGGCGCGCGTCCTCGACGATGGCCGCTACCCAATTGACAACAACCCCGCCGAAAACGCCATCCGGCCCATCGCCATCGGCCGCAAAAATTGGCTCTTCTGCGGCTCCGAATCCGCCGGCCAGCGCGCCGCGGCCATCATGAGCCTGCTGGCCTCGGTCAAAGCCAATGGGCTGGATCCCTACGCTTGGTTGACCGACGTCCTGACCCGGCTACCCACCACTCTGGACAAGCACCTCGACAGCCTGCTCCCGACAAGTTGGTACTGCCCCATACGCTGAGCTGCCTTGGCGGTACAAGGTGGCGCGGGCGGGCGCTTACGGTCTGCTCGGCTTCCTTGGCGAAGCAGGCATCGATGGTGTCTCGGTCCACCCGGCCGGCGTCCAGTTCCGCGCGGGACAGGCTCTGGAATTCCTTGGTGTCGGCAGGTTGAAGAGCCCCATTTCCTGCTTCAGCATCTGCAAGCGAATGGCGCCAGTAGCCTGCGTAGGCAAGTGAATCTGTCCGCATGCGCCAGTCAGACCTTACTGCTGGGTTCGCGGTTTGGCTTGCCGATACTGGCGCTTGTCGCCCGTCCGTTGCCCATCGGGATCGACATTGGTGCACACGCGGCCACCACAAATGACCGTATCGGATGCGTAATAGGCTTGGAGGACAGGGATAGCGTTCTCGTAGCGCTGGAGCTCTTCCTTGACGGTGGAGAGTTCGCGGCGGTAGTAGCCCAGTACCGCCCAGCCGACGAGAAGAACGAGCAACATGATCGCGCCGGCGGCACCGAACCACATCCACACGGTCTTGTTGGCTTTTTGCAACTGCGCAGATGTGGCTGATACGTCGCGGTCGTACCGCGCCGCAACCGGCGCTACCGCCTCCTTGGCCTCCTTGGCGATCTGGGAACTGGCTCCACCCACGATGCCGTCCACCCTGCGATGCGCCTGCGCGACTTCGCTTTGCAGCGCCTGCATTCGCTGGTCAAATGCGGCTTGCATACGAGCCTCGCGTTGCTCGAATTTGGCCATCAACGCGGATTGCAGCTTGAGCGTGTTTTGAAGCGATGTCAGTAGGGCGGAGAGTTCTTGCTCGCTAGACATGGGCGTTCCGATGCCGGTTGGGTATCACATTCTCATTACAGGGCCCTGCTGTCGGGCCATTTCTTGCTGCTGGAGCTCTTCTCGCTGCTGGGCTGCAACCAGGTCGCGCCCCCACTGCTCGAACGATTGCACCTGAGGGGACTGCTCGATTTGTGCGGACACGCGCGAAATCGCAGCCTCGTCATTGGCGAACAGCGCGGCGGCCAGCCGATCGAGATCGGGGTCGCCTGTACCGAAAGCTTGCCTTTCTTGTTGTCTCTCTTCCTGTGTGTCGTTGAAGCTGCTGTCGAAAGACCCTGATCGCGATTTGTTTTTGTCGTTTGGATCAAGGGGGACCGTAGGCTCCCCGGATTGAGGGGGCTTGATCTTCCGGTCGTCACTGTCGTACCACTGCTTGCCGTCGAACCAGTAGCCGCTGCGGTTGGAGGCCAGCCCAACGTCTTGATACAAGTTCTCGCCAAAATTGGGCGCGTCAACCTTTTCCCCGTCTTTGCCTAGCGGCAGAGACGGTGCAACATCGGCTGATTTCAATAGTGTGCTGGCGACACCGTTGCTGTTGTTGTACAGCGGAGAATATTCAAGCTTTGCATCATTGATCTGTTGCCCTGCCGTCAGCGCCGAATTCAACTTCTTCTCAAGCTCTTGATCCGTTCCTTGCCAGACAACAACGCGCTCATGCTTTTCGCTAGGAAGCGGCCAGTCATAAGCGACTTTTTCTTGGACAACAATTTGTCCTTGAGGGTCTCTTGCGAGCGCGGGGTCGTTGGGATTGGCTTGCTCTACAGGTAGCGGACGAACGGACCCATCCGCTTGTTTCTGAAAGACGGCGGCATATGGCGGGATGTAAGGATCGGCGTCAACACGAATATTGCCGAACTTGTCTGAGCCCAGCAGCGTGCTTTCCGCGAAGTTGGCAAGATCATTGCCTTCTGCGCGAGCATCGGGGCCGCCACGGACGACAATCTGGCTACCATCAGATCGTTCAAAAAGAAGATAAGCGTGCCGCTGGTCAATTCCGACTGGGCTTGCCCCAACGATGATCTTGGCCTGTTCTTCTGCCATCTCTCATCCTCCAATATCTGGAGGCAAACGTGCTACGTGGAGATCACTAACCATGATTCCGTCCTTAGAGTTCAGCGTGACAAACCAGCGGACCTGTCCCGGTGGGGTTGTAATACGCTGAGATGGCGGCGGAGGCGGAGCTGACGTGTACATGCAAAGGACCGAAGATCTAACGTCGGGAGACGATTGCTTGGCTGGTCCACAGGAAAAGCCATGTGATTCAAGCTTCTGTATCGCATCTGCAACCGTACTCTGCCGCGTGATCCAGCTTTCAAGCTGAACCTTGGCTTCTTTGGCGGATTTTTGATCTTGGAACAGATTGGAATCTGGCCCGTTGGTGTCACTCATGGCAGTGCATCCTGTCGCAGATGAGATGGAGACCAAGAAAAGCAGGATGGGGTGTAAAAGGTGCGAGGCTGGTCCGCGCGTAGCTTTGCTCTGGCGAGCTGCATCGCATGTCGGATGATTACCAATAGTTGCCATGCGGTTCTCCTACCGCCCTGCCGTAGAGTGCAGTCTAGCCAAAGATGGACTCTGGTCCCACTTCCCCGTGTAGGAGTTTTCCTACGGAGGCATCGGAGAACGCCCCGATCTGTTGACCTCAGCCCGGGGACGATGGCCTGCGGCCACCGTGGGCACAGGCCGGGGACAAGCCGATGGACGGCTGGCGCCGCACACACCTTGCCCCCCGCCTGCACACACTTCGCCCCCAGAAAGGCCGATAGGGAACTCTGAACAACTCGCTCTGATCTGCCAGAATCATCGAACGCCCTCAACGAGTGATGCCCATGCAACTTTCCTTCGGCGACGCGGAATACAACGGCAAGCGCAAGCAGACGCGGCGGGAGATTTTCCTGGCCGAGATGGACGCGGTGGTGCCGTGGAAGGCATTGCTGGCGCTGATCGAGCCGCACTACCCGAAGCTGGGCCAGCCGGGGCGTCAGCCATACCCGTTGGAGACGATGCTACGCATCCACTTTTTGCAGCAGTGGTATGCGTTGAGCGATCCGTCGATGGAAGAAGCGTTGTACGACACGGTGTCGATGCGCCGCTTCGCCAAGCTCGGCGGGCTGGACGACGTGCCGGACGAGACGACGATCCTCAATTTCCGCCGTTTGCTGGAGAAGTATGACCTGGCGCGCAAGCTGTTTAACCGGGTCAATGCACATCTTTCGCGCAAGGGCCAGAGCCTGCGCGGAGGGACGATTGTCGATGCGACGATCATTGCTGCGCCGAGTTCGACCAAGAACAAGGAGGGCGAGCGCGACCCGGAGATGCACCAGACGAAGAAGGGCAACAACTGGCACTTTGGGATGAAGGCGCACATCGGCGTGGACGACGAATCCGGGCTGGTGCACAGCGTGGAATGCACGGCGGCGAACGAAGCGGACATCAGTCAGGCGCACAAGCTGCTGCATGGCAAGGAAGACACGGTGTGCGGCGACAGCGGCTACACCGGCATCGAGAGGCGGGAGGAAATGCAGGAGTGCAAAGCGCGATTCCTGATTGCGGAGAAGCCCACGAAGTTGAAGAAGATAAGGAACAAGCGCGAGCTGAAGTCGGCGAAGAAGTGGGAGCACACCAAGGCCAGCCTGCGGGCGAAGGTGGAACACCCGTTCCGGGTCATCAAGCGCCAGTTCGGCTACGTCAAGGTGCGTTATCGCGGTCTGGCGAAGAACACGGCGCAGGTGCTGACGCTGTTCATGCTGTCGAACCTGTGGATGAAGCGAACGCCGTTGTTGGCTTCTGCAGGGCAGGTGCGCCTGTGAACCGGGGAATACTCCGGAAATGCGCCGGAAGCGGCGCAAAACCGAGTGGCCGGAGTGCGAGGCGCGCAAATTTCGCTGCATTTTTCGTTCTCAGGTCGCGTTGTTCAGACCTTCCTTAACGCCTCCTTCGCTCGCCTTGGGCTGGTGATTTCAGCCCTGCTGGTCTGCCCAATGGCACGGGGCTGATTCAAGTTCTTTAAGATGCTTGATGTATTCGGGTGCGGTTGTTTGGGATAGTGTGCTTTCCTTTGGAATGATCGGCGGCTCGTCATCCAGTCCAGCCACCGCCATGCCCACGCGGCGCCATACAAGGTCCGTTCCGGAAATTTCACCCTTCGCCAAGTACCAAGCGTTGTTTCGCGTGCTCTTGATCAGAAGGACCGCGCTTTTTCCGTTGAATGTGCCGAGCACGGTTCCAGGATCACTTTCATCAAGCCGAGATAGTCCTGGAGTGGCAACGAAGTGGTCTCCGCAGATCCTGTCGCCGTTCTGGGTGAGATACAGATCGAAGCTACCGCATTGCAATTGCTGGTTTGCTTCGTCGCACAATTTGACCGACCAGACGCCATTGAAATCAGCCTTTGCTGCCTGTACTGGCTGGCTAGAAGCGCAGGCGACCAGGCCGACGCACAAAGCCAGAAGCGTACCCACGAGCAAACGAGCGGGGCTGCCTGTCCGATGATTCCCAGAGGCCATGCGGTTCTCCTGCCACCTATCACATGGGTCGCATGTCTAGCCAAAGATGGACTCTGGCCCTACCTTTCCGGGCAAGGAATTTTCCTACTGCGGCGTCAGAGAATGCCTCGATTGGCGACGCAACGCCCAACAGTCTGCTGCCCAACTGGGGACGATGGCCTGCGGCCATCGTGTGCACAGACCGGGGACAAGCCGATGGACGGCTGGCGCCGCCCACACCTTGCCCCCCGCCTGCACACACTTCGCCCCCAGAAAGGCCGATAGCACCACCGCCGGGCAGGCGAGCCATTGAGGGCGCGCCTGCCTGTGCCCTATGCGGTTACCTGCGATCCGCAGGGATGAAGTTCGGAAGGGTAGCTAGGCGCTCTTGCACCTCGTCCATCTCGGCACGGAGCATGGGGGCGTCATAGGGCGAAAGCAGGTCCTCGGCCAAGACGACATCCTCCTTCGCGGGGCGCCCCCGTCGGTCCTGTTTGGGCTTGGGGTGCCCGGCAGCGGTCAGGGCTCGTGACAACACGTCCAGCGCCGACCACAGCTTTTTAGGGTCTCGTGGGCGGATACCGGCGTCGAGGGCTCGGCTGGCGTTGGCCAAGGAGATGACAGCATCGTGGAGGTACGCAGCCGCCATGACGTACTGGCGCTGCTCAGCCTCCTTGGCCCGGTTCTCGTCGCGTTCGCGGCACCATGCTTGGAATTCTTCGCGTTCCTCCGGCGTGAGCTTCTTCGCCAGATCGCGTGGCAGGCTGGTGTGTTCCCAGCGCAGGCCGACGATCTCGCTTCGCCGCATGGCTGTCTCAAGGGCCAGGCGGAGCACTGCGGGCAGCACCCCAGAGCCACTGGCAGCGATGATGCGCTCCAGTTCCCCGTGATCAGGAGGTGGTTCGTCTGCCACAGTGGGTTGGACAGGTGCGACGCTGGCGATCCGTCGGGTCCGCGCATTGTTCGGTTGAGGTTTGCGGATCAGCTCCACGGGATTGCTCAGGCTCTCCATGCCCCATTCCCGGCGGGCGATATTAAAGACGTGGGAGAGTAGAGCAAGACGGCGGAGCACTGTGGCGGGCTTGCACCGCTGGAGCCATAGGTCTCGCTGCGCGACCACATCGGTACTGCGGATGGAGGCCATCGACCGCTTCGCGAGGGCGGTGGCCTTCCACAGCCGGATGATCGACTGCTCCTGCACCTTGCCCTTCTTGGTTTCCACGACCTCCCGCTCGTAGCGGCCGAGGGCCTCTTCAAGCGACGTCGCCTCGGCCTCGGTGCGGCTGACGAATACGCCCCGGTCGATCTCGGACTCGATCTTGCGGGCCCACGCCTCGGCCTCGACCTTCGTGTCGAAGGTCTTGGTCTGATCCGGGTAGCCTTTGCGGCGAACCCGAGCCTGCCACTGGAACTCTTCTCGCCTGCGAAATGACGCCATTTGCTTGGTCAGCGCTTTCGGGCAGTGGGACAAAAGTGGGTACAAAAATAATTTTTGTACCGAAATAGTTCGTCCTTGCCCTACGCTAAGGATGCTCTGATCT
>NZ_LFQR01000101.1 GCF_001182895.1 Frateuria defendens | reverse complement strand
TGCCGCCCACGCTCCTAGGGCTGGACAAAGTGCCCCAGCTGCGCCTGGGGCCCAGGGCTACCGCGATGGAGCGCAAAGGCATGGTTACAGAGAAGGGCAAGGCGCTGCGCGCGCAGTTGGCCCTCCAATCAGCCACCAATCCATCTGCGCTGGAGGTCGCCCCTTCGGGGGCGACGCCAACCATGTCGGCCCCCGTTTCCGTTCCGTTGTCAGCTCCAACTCCTGTTCCCGTATCCGTCGACGCAGCTGTTGCCACGCCTGCGCGGCTGGTGCCGGAGAACCGCACTCCTTCCCCATCCGATGCCAGGGCTTGGCTCAAACCAGCCGACCCCATCGTGTTCCGGCCACCGGTCTCCCCGCTGCCGACTCGGACGAGCTTGGCGGGCCGCTTCCTGGCTGAGCTGGAGGGCAAGCCCGAATTGCCGCAACCATCCGCCGAGCAGCGCCACCGGTTGGTCGAGTGGTTGCAGCACATCGAGCGTGCATTGCGCCGGCTGGCTGCGCTGGCGCTGCGCCTGACGGATCTCCGCGAGCGCCGCCAGCGGGATGACACCGCTCGCTGCACCTTCTTGGTCGAAGGCGATGCCGCGCGCCGGCGACGCACCGAAGCGCGGGACGCGGTCAGCGCCTGGACCGATACCCACCTCTGGCAGCAGCGGGTCAACCGCCTGTTGAGCATCGAGCGCAAGCCGGCCGAGCTGGTCGCGTTGGAAGGGGCTGTGACCTCGTGCAACACCGAGCTGGCGTTCTTCGAACGCGGTGCCACGGATGCGGTCCATCGCGTGGCAGGGCTGGATGCGCGCATCGCCATGGTTGATGCCGACCAAGTGCAGACCCAGGACAGCCTGATGGGAGCGGTGCAGGCCTTGCACGCGCAAGAGCCACTGTATGGATTGGTGCTCCTGACCGCAGTTGAACCCGGCCATGTGCCAGCGGTCACTGCTGTGCTCCCGGTCACGCCCGCATCGCCCGTCGACGCCGAAGTGACCGTGACCCTGCGCACGCCAGAATCAGCGCTGGTACTCAAGCCAGCGCAGCCACGCGTAGCTCGGCCAGCCATGTGAGCGGCGGTTACATGCCGTGGCCGCCGTGGCTCATCACCGGGCCTTGCGCCTGCGTCTGGGTTTGGCTCACCTGTTGGCTTTGCGCTTGCTGTTGCTGTTGGGTTTGCTCGAACTGCTGCATGGCCTGCGGCCACTGGGCTCCACTCTGCGCCATCGGGGTCATGGCTTCTGCCGTGGGCACGCTGGTGCGCAGGTCAAACAGATGGTCCGTTCGCCCAGGCGGGGTCTGCACGCTCCAGAGTCGCTGCCCATCCGTCGATAACGCCATCTGGTCGATGCGCTGCAATCCATCCGCGCGGGCTTGCACGGCCGCGGCCGAGGCGAGCTGGTCCGTATGCACATCCGGGGTACGTCCCAAACTCTGGTCCAGTGCCACCACATGGCCGCGGGCTTGCTGAAACAGGGCATGGTCCGGGTGCGCCGGGTCATCCAATCGCTGGGGCGTGACAGGGACCGACTGGTATTGATGCGGCCCGTCGGCCGTGTGGTCGAACGCGTGCGGAGTGGCAGGCTGAGTGCTGCTGTCGAGATAAGGGATGGATTGTTTGGATGGGGCCAAGTTTAGGCCCGCCTTCTCCATCATGTCCTCATAGAGGCCCGCGTGCTTCATATTGATTTGGATTTGCGGGGCAGGCCCTTTGCCGTGCGCGGCGGCACGCTCTTCAGAACCAATGACCGCCACAGCCCAGCCCGCATAGTAGTTCGGATAATCCTCGACCCCGTTGTGGCCCAGTGCCATGGCATTTCGCGTGTCGCCCGGCAGCATGTGTGCCGCGGTCGGCCGGTCAAAATAGTTGTGACCCATCGCAGCCACATTCGCCGGCGTGTGGGGCATGCTTAAGTCGGGGTTGAGCTGCACATTGCCGTGTGGCGCAAAATTGCCATTCCGCCGCTCGATGAAGTCGGCGGCGCGGCTGGGAGCGGCCGCGTCTAGACTCGCCAGAGTCGCTTGGCCTCGATCGTGTTGCACGCGGCTTTGCAGCGCATTCCACCCGGCAATCTGCGCGCTGGCTTCGTCGTCGCGTCCCGATTGGATATGCCGTTCGACCAACGCGGTGTAATCGTGCACAGGCCCGGGTGTGGCCGCCAAGCTGCGCACATCGTTGACGAAGGTGGCACGCGCTTGCGCGGCGGCCTGTGCGTTGAAGCCGTGCTGGACCTCGTGCCCGATGACAAAGGTCAAATCGTGTTTGTCGTAGGTGCCGGTGGTGTGTGGGCCGCGCGTGGTCAGTGATTCGCTCACCAAGTTCATGGTGTGGCCCGGCGCGTTGAAGCTGCCGCCGACGCCAGCACCAGGCGCCGTGAACGCGAACGATTCGAGGATGCGGTGCGAAGGGGCTTGAGGGTCCGCCGTGGTGGCTGCGCGTTGGATTTCGCTGGCCAATGCAGGCGAACCGTTGAGCGTGCCTTGCAAGTTGTTGAGCATGTCCGGGGTGACGGGGGGCATCGCGCCCGTGCCGTCGGAGTAGCTCTTGCCGCCAAACTCCACCACCATCGCCTGCACACGCAACACGGCGTGCAAGTCTGCACTGGGCGGTGTACCCGCAGACCCGAACGCCGAGGAGGGCAGGGCGACGATGCGCGACGCAGGGTCGTAGTTACCGTTCGGCGCGTTGGGCGTGCCTGGAGGCGTGGGCGCAAATCCGTGCAGCGCTCCGGAGACGGCGGCGCCGTCCAGACGCTGGGTCAAGTCTGGGTCCGAAGAGAGCGCCGCTTGCAACGCGCTGACGTCGGCGGGCGTCACGCCGGGTTGGTGCGCGAACTGCTGCACCGCGGCGTCGAGGGCAGGGTGAGGCATGGCCATGGTCAGTCCTTCGGTCAGTGGCCGCCTGTGGCGAGCAGGGACAGGACGCACTGGGCCGAACCACTGGTGGCGATATCCCGGGGCGTCAGGGTCAACACGATGTCGTGCTTGGCGAACTCGATGGCCAACACGCTGCCAATTTCCGAAGGCACGGCGCGTTCGACCCACCCGTGCGCCGCCAGGCCGGCGCGCAGCTGGTCTAGCGGCAGGGCGCACACGGGCGCCGGGTCAGCCGCCCGGTCGTCGTTGTAGAACCAAAAGCCGAAGACACGCCCCTGCGAAGCCCGGGCGTCGGCTTGTTGGACGCCATAGGTCCAGCCTCCGCCGAGGCTTCCGCTGCGATACGCCGTCCACTCCTCACCGTTGCTGGGGTCAGGCGTCAGGGTCACCCCCATGCGTTGCCCGACCTGAGTGGCTGAAAAATCGTTGGACGATTGAGTCTCGGACAGGAAGCGAAGCACGCGGCTGGCGGCATCACGGGCGCCCGCCAGTACGGCCGCGTTTGGGACGGCAGGGGTCATCGGGTGGTCCTGGTTAGGAACTGGACGGCTCGGAGCGGCTGGGCGCGGCGAAGGCGTCTCGCCGGTCGGGGTAGCGCAGGCCACCAGCAAGGCGGCTAGCACGCTGGCAAGGGCGGAAGCGGGGCGCATCATCGGGTCGTCATCCGTGGCTCCTTGAGGCAAGCCGCACGGTTGCGGCCGTGACCATCTTAGCGAACCGCTTGTGCCATCGCATGGCGACCGGTGCACGAATTCGGTGACCGTCCTGGTGGCCTTCGGCGGGCCCGCGGCGGACAACCGGAACCCCTCGGTTGCCCGCCGCCGACCTTGAGGGTGAAGCTAGAAAAGCGCCAGGCGTTGGGTCAGTTGATGCGTCTGCGCCCGGTCGATTTCCATCGAGAGTGCCTTAATGGCACTTCCGCACCCTTGGCCGGTGGAATGACCCACAGGCCTGAGGCAGTCGATGACGATCACGGCGGCATGGGCGACCCCGTCCAGTCTTGCTTCGCTGGCGTGCAAAAAAACTTGGTCGGCACGTAAGCGGGCTTCTGCGGCGTCGCCATCCAGCACGGCTTGGCCCAGGGCCACAGCGTCTTGGATGATGCTCGCGAGGCGGAGGATAGAAGATTCGTCGATGGACATGAGCGCGAGCACTTCCTGTGAACGGCGTTGGCGACATCATGGCAGATGCAGAACGCTGTGCTGTAGCCCATTTTCGGCAGCATAGACAGCGGGTCAATGTTCGGGTGGGTCAGTGCGAATGCGTCGGACGCAATCGGGCAAGAGGGGCGAGCTTGACCAAGGCTCTCGTCCCGCCCATGAACACCGTGACTTCGGACGGTCGGAGCCTAGTCATTTTTTTCGCGGGCACTTGAATGGCGCGCTTCCTACCCCAGATGTGTTCATCCGGGCCTCACTGGGAGGTCTCAAGGGGAGCAATATGAAGTGCAACGATCTGGATTTTCTCCGCGCCTATCTCCTGAAGAAGCATGCGACGGTAGAAAAGGGGCCAGTCGACAACAAGCAGACGTTTTATAATATGGGCAGAGCGTCTTCGGCGGCATCGCGTGGTCGCGCGCGCCGGGCGATGCGCAGTGGTACCTGCACCTGTTCGACCGGCGCCAGCCGGATCTGAACTGGGAGCACCCGGCGGTGCGCGCCGAGTTCGAGGCGGTGCTGCGTTTCTGGCTCGACCGCGGCGTGGACGGCTTCCGCGTCGATGTGGCGCACGGCCTGATCAAGGCGAAGGGCCTGCCCGACTGGGACGGCAAGGTGGCCATGGTCGAGGGGGCGGAGGACGCCGGTGCGTCGGCCGGCCCGATGTGGGACCAGGACGGCGTGCACGAGATCTATCGCGCGTGGCGCCGCATTTTGGACGGCTATCCGGGCGAGCGCATGATGGTGGCGGAAGCCTGGGTGAAGCCGCCCGCGCGGCTGGCGCGCTACATCCGCCGCGACGAGATGCAGCAGGCCTTCAACTTCGATTACCTGCTGGCGCATTGGGACGCGGGCGAGCTGCGCGAGGTGATCGCCAATTCGCTGGCCGTGGCCGGCACGGTGGGCGCGCCCACCAGCTGGGTGATGTCCAACCACGACGGCGTGCGCCACAGCTCTCGCTATGGCCTGAGCAAGCCCGGCGCGCGGCCGCAGGGCATCGACGCGGCCGGCGAGCAGCCGGACGAGGCGCTGGGCCTGCGCCGCGCGCGTGCGGCCGCCTTCCTCACCCTGGCGCTGCCGGGCTCGGCCTATATCTACCAGGGCGAGGAACTGGGCTTGCCCGAGCACACCACGCTGGAAGCGGCATACCGCCAAGACCCTGCCTTCTTCCGCACCGCGGGCGCCGAGATCGGGCGCGACGGCTGCCGGGTGCCGCTGCCCTGGCGGGGCGATGCGCCGGCCTTCGGCTTCGGTCCAGGCGCCTTGAGCTGGCTGCCGCAGCCGGCGGGTTTCGCGCGCTACGCGGTGGATCGCCAGGAGGGTGTGCGGGGTTCGACGCTGGAGCTGTACCGGCAGTTGCTGCGGGGGCGGCGCGAGCACAGCCTGGGCGGTGGCCGGCTGCAATGGCTGCCGTCGCGCAAGGACGTGCTGATGTTCGCCAACGGCAAGGTCCGTGTGGTGGTGAACCTGGGCAGCGAGCCGGTGCCGCTGCCGGCCGGCGAGTTGCTGCTGTCCAGCGAGAGGCTGGACAAACCGACTACGCTGCCCGGCAATACGGCGGTGTGGCTGCTCTAGCCGCGCACTTCAATAAGCCCGCCCGCCGGCCCGAAGCATGGGCCGGCTTTTGCGCAACGCCCGCCATGGCATCGTCCATGACCTTCGCGCCATGGCGAGCGGAGGGCGGAAGCGCACGCCCGACTGCATCGGTCGCCTGGCGGTGTGCTTTCCGGCTTCGCCTGGATCCTTGTACCGAATGCCGGCAACCTCGCCGGCATTCTTGCTTCCGCTGCAACAGTCTTATGAGGGCCGGACGGTTTTTCCGGCCCAGTCCGGCTCCGATACTCCACGCAACTCAATCCGGCTGCACCGGCCGTTCGGCCAGGGCGAAACCGGGATTACGGAGGCGGAGCTATCTCATGAATACGAATCTCAGGACCGGTCGCGTGGCGACGCTGGGCGTGTTGGCGTTGTTGCCGATCGCTGCGGCACTGCTGATGTCCGGCTGCAAGTCCGACGCCCAGGCGGCCCCCAGCGTGCAGACGGTGCGGGTGAGCCACCCCGTGCAGCAGCAGGTGCGCGACGTGGATACCTACACCGGCCGCTTCGAGGCCATCGACACGGTGGAGGTGCGCTCGCGCGTGGGCGGCTACCTCGACAAGATCGCCTTCAAGGACGGCGCCCTGGTGAAGAAGGGCGACCTCCTGTTCGAGATCGACCCGCGGCCGTTCCAGGCGGCGGTGACCGAGGCCGAGGGCGCGCTGGCGAAGGCGCGCTCGCAGCTGCGGCTGAGCCAGCAGGAGTTCGAGCGCGCGCAGACGCTGATCACCACCCACACCATCGCGCAGAGCCTGTTCGACCAGCGCCGCCAGGCATTGCAGGGCGCCGAGGCGGAGGTGACCAGCGCCGAGGGCGCGCTGGCGCGGGCCAGGCTCGACCTTTCCTTCACCCGCATCAGCGCGCCGATGGACGGCCGCATCAGCCGCAAGCGCGTCAGCGACGGCAACCTGGTGAACGGCGGTGACAGCAACGCCACCGTGCTCACCACCATCGTCTCGCAGGACCCGATCGACATCTATTTCGACATCGACGAGGAGAGCTACCTGCGCTACACCCGCGAGGCGGAGCAGCACGGCGGCGCGGCCGCGCCGCGCCAGGTGGCGATCTCGCTGCCGGGCGACGAGAAGCCCTCGCTCACCGGCACGCTCGACTTCGTGGACAACCGCCTGGACAACTCCACCGGCACGCTGCGCCAGCGCGCCCGCGTGGCGAACCCGGACCTGCGCCTGAGCCCCGGCCAGTTCGGCCGCGTGCAACTTGCGAGCGCCGCCACGCACCCCGCGCTGCTGGTGCCCGACACCGCCGTCGCCACCGACGCCACCCGCCGCGTGCTCTACGTGGTGAAGGCCGACAAGACGGTGGCGGTGCGCCCGGTGACGCTGGGCCGGCTGTTCGGCAACCTGCGCGAGATCACCGAAGGCGTGGGCGCGCAGGACAACGTGATCGTGGAAGGCTTCCAGCGCGTGCGCCCGGGCGAGGAAGTGGACGCCAAGGCGCAGGCCGACGCCGCCAAGCTCGCCCTGAGCGCGTCGAAGGAGGGCCAGTCGTGAACATCGGCCGCCTCTCCGTGGAGCAGCCGGTGCTCGCCATCGTGCTCTCCATCGTCCTCACCATCGCGGGCGGGCTGGCGTATTTCACGCTGGCCGTCTCCGAGTACCCCGACATCGCCCCGCCCACCGTGGTGATCCAGGCCAGCTACCCCGGCGCCTCGGCCGAGACGGTGTCGCAGACCGTGTCCACGCCGATCGAGCTGGAGGTCAACGGCGTGGAGGACATGATCTACCTGTACAGCCAGGCCACCTCCGACGGCGGCCTCAACATCACCGTGACCTTCAAGCCCGGCACCGACGTGGACAAGGCGCAGGTGCTGGTGCAGAACCGCGTGGCGCTGGCCACGCCGCGCCTGCCCGAGCCCGTGCAGCGCAGCGGCGTGTCGGTGCGCAAGTCCTCGCCCACGCAGCTGGCGACGATCTTCCTGTACTCGCCCGACCAGAGCTACGACCAGCTCTACGTCTCCAACTACGCCATCCGCAACGTGGCCGATGCGTTGAAGCGCATCGACGGCGTGGGCGACATCAACCCGCTGGGCGCGCGCGAGTACTCCATGCGCATCTGGCTCGACCCCGAGCGCGTGGCCTCGTTCAACCTCACCCCCGCCGACGTGATCGCCGCGGTGCGCGCGCAGAACATCCAGCTCGCCGGCGGCGTGATCGCGCAGGCGCCGATCACCGACCAGGCCTTCCAGCCCAACCTGATCTTCGAGGGGCGGCTGAAGAGCCCGGCCGACTTCAGCCGCATCATCGTCAAGCAGGGCAACGGTGGTCGCGTGGTGCGGCTGGCGGACGTGGCCCGGGTGGAAGTGGGCGCGCTCGCCTACGCCACCGACAGCTACATGCTGCGCCACCCGACCATCGCCCTGCAGGTGCTGCAGCGCCCGGGCGCCAACGCTGTGGCCACCATGGCCGCGGTGGAGAAGAAGATGGCGGAGCTGGGCAAGGAGCTGCCCAAGGGCATCGTCTACAACATCGGCTACAACCCCACCGAGTTCATTGGCGACAGCATCCACGAGCTGGTGAAGACCATCTACGAGGCCGTGGTGCTGGTGGTGCTGGTGGTGCTGGTGTTCCTGCAGGGCTGGCGGCCCTCGATCATCCCGATCCTGTCCATTCCCGTCTCGCTGGTCGGCACCTTCGCCGTGATGGCGATGCTGGGCTACTCGATCAACAACCTCACCCTGTTCGGCCTGGTGCTGGCGGTGGGCATCGTGGTGGACAACGCCATCGTGGTGGTGGAGAACGTGGAGCGCCATCTCGCGCTCGGCGCCTCGCCGCGCGAGGCCACCCTGCTCACCATGAAGGAGGTGGGCGGCGCGCTGTTCGCCATCACCCTGGTGCTGTGCGCGGTGTTCGTGCCGACCGCCTTCATACCCGGCATCTCCGGCCAGTTCTTCAAGCAGTTCGCGGTGACGATAGCCGTCTCGACGGCCATTTCGTTCTTCGCCTCGGTCACGCTGGGGCCGGCGCTGTCGGCCAAGATCCTCAAGGCGCACGAGCAGGGCGGGCATGGGCACGGTGGCCCCGTGCGCCGCGCCGTGCAGCGCCTGGCCGGCGGCTTCAACCGCGGCTTCGAGCGCCTGTCCGACGGCTACGGCAACCTGGTGCGCCGGGTGGTGCGCTTCATCCCGGCGATGCTGGTGGCCTACGTGGTGCTGATCGCCGCCACGGTGTACTTGATGGCGTCCACGCCCAAGGGCTTCATTCCGGCGCAGGACCGCGGCTACGTGGTGGTGCTGATCGCCATGCCGGACGGCTCCACGCTGGAGCGCACCAGCGCGGTGGCGCGCAAGGTCGAGGACATCGCGCTCGGCGTGCCCGGGGTGGCCCGCGTGCCGGTGTTCTCCGGCGTGTCGGCGGCCACCGGCACCAACTCGCCCAGCAGCGCGGGCCTGTTCCCGGTGTTCAAGCCGTGGTCGGAGCGCAAGCCCGAGGGGCTCACCATCGAGAAGATCGCCGCCGAGTTGCGCAAGCGCCTCGCCAGCGTCACCGAGGCCTCGATCGTGGTGGCGATGCCGCCGCCGGTGCAGGGCCTGGGCAGCACGGGCGGCTTCTCGATGCGCCTGGAGGACCGCGCCGGCCTCGGCACCGAGGCGCTGGCCAAGGCCACCGGCGACCTGATCGCCGCGGCCAACAAGACGCCCGGCATGGTCGGCGTGTACACGCCCTATTCGGCAGCCACGCCGCAGGTGCACGTGGAGCTGGACCGCGAGAAGGCGGAGATGCTGGGCGTCTCCAGCGCACAGATCAACCAGGCCATCGAGACCTACTTCGGCTCCACCTACATCAACGACTTCAACATCATCGGCCGCACCTACCGCGTCACCGCGCAGGCGGACCTGCCCTTCCGCATCACCGCGGCGGACCTGGCCCGCATCAAGGTGCGCAACAGGGACGGCAACATGGTGCCGATCGGCAGCGTGACCCGCATCGAGGACATCCTCGGCGTGGACCGCGCGCCGCGCTACAACCTCTACCCCTCCACCGAGATCAACGGCGACACCGCGCCGGGCCTGGGCTCCGCCTACGCGATCAAGACCATGGAGTCGCTCGCCAAACAGGTGCTGCCGCCCGGTATCGCCTACGAGTGGACGGACCTGTCCTACCAGCAGACCACCACGGGCAGCACGGGCATGCTGGTGTTCCCGCTGTGCGTACTGCTGGTCTACCTGGTGCTGGCCGCGCAGTACGGCAGCTGGAGCCTGCCGGTGGCGATCCTGCTGATCGTGCCGATGTGCCTGCTGGCCGCTGCGCTGGGCGTCAAGGCGATGGGCCAGGACATCAACATCCTCACCCAGATCGGCTTCATCGTGCTGGTGGGCCTGGCGGCGAAGAACGCGATCCTGATCGTGGAAGTGGCGCGCCAGCTGGAGATGGAGGGCCGCAGCATCGTCGAGGCGGCGGTGGAGGCGTGCAAGCAGCGCCTGCGCGCCATCGTGATGACCTCGCTGGCCTTCATCCTCGGCGTGCTGCCGCTGGTGATCTCCGACGGCGCCGGTGCGGAGATGCGCCAGGCCGTGGGCGCCGCGGTGTTCTTCGGCATGATCGGCGTGACCTTCTTCGGCCTGCTGTTCACGCCGGTGTTCTACGTCGGCATCCGCAAGCTGGCCTCGCGCCGCGAGAAGCAACAAGCTGCCGCCACGCCTGCACTGGCGACGGAGGTGACGCCATGATCCGCTTTCGCCTGCTCGCCGCCGCGCTGGGCTCGGCCATCCTGCTCGCGGCCTGCGCCGCGCCGAAGGCCGTCAAGCCGACGCCCCCGCCGGTGGCCGAGTCCTACGCCAACCTGCCTTCCGCCGGCAACGCGGCCATCCCCGATCTCGGCGACTGGTGGCAGCGCTTCGACGATCCGGTGCTGAACCAGCTGGTGCAGGCCGCGCTGGCCGAGAACCTCGACCTCAAGACGGCCGTCTCGCGCATCGACGCGGCGCGGGCGCTGCGCACCGCGACCGCCGCCGAGCGCCGGCCGCAGGTGGACCTCAACGCCGGCGCCACGCGGCAGCGCTACCCCGCCGCGCAGTCGTGGACCTTCGAGCCGGTGACCGCCAACGTCTACGGCGTCAACGCCAGCGCCTCGTGGGAGCTGGACGTGTTCGGGCGCATCCGCCGGAACGTGGCCGCGGCCGACGCCGACCTCGCCGCCACGCAGGACGACGCCCGCGCGGTGCGCGTGGCGGTGGTGGGCGAGGTGGTGCAGACCTACCTCGCCGTGCGCGGCCTGGAGCGGCGGCTCGACCTGGTGGGCACCAACGCGCACAACCAGGCGGAGACGGAGACCTTCACCCGGCAGATGTTCGACGCCGGCGAGGTGCCGCTGGCCGACGTGGACCGTGCGCAGACGCAGCGCGAGGCCACGGCGGCGGAGCTGCCGGCGCTGGCGTTGCAGCGCCAGAGCGCGCTCGACCGGCTCTCCATCCTCACCGCCGCCACGCCGCAGCAGGTCTACGCGCAGCTGAAGCCGGTGGCCAAGCTGCCGGCCTGGGCGCCGCCCGCCGGCGTGGGCACGCCGGCCGACCTGCTGCGCCGCCGCCCCGACGTGCGCGCGGCCGAGGCGCGGGTGATCGCAGCCTATGCGCGCGTCGGCGTGGCCGAGGCCGAGCTCAAGCCGCACCTGCGCCTGGCCGGCGTGCTGGGCGCCGCGGTCAACGGCTTCTCCGGCGCCAGCTTCGCGCGCTCCATCGCCTGGATGGCGGGCGCCGGCGCCAGCACGCCGTTGTTCGACGGCAAGCGCCGGCGCAGCGTGGTCGCGCTGCGGCGTGCGGAGGCGGAGCAGGCGCTCTACGCCTACCGCGCCACCGTGCTCGCCGCGGTGGCCGAGGTGGAGACGGCCCTGGCCGCAACCGAGCGCCACCGCGTGCGGGTGGAGGGCCTGGCCCGGGCGGCGGCGAGCGCCCGCTCGGCCTACGGCCAGATCGACCAGTCCTGGCGCAGCGGCGAGTCCGCCTTCATCGACACGCTGCAGGTGCAGAGCACGCTGCTGGAGGCGGAGGACCAGCTGGCGCAGGCGCAGACCCTCGCCCTGCAAAGCCAGGCGAGCCTGATGACGGCGCTGGGGCAGGGGCAGTAAGCCGGCCCCGGTACGGTTGCGCGGCGACCCGGCACGGATCGCCGCGCGGCTGGCCTGCCGACGTCGATACCGATACCGATGCCGACGGCGCCGCGTTCCCGCGTGGCGCCGTTTGCGTTTCAGCGGTGCACGGGCGGCGGTTCGGCCGGCTGGGGCTGCGGCGGCGGGACCGGCTGCGGCGCGTGCGAGGGCGCAGCGTGGCCCGGCGGCGGCGCGTTCCACTCGGCACCGCTTTGCGCCGCCGGCTTGGCGACCGACTGGCCCACGTCGACGTCGGCGATGCGCTTGAACGGCGAGTTCAGCTCGCCCTGCACGGCATAGACGCGCTTGCCGTCGTCGCTCAGCACCACGTGGTCGATGCGGCTCAGGCCGTGCCTGTGCGCCTCCAGCGTCAGGGAGGCGGCGAGGTTGTCGCTCAGCTGGTCGGGCGTGCGGCCGTGCGCGGCGTCGATGCCGTGCACGCCGCGCAGGGCCTGCTGGTACATCGCGTGGCCGGGGTGGGCGGCGTCGGCCAGGTTCGCCGCCGGCGCCTGTTGCGGGTGCTCGGCCTGGCGGAGGGCGTCGAGGGTCTTGGCGCCGGCGATGCCGTCGGGCTCCAGGTGGCGGCTGCGCTGGAAGGCCTCGACGGCGGCCTTGGTATCGGCGCCGAAGTCGCCGTCCGCGATCAGCCTGCGGTCGTGGGCGCCGGCGTAGCCGAGCGCGGCGAGCCGGGCCTGCAATGCTTGCACCGGGGCGCCGTGGTCGTGCTCGCGCAGGCTGCCGGGGTGCTGGACGTGCTCGCCGCTGGCCTGCCCCGGCGCGGGCGCGCCGCGCGCCGGCTGGCTGTGCGCGGCGCCCGGGTGGGTCACGTGCAGCAGGCGCTGCCGTCCTGGATGTGCCCCAGCACGCGGCGCCCGTAGACCTCGCTCTGGTTGTAGGCCTTGGCGGTGATCGCCAGCAGCCGCGCCTGGTCCTCGGCGGAGGCATGCTGGTAGAGCGCGGTGCCGCGCAGCGGCGTCACCACGTCGTGCATCAGCTTGTCCACCTGGGCGACGTCGTGCTGGTGGACGAAGGTCTTGCCCGCGTCGCTGGCCAGGAACTGGTCGAGGTGTGACCTGACGGTGGGGTCGAGGGCGCGGCGGTTCTGGGCCCGGATGGTGTCGCCGTCGCGGCCGAGGTCGGCCACGGTCTGCGCGCGCTGGGCGGGGTCCAGGGCCCAGTCGGGGTGCGCCGTGCCGGCCCAGCGCTGGTAGGCGTCGACCAGCGCCGTGGCGGCCTCGTTGTGCTGGCCGAGGTCGGTCTGCAGCGTGCCGATGGAATAGCCGCTGTTGCCCTTGGGGTACATCCGCGGCACGCCGTGCGCGTCCGGCACGATGTTGCCGGCGAAGCTCAGCCGGTAGCTGCGGTCCGTGCCCTCGGAGGTGACGCCGATGGCGAAATAGGCGAGGGCGCGGGCTTCGTTGTCCGTCAATGCTGGCATGGCCTGTCTCCTTGGCGATCAGCGGATCAGTCGGGGTTGGCGGGGCAGTGGGTGTCGAGCGGCACCTTCTCGCCGGGCCTGGCGCGCTGCAGCGCCACGTAGGGCTGGAAGGTCCGG
The DNA here is from genome assembly GCF_001182895.1 of Frateuria defendens. Classification (GTDB taxonomy): domain Bacteria; phylum Pseudomonadota; class Gammaproteobacteria; order Xanthomonadales; family Rhodanobacteraceae; genus Frateuria_B; species Frateuria_B defendens. Next base: position 6,061 of record NZ_LFQR01000101.1, on the reverse strand, counting down.
CCGGCGCCGCTGCCGGCGGAGTCGTACCAGGTCAGCGCGCCGCCTCGGCGCGCGAAGTAGGCGGTGTCCTCGGCGCCGTACTGCGGGCAGGCCGGCAGGCCTTTCTTGCTCTCTTCGGTGCAGAAGCGCACGTAGAGCTTGCCGTCGCGGAGGCTGCCCTCGAACGCGCCGGAGTCGCCGCCGACGTCGGTGCCGTCGGACCAGGTACCGCTGGCCTTGCCGCCGGCGACGCGCTCCACCGAGAGCTGCACGTAGTGGCCCGAACCGCAGCGGCTGCGGTAGGCCCAGTTGCCTTCGAAGGCGCCGCCGGCGTCGGCCGGCGCGCCACCGATGCGCCGGGCCAGTTCGTCCGCGCGGCGCGCGGTGCGCTCCAGCGAGCACTCGTTTTTCACCGCGCCCTGGCCGCAGGCCTGGTCGCGCGCGGCGATCCACTGCCGTTCCTCCGCGCGCAGGGCCTGCCGGCCGGCGGGGTCGAGCGAGCCGGCGAGCTGCCGGTAGGCCGCGTTGAGGCGGGCGTCTTGAGCGTCGAACTCCTGCGCCACGCAGGCCGAGCGGTCGCCGCCCTTGGCGACGGCGTCGAGGCATTGGGCGTAGGCGGGGCGGTAGCCCGGGGCCGCCTCGTCCTGCGCCGCGCGGGCGGCGTGGAGGGGCAGCAGCAGGGCCAGCAGGCCCAGCGCCAGCCACGGCGGCGCCGGGCGGCGGCCGTGGGGGCGGACGTGTCCGGACGAGGCCGGGCGCACTCGGGCGCGACGTCGCGTGGCGAACATCGAAACTCCTTTGCCTGACGGGCCTGGGGCCCGGTTCCCTGGCCGGAGCATAGCAGCCGGGCCTCGCGGCGCCGTGTGTGGGCGCTCGCATTTGGCGCGGCCGGCGGGAGGGGCGGGCAGCGCCGCACCCGCCTTCTCGCATGGCCGGTTCAGGGTGCGCGCAGGCGCTTACAGCACCCGATCGCCCACCAGCACCACGTCGGCGCGGCGGCGGGCGAACAGGCCCACGGTGACGATGCCGGGGATCTGGTTGAGCTGCCGCTCCAGCCCCACCGGGTCGGCGATGCGCCAGCCGTGCACGTCGATCACCCAGTTGCCGTTGTCGGTGACCACGCCGTCGCGCCACACCGGCTGGCCGCCGAGCTTGACGACCTCGCGGCCGACCAGGCTGCGCGCCATCGGGATCACCTCGATCGGCAGCGGGAACTTGCCCAGCACGTCCACGCACTTGCCCGAGTCGATGATGCAGACGAACTTGGCGCTCGCCTCGGCCACGATCTTCTCGCGCGTGAGCGCGGCGCCGCCGCCCTTGATCAGGCAGCGCTGCGGGTCGCACTCGTCGGCGCCGTCCACGTAGAGCGCGAGCGGGCCGGTGGCGTTGAGGTCGAGCACGGGGATGCCGTGCCGGGCCAGCTGCGCGGTGGACTGCTCGGAGCTGGACACCACGCCCTGGATGCGGTCCTTGATGTCCGCCAGCGCGTCGATGAAATAGGCCACGGTGGAGCCGGTGCCGACGCCGACGATCATGCCGTCCTCGACGTAGCGGAGGGCGGCCTCGCCGGCCAGGCGTTTCTCGTTGCTGCTCATGCGGGGCGACCTGCGGTCATCGTTGGAAGGGGGCGCGGCGACGGCGTCCGGGCCGGCCGCGGCGCGCGCATCGTAGCAGCGCCGCCGCCGCGGGGCATGGCCCGCCGCGGCGCGTGCGGGCGGCGCTCATTCCAGCGCCAGGATCGCCTTCCACTCCCTAGCGGCCACCGGCATCACCGACAGCCGGTTGCCCTTGCGCACCAGCGCCATCTCGGCCAGCGCGGGTTGCTGCTGCAGCTCCTTGAGGGTGATGGTGCGCTTGAGCTTGCGCACGAACTTCACCTCCACCAGCATCCAGCGCGGCTTGTCGCGCGAGCTGGCGGCGTCGAAGTACTTGCTCTTGGGGTCGAACTGGCTGGGGTCGGGGTAGGCGTCGGTGGCCACTTCCGCGATGCCCACGATGCCGGGCTCGTCGCAGTTGGAGTGGTAGAAGAACACCGGGTCGCCCACGCGCATGCCGTCGCGCATGAAGTTGCGCGCCTGGTAGTTGCGCACGCCGTCCCACGGCTCCTGCTTCTTGCGCTTCAGGTCGTCGATGGAGAAGGCGTCCGGCTCGGACTTCATCAGCCAGTGGTTCATGCGGCGGCTTCCGGGGTGCAGTCGATCAGTTCGCGGTCGGTGGCGATGTAGTCCAGGCGCACGTCCCACGGCGCCTCGGCGATCGCTTCCAGTTCCTGGAAATGGTAGGCCACGCCCACCAGCAGCGGCTCGGTGGGGCGCAGCTGCTCGCGCAGGAAGGCGAAGCTGCGGTCGTACCAGCCGCCGCCGTAGCCGAGGCGATGGCCGCGGCGGTCGAAGCCGAGCAGCGGCACCAGCACCAGGTCGAGCTGGAACGGCGCGAACCAGGCATGCGGCGCCACCGGTTCGGGGATGCCATAGCGGTTGGGCTCGATGGCCTCGCCGGAGGCCCACGGGGCGAAGCGCAGCGTGCCGTCCTCGCCCAGCATCGGCAGCAGGAACTGCTGGCCGCGCGCGAGCAGCGGCGGGATCACCAGGTTGAGCGGCAGCTCCCCGTCGCGCGCCCAGTAGCCGGCCACGCGGGCGTCGGTGTGGTACTCGGGCAGCTGCTCCAGGCTGCGGCGCAGGCCCTGGGCGGCCGCCATGCGCTCGGGCGGGCCGAGGGCGCGCCGGCGTTCGGCTAGCTGCTGGCGCAGCGCGGGGCGCTGGGCGGTGGCGTCGTCCACGTTTCGCGGCTCCTGGAAAGAGAACGCCCGCAGCCTTCGCCGCGGGCGGTCCGCAGGCTCGCCCGATGTCGGAACCACAGTCGGGCGGAGCGGTAAGAAGGTGGCGTCAACCGCGATGCCGCTGCCCACCAAACGACCTTGATCCACGATGGATCAGGTGGGAGGGCTACATGGCTTCAAGGCTTCCCGCACGCGGCGGACATGCACAACAGCCGATGGAAAAGCCGACCCGGGGCCGTATTTAGGAACAAGGCAAATGTAAGAGTGTGCTGGCGCACATCGCAGAAAACGCCGAGGACGATTTTAAGGCCAGGCGGCACGATGCGCCACTGTGCGTGTCGCTCAACGCGAACCGGCGTAGGCCTCCAGCACGGCATCGAGCTTGTGGCGTAATGCCGCGATGCCCTCGACCACGCTGTGGTCGGTGCCGGCATGCTGCTTGCGCAGGGCGAGGAACTCGTGCGCGATGCTGATCGCGGCGAGCACCGCCAGGCGGTCGAAGCCGGGCGTGCGCGCGTTGGCGCGCAGCTCGCGCATCTTGCCGTCGAGGTAGTTGGCCGCCTCCAGCAGGCCCTCGCGCTCTTCCGGCGCGCAGGCGATCAGGAATTCGCGGTCGATCAGTCGCAGCGCGACCGGTTCGCTGGGGGTGCTCATCGGCTCAACCGTTGCTCTCGAGGGTCTTCAGGCGCTGGATCATGGCCTCGACCCGGCTGCGCGCCTGCTCGTTGCGGGCGACCAGGCCGGCGCGCTCGGTGGCGAGCTGCTCCTGGCTGTGGCGCAGGCTGCGGTTCTCTTCGCCCAGCCGGCGCACGAGGTCGAGCAGGCGGTCGATCTGCAGGCTCAGGGCGGCGATTTCGTGCTGCGCGCTGTCGGGGGTGCTCATGCCCGGCACTATAGCAAGGGCGTGGGGCGAAAACCGGGCACGCCGCGCACGCCGCGCACGCCGGGCGGGGACGCTTCAGCCTTCCTTGCCCAGCCCGGTCTGCTGCAGCAGGATCAGCAGCGCGCTGTCGATCCAGCGCCGCGCCAGGCTCTGCCGGGTGCCGTCGAGGTGTACGGCCACACCCTGCTCGGCGGCCATCGGCGCGGGCAGGCCCTCGCCCTCGATGCGCACGCGGTACCACGCGGCGGCCGGGCGCAGCTCCTTGGCCGGTGCGGTGGGGTTGAGCGGGATCGGGCCGCCGTGGTTCTTCGCCAGCAGCAAGCTGGGCAGGTGCTCGAGCGCGCCGTCGTTGCTGGGGTGCCGATACGAGATGAGCCCTCGTGACGATCCGCCATCAGCATCGCATCGAGGAGACAGGCATTAAACTTGGCATTCGTCTCCCACGGAATTTCGCCATGAGCACTGCCGAACCGATCAACTACGCCGACCTCGACGCCTCGGTCCGCCGGTTGCGGCTGGGCGTGGAGGCCAGCGAGCTGCACGGCTCGCTGAGCGGCTTCCTCGCCGGCGGCGGCACGCTGGGCAAGCAATCCCCGATCGAGGTGCTGCAACTGGAGGGCGAGGGCGTCGCCCCTGCGGCCGCCGACAGCGCGCTGCTGCGCGAACTGGCGCGGCAGGCCGAAAGCGAGCTGGCCGACAGCGACCTGAGCTTCGAGCCGCTGCTGCCCGCCGACGACCGCCCGCTGACCGAGCGCGCCGAGGCGCTGGTGGACTGGTGCCGCGGCTTCCTCGGCGGCTTCGGCCTGGCCGGCGCGCCGGCGCACGAGCAGCTCTCCGACGAGGCGCGCGAGATCCTGCGCGACTTCGCCGCCATCGCCGCCTCGGCCTTCGACTTCGGCGACGAGAGCGAGGACGAGGACGCGCTGATCGAAGTGCACGAATTCGTGCGCATGGGCGCGATGCTGCTGTTCGCCGAATGCCGCAGCGCGCGGCAGCCCCCGGGCAGCACCCTGCATTGAACATCGCGGCGGAAGAGTTCGCCCGCCGCCGCCGCCAGCTGATGCGCATGGCCGGCGAGGACGCGGCGCTGCTGGTGGCCGCCGCGCCCGAGCGCATGCGCAACGCCGACGCGGCCTGGCCGTACCGGCAGGATTCGGACTTCCACTACCTCACCGGTTTCCCCGAGCCCGACGCCGTGCTGGCGCTGCTGCCCGGCCGCCGCCACGGCGAGGTGGTGTTGTTCTGCCGCGAGCGCGACGCCGAGCGCGAGCGCTGGCACGGCGAGTCGGTGGGCACCGAGCGCGCGGTGGGCGACTACGGTCTGGACGACGCCTTCCCCATCGAGGACATTGACGACATCCTGCCCGGCATGATCGAGGGCCGCGCGCGCGTCTACTGCCACTTCGGCCGCGAGCCCGCCTTCGACGCCCAGCTGATGGGCTGGATGCGCCGCCTGCGCCAGCTGCGCGGCGGCGGCGTGGTACCCAAGGAGTTCGTGGCGCTGGGTCACATGCTGCACGACCTGCGCCTGTACAAGTCGCGCGCGGAGCTGAAGCTGATGCGCGAGGCGGCCGCCATCGCCGCCGAGGCCCACCATGCGGCGATGCGGCTGGCGCGCGCGGGCCTGCGCGAATACGAGGTGGAGGCCGAGCTGCTGCGCGTGATGCGCGGGCGCGGCGCGCAGGCGGCCTTTCCGCCCATCGTCGCCGGCGGCGCCAACGCCTGCGTACTGCACTACCAGGCCAACCGCGCGCCGCTGCGCGAGGGCGAGCTGCTGCTGATCGACGCCGGCGCGGAGGTGGACTGCTATGCGTCCGACATCAGCCGCACCTTCCCGGTCGGCGGCTGCTACTCGCGCGAGCAGCGCGCCTTGTACGACGTGGTGCTGACCGCGCAGCTCGCGGCGATCGACGAAGTGCGCCCCGGCCGCCCCTTCAACGCCGCGCACGAGGCCGCGGTGCGGGTGATCGCCGAGGGCCTGTGCGTGCTCGGCCTGATCGAGGGCGGCGCGGAGGCGGCCGTGCGCGAGGGCCGCTACCAGCGCTTCTTCCCCGCCAAGACCGGCCACTGGCTGGGCCTGGACGTGCACGACGTGGGCGACTACCGCGTCGACGGCCAATCGCGCCTGCTGGAGCCGGGCATGGTGGTGACGGTGGAACCGGGCATCTACGTGCCCCCCGACGAGGCCTCGGTGCCGGCGCGCTGGCGCGGCATCGGCATCCGCATCGAGGACGACGTGGCGGTGGGACGCGAGGGGCCGGAGGTGTTGACGGTGGGGGTGCCGAAGGGGGCGGAGGAGATTGAGGCGTTGCTGGCGGGGTGAGGGTTTGCTTGGGGTGATGCTCGCTTGTTGGGGTGTTCTTTTGTGCTGGCCGGCCTTCGGCCGGGGTTTCGCTCCCCTGCCGGGGAGCGAGTTACTT
>NZ_LFQR01000100.1 GCF_001182895.1 Frateuria defendens | reverse complement strand
CGGCAGATGAGCGAAACCCCCGGCCAACGGCCGGCCAGATCACGCCACCGTTTCGCTTCAAAAAACCGGACGTGCGCGGAGCGGAGTCGCCGCACTCCCTCGCATCCATGCCCACCGCAAGACACGCCGCAAGGGCCCCATCCCGCCGCCAACAAAGATCGCCGACAAGCCCTCAGGGCGGAGGCTGTCTCAGCTCGCCGAGGAAGGCATTGCGCCACGCCGTGATGTCGTGGCGCTCCAGCACGTCCATCATCGCCCGCCAACGCTCGCACCGTTCGCGCAGCGACATGCCGAGCGCGCGGGCCAGGGCATCGGCGACCTCGGCGGTGTCGGCGGGGTTCACCAGCAGCGCCTCGGTGAGTTCCTGCGCGGCGCCGGCGAAGCGCGAGAGCACCAGCACGCCGGGGTCGTCCGGGTCCTGCGAGGCCACGTACTCCTTCGCCACCAGGTTCATGCCGTCGCGCAGCGGCGTCACCAGGCCCACCCGCGCCACGCGGTAGAAGCCGGTGAGCACGGCGTGCGGGTAGGACTGGTTGACGTAGCGGATGGGCACCCAGTCCGGCGCCGCGTACAGGCCGTTGAGGTGGCCGGCGGTGCGCTCCAGCTCGCGGCGGATCTGGCGGTATTCGGGCACCGCGCTGCGGCTGGGCGGGGCGATCTGCAGCAGGCTGACCTTGCGGTGCAGGGCGGGCCTGGTGTCCAGCAGGTGGCCGTAGGCCTCGAAGCGTTGGCGCAGGCCCTTGGAGTAGTCGAGCCGGTCCACGCCGATGATCAGCGCGCGGTGGTCCAGGCTGTGGCGCAGCTGCACGATCTCGTCGAGCTGCTCCGCGCAGCGCGCGGCGCGCACCACCTCGGCGGTGTCGATGCTGATCGGGAACACGCCGGCGCGGAAGCGGCGCCCGTCAGGCAGGCGCAGCACGCCGCCCGGCTCGGCCACGGCGCCCACCTCGTTGATGAAGTAGTCCTCCAGCGCGCGCCGGTCGCGCTCGGTGTGTACGCCCACCAGGTCGTACTGGGCCAGCGCCTCGAACAGCTCGCGGTGGCGCGGCAGCGCGATCAGGGCCGCGGCGGGCGGCAGCGGGGTGTGCAGGAAGAAGCCGATGCGGTTGCCCACGCGGCGCTCGCGCAGCATCGCGCCCAGCGGGATCAGGTGGTAGTCGTGCACCCACACGGTGTCGTCCGGCTCCAGCAGCTCGGCGATGTGGCTGGCGAACAGCGCATTGACGCGCAGGTAGCCGTCCAGGTGCTCGCGCTGGTAGTCGATCAGGCCGAGGCGGAAGTGCAGCAGCGGCCACAGCGTGCGGTTGGCGAAGCCTGCGTAGTAGTTCTCGTAGTCGGTGCGCGCGAGGTCGACGGTGACGTAGTCGATGCCGTCCTGGCGCTGGCGGTGCCGCGCGTGGTGGCCGGAGATCTTGCCGCTCCAGCCGAACCATAGGCCGCCGCGTTCGTGCAGCGCCGCGTCCATGGCCGAGGCGAGGCCGCCGGTGAAGGTCTGGTCCGGCATCGCCACGCGGTTGGAGACGACGATCAGGCGGCCCATGCGGACACCTCCCGGGCCGGTCCGGTCGCCGCCATCAGAGCGCGTCCTCCCAGCGTCGCGACAGCCGCATCGCGGCCTGGATCAGACCCACCAGCGAATAGGTCTGCGGGAAGTTGCCCCAGTGCTCGCCGCCGGCCGGCGCGATGTCCTCGGAGAACAGGCCGAGCGGATTGCGCTGCGCCAGCATGTGCTCGAACATCGCGCGCGCCTCCTCCTTGCGGCCGATCGCCGAGAGCGCCTCGATGTACCAGAAGGTGCAGATGTTGAAGCTGGTCTCCGGCGTGCCGAAGTCGTCCGGCGCGATGTAGCGGAACAGGTAGTCGCCGCGCTTGAGCGCCACGCCGATGGCGTCCACGGTGGCGACGAAGCGCGGGTCGTCCGCGCTGACGAAGCCGACGTCGGCGAGCAGCAGCAGGCTCGCGTCCAGGTGCTCGCCGTCGTAGGCGTCCACGAAATGGCCGAGCCGCTCGTTCCAGGTGCGCGCCTCGATGCGCGCGTGCAGCGCCACCGCCTCGTCGTGCCACTGCCGGGCGCGCTCGACCAGGCCGAGCTCGGTGGCGATGTGGGCCAGCCGCTCGCAGGCGGCCCAGCACATCGCGGCGGAGTAGGTGTGCACCGAGGCGCGGCCGCGAAACTCCCACAGCCCGGCGTCGGGTTCCTCGGCCACGCGCAGGGCGATGCGGCCCATGCGTTCCAGGCGGTGGAAGGTGGTCTCGTCGCCGCGGCGCTCTAGCCGCTGGTCGAAGAACAACTGCGCCGAGGCCAGCACCACCGAGCCGTAGGCGTCGTTCTGGCGCTGCCGCCAGGCGTCGTTGCCGACCCGCACCGGGCCCATGCCGCGGTAGCCGTCCAGGCCGCTCACCACGCGCTCCTCGATCTCGCGCTCGAAGGTGATGCCGAACACCGGGCCGATCTCTTCCTCGCCGTTGGCGGCGGCGAGGTTGAACACGTAGCGGATGTATTCCTCCATGCTGCGCGTGGCGCCGAGGCGGTTGAGCGCGCGCACGGTGAAGGCGGAGTCGCGCAGCCAGCAGAAGCGGTAGTCCCAATTGCGGCTGGTGTTCGCCGCCTCGGGGATGGAGGTGGTGAGCGCGGCCACGATGGCGCCGGTGGCCTCGTACTGGCAAAGCTTGAGCGTGATCGCCGCGCGGATCACCGCGTTCTGCCACTCGTAGGGGATGGACAGGTTGCGCACCCACTCGCGCCAGTAGCCCAGCGTCTGCTCGAGCATGCGGCGGGCGAAGGTGGAGGGGTTCTCGCTCAGCGTCTCGTCGGGGCCGAACACGAAGTGCACCGGGCGGTCCAGCCGGAACGGCAGCGAGCGCTCGATCATCGGCACCGCGACGTCGCTGGTGAGCCGCTGCGCCACGCCGTCGAGCAGGAAGCGGATGTGGTTGCTGCCGGAGGTGGTCTGCGGCGTGCGGGCGCCGTATTCGCACAGCGGTCGCATCAGCACGCGGATGCGCGGGTCGCCGGCGATCGGGCACACCTGGCGCACCAGCATCACCGGGCAGTAGAAGCGGCCGAGCGCACGGTAGCGCGGAGCGAAGTCGGTGATCTCGATGCCGCCGCCATGGCGGTCGTAGAGCCGGGTGACCAGCACGGCGGTGTTGGGGGCGTAGTCCTGCTCGGCGCGCTCGAAGTCGAGCAGCTCGATGGTCCAGTCGCCGCCCTCGATGCGCGGCGAGAGCAGCGCGCAGAAGCTGGCGTCGGCGTCGAAGCGCGGCAGGCAGCACCACACGATGCGCGCCTGCCGGTCGAGCAGGGCGGCGATGCTGCCGTTGCCGATCACGCCGAGTTCGAGGCTGGCGTTACGGAAGGCCTCCGTGGGATCTGGCATGGGACGTGGCTCCTCGTTGCAGACTGTCGAGTACGCTGCCCAGCCAAGCCTGCACGGCGGCGGGGCTAGGCAGCGTGAAGCGTGCGCGGGTGGGCTCGCGCCAACCCACGCGCACGCTCAAGCCTTGCGCGCGGTTGGCGGCGTCGAAGGCGTATTCGTCGGTAAGGTCGTCGCCGAGGTAGACCGGCATGCGGCCGGCGAACGGCGCCATCAGCGAGAGTTCGGCCAGGGCTACGCCCTTGTCGATGCCGGCGGGCTTGAACTCCATCACGTAGTCGCCCTCCTGCAGGGCGTAGCCGGGCAGGCGCTCGGCCAGCGCGCGGGCGGCCTCGCGCAGGACCGGCAGCAGCGACGGCGCGCGGCGGCAATGCAGGGCGACGGCGTGGCGCTTGTCTTCCAGCTGCACGGCGTCGAGGCGCCGGGCCAATGCAAACACTTCGTGCCGCATGCGCGCCTCGTCCGCCAGGTCGATGGCGGCGGTGCTGCGCTGGCCGTCGGCATCGCGCAGCTCCAGGCCGTGCAGGCCTGCCATCGCCCACGGCGGCGCACCGAACAGCCGCTCCAGGTCATCGAGGCTGCGCCCGCTGACCAGGGCAAGCGCGCCGTCCTGGGCTTCGTGCAGGGCCTCGAGCAGGCGGTGCAGGGCGGGGGTGACCACTACCGCCGCAGGGTCGTCGGCGAAGTCGAGCAGGCAGCCGTCGACGTCGAGGTAAAGGGCCCAGCGCTGCGCCCCCTCCGGAAGGGGCGGCGCCGGCAGTGTGTATGGGGTCATGGCGGTGACCTTGCGTAAGCGCTCCACCCCGACAAGCTAGCAGATCGCACCGGCGGCGGGTTCGGCGAAATGATGTGCTTGCTATTTAATAGTGCGCTATGTATCCTTCGCCCATGACTTCCAAGCGCCCGCCATCGCCGGTTTCCTCCCAGTCCCACCTGCGGCTGGACGGCCAGCTCTGCTTTGCGCTCTACGCCGCGTCCCTGGCCATGAACAAGGTCTACCGGAAGCTGCTGCGCAAGCTGGACCTCACCTACCCGCAGTACCTGGTGATGCTGGTGCTGTGGGAGGGCGACGAGCTGACGGTGTCGCAGATCGGCGAGCGGCTGTTCCTCGACTCGGCCACGCTCACCCCGCTGCTCAAGCGGCTGGAGGCCGCCGGCCTCATTACCCGCACGCGGGCGGCCGGCGACGAGCGGCAGGTGATCATCGCGCTCACCCGCCAGGGCCGCGCGCTGAAGGCGCAGGCCGAGGCGGTGCCGCAGGGCGTGTTCTGCGCCACCGGCTGCAGCCTCGAGGAGCTCAACCAGCTGAAGGCCTCGCTGGAAGGCCTGCGCGGGAGGCTGGCCGGGCATGCCTGACGCCTTTCGCGCCAAGAAATAAGTAGTGCACGATTTAATAGCGAAAAATTCGGCAAGGCGGCAGGCCGGTCAACGATTACCGCCTCATACCTCACCCGACACTCGACCCCACGTAACAGGAGCATCGCCATGTCCATCGAAAAAGTCCTCTACCGCGCCCATGCCACCGCCACCGGCGGCCGCGACGGCCGCGCCGTCTCCTCCGACGGCGTGCTGGACGTCAAGCTCACCGTGCCGCGCGAGTTGGGCGGCGCCGGCGACACCGGCACCAACCCCGAGCAGCTGTTCGCGGCCGGCTATTCCGCCTGCTTCCTCGGCGCGCTGAAGTTCGTGGCGGGCCGCGAGAAGGTGGCGCTGCCGGCGGATGCCTCCATCACCGGCCACGTGGGCATCGGCCAGATCCCCACCGGCTTCGGCATCGAGGTGGAGCTGGTGATCGCGCTGCCGGGCCTGGCCCGCGAGGTTGCCGAGGATCTGGTGCAGAAGGCGCACATCGTCTGCCCGTACTCCAACGCCACCCGCGGCAACATCGACGTCACCCTGACCCTCGCGTAAGCCCGCTGCCTGCTCCCTCCCCGGCGTGCAGGGGAGGGTCGGGGAGGGGTGAACCCCTGCCTCGAGGCAAGGTTCCACCCCCTCCCGGCCTCCCCCTGCAAGCAGGGGCTGGGTAGCGCCAGTAGCAGGAGTTTCGACCGGAGGTGCCGCAGGCCGGACGTGACGATCACCCTGCCCACGACCCACGACCCACGACCAGTGCGGGCCGGTTGCCTCACCTCCCCCGGCCACGCTAAACGCCGGCCGCCTGCGCGGCACCGCCGCGCTTGAATCGAGCCCGCCCGGCCTTCATTTCCCTGCCATCGGCGGCGCGGGCCGCCACCTTTTTGCGGGGACGACTCATGCGGATGGACAAACTCACGTCGCGCTTCCAGCAGGCGCTGGCCGACGCGCAGTCGCTGGCGGTGGGCCGCGACCACAACATGCTCGAGCCGGTGCACGTGATGGCCGCGCTGCTCGACCAGCAGGGCGGCTCGACCGCACCGCTGCTGACCCAGGCCCACGTCAACGTGCCGGCGTTCCGCCAGCGCGTGGGCGAGCTGCTCGAGCGCCTGCCCAGGGTGAGCGGGCAGGAGGGCAACATCAACGTCGGCAACGATCTCTCGCGGTTGCTCAACCTCACCGACAAGCTCTCCCAGCAGCGCGGCGACCAGTTCATCGCCAGCGAGCTGTTCGTGCTGGCCGCGCTGGAGGACAGGGGCGAGCTGGGCGCCGCGCTCAAGGCCGCCGGCGCCACCAAGGCCAACCTGGAGGCCGCCATCGACAAGCTGCGCGGAGGCGAGAAGGTGCAGAGCGAGAACGCCGAAGAACAGCGCCAGGCGCTGGAGAAGTACTGCATCGACCTCACCGCGCGCGCCGAGAGCGGCAAGCTCGACCCGGTGATCGGCCGCGACGAGGAGATCCGCCGCACCGTACAGGTGCTGCAGCGGCGCACCAAGAACAACCCGGTGCTGATCGGCGAGCCCGGCGTGGGCAAGACCGCCATCGTCGAGGGCCTGGCCCAGCGCATCGTCAAGGGCGAGGTGCCCGAGGGCCTGCGCGACCGCCGCGTGCTGGCGCTCGACATGGGCGCGCTGATCGCCGGCGCCAAGTTCCGCGGCGAGTTCGAGGAGCGCCTGAAGGCCGTGCTCAACGACCTCGCCAAGCAGGAAGGCCGGGTGATCCTGTTCATCGACGAGCTGCACACCATGGTCGGCGCCGGCAAGGCCGAGGGCGCGATGGACGCCGGCAACATGCTCAAACCCGCCCTGGCGCGCGGCGAACTGCACTGCATCGGCGCCACCACGCTGGACGAGTACCGCAAGTACATCGAGAAGGACGCCGCGCTCGAACGCCGCTTCCAGAAGGTGTTCGTGGGCGAGCCCTCGGTGGAGGACACCATCGCGATCCTGCGCGGCCTCAAGGAGCGCTACGCCGTGCACCACGGCGTGGAGATCACCGACCCGGCCATCGTGGCCGCGGCCACGCTCTCCAACCGCTACATCACCGACCGCCAGCTGCCCGACAAAGCCATCGACCTGATGGACGAGGCGGCCAGCCGCATCCGCATGGAGATCGACTCCAAGCCGGAGGAGCTCGATCGCCTGGAGCGCCGGCTGATCCAGCTGAAGATCCAGCGCGAGATGCTGAAGAAGGAAAAGGACGAGGAGTCCAAGCAGCGCCTCGCCGACCTCGAGGCCGACATCGAGAAGCAGGAGCGCGAGTTCTCCGATCTCAACGAGGTGTGGAAGTCCGAGAAGGCCGCCTTGCAGGGCGCCACCAAGGTCAAGGAGCAGATCGAGCAGGCGCGCCTGGCGCTGGAGACCGCGCAGCGCCAGCAGGACTACGCCAGGATGAGCGAGATCCAGTACGGCCAGCTGCCGGAGCTGGAGAAGCAGCTGGCGGCCGCCCAGGCGGCCGAGCAGCAGGGCGACTTCAAGCTGGTGCAGGACAAGGTCACCGCGGAGGAGATCGCCGAGGTGGTCAGCCGCTGGACCGGCATCCCGGTCAGCAAGATGCTTGAAGGCGAGCGCGACAAGCTGCTGCACATGGAGGAGACGCTGCACCGGCGCGTGGTGGGCCAGGACGAGGCGGTGCGTGCCGTCTCCGACGCCATCCGCCGCGCCCGCGCGGGCCTGTCCGATCCCAACCGCCCCTACGGCTCGTTCCTGTTCCTCGGCCCCACCGGCGTGGGCAAGACCGAGCTGTGCAAGGCGCTGGCCGGCTTCCTGTTCGACACCGAGGACGCCATGGTGCGCATCGACATGAGCGAGTTCATGGAGAAGCACTCCGTGGCCCGCCTGATCGGCGCGCCCCCGGGCTACGTCGGCTATGAAGAGGGCGGCTACCTCACCGAGGCGGTGCGCCGCCGGCCCTACAGCGTGATCCTGCTGGACGAGGTGGAGAAGGCCCACCCGGACGTGTTCAACATCCTGCTGCAGGTGCTGGACGACGGCCGCCTCACCGACGGCCAGGGCCGCACGGTGGACTTCCGCAACACCGTGATCGTGATGACCTCCAACCTCGGCTCCAACCTGATCCAGGAGATGCCCAACGAGAGCGAGTCCGACTACGTGCAGATGAAGGCCGCGGTGCTCGGCGTGGTGCAGGCGCACTTCCGCCCGGAGTTCATCAACCGCCTCGACGAGCTGGTGGTGTTCCGGCCGCTGGAGAAGAGCCAGATCCGCAAGATCGCGCTGATCCAGCTCACCTATCTGGAGAAGCGGCTGGCCGAGCGGCAGCTCAAGCTCGAGATCAGCGACAAGGCGCTGGACCTGCTCGGCAATGTGGGCTTCGATCCGGTGTACGGCGCGCGGCCGCTCAAGCGGGCGATCCAGCAGCAGCTGGAGAACCCGCTGGCGCGGGAGATCCTGGAAGGGCGCTTCGCGGCGGGCAGCACCATCGCCGTGGACGTGGAAGGCGGCCACCTGCGCTTCTCGGCAGACTGAGCGAGCCGGCATAGCCGGCGGTGACGTTGCCGCCGTGTTGCCAAAGGCCGCGACCATGTGTCGCGGCCTTTTGCTTTGGCGTGGCGGCTAGATTCGGGGATGGCCTATCCACGGCCTGGCGCGGGCTGTCGCCGTGCCGCGCCGTTTATTCCATCCCCTTTTCGCTTGCCAGGAGTCCCCCATGACTGCCCCGTTGTCCCGACGCTCGTTCCTCCGCATGTCCAGTCTCGCCGCCGGCGCCGCGGCCATCGGCGCGCCCCTGCTCGGCGAGCGCGAGATGGCGATGGCGGCCATGTCGGCCGGCATGCAGAAGGTGGCGGCCACTTCGCCCAACGCGGTGATGATCAACTTCAACGAGAACCCGCTGGGCCCGTCGGAAGCGGCCCGCAAAGCGGCCGTCGAGCTGCTGCCGCAGGCCGGGCGCTACCTGCACCCGCTGCAGGACGAACTGGCCGAACTGCTCGCCAGACAGCTCGGCCTCTCGCTGGACGCGGTGGACCTCTACGCCGGCTCCGGCATCGCGCTGGACGCGACCACCATGGCCTTCACCGGGCCCGACGCGCCGCTGGTGGTGGCCGACCCCAGCTACGAGCAGCCCACCCAGATGGCGGCCATCCGCAAGGCGCCGGTGCACAAGGTGCCGCTGCGCAAGGACTACTCCCACGACGTGAAGGCGATGGCCGGCGCGGCCTCCAACGCCGGCCTGATCTACATCTGCAATCCCAACAACCCCACCGGCACGGTGACCACCCGCGCCGACATCGAGTGGCTGCTGGCGAACAAGCCCAAGGGCGCGGTGGTGCTGGTGGACGAGGCCTACATCCACTTCTCCGACGCGCCTTCCGTGCTCGACCTGGTGGCCGCCGGCAAGGACCTGGTGGTGCTGCGCACCTTCTCCAAGCTCTACGGCATGGCCGGCATGCGCCTGGGCGTGGTGGCCGCGCGGCCGGACCTGCTGGCGCGCATCCAGGCCTTCCGCACCGGCGGCGGCACGGCGCTACCGGTGATGACGGTGGCCGCCGCCATCGCCAGCCTCAAGGAGCCGGGGCTGGTCGCCCAGCGCAAGCAGCTCAACGCCAGCGTGCGCGACGACACCATCGGCTGGCTGCGCAGCAAGGGCTATGCGTGTACGCCCTCGCAGAGCAACTGCTTCATGGTCGACGTGCGCCGCCCCGGCCCCGGCTTCGCGGCCCAGCTCGCCGCCAGGGACGTGGTCGTGGGCCGCAGCTGGCCGGTGTGGCCCAACCACATGCGCATCAGCGTGGGCACCGCCGAGGAGATGCGCCGCTTCAAGACCGCTTTCGCCGCGGTGATCGACGGCAAGGTGCCGGTGCAGAAGGTGGCCGACACCTCGCACCTGCGCTCGGCGGATTTCCTCGCACTGGCCTGATCCGGCGCACGGGATGCGGCCCGGTTCGACCGGCCGCATCCGCCAATGAAAAATCCCGGCTTCGTGCCGGGATTTTTTTTGTTCGTCTGCGAGGCCATGGCGGGCCTCGCAGGGCCGATGCATGCGGGCGTCACGCAGGGCGCACGCTGCGTCGATAAGCCGGCGTTTGCAGCTCCATTGGCCGGCCGCGAAACGCCGGCACAAAAAAATCCCGGCGCGAGGCCGGGATTTTCGTGTGTGTTTCCGATGGATCAGAAGCGGAAGGTGACCTTGCCGTACCAGTAGCGGCCGTTGAAGCCGAACGGGGACAGCGCGGAGTACTGCAGGCCGTCGGCGCGATCCTCGAAGCCACCGGAACCTGAAGCCCGTGCAGATACCTTGGTTGGATACTGGTTGGTAACGTTGTCTGCCCCCACGGTGAAGGTCCAATCCGAGACGGTGTAGCTCGCGGAGAGGTCAAGCAGCCATCGAGCAGAAAACTTCTGATCAGCCAGTGTCGGCCAGGTCGTATCGGAAGCATATGGCGGCGCAGGCGGGAGGTCGCCATATCGGCGCACTGAACCATAGCGGGTGAGATTGGCATGCAGGTCGAAGCCGTGGATCAACCAGTCACCCGCGAAAACGTACTTGGTATGTGGTGTGGCATCGGTAAGCAGGCCGGCGCTGCCCCGGCCAAAGTCTGGCGTGGTGATGTCCAGCACTTTGGTTTTGTTGTAGTTGGCGCTGGCAGTAAGGTTCAGTGATCCCAGCCCATTGAGATCCATGCGGTAGTTGGTGATCAGGTCCGCACCGCGGGTGCGGGTGGTGGCGCCATTGACAAAGAACTGTGCCCCAGACACTGGATTCTCGTCCGTAGGCGTGACCTTGATCTGATCGGAGTACAGGATCTGGTTCCAAATCCGGATTTGATACAGGTCAAGTGTGGCGCTGAAGTTGTCGATTGGCTGCCACACCGCGCCAAGGCCATAGTTGGTCGACTTCTCAGGGCGCAACGGTTTGGCGCCCAGGGCGATAGCTGCCGGATTGGAGGGGCGGAAAGTGCCGATCTGGGCCAACTGACCGTCTTGGATAAGCGTCACTACTGACTCGTAGTTTTGCTGGGCCAGCGAGGGTGCACGGAAGCCGTTGGATATGGTGCCGCGCAGCGCAAAGGTATCAGTAAATTGATAGCGGGCTGAGATCTTGCCCGAACGGGTTGCACCCGCATCGCTGTAGTGCTCATAACGGCCAGCCACACCAGCCGAGAGCTTGTCGGTCAAGTCGGTTTCCAAGTCGGCATAAGCCGCCTCGCTATGGCGGGAAAAGCTGCCGGCGACTGCCGGCGACAGCCCAGGGTACACCTGCGACCCGCCGGCATACGGCGTGATGCCATTCTCTGGATCAATGTAAGTCGTGTTTGGATTGAAATAGTACGAATCCGGCTCGCCGGCATCGATCACGTACTTCTCTTTGCGGTATTCGCCACCGAAGGCCACAGTGACTGGATTGGGCAAGAAGCCGAAGTTGAAGTCTTTGCTCAGGTCAACGTTGGCTACACCCTGCTTGTTGCGGAAGGTGCCGGCTTGAAAGTAGGTCGGCGAATAACCAGTGGAGTAATACAGGTTGGTGTTGACGCTGTTCTGAATATCGAAGACCAGGTTGTTCTCGCCATAGTCGGCGCTGGCGTCCCAGTGCCAGCCGCCGTCCGTTTTGCCGCGAACACCCAACACGCCTGCAAAGTCGTTGCTGTGGTTGACGATCTGGGGCAGGAAGCCGTTGGGGTAGATTTCCGGTACGTTGCGCGCCGAGTCG
This sequence comes from Frateuria defendens, assembly GCF_001182895.1. Lineage (GTDB taxonomy): Bacteria > Pseudomonadota > Gammaproteobacteria > Xanthomonadales > Rhodanobacteraceae > Frateuria_B > Frateuria_B defendens. The sequence goes on along the minus strand of NZ_LFQR01000100.1, from coordinate 31,362 downwards.
TAGGCACGGTAGTAGCCGTTTGAGGTAACGTCGCGCCGGCTGCCATTTAGATAGCCGTATAACTCGACATTCGGCGCCAAGTCGTAGCCGAAGTTGAGCAGTGCCTGATAGGTTTTGACCGCCGGGTCGCCGTACCGCTCATAGGGGATGCCGCTAGGGTTAGGGGCGCCGGCGATAGTGGTGGATTTGTCCTTATTCTCCGCGCGGTTGGTGTTCATTACATTCTGATAATTCCAGGACAGGCGTGCCCAGCCGGGGGCCTTGCCTTCGGGGCCTCCAAGCGGAATGCCAACCGAACCCTGCAAGCCATTCTGGGCGCCATCCCCCTTATCCATGATGCCGCCGCTGGCGGTGATGCTGTTGGAGCCCTTGCCACCGCCGTGCTTCAGCACGACGTTGATCACACCGGCGATCGCATCAGAACCGTACTGCGCGGCAGCGCCGTCACGCAGTACCTCAATGTGGTCGATCGCCGACATGGGGATCGAGTTAAGGTCGACCGGTGCCGAGCCGCGGCCCACCGAGGAGTTGTAATTCACTAGGCTGGTCGTGTGGTAGCGCTTGCCGTCAACCAGCACTAACACCTGGTCGGGCGAGAGGCCACGCAAAGTAGCCGGACGGATGGCATCGTTGCCGTCATTGATGGCCGGGCGGGGGAAGTCCATCGAGGGCAACAGCGTGCTCAGTGCGCTAGCCAAGTCGGTAGCGCCGCTGGCGTTGAGGTCGGCGGGCGTCAGCACGTCGATGGGCGAGAGCGACTCGGAAACGGTGCGGTTCTCCGCGCGGGTGCCGGTGACGACCACCTGCTGGAGCTGCTTGGTGTCCTTCGATGCGGGCGCGGTACTGTCCTGGGCCTGGGCCGAGGTGGCGGCCAGGGCGAGCGGGACGCCGAGCAAGGGCAACAGGGCGGCTGCCAACGGGCGCAGCGGGCGACTGATTTTCATGATGGTGTTTCTCCCCGAAACGGTACGGTAAACAGTGGCGTTCAATGCGTAGGTGACTACTGGACCGCTTGTGTCGTGCCTCGCAGCATGTGTTTTCCCCGGCTGCGATGTTTCGAGGCTATGACGGATGTTGCGATGCGTCAACAATGCCGTAACGTATTCTTAAGCAAGCCGTCACAGGCGTGTTTCTGCAATTGTTTCTTGCGGCCGGCCGGGGTTTGGATGGCTAAAACGTTCGTGGCGGCACAACGCCGTGGCGAAGGCGGGGGCCGTTCCGCATGAGGGGATGGGGCGCAATTTCATGCGCAGGGGCGAAAGTCCGGCGCCGCCGGACCGGTCGGCACGGGCATGCGACATCCTGACGCTGCCGGTCGGGCGCGCGGCGCGCCGGCCGGCCGATCGCCGGCAAAAAAAATCCCGGCCGAAGCCGGGATTTTTTGTCGCCAGGAAAGGCCGCCTTACCAGTGGTAGGCGATCTTGCCGTAGCCGTAGGCGCCGTTGAAGCCGAACGGCGAGAAGCCGCTGTAGGGCATGGTGCCGTTGTTGTCGTTGGCGGCGATCACGCGGTCCGGATGGGTGTTGAACACGTTGTCCGCGCCGAGGGTGAAGGTCCAGTTGTCGAGGTTGTAGTTGAGGGCGAGATCCAGCAGCCACTTGTGGCCGAAGGTCTGGTCCAGGGCCGGGTTGGTGGAGTTGTAGGACACCCAGCGGCCGTAGCGGGTCACGGTGCCGTTCACGCTCCAGTGGCCCACGGTGTAGAGGCCGTTGAGGATCAGTTTGCTGCGCGGCGTGCTGTCGGCCAGCAGGCCGTACTGGTCGCGGCGGTCGATGCGCTTCAGGTTGACGCCCAGCGCGTCCAGCACCGTCGGGTTCGGCCTGGCGCAGGTATTCGGCGCCGAAGGCCACGGTGACCGGGTTGGGCAGGAAGCCCCAGTTGAAGTCCTTGGCGAGGTCCACGTCGAAGGCCTGCTGCGAGTCGCGCAGGATGCCGTCGTGGAACGCGGTGGGGCTGGTGCCGAAGTCGTGCAGGAAGGCACGGTTGACGCTGTTGCGGGTGGCGTAGGAGACGCGGTCGCCGCCGTAGTTGCCGCTCACGTCCCAGCGCCAGCCGCCGGCGGTCTTGCCGCGCACGCCCACCACCAGCGACTTGTCGGTGGAGTCGGCGTTCTCCAGCGGCAGGTAGCCGTTGGGGTAGAGCGAGGGCACCGAGTTGCTGTTGGCCAGGTTGCGGAAGAACGCCGGCGAGGTGCTGTTGCGGTTGCCGATGTGGCCGAAGGCGTAGAGCTGCGCGCCGGTGTTGAGGTCGTACTGCGCGTTGAGCAGCAGGTTGTGGTCGCTCACCGCCGGGTCGCCGTAGCGCTGGGTGGTGCCTTCCCACGGGCGCGTGCGGTTGGGCTCGGCGCGGTTGGTGTAGTCCTGGTGGCCGTTCTGCAGGGTGAAGCGGATCCAGCCCCGGTCGTTGTTGAGCGGCAGGCCGAAGTTGGCCGAGCCCTGCCACTGGCGGCCGTCGCCGGCCGCGTACTGGCCGCCGGTGAGGTCCACCTCGCCGCCCTGGGCGCCCTTCTTCAGCACCACGTTGATCACGCCGGCGATGGCGTCGGAGCCGTACTGCGCGGAGGCGCCGTCGCGCAGCACCTCGATGTGGTCCACGGCGGCCACCGGGATGGTGTTGAGGTCCACCGCCTGCGAGCCGCGGCCGAGCACGCCGTTGGTGAGGAGGATCGCGCCCGGGTGCCAGCGCTTGCCGTTCACCAGCACCAGCACCTGGTCGGGCGAGAGGCCGCGCAGCTGCGCGGGGCGCTGCGAGTCGGCGGTGTCGGCGGCGGTCGGGCGCGGGAAGGTGAGCGAGGGGATGATGCGGGCCAGCGCGGTGGAGAGCTCGGTGGTGCCGCTCTGGCGCAGCACCTTGGACGACACCACGTCGATCGGCGCCAGCGAGCTGGCTTCGGTGCGGTTGTCGGCGTGCGTGCCGGTGACGATGACGGTGTCCAGGTTCTTGGTCCTGGCCGATGCGTCGCCGTCCTGCGCGAAGGTGGTCGTGGCACCGAGGGCGAGCAGCAGCGCTGCGGGAAGGCGGGCGAGCTGGATCGCCTGGCGATGATGCTTCATCGGTGGAACTCCGTGTTCGAGCATGGGAGAAAGGGCGTGCAGCCTATGCGTCAAGAATTTGTGGGTAAACCTTTATTTGGACGTCTATGTGTCCAAATGTCGCGACCGGCGGGTGCGCAAGGTATTGCGGCTGCCGCCGTGGGGAGGGCCGCCGCCGCTGGCGGCGCCTCGCATTGAAATCGGCCGGATTGGCTCGATAATCTGCGCAGTCATGCGGTGCCCCCGGCGGGGCGCCGGCCCGGAGTCATCGAATGCCCATCTACGAATTTGAGTGCGGCCAGTGCGGCTACCGCTTCGACCGCCTGCAGAAGCTGTCCGACGCCGATCCCGAAACCTGTCCCAGCTGCGGCGCCCCGCGCGTGCACCGCCGCCTGAGCGCGCCGGCGTTCCGCCTGGCCGGCAGCGGTTGGTACGAGACGGACTTCAAGAAGGACGGCGACAAGAAGAGCAACCTGGCCGGCGAGCGCAGCGAGCCCTCGGGAAGTTCGGCCGCCGCTCCCGCGCCGGCCCCGGCGCCGGCGCCGTCCACCCCGACGAGCGACTGAAAAAACCTCTCGCCCAGGCCGTCGCGCCGGGCGCAGAATCTTGTTCAATGACGGTTTGGGGGCCGCCCGCTAGCGTGGCGCTCCCTTAACTGGAGGGCTGGGTATGAACAAGGTGTTTTGGGGTGTGGCCATGGGCCTGCTCGCCGGCCTCTCGCTGATGGCGGCGCCCGCCGCGCAGGCGCAGCGCGGCACGGTCACTTGCGGCAGCGTCAACGGCCGCTATGCGCGCTGCGAAGTGGATTGGCGCGGCGCCGACATGGTGCGCCAGGATTCCAGGACGCGCTGCGTCCGCGGCCGGAACTGGGGCTTCGAGCGCGGCGCCATCTGGGTCGACCAGGGCTGCCGCGGGCAGTTCGTCGAGTCCCGCGGCTGGGGCGGCGGCGACCGGCCTGGTTGGGGCGGCGGCCGCCCGCCGGGCTGGGGCGACGACGATCGTCCCGGCTGGGGTGGCCAGGTGAGCATCCAGTGCGGCAGCGTGGACGGCCGCTACCGCCTGTGCCCGGTGCGGCTGGATCGCCGCAGCGACGTGCGGCTGGTCAACAACGACTCCGACACCCGCTGCCGCGAGGGCTACAACTGGGGCGTCAACCGCGACGGCATCTGGGTCGACCGCGGCTGCCGCGGGCGTTTCGTGATCACCCGGCGCTGACCGGCCTCCCCCGCGGCCCGCCGGCGCGATGCGCTTCGCCGGCGGGCACCCGGTGCTACCATTCCGGACTTTTCCACGTCTTCATGCCGCCCCTGCGGCTCCGGAGTTCCAAGCGCATGCGCACGCATTACTGTGGCCTCATCGACGAGGCCCTGGTCGGCCAGACCGTCACCCTGTGCGGCTGGGTCGACACCCTTCGCCTGCAGAGCCACGTCGCCTTCGTCGACCTGCGCGACCACGAGGGCATCGCGCAGGTGGTGGTGGAGCGCGAGAACGCGGACGCTTTCGCGGTGGCGGGCGAGCTGGGCTACGAGTACTGCCTGCGCGTCACCGGCACCGTCCGCAAGCGCCTGTCGGTGAACGAGAAGCTCAAGACCGGCACGGTGGAGCTGCTGGCCGACTCGGTGGAGATCCTCAACGCCGCCAAGGACCTGCCATTCGCGCTGCACGAGAGCCCGAACGAGGACCTGCGGATGACCTACCGCTACCTCGACCTGCGCCGCCCGGCGATGCAGAAGATGCTGCGCACGCGCATCAAGCTGGTGCAGGCGCTGCGCCGCTACCTCGACGCGCGCGGCTTCCAGGACATCGAGACGCCGATCCTCACCAAGGCCACGCCCGAGGGCGCGCGCGACTACCTGGTGCCCAGCCGCGTGCACGGGGGGCAGTTCTACGCGCTGCCGCAGTCGCCGCAGCTGTTCAAGCAGATCCTGATGATGGCGGGCTTCGACCGCTACTACCAGATCGCCCGCTGCTTCCGCGACGAGGACCTGCGCGCCGACCGCCAGCCCGAGTTCACCCAGCTCGACCTCGAGTTCGCCTTCGTGGAAGAGCAGGACGTGCAGGACTTCGTGGAGGCGCTGATTCGCCACGTGTTCAAGGAAGTGCGCGGCGTCGAGCTGGCGCCGAGCTTCCCGCGCATGACCTGGGCCGAGGCCATGCGCCGCTACGGCTCGGACAAGCCGGACCTGCGCAACCCGCTGGAGCTGGTGGACATCGCCGAGGCGGTGAAGCACGTCGAGTTCAAGGTGTTCGCCGAGCCGGCCAACGACCCGGCCGGCCGCGTGGTGGCGCTGCGCGCGCCGGGCGGCGCGGCCTATTCGCGCAAGGACATCGACGGCCTGACCCAGCTGGTCGCCAAGCACGGCGCCAAGGGCCTGGCCTGGCTGCGCGTGGACGACCGCGCCAAGGGTCGCGAGGGCATCAACTCGCCGGTGGCGAAGTTCCTCGACGACGCGGCGCTGGAAGCCGTGCTCGCGGCGGCGGGTGCTCAGAGCGGCGACATGGTGTTCGTCGGCGCCGGCACGTGGAAGGCCGTCACCGACTTCATGGGCGTGCTGCGCCTGAAGGTCGGCAAGGACCGCGGCCTGGTCGAGGACGGCTGGAAGCCGCTGTGGGTTACCGACTTCCCGATGTTCGAGTACGACGAGGAAGCACAGCGCTTCGTGGCCCTGCATCACCCGTTCACCGCGCCCAAGGTCGACGACATCGAGGAGCTGCGCGCGCACGCCGCCACCGCGGTGAGCCGCGGCTACGACATGGTGCTCAACGGCAACGAGATCGGCGGCGGCTCCGTCCGCATCCACCGGCCGGAGATGCAGCGGGCGGTGTTCGAGCTGCTCGGCATCGGCGCGGAGGAGGCGGAGGCCAAGTTCGGCTTCCTGCTCAAGGCGCTCAAGTTCGGCGCGCCGCCGCACGGCGGCCTGGCCTTCGGCATCGACCGCATCGCGGCGCTGATGGCGGGCACCGAGTCGATCCGCGACGTGATCGCCTTCCCCAAGACCACCAGCGCGCAGGACCTGATGACCGACGCGCCCTCGCCGGTGAGCGAGGCGCAGCTCAAGGAACTGCACGTGGCGGTGGCCGCCACGGCGGACGCCGACTGACTTCGGGCTGAGCGGCCACGGGCCTGTCATCCGGCCGGCGGTGTCCGCGTGGTACCGTCGGCCCACACGTCCTTCGCCGCCCGTCCCGCATGACCGACCACGTCATCCTCCTGCACGGTTTGTGGATGCGCGGTTTCGCGCTGGGCGTGCTGCACCGCCGGTTGATGGAGGCGGGCTTCCGCGTCCACCGCTTCGACTACCGCAGCGTGGCGGCCACTCAGGAGCACATCCTGGCGCGGCTGCAGGCGCGCATCGCCGGGCTTGCGCCCTCGCCGGTGCATCTGGTCGGGCACAGCCTGGGCGGCCTGCTGGCGCTGCGCGCCTGCCTCGCCGCCGCCGAGCTGCCGCCGGGGCGCGTGGTCTGCCTCGGCTCGCCGCTCAAGGGCAGCGCCGCGGCGCGCGCCTTCGCCGCCTGGTGGCGCGGTAGCGAGGTGCTGCTCGGCCCCAATCGCGCCCTGCTCGAGCTGGGGCTGGAGCGCTGGGACGGCCCGCGCGAGGTCGGCATGATCGCCGGCTGCATGCCGCTCGGCCTGGGCGCCATGCTCGGCCACCTGGAGGGCCGCCACGACGGCACCGTGGCGGTGGAGGAGACACGCCTGCCGGGGCTGGCGGACCATTGCGTGGTCGAAACCAGCCATACTGGCCTGCTGCTGTCGGCCGAGGTAGCGCGGCAGGTGACCTGCTTCCTGCGCCAGGGGCGCTTCGACGCACACCCGCCGGCGCTGGCGCGGGCGTGAGAGCGGCCGCGGCATGCGGTAAAATCGCCCGCTTGTCCATCCAGCCACCCGCTTCAGGAATCGCCCATGGGTAGAGGCCCCTCCATCGAAGGTCGCAAGAACGCCGAAGACGCCAAGCGCGGCAAGGTGTTCACCAAGCTGATCCGCGAAATCACCATCGCCACCCGCGGCGGCGTGCCCGACCCGACGCTCAACGCGGCCCTGCGCGCGGCGGTGGACAAGGCGCTCGCGGTCAACATGCCCAAGGACAACATCGAGCGCGCGATCAAGCGCGCCTCCGGCGCCGACGGCGGCGCCAAGCTGGAAGAGGTGCGCTACGAGGGCTACGGCCCCGGCGGCGTGGCCCTGATCATCGACTGCTTCACCGACAACGCCACCCGCACCGTGGCCGACGTGCGCCACGCGCTCAGCAAGCACGGCGGCAACCTGGGCACCAGCGGCTCGGTGTCGTTCCAATTCACCCGCTGCGGCGAGCTGGCCTTCGCCACCGAGGGCGACGAGGCGCAGGAGGAGAAGGTGCTGGAGGCGGCGCTGGAAGCCGGCGCCGACGACGTGGTCAACGAGGACGGCGAGAGCACCGTGCTGTGCGCGCCGGAGGCCTTCGGGGCAGTGCAGCAGGCGCTGCTCGGCGCCGGCCTGCACCCGCTGCACGCCGGCGTGGGCATGCGCCCGAACAACCGCGTGGCGGTGCCGGAGGAGGCGGTCGAGACCCTGCAGGACCTGCTGGCCAAGCTCGATGCGCTGGACGACGTGAGCGAGGTCTATCACAACGCCCTGCTGCCGACGAGCGAGTGAGGCGGCCGGCCTGCCAGGGCAGGGGCTGCCCGCGATGACGCGCGTCCTCGGTATCGACCCGGGCAGCCAGCGCACCGGCGTCGGCATCATCGACGTGGACGACGCCGGGCGCCTCACGCACGTGTTCCACGGCGCGCTGGCGGTGGCCGGCGAGGCCAGCTTCCCGCTGCGCCTGAAACGCATTTTTGACGAGTTGAATGACATCATCGCCGCGCATCGGCCGGCCGAGTGCGGGATCGAGCGCGTGTTCATGGCGCGCAATGCGGATTCGGCCCTGAAGCTGGGCCAGGCGAGGGGTGCCGCGATCTGTGCGGTGGTGAGTCAGGGGATCGTGGTGCACGAATACGCAGCGACGGAAGTGAAGCAGGCGGTGGTCGGCAGCGGCCGCGGTGACAAGACCCAGGTGCAACACATGATCGGCGTGCTGCTCGGCCTCAAGGGGCCGCTGCAGGCGGACGCCGCCGACGCGCTGGCGATCGCGGTGACGCACGCGCACACCCGCGCCAGCCTCGGCCGGGTGGGCATCCCCCGCGCGGCCTGGAGGCGCGGTCGATGATCGGGCGCCTGCGCGGCATCCTGGTGTCCAAGCAGCCGCCGTGGCTGCTGGTCGAGGTGGGCGGCATCGGCTACGAGCTGGAGGCGCCGATGTCCACCATCTACGACCTCCCTCCCACCGGCAAGGAAGTGACCCTGCTCACCCACTACGCGGTGAAGGAGGACAGCGTGGCGTTGTACGGCTTCCTGCATGAGGCCGAGCGCGCGCTGTTCCGCAACCTGCAGAAGGTCTCCGGCATCGGCGCCAAGATCGCGCTGGCGGTGCTCTCGGGCGTCTCCACCGCCGACTTCGCGCGGCTGGTGCAGGCCGGCGACGTGGTGGCGCTGACCAAGATCCCGGGCATCGGCAAGAAGACCGCCGAGCGCATCGTGGTGGAGCTGCGCGACCGCGTGGAGGGCATCGGCGTCAGCCTGCCGGGCCTGCCCGCGGGCGCCGGCGGCGCGCCGCTCGACGCGGCGGGCGAGGCCACCGTGGCCCTGCAGCAGCTCGGCTACAAGCCGGCCGAGGTGACACGGCTGGTGCAGAAGGTCGCCGCCGACGGCGACGGCGCCGAGGCCATCATCCGCAAGGCGCTGCGCGCCGCACTGGGGAGTTGAAGAGATCGTGAGCCAGGAGCAATTGTCCGCGGCGGAAACCAAGCGCCGCCTCGCCGCCCTCACGCTGGGCGCGGTCGGCGTGGTGTACGGCGACATCGGCACCAGCCCGCTGTACACCATGCAGGAAATCCTCGGCACGCACGGGATGACAGTCACCCAGTCCGCCGTGCTCGGCGTGCTGTCGCTGGTGTTCTGGTCGCTGATCATGGTGGTCTCGCTCAAGTACGTGATCTTCGTGATGCGTGCGGACAACAAGGGCGAGGGCGGCATCATGGCGCTGATGGCGCTGGCACAGCGCTCGATCGGCGCGGTGCCCCGGCTGCGCTGGGTGCTGGCGGGGCTCGCCATCTTCGGCGCCGCGCTGTTCTACGGCGACGGCGTGATCACGCCGGCGATCTCGGTGCTCGGCGCGGTGGAGGGCCTGGAGGTGGCCGCGCCGGCGCTGGCGGACTACGTGGTGCCGATCTGCCTGGTGATCATGGTGGCGCTGTTCTCCGTGCAGCGGCATGGCACGACGCGCGTGGGCAAGCTGTTCGCGCCGGTGATGGTGGTGTGGTTCCTGGCGCTGGCCGCGCTCGGCATCCACCAGATCGCGCAGTATCCGAAGGTGCTCTACGCGCTCAACCCGTGGTACGCGGTGGAGTTCCTGCAGAGCCACGGCCGCAGCTCCTTCATCGCCCTGGGCGGCGTAGTGCTGGCGGTGACGGGTACCGAGGCGCTCTATGCGGACATGGGCCACTTCGGCAAGAAGCCGATCCGCCTGGCCTGGTTCGGCTTCGTGCTGCCCGCGCTGCTGCTCAACTACTTCGGCCAGGGCGCGCTGCTGATCGTGGAGCCGCAGGCGATCGAGAACCCGTTCTACCGCCTGGTGCCCGGGCCGCTGCTGTATCCGATGGTGGTGCTGTCCACCGCGGCGGCGGTGATCGCCTCGCAGGCGGTGATCTCCGGCGCCTTCTCGATGACGCGCGAGGCGATGTCGCTGGGCTATTCGCCGCGCATGGCAGTGGTGCACACCTCGCGCGAGCTTTCGGGCCAGGTGTTCGTGCCGGGCATCAACCGGCTGCTGCTGGTGATGGTGATCGTGGCGATCCTGCTGTTCAGGAGCTCGGCCAACCTCGGCGCGGCCTACGGCATCGCGGTGACCGGCACCATGACCATCACCACCCTCCTCGCCCTGGTGGTGGCGCGCAAGCGCTGGAACTGGGGCTGGCCGGCGGTGATCCTGGCCGGCGCGTTCTTCCTCTGCCTGGACCTGTCGTTCTTCTCCGCCAACATGCTCAAGATCGCGCACGGCGGCTGGTTCCCGCTGGTGCTCGGCATCGTGGTGTTCGCCACCATGACCACCTGGCGCCGCGGCCGCGACCTGGTGATGCGCGAGATCAAGCAGGGCGGGCTGGCGCTGCAGCCCTTCATCGAGAACATCGCCGACCATCCGCCGCTGCGGGTGCCGGGCACCGCGGTATTCCTCACCGCCAACCAGCGCGCGGTGCCGCATGCGCTGCTGCACAACCTCAAGCACAACAAGGTGCTGCACGAGCGCAACGTGCTGCTCACGGTGGAGGTGCTGGAGACGCCGGTGGCCGAGGCGGAGGAGCGCATCCACATCGGCGAGCTGGGCGGGGAGTTCTACGGGCTGGAGCTGCGCTTCGGCTTCGCCGAGGATCCGAACATCCCGCTGGCGCTCTCGCAGTGCTCGCGCGCGGGCCTCGCCTTCGACCTGATGGACACCACCTTCTTCCTCTCGCGCGAGAACATCGTGGCGGACAAGCGCCGCCCCGGCATGGCGCTGTGGCGCGACAAGCTGTTCGCCTTCCTGGCCCGCAACGCGCTGCCGGCCACGGCGTTCTTCCAGATCCCCGGCAACCGGCTGATCGAGCTGGGGGCGCAGGTCGAGATCTGAGTGGACGGGAGTCGGGAATAGGGAGTCGGGAATAGTAGAATGGCCCGGGGAGCTTCTGCCGATTCCCCATTCCCGATTCCCCATTCCCGGCTCCTCAATGCCCGATCACCGCATCATCACCGCTGCCGCGCAGCTCGACGACGACGCGCTGGAAGCCTCGATCCGCCCCAAGCGGCTGGGCGAATACCTCGGCCAGGAGGCGGTGCGCGAGCAGTTGTCGATCTACATCGAGGCGGCCAAGCGGCGCGCCGGCGCGCTCGACCACGTGCTGATCTTCGGCCCGCCGGGCCTGGGCAAGACCACGCTCTCGCACGTGATCGCCAACGAACTGGGCGTGAGCCTGCGCTCCACCTCCGGGCCGGTGCTCGAGCGCGCCGGCGACCTCGCCGCGCTGCTCACCAACCTCGAGCCGAACGATGTGCTGTTCGTGGACGAGATCCACCGCCTCTCGCCGGTGGTGGAGGAGGTGCTCTATCCGGCGATGGAGGATTTCCAGATCGACATCATGATCGGCGAGGGCCCGGCCGCGCGCTCGATCAAGCTGGACCTGCCGCCGTTCACCCTGATCGGCGCCACCACCCGCGCCGGCCTGCTCACCGCGCCGCTGCGCGACCGCTTCGGCATCGTGCAGCGGCTGGAGTTCTATACGCCGGACGAGCTGACCGCCATCGTGCGCCGTGCCGCGCGCATCCTCGGCATCGCCTGCGAGACGGAGGGCGCGCAGGAGATCGCGCGCCGCGCGCGCGGCACCCCGCGCATCGCCAACCGCCTGCTGCGCCGGGTGCGCGACTACGCCGAGGTGCGCGCCGGCGGCCACATCACCCGCGCCGCCGCGCAGGCGGCGATGGATATGCTGAAGGTGGACGCCGAGGGCTTCGACGAACTGGACCGGCGCCTGCTCGCCATCATCATCGAGAACTTCGACGGCGGCCCGGTGGGCGTGGAATCCCTCGCCGCCGCGCTCAGCGAGGACCGCGGCACGCTGGAGGACGTGGTCGAGCCCTACCTGATCCAGCAGGGCTTCCTGGTGCGCACCGCGCGCGGCCGCATGGCCAGCGCCAAGGGCTGGCGCCACCTCGGGCTGGCGCCGCCGCCGCGGCAAGCGGCGGCGGCCGACCTGTTCGACCGCGACGACGGTTGAGGGCCGGCAAGGCAGGCATCCTCCCCGCGCTCCATGCCATGCTTCGGGCTGCCGGTGCCTGATCCCGTATCCCGCTGCACCCGGCTCGTATCTCCCCTTCGGCCTTCTCCATGACTTCGATTCCCGCCAACACCGCCTTCGCCTGGCCCGTCCGCGTCTACTGGGAAGACACCGACGCGGGCGGGGTGGTCTACCACGCCAGCTACGTGCGCTTCCTCGAGCGCGCGCGCACCGAATGGCTGCGCGCGCGGGGCGTGGGCCAGGCGGACCTGCAGGAGAGCACGGGCCTGGCCTTCCTGGTGCGCACCATGCAGCTCGATTTCCTCAAGGCCGCCCGGCTGGACGATGAACTGACGGTGACGGTGGAAGTCCAAGGACGGCGCGCTGCCAGTATCCTTTTCGCCCAGTCGATCCGCCGGCACGACGGCACCGAACTGCTCCGCGCGCAGGTGCGCGTGGCCTGTGTGGACGTGCAGCGCATGGTGCCGGTGCGGATACCGGACGGCGCCATGCCCGGCCTCGCCTCCTGACAACTACTCCCGCTGGAGAACCTCTAAGCCATGAACGGTGGACTGAACATTTTCAAGCTGGTCGCGGAAGCGAGCCTGCCCGTGCAGCTGGTAATGCTCGTGCTGCTGCTGTTCTCCTTCCTGTCCTGGGTCATCATCGTGCGCAAGTACTCGCAGATGAAGGCCGCCTCCGAGGACGTGGAGGGCTTCGAGGAGCGCTTCTGGTCCGGCGGCGACCTGGCCCAGTTGTTCCGTGAGGTGAGCGGCCGCGGCGAGGGCAACGGGGGCATGGAGTCGATCTTCGAATCCGGCTTCCGCGAGTTCGCCCGCCAGCGCCAGCGCCGCGTGCGCGACCTGCGCACGGTGATGGAGAGCGCCGAGCGCGCCATGCGCGTGGCCAGCACCCGCGAGCTGGGCAAGCTCGAGCGCAACCTCGAGTTCCTCGCCAACGTCGGCTCCATCAGCCCCTACGTGGGCCTGTTCGGCACCGTGTGGGGCATCATGGGCGCCTTCCAGGGCCTGGGCGAGATGAAGGACGTGACCATCGCGGTGGTCGCCCCGCATATTTCCGAGGCGCTGATCGCCACCGCCATGGGCCTGTTCGCCGCGATCCCGGCGGTGTGGGCCTACAACCGCTACGCCAACAAGGTCGAGCGCGTGGCCTCGCGCTACGACGTGTTCCAGGAGGAGTTCTCCTCCGTGCTGCAGCGGCAGATCCAGGCCGACGAAGCGGCGGCCTGAGCGAGGGCAGGGCGATGCTGCGTACAACGCGACACAAGCGCTTCAAGCTCAAGTCCGAGATCAACGTCGTGCCGTACATCGACGTGATGCTCGTGCTGCTCATCATCTTCATGGTCACCGCGCCCATGATGAACCTCGGCGTGGACATCCAGCTGCCGCAGACCCAGGCCAAGTCCCTGCAGGACAAGAAGGACCCGCTGGTGGCCTCGGTCGACGAGAACGGCCAGATCTACCTGAGCACCGCCGGCTCCAAGCGCGAGCCGGTGAGCGCGGAGGAGTTCCGGGCGCGCGTCACCGCCTACCAGAAGGCCAACCCCGGGCTGCAGGTACTGGTGGCCGGCGACGAGCGGGCCAACTACGGCAAGGTGTACCTGATCCTGCCGATCCTGCAGCAGGCGGGCGTGTCCAAGATCGGCCTGCTGAGCCAGCCCGAGTCGAGCGGGACGCATGGACGACCGTAAAGGCACGTCGAAGGCGGTCGTCGTCTCCGCCATCCTGCATCTGGGCATCGTGGGCTTCCTCGCGCTCGCGATCGTGCCGTGCTCGTTCTACGAGGAACTGTTCGAGGCGCTGCACCTGCCCGCCAGCTGGAACCCGATCGCCTGCGCCAAGCCGCTGGAGCTGCCGGGGCAGGTGATCGAGGCCACCCTGGTCGGACCCACCGGGGCGCCGCCGCCCAAGTCGATCAAGGCCAAGCCGGTGCCCGACAGCACCCCGCCGCCGCCGGCCGTGCCGCCCACGCCGCCGCCCCAGCCGGAGAAGCCGGTGGTCAAGACGCTGCCGCCGCCGCCCGAGCACCCGGACATCAAGGACCAGGAAAAGGTGGTGGCCGACGCCCTGCAGAAGGCAGAGGACGCCAAGCACGAGCAGGAAGAGAAACAGCGCCAGCGCCAGGCCGAGCTGGACGCCCAGGCGGCCAAGCAGAAGGAAGAACAGAAGAAGATCGACGAGCTGTTCGCCAAGATGGACGCGGCCGCCTCGCAGACCAAGAAGCTGGACAACAAGGCCAAACAGGCCCAGCAGCAGATGAAGGACCTGGAGAACGCCAAGAACGACGGCCTGCCCGACCTGCCGCCGGCGGCGCAGCGGCAGACCGGCACCAACGGCCCGGACACCGGCCTGCTCGGCCAGTACCTGGCCGCGGTTCAGAACGCGGTCACGCAGAATTGGTTAAGGCCGGATAACATGCCGTCGGTTCCATGCGTGGTGCACATCACCCAGCTGCCCGGCGGCGACGTGATGAGCGCCAAGGTCGATCCCAGCTGCCCCTACGACGAGGCGGGCAGGCGCTCGGTGGAAAACGCCGTGCTGCGCGCCCAGCCGCTGCCGTACAAGGGTTTCGAAAGCGTGTTCCAGCGCAACCTCACCTTTACCTTCCGGCCGCAATGAGTCCCTCATGCGCATACTGAGATCCGCCCTTTCCATCCTCCTCCTCGCCGCCGCCGCGCTGGTCGCCGCGCCGCTCGGGGCCCAGTCGCTCAACATCGAGATCACCGGCGGCCTGAAGACCGCCACGCCGATCACCGTGGTGCCCTTCGCCCAGGCCGGCGGCGCGCCGCTGCCCACCGACGTGGCCGACGTGATCCGCAACGATTTCAACCGCTCCGGCAAGTTCCGCTCGCTGGCCAAGAGCGAGATCGTGGAGACGCCCTCGCGCGGCGCCGACATCAAGTTCGCCACCTGGCGGCTGCTCAAGCAGGACTTCATCACCGTCGGCCGCCTGAGCGACGCCGGCGGCGGCATGGTCAAGGTTGAGTACGAACTGTGGGACGTCAACAAGCAGCAGAGCCTGCTGGCCCAGTCGTACACCGCCCCGGCCGGCGACCTGCGTGGCGTGGCCCACCAGATCGCCGATGCCATCTACGAGAAGATCACCGGCGTGCGCGGCGCCTTCTGGACCCGCATCGCCTACATCACCGCGGTGGGGCTGGGCAACAACACCACCTATTCGCTGGTGGTGGCCGACTCGGACGGCTACAACCCGCAGGTGGTGGCCCGCTCGCGCGAGTCGCTGCTGTCGCCGGCGTGGTCGCCGGACGGCCACAAGATCGCCTACGTCTCCTTCGAGAGCGGCAACTCCAACATCTACGTGCAGGACATCACCACCGGCTCGCGCCAGCTGGTGGAGTCGCATGCGCGCGGCATCAACGGCGCGCCGGCGTGGTCGCCGGACGGCAGCCGGCTGGCGGTGTCGCTGTCCTACGTGGGCAACCCGGAAATCTTCGTGCTCGACCTGGCCTCGCGCCATGAGACCCGGCTGACCACCAACCTCGCCATCGACACCGAGCCGAACTGGGCGCCGGACGGCCAGAGCATCTATTTCACCTCCGACCGCTCGGGCCGGCCGCAGATCTACCAGGTGCCGGCGGGCGGCGGCAGCCCCACCCGCATCAGCTTCCAGGGGCAGAACAACGCCGAGGCCGACGTGGGCTACGACGGCAAGCAGATCGCCATGGTGCAGGGCAACGGGAACGTGTATCGTATCGCCGTCATGGATCGCAGCCTGGGTGGACAGGTGCGGTACGTTTCGCCAGGCCCGATCGACGAATCCCCGAGTTTTGCTCCGAACGCCAGCATGCTGCTGTATGCCGCGGTGGAAGGGCGGCGGGGAGTGCTCTATGCCGTTTCGGCCGACGGCATGGTCCGCCAGCGCCTGGTGCTCGCCGATGGTGACGTGCGTGAACCGGCCTGGGGCCCGTTCCGGCCGCGTTGATTTGAGTGGATTTTCTGTGGCGCATCGCTCAGGCGGTGCGCCACGGGTGCATTAAGGATGGGCCCGGGTGGCGACCCTTCGCACCCATCCGGTTGTCTCGGCCATGGCGGTTCGCCGCCTGGCTGGTGGTAACGGTCGGCCGCGGCTTCGCGGCTGCCGGTGTTGTGAAAACGTAAAATAACAGCCGGACCACCGGCGATTGCTGTCCCGTAACCGTAATCGTCATTGACTGTCGGAACTCAAACCCGTTTTGAAGGAACGTCACCATGAATAAGACCGCTCGTGTCGCACTGGTCGCCCTGTTCTGCCTGGGCGCCGCTGCCTGCTCCAAGAAGGCCGTCAAGCCCCAGGAAACCCAGCCGCCGGCTGAGCCCACCACCACCGCCCCCGAGACCACCTCCGGCAAGTACACCCCGGCCGATCTCGATACCGATGCCTGCCTGCGCCAGCGCGTCGTGTACTTCGACTTCGACAAGGATGAGATCAAGCCGGAGTTCCAGCAGATCATGGCGTGCCACGCCAAGTACCTGCAGGATCGTCCGTCGGCCCAGATCCGCCTGGAAGGCAACACCGACGAGCGCGGCACCCGTGAGTACAACCTCGGCCTCGGCGAGCGCCGCGGCAACGCCGTGTCCAGCGCGCTGCAGGCCAGCGGCGGCTCGGCCAGCCAGCTCAACGTGATCTCCTACGGCAAGGAAAAGCCGGTGTGCCGCGAGCACAACGAGGATTGCTGGAGCAAGAACCGTCGCGTCGAGATCGTCTACACGGCGAAGTAATGAAGCGGCAACTGGCTCATCGCAACATGACCAGGCTGAGCATGGCGGGCGCGTTCGCGTCCGCCATGCTTTTCGCTTTTCCGGCCCTGGCGCAGGATTCGCGGCTCAGTCTCGCCGAGCGCGTCGCGCGGCTCGAGCAGCAGGCGCAGAGCCAGAGCCAGGGCGGCACCGGGCTGGTCAACCAGATCCAGCAGCTGCAGTCGCAGATCCAGCAGCAGCAAGGTCAGATCGAGGAGCTGCAGCATCAGCTGCAGGAGCTCCAGGACAAGAACAAGGCCCAGTACGTCGACCTGGATTCCAGGCTTGGACGGCTGGAAGGCGCGGCCGGTGGCGGCAACGCGCCGAATGGCAACGCGCCGAATGGCGGTGCGCCCCCCGCGGCGGGCCAGAGCGCGACGCCTGCGGGCGGCGCCTCGGCGGCGACTCCCGCGGCGCCGGCCGCTGCCGCAACGCAGGCCCCGGCTCCGGCGACGGGCGGCAAGGCCGCACCGGCACCGGCACCGGCTGCGGCGGGTGAGCAGGCGGCCTACAACACGGCGTTCCAGTCGTTGCGCGGCGGGGACTACGTGCAGGCTTCGCGCGGCTTCCGCGGCTTCATCCAGCAGTACCCCAACAGTTCGCTCGCGCCCAACGCCTGGTACTGGCTGGGCGAGTCGTACTACGTGACGATGAACTACCAGGTGGCGCAGGAAGCGTTCCAGCGACTGCTGTCGCAGTTCCCGCAGAGCGAGAAGGCGCCCGACGCGCTGCTCAAGCTCGGCTACAGCCAGCTCGAGCTCAAGCAGAACGACGCCGCCAAGGCGACGCTGCAGTCGGTGGCCGCCAAGTATCCCCATTCCAAGGCCGCGGGACTGGCCCAGGAACGCCTGCGCCGGCTGCAGCAGCAGTCGGCCAACTGAGGTCGTTGCAGTGAGTGTCGGCAGTGCCAGCGTGGCGCCGTCCGCGCCGGGTCCGGGCGCGGACGGGCGGCTGCGCATCACCGAGATCTTCCATTCGCTGCAGGGCGAGGCGGACGCGATCGGCTGGCGCACGGTGTTCGTGCGCCTCACCGGCTGCCCGCTGCGCTGCGTGTGGTGCGATACGGAGTATTCCTTCCACGGCGGCGAGTGGCGCGAGATCGACGCGATCCTGGCCGAGGTGGCCGCCTACGGCGCGCGTCACGTCTGCGTGACCGGCGGCGAGCCGCTGGCGCAGAAGCGCTGCGCCATCCTGCTCGCGCGGCTGTGCGACGCCGGTTACGAAGTCTCGCTGGAAACCTCCGGCGCGCTGGACGTCTCCGCGGTCGATCCGCGCGTGCGCAAGGTGATGGATCTCAAGGCGCCCGACTCGGGCGAGAGCGCGCGCAACCTGTGGTCCAACCTCGACCACCTGCGCCCGCACGACCAGCTGAAGATCGTGATCGCCAGCCGCGGCGACTACGAATGGGCGCGCACGCAGGTGGCGAACCGTGCGCTGGACCGGCGCTGCATGGTGCTGTTCTCGCCCGTGCACGGCGCGGTCGAGCCGCGCCAGCTGGCCGAATGGATCGTGGAGGACCGCCTGCCGGTGCGCTTCCAGCTGCAGCTGCACAAGCTGCTGTGGGGCGAAACGCCGGGGCGCTGAGGCCGGACGCCCGGGAAGCGTGAGGAACAAGAGCGCCGCGTTCTTCAAGTCTTCCTCGCATTCCTGCTTTTTCCGCGCGCCGGCCTGTCTTGCCGGCTGCGCTTCTTCGGCCGGATCACCGGCCTGAATTCGAGGAGTGGATACATCCCATGACTTCATCGTCACCCCGCAAGGCCGTCGTGCTCGTTTCCGGCGGCATGGACTCGGCCGTCACCATCGCCATCGCCCGCGAACAGGGTTTCCGGGTGCATGCGCTCAGCGTCGCCTACGGCCAGCGCCACAGTTCGGAGCTGGATGCCGCCGCGCGCGTGGCGCAAATGCTTGGCGCGGTCGAGCACAAGACCGTGCAGGTGGACCTGCGCAGCATCGGCGGCTCGGCGCTCACCGCCGACATCGACGTGCCCGAGGAGGGCGGCGAGGGCATCCCCGTCACCTACGTGCCGGCGCGCAACACCATCATGCTGTCGATCGCGCTGGGCTGGGCCGAGGTGCTCGGCTCCACCGACCTGTGGTGCGGCGTCAACGCGGTCGACTACTCCGGCTACCCGGACTGCCGGCCGGCCTTCGTCGAGGCCTTCGAGCGGCTCGCCAACGTCGCCACCAAGGCCGGCGTGGAAGGCGCCGGCCTGCGCGTGCACGCGCCGCTGATGCACATGAGCAAGGCCGACATCGCCCGCGAGGGCGCGCGCCTGGGCGTGGACTTCGGCGCCACCGTGAGCTGCTACCAGGCCGACGCCCAGGGCCGCGCCTGCGGCCATTGCGACGCCTGCCGCCTGCGCGCGCAGGGCTTCCGCGACGCCGGCCTGCCCGATTCCACCCGCTACGCCTGAGCGCAGGCACGGCGCTTGCCGGCGCGGGGCCGTCATCGCGCTGGCAAGCCCGCGGCCGGGGCGCCCCGCGCCGGGTCCGCATGCGTCGGCCGCTGGCTGGTCGGCGCGGGTGGCTGAAGCCCCTGGTGCCGTATTTGCGCAGCGTCTTGCCGATTTCGTGCAGGGCGTTGCCGGATCGCTGCATCGCCGCCCGTTCCCATCCCCTCTAATGAACCCAACGGCTGCCGGGCGCCATGCGCCGGGCGGCTCTTGGGAACTCAAGGACAAGGAGGCCGTGCCGCGATGGTTACCTGGATCGAAACCTGCGGCCTGTGCCGTGAACTGCACGAGATCGACTGCCCCGTCTGCCGTGGCCGCGGCCTGCTCCGCGACCCCGACGCCGCGCGCACCGAGTGGGACCTGTGCGGCAGCTGCCTGGGCAGCGGGTCCATCGTCTGCCCCGATTGCGCCGAAGTGCGCGGCGAGCAGGTTGCCGCCGGCCGGACGCCGCGGCTCGAGCCTGCGCTTTCCTGACCGCTTCGCCAGCGGCCGCCCGCGCATCGCTCCGCCGGTGCCCGCGTTCGCGCTTCATGCCTGCTGCGTGCGCGCGGCGACGCTGCATGGGGCATGCACGGGCCGGCGCAAGCGGCGATCCGTCGCGCTTTGCTTGTGCCACCGGTACGCAGATCCTAGAATGAGCGGCTTGATCTGCGGGCCGTTAGCTCAGTTGGTAGAGCAGTAGACTTTTAATCTATTGGTCCCGAGTTCGAGTCTCGGACGGCCCACCATATCGCACCCGCCCGGCCTTGCCGGGCGGGTTTTCTTTTGCCCGCATCCCGAGGGTGACTTGCCCGCCCCCTCGCGCGGCGCCAAGCTGCACGCTTTGCAAGGCGAGGGGCGTGAACATGGATTGGGTGGATCTGCGCAGCGACACGGTGACGAAGCCGACGCCGGCAATGCGCGCGGCGATGGCCGGGGCCGAGGTCGGCGACGACGTCTACGGCGAGGACCCTACCGTCAACGCCCTGCAGCAGCGCATGGCCGACGAGCTGGGTTTCGAGACGGCGCTGTTCGTGCCCAGCGGCACGCAGTCCAACCTGCTCGCGCTGATGGCCCACTGCGAGCGCGGCGACGAATACCTGGTCGGCATGGACGCGCACACCTACAAGTACGAGGGCGGCGGCGCGGCGGTGCTGGGCTCGATCCAGCCGCAGCCGATCCCGCACGCGCCCGACGGCACGCTGCCGCTGGAGCAGATCCGCACGGCGATCAAGCCGGTCGATCCGCACTTCGCGCGCACGCGCCTGCTGGCGCTGGAGAACACCTGGCACGGCCGGGTGTTGCCGATGGACTACCTCGCCGCCGCGCACGACCTCGCCCGCGCGCACGGGCTCGCGCTGCACCTGGACGGCGCGCGGCTGTACAACGCGGCGGTGACGAGCGGGGTGTCGGCGCGGGCGATCGCGCGCGGCTTCGACAGCGTGTCGGTGTGCCTGTCCAAGGGGCTGGGCGCGCCGGTGGGCTCGGTGCTGGCGGGTTCGTCGGTGCTGATCGGCAAGGCGCGCCGCTGGCGCAAGGTGCTCGGCGGCGGCTGGCGCCAGGCGGGCCTGCTCGCGGCCGCGGGGCTGTACGCGTTGGATCACCACGTGGCTCGGCTGGCCGAGGACCACGCCCGCGCCGCGGCGCTCGCGGCGGGGCTGGCGACGATCCCGCAACTCAAGGTGCTGGGCCAACACACCAACATGGTCTTCGTCGACGTGCCGGCCAGGAGCCTGCAGGCGCTGGACGTCCATCTGCGCGCGGCGGGCATCCGCATCGGCATCGGCTACCTGCCGACGCTGCGGCTGGTGACGCACCTGGACGTGGACGACGAAGGCATCGCGCGCACGCTGGATGCCTTCGCCGGCTTCTTCGCCGGGCGCTAGCGCCCGGCGCCGCGCTTACGCCGAGGTGGGTTCGAAGCGGCGGATGAAGTCGCGCACCTGCGGGTAGACCGTCTCTCGCCAGCGGCGGCCGCTGAAGATGCCGTAGTGGCCGGCGCCCTCGATCACCCGGTGCTGGCGCTTGGACTTGGGGATGCCGCTGCACAGCGCGTGCGCGGCCTCGGTCTGGCCGAGGCCGGAGATGTCGTCCAGCTCGCCCTCGATGGTGAGCAGGGCGCTGCGCTTGATCGCGCTCGGTTTCACGCGCTCGCCGGCCACGCTCCACAGCCCGCGCGGCAGCAGGAACTCCTGGAACACGGTGCTGATGGTGTCGAGGTAGTACTCGGCCGGCATGTCGAGCACGGCGTTGTACTCGTCGTAGAACTTGCGGTGCGCCTCGGCGTCCTCGAGGTCGCCGCGCAGCAGGTTCTGGTAGAAGTCCCAGTGCGACATCAGGTGCCGGCCCGGGTTCATGGTGACGAAGCCGGCGTGCTGCAGGAAGCCCGGGTACACCTCGCGGCCGCTGCCCGGATAGCTAGGCGGCACGGTGTGGATGAGGTTGTTGCGGAACCACGACAGCGGCTGCGTGGTGGCGAGGTTGTTGACGCTGGTGGGGCTGCGGCGCGGGTCGATCGGGCCGCCCATCATGGTCAGGCTGAGCGGGGTGTCCTCACCGCGCGCGGCCATCAGCGACACCGCGGCCAGCACCGGCACGGTGGGCTGGCAGACCGAGACCACGTGCAGCTTGCGGGCGCCGAGATGGCGGATGAAGCGCTCGATGTAGGCGACGTAGTCGTCCAGGCCGAAGGCGCCCTCCGAGGTCGGCACCATGCGCGCGTCGACCCAGTCGGTCACGTAGACCTTGTGGTCGCGCAGCAGGGTGCGCACGGTGTCGCGCAGCAGGGTGGCGTGGTGGCCGGACAGCGGCGCCACCACCAGCACCGTGGGTTCGCGCTTCATCGCCTCGATCGCCGCCGAGTCGTCGGCGAAGCGACGGAAACGCTTGAGCTTGCAGAACGGCAGCGCCAGCGTTTCTTCCTCGACGATGGAGACCTCCTGCCCATGCGTCTCCACGCTGTGGATGTCGAACGCGGGTTTCTCGTAGTCCTTGCCGAGGCGGTAGAGGAGTTCCCAGCCGGCTGCCATGCGCTGGGCGCCGGGCATCTGCGCGAGCAGGCTGCCGGGGTCGCTGAGCACTTTGGCGTTGGCCTGGGCGAAAAAGCTGAGTGAGCCGAGCAAGGAACGCTGCCACTCGTGGATCTGATAGAGCATCGGATGGGTGCAGCAGGCGGGGGAGAGGGAGCCATACTACCCGTTTATGGTGCTATGCGTCATCTTGCCGCACCATTGTGGTTTACCGTCGATCAAGGAGTTGGGTGAAGTGGTCTGCTCGTTTCCAGGCGGATCAGGGTGCCGGCGGCCAGGTCCGGCAGGGTGCGCCGGCGGCGGTCGAGGAGCATCGGCGCGAGCCACAGCGCCCAGCCGGCCAGCAGCGCCCACAGTGCGCCGCGCACGCCCAGCCAGGGGGCGAGGCCGAGCGCGAGCAGCGGCGGCGCCGACGCCAGCAGCCGCAGCATGGCCTGCGGCCAGCCGGGCTGATGGCCCTCGCGGGTGACCAGGCGGATGCGCCAGGGCCGCATGCCCAGCGTCTGCCCGCCGCGGCGCCAGGACACGAGGAAATAGGCGGCCACCACCAGGCCCTGCAAGGGCTGGTACCACCAGGGGATGCGGGCATGGCCGTCGCCGCCGATCAGCCGGCCGCCGGTGGCGAGCTGGCAGGCGAGGCCCACCGCCAGCACGATCGCCAGCACCGCGAGCAGGTCGTATAGCAGGGCGAGCAGGCGCCGCCACGGCGGGCACGGGACGAGGTCGCTGGGGGAGTCGGTCATGGCAGGCCTTGCATCGTGCGTGCGCGGTGCCCAGCATCGCGGCATGACAGTGCAGCACGACATGGCGGAGCAGGGCCCGCCGAGTATCGCCGAAGCCGACCGCCGCAGCATCGCCGCCTTCCTCGACGCGGTGTGGTCGGAGGACGGCCTCGCCGCCCGCACGCTGGAGGCCTA
Source organism: Frateuria defendens (assembly GCF_001182895.1). Taxonomy (GTDB): domain Bacteria; phylum Pseudomonadota; class Gammaproteobacteria; order Xanthomonadales; family Rhodanobacteraceae; genus Frateuria_B; species Frateuria_B defendens. The sequence goes on along the minus strand of NZ_LFQR01000100.1, from coordinate 8,369 downwards.
CCGGCTCGACCTGGAAGCGCTGGCGCGCTGGCTGGCCGCGCGCGGGCGCACGCTCGACGGCGCGCGGCGCGAGGATCTCTCGGCCTTCCACGGCGAGGCCAGGGCAGCGGTGCGTTCGCTGGCGCGGCGGCAGTCCGCGTTCCGCCGCTACTTCGGCTGGCGCGCGCGGATGCAGGGCGGCTTCGAGGACCCGACGCTGCTGATCGAGCGTCCCCGGATGCCGCGCAGCCTGCCCAAGGCGCTGGCCGAGCGCGAGATCGAGGCCCTGCTCGGCGCGCCCGACACCGCCACCACGCTCGGCCTGCGCGACCGCGCCATGCTGGAGCTGATGTACGCCTCCGGCCTGCGCGTGTCCGAACTGGTGGAGCTGCCGCTGGCCGCGCTCAACGCGCGCCAGGGCGTGCTGCGGGTCACCGGCAAGGGCGGCAAGGATCGCCTGGTGCCGGTGGGCGAGGTGGCGCTGGAGCATCTGGAAGGTTATCTGGCCGGGGCGCGCCCCGCGCTGGCGCGCGGGCGGCAGCCGGCGGCGCTGTTCCTCAGCAACCGCGGCGAGGGCATGAGCCGGCAGATGTTCTGGACCCTGGTCAAGCGCTACGCGCTCCAGGCGGGCATCGCGGCCAAGCGCATCTCGCCGCACGTACTCAGGCATTCCTTCGCCACTCACCTCCTCAACCACGGCGCCGACCTGCGCGCGTTGCAGATGCTGCTCGGGCACAGCGCGCTCAGCACCACGCAGATCTACACGCTGGTGGCGAAGGAGGGCTTAAAGCGCCTACACGCGCAGCACCATCCGCGCGGTTGAGACGCCGGTGGCCGTATCGATTCAGGCGGGTGTGCGAGAATCGCGCTCTCGCGCATCATCGCAATCGAGGTCGAGCATGTTGTTGAAGAAATGGTGGCCGGCGCTGCTCGCCGGCGGGTTCGCACTGGGCGCACTGGCGGTCGGCGCCTTGGCGGCCGAGGGCGACGGCGTCGACGCGAACGCGGAGAAGACGGTGCGCCAGGCCATTCAGGGCCTGTCCTCGCAGGTGAAGGTGGATTCGGTGGCGCGCTCGCCGCTGCCGGGCTTCTACCAGGTGATCGCCTCCGGCCACCTGGTCTACGTGAGCACCGACGGCAAGTACATGCTCAACGGCGACCTGGTGGACCTGGCGCGCAAGGACAACCTCAGCGAGGACGCCTGGGCCGGCTTCCGCAAGAGCGAGTTGGCCAAGGTGCCGGCCGCGCAGCGCATCGTGTTCGGGCCGCCCAACCCCAAGTACACGGTGACGGTGTTCACCGACGTCACCTGCGGCTACTGCCGCGCCTTCCACGAGCACATCGCCGAGATCAACAAGGCCGGCATCGCGGTGCAGTACCTGGCGTGGCCGCGCGAGGGCGTAAGCACCACCGCCGGCAACGACACGCCGACCTACAAGGAGATGGTCTCGGTGTGGTGCGCGGCGGACCGCAACCGCGCCTTCTCCGACGCCATCATCCAGGGCAAGGCACCGTCCCCGGCCAGCTGCCCCACCCCGGTGAAGGAGCAGTTCGACCTGGGCGTGAAGCTGGGCGTGAACGGCACCCCCACCATCGTGGCGCCGGACGGCCGCGTGCTGGGCGGCTACGTGGCGCCGGACGTGCTGCTCAAGCTCTTGCAGAAGGGCGCCGCCGCCGGCGGCTGAGTGCCGCAGGCGGCCGGCCGCGGGCCGACCGTACCCTGCGCATCATGCGGTAGAATAAGTGCCTTTGCCGCCAGTGCCCCATTCCCCCGCATGATCGCATTCGACGGGCAAAGCGCCCTTTCGCCGTTTCGTCTCGACCGCCTCAACGCCCGCCTCGATGCCGTGCATCGCGGCGCGAAGGTGCAGGCGGCGTGGTTCGTCTACTTCCTCGAACTTGACGCGGCGCCGGAGGGCGAGCCGCGCCGGCGCCTGCTCGAGGTGCTGGAAGCCAAGGACGCCGCGCCCGACGCCGCCACGCTGTGGGTGGTGCCGCGGCTGGGCACGATCTCGCCGTGGTCGAGCAAGGCCAGCGACATCCTGCACGGCGCCGGCTTCGACGTGCACCGCGTGGAGCGCGGCGTGGCCTACCGCCTGGCGGGTCTGCCCACCGCCGACGCGCCGGACTACCGCGCCGTGCTGGCGGTGCTGCACGATGCGATGACGCAGTCGGTGCTGACCTCGCAGGACCAGGCCGACGCCCTGTTCCTGGCCGGCCGGCCGGGGCCGCTCGAGCACATCGCCCTGGGCGGCGACGCCCGCGCCGCGCTGGCCTCGGCCAACGCGAGGCTGGGCCTGGCGCTGGCCGAGGACGAGATCGACTACCTCGCCGAGCGCTACGCCGAACTGGGCCGCGACCCCACCGACGCCGAACTCTTCATGTTCGCGCAGGCCAACTCCGAGCACTGCCGGCACAAGGTGTTCAACGCCAGCTGGACGCTGGATGGCGAGCCGCAGGACAAGAGCCTGTTCGGCATGATCAAGAACACCCACCAGAGTTCGCCCGCCTACACGCTGTCCGCCTACAAGGACAACGCCGCAGTGATCGAGGGCGGCGAGGGGCAGCGCTTCTTCGCCGGCGCCGACCACGTGTGGCGCGCGCACGCGGAGCAGATCGACTACGCGATCAAGGTGGAGACGCACAACCACCCCACCGCCATCGTGCCCTGGCCGGGTGCGGCCACCGGCGCCGGCGGCGAGATCCGCGACGAGGGCGCCACCGGCCGCGGCGCCAAGCCGAAGGCGGGGCTCACCGGCTTCTCGGTGTCGGACCTGCGCATCCCCGGCCACCCGCAGCCGTGGGAGATCGAGCGCCCGCTGCCGCCGCGCATGGCCAGCGCGTTCGAGATCATGCGCGACGGCCCGCTGGGCGCCGCCGCCTTCAACAACGAATTCGGCCGGCCGTGCCTGGGCGGCTACTTCCGCACCTACGAGCACGAGACCGGCGAGCCCGGCGTGCGCCGCGGCTACGACAAGCCGATCATGATCGCCGGCGGCCTCGCCAACATCCGCCACGGCGACGTGCAGAAGCGCGAGCTCGAGCCCGGCCACGCGGTGGTGGTGCTGGGCGGCCCGGCCATGCTGATCGGCCTGGGCGGCGGCGCGGCCTCCTCGGTGGCCTCCGGCGCCTCCAGCGAGGAACTGGATTTCGCCTCCGTGCAGCGCGACAACGCCGAGATGGAGCGCCGCTGCCAGCAGGTGATCGACGCCTGCTGGGCCAAGGAGCGCAACCCCATCGTCAGCATCCACGACGTGGGCGCGGGCGGCCTCTCCAACGCCATCCCGGAACTGCTCAACGACGCCGGCGTGGGCGGCGAGATCGACCTCTCCAGGGTGCCCTGCGACGACCCCTCGCTGTCGCCCATGCAGGTGTGGAGCAACGAGTCGCAGGAGCGCTACGTGCTGGGCCTGGACGTGGCCGACCTGCCCGAGTTCGAGGCCGCCTGCGAGCGCGAGCGCTGCCCCTACGCCGTGGTGGGCCACGCCACCGCCGAGCGCCGGCTGCGCGTGACGGACCCGCGCCGCGACCTCGCCGTGATCGACCTGCCGATGGACGTGCTGTTCGGCAAGCCGCCGCGCATGCAGCGCGCGGCCAAGCGCAGCAAACCGCGGGTGGACCTGGTGCCCGACCTCGCCGGCATCGGCCTCGACGAGGCGGTGCTGCGCGTGCTCAGGCTCCCCACCGTGGGCAGCAAGAACTTCCTCGTCACCATCGGCGACCGCACCGTCGGCGGCCTGTGCCAGCGCGATCCGATGGTCGGCCCGTGGCAGGTGCCGGTGGCCGACTGCGCGGTGACCCTGGCCGACTTCGACGGCTACGCCGGCGAGGCGATGGCGATGGCCGAGCGCGCGCCGGTGGCGTTGCTCTCCAGCGCCGACGCTGCGCGGCTGGCGGTGGGCGAGGCGATCACCAACCTCGCCGCCGCGCCGATCGCCGCGCTCGGCGAGGTGCGCCTGTCCGCCAACTGGATGGCCGCGGTGAACTACGGCCGCGAGGACGCCGCCCTGTTCGACGCGGTGAAGGCGGTGGGCATGGAGCTGTGCCCCGAGCTCGACATCGCCATCCCGGTGGGCAAGGACTCGCTCTCCATGCAGACCGTGTGGGAGGACGAGGGCCGCACCCAGCGCACGGTGTCGCCGGTGTCGCTGGTGATCACCGGCTTTGCCCGCGTGGAGGACGCGCGCCGCACGCTCACCCCGCAGATCAAGCTCGACCGCGGCGACTCGGAGCTGTGGCTGATCGACCTCGGCGCCGGCCGCGACCGCCTCGGCGGCTCCGCGCTGACCCAGGTGTTCAACCGCGGCGGCGGCGTGCCGCCGGACCTGGAGGACGCCAAGCGCTTGAAGGCGCTGTTCGAGCTGGTGCAGGAGGCCAACCGCGCCGGCCTGGTGCTGGCCTACCACGACCGCTCCGACGGCGGCGCCATCGTCACCCTGCTGGAGATGGCCTTTGCCGGCCACTGCGGCCTGGAGGTCCAGCTCGAAGGCTGGGCCGACGCCACCCTGCGCGCGCTGTTCAACGAGGAACTGGGCGCGGTGCTGCAGGTGGCCGCCGCCAACCGCGAGGCGTTCGAGACGCTGCTCGCCAGGTACGGCCTCGCGGGCGTCAGCCATCGCATCGGCCGGCCGAAGGAGAAGCTCGGCATCAAGCTCTACCAGGGCACCGACGCCATCGCCAAGTGGAACTGGTCGCAGCTGTTCGTCGCCTGGAACGAGACCAGCCACGCCATGCAGCGCCTGCGCGACAACCCGCAGAGCGCGGACGCGGAACTGGCATGGCGCGGCGACGACGCCGACCCCGGCATCAGCCCCAAGCTGAGCTTCGACCCGGCCGAGGACGTCGCCGCGCCGTTCATCGCCGAGGGCGCGCGGCCGCGCGTGGCGATCCTGCGCGAGCAGGGCGTCAACGGCCAGGTGGAGATGGCCGCGGCGTTCACCCGCGCCGGCTTCGAGGCGGTGGACGTGCACATGAGCGACCTCGCCAGCGGCCGGGTGAAGCTGGCCGACTTCCGCGGCTTCGCCGCCTGCGGCGGCTTCTCCTACGGCGACGTGCTGGGCGCGGGCCGCGGCTGGGCTACCTCCATCCTCTACAACGACATGCTGCGCGCGCAGTTCACCGCCTTTTTCGCCGACCCGTCGAAGTTCGCGCTCGGCGTGTGCAACGGCTGCCAGATGATGTCCCAGCTCAAGGACATCATCCCCGGCGCGCAGCACTGGCCGAAGTTCCTGCGCAACGCCTCCGAGCAGTACGAGGCGCGCCTGGCCACGCTGGAAGTGCTCGATTCGCCCAGCCTCTTCTTCAAGGGCATGGCCGGCTCGCGCATCCCGGTGGTGGTGGCGCACGGCGAGGGCCGGGTGAGCTTCCCGGCCAGCTGCAGCCCGTCGAAGACGCAGCCGGCGGTGCGCTTCCTCGACAACCGCGGCAAGCCCACCGAGAACTACCCGCTCAACCCCAACGGCTCGCCCGGCGGCCTGGCCGGCTTCACCGCGGCGGACGGGCGGGTGACCATCCTCATGCCGCACCCGGAGCGCGTGTTCCGCAGCGTGCAGATGAGCTGGCATCCGGAGAGCTGGGGCGAGGATTCGCCGTGGATGCGCATGTTCCGCAACGCCAGGGCGTGGTGCGGCTGAGCCCGCCCCGCGCCGGTGCCGGCCAGGGCTGAGCGCCGTGGCCGGCCGGCGCGCCCTGCGGGTCTCGCCATGGCTGGCCGGGCCGGCCTGGTTGGCCGTGCTGGCGCTGCTGCCGTGGTGGGTCGGCCTGCCGCTGCTGCTGGCGATGGTGGCCGCCCTGCTGGTGCCCCACACGCACCTCGACCTGCATGCCCCGCGCCTGCGCCGCGGCCTGCGCTGGGGCCTGCCCGGCATGCTGTTGGCGGCGGCGCGCGCGCTCGGCGGCGACGCGGTGGCCTGGAGCGTGGCGCTACTCGGCGCCCTGGCCGGCTACACCTTGCTGGTGCTGCTGGAGCAGTGGCTGGACCGCGGCCGCCGCGCGCCCGGCCCGGTGCGCGCGTCGTCCTCGCCGGACTGGCCCGAACTGGCGCTGGCGCCGGCCGGGCCGCCGGCGGCGATCATCGAGCTGGAGCCGCCGCAGTGGCAGGACGGTGCGGCCGGCTTCGACGATCCGCGCGGCGGCCGCGTCCGCCGGCTTGGCGAGGCCTACCTCTTTCCCGACGGCCGCCGCCTGGAGGCGGCCGGCACGCGCTGCTGCTTCGGGCCAGCCGGGCGCTGGTTCTGCGCCGAATCGCGCGGTGCCTGCCTGCTGTGGCGGCGCGGCGAACACGACCGCCTGCATCGCCTGCGCGGCTGGCAGCTGTGCGGCTGGCACGAGGGCGGGCCGTGGCTGTGGCGCGCGGCCGGCGAGGTGCCGGTGGCGCTCAAGGACGTGCTGGGCGAGGGCGCGGCGCGTTGATGCCGCCTTCACCGTCGAGCCTGCCGTTCCCGTGCCGGTGGCGCTCGCGCATACTTGCGGGGTGAATACCGGATTCTTCCCCACCGCTCCGGCACTCAGCGTGATCGTGGTTGCCGCCGACAGCGGGCCCGGCCTGCGCGAGTGCGTGCGCCGCGTCATGGCCTGCCACCTGGCGCTCGAACTGGTGCTGATCGACAACGGCTCCGCCGACGGCGTGCCGCAGGCGATCGCGCGCGCCTACGAGAGCGACCCGCGCCTGCGGGTGGTCTTCAACCGCGCCAACCTGGGCTTCGGCCCGGCGGTGAACCGCGCCGCGGCGCAGACCGCGGGCGCCATGCTGCTGGTGCTCAACCCGGACTGCCTGATCGAGGAGGCCGACCTCGTGCGCCTGCTCGACGTGGCGGCGAAGTCGCCGCGCGCGGGCCTGGTCGGCGCGGTGGTGTGCGACGAGCAGGGGCGCCCCGACCCCGCCTCGCTGCGCCGCGATCCTCTGCTGGGGCGTGCGCTCAATGGCCTGTTCGGGCGTGCCGGCGGCGTCAACGCCGAGGGCGCGATGCCGGCGCAGACGGTCGAGACCGAGGCCGTCTCGGGCGCGCTGATGCTGCTGCCGCGGCGTGTGTTCGAGGCGCTCGGCGGTTTCGACGAAGGCTACTTCCTGCACTGCGAAGACCTCGACCTGTGCCGCCGCGTGCGCGACATCGGCTGGCGCGTGCTGCTCGCCGGCGAGGTGCGCGTGCTGCACGGCAAGGGCGGTTCCAGCCGGCACCGGCCGGTGTTCGTCAGCCGGCACAAGCATCGCGGCATGTGGCGCTGGTTCCGCAAGTTCGATCCCGCATCGCGCAACCCGCTGCTGGCGGCGCTGGTGTGGCTGGGCATCTGGGGGCATTTCCTGTGGCTGCTGCCGGGACAGCTGCTGCGGCGCCGCCGATGAGCGGGGCGCGTTCGGTCGCCGCGCTGGCGACGCTCGGCCTCGTGCTCATGACCGCGGTGTGGGGTTCGACCTTCGTGCTGATCAAGGGCGTGGTCGAGCGCATGCCGGTGGCGGATTTCCTCGCCGTGCGCTTCCTGCTCGCCGCGCTGGCGATGCTGGCGCTGTTCGTCGGGCCGGTGCGGCGGCTGGGGCGGCGCCAGTTCGGCCGCGCGCTGCTGCTCGGCCTGCTCTATGGCGTGGCGCAGCTGTTGCAGACCTGGGGCCTCAAGCTGATCGCGCCCAGCGTCAGCGGCTTCGTCACCGGCATGTACGTGGTGTTCACCCCGCTGCTGACCACCGTGCTGCTGCGCCAGCGCCTCGCCGGCGCGGTATGGGTCGCGGTGCTGCTCGCCACCGCGGGCCTCGCGCTGCTGTCGCTCAACGGCCTGTCGGTGGATGCGGGCGTGTGGCTCACGCTGGCTTCGGCGCTCCTGTATGCGCTGCACATCGTGGGGCTGGGGCACTGGTCGCGGCCGGAGGAAGCGTTCGGCATGTCGGCGGTGCAGATGGTGGCGATCGCCGCGGTCTGCCTGCTCGCCACCGCGCCGCACGGCCCGATGCTGCCGCCCGACCGCAGTGCCTGGATCGCCGTGCTCTACATGGCGCTGATCGCCGGCGCCGGCGCGATGCTGATGCAGACCTGGGCCCAGGCCCACTTGCCGGCCACCCGCGCGGCCATCGTGATGACCACCGAGCCGGTGTTCGCCGCGGCTTTCGCCGTGGCCTTCGGCAGCGATGCGCTTACCTGGCGGATGGTGGTGGGTGGGGCGCTGGTGCTGGGGGCGATGTATCTGGTGGAACTGGCGCCGCGGCGGCGGGGGAGTGCCGGGTTGTCGGCGGAGGCGATCCACCATGAGGTGTGAGTGGCGCTCGCTCGTCGATGTGCTGGGGCATTCTGGCCGGCCCTTTGGGCCGGGGTTTCGCTCATCTGCCGATGAGCGAGTTACTTTCTCTTGCTTGTCCAAGAGAAAGTAACCAAAGAGAAGGACACCCCGAGGGCGCGCCTTCC
>NZ_LFQR01000010.1 GCF_001182895.1 Frateuria defendens | reverse complement strand
TTCGTTGTTGTTGTTGTTGTTGTCCCGTTGTCCCGTCCTGTCCCGTCCGCAGTGTGATCTTGCCCCCGTTCCACGGACACCCGGATAAGCGGTTCACTATCGCCATCCGGAGTGAGCAAGATGACCAAACAGGCAGAGAGCAAGGTAAAGCGGCACCAACAATTCCGGGCACTATCAGCCTCCGACCTACTTGCGTGGCAATGCTGGCTTGCCAGATGACCTGTTCCGTCCTCACTAATTGGACTAGTTATGGATACTCAACTGAAAGTCTTGAGCGAAAAGCTCGGTAGGATGACATCTGAAGATGCTGCCGATTGGCTGTTGACCAACTACTCGGTCGACAGGACGGGTTACGGAGACGCAATAGCCTTGATCAACCACAGATCGTGGCAGCGCCCCGAGCAGATCCGGTTGGCCAAGCATTACTTTAGAAAGCTTCCATTTGCTAGCTCCAAGCCATATGAAGCATTTGTATCCTTCATGTCGCTCAAGCTCTTTTTGAAGATGATCGAAGAGTGCATGCCGGTGAGCGAGGCGGACAAGAAGCTACTGCTGTATCACTTGAGGCCAGTGCTCCAAAAGGTCGCCAAAAGCGACTCCGATCGTGAGCTAGTTGCAACATTCATCTCTCACGTACAGTAAGGTTCTGATGCAACTCGCCAGCACGGCGATAGGTGGTGTCGCCGGTGGCGGCAGTGGTGCGGCAGCGGCACTCAATGGGCAGCTCTATAACGAACAGCTTCATCCCGACCTGTTCAAGGGTTTGATGGCGAAGGTGAATGACTTTGCCAAGGAGTCGGGCCTATCACCCGAGGAGGCCCAGAATCGCCTCTTGCTGGAGGCGATGCGTCTGCAGGATTCAGGGAAAAACCTTGGCCTCAGCACGAATCAGATAGGAGGCAGTTCCGGGGTGCCTGACGATGCGGTGGCGCGAGCCTTCCTCGAAAAGAA
>NZ_LFQR01000001.1 GCF_001182895.1 Frateuria defendens | reverse complement strand
CGGCGCTGGCGGCGGCGCTGCTGGCCCAGGCGCCGGACGGCTGGCGCATCGGCCCCGCGCTCGTCGCCACGCAGGCGCGCGTGGCCCTGGGCGATGCCTGCGGCGAGCTGCTGGGCGCGCGCATGGTGGCGGTGCTGATCGGCGAGCGGCCCGGCCTCAGTGCGCCGGACAGCCTGGGCGTCTACCTCACCGCGCATCCGCGCCAGGGCCTCACCGATGCCGCGCGCAACTGCCTCTCCAACATCCGCCCCGGCGGCCTGTCCTGCGCCGCGGCCGCACGCAAGCTGTGGTGGCTGCTGGAGGCGGCCCGGCGCAGCGGCGCCACCGGCGTCGCCCTGAAGGACGAGAGCGACACGCCCGCGACGGAAATCGGCGATGCGCGCCGGCTACCGGCGGCCGAAACGCCGCAGCCGGGCGCAGCGGAGGCCGCGTCAACGGAATGAGTCCCGCGCCCCCTCTAAAAAAATACAGGGTGACACCCGCGCGGATCTTTCCAATGATGGCCTCGACGCCCGCACCGGCCAAGGATGCGGGGCCCGGGGGAAAGCCAAGGTCTCGCCCACGCCGGGCCGCTCGCGCAAGGTGAAGACGCCAGCGCCGCGCGCACGGCGCCCTCGATGGTCTGGGGGGGGAACGTACAAGACGGCCCCGCCCGCATCGGAGAAGGTGGGGCCGGAGCCGCCGAGGACAGCCGGCCGCTTTCGCGGGCGGCGCATGGCATGGCGCATCCGGCAGCCGCGGTTGCCGGACGCGCCATGCAAGGTCATCCCATCCACAGGTTTATCGCGCACCGGCCCTCCCGATGAATACGACGGCAAGCCCCAACCCCATGCAGGACACCGCCGCCAACGCCCCCGCGGGCGACCGGCGCGCCGGGCAGCGGATCGGCGCATGGATGCCCTTCCTCGCCATCCTGGTGCCGATCAACCTGATCCTGTCGGTGGACCGCAACGCCTTCGTCATCGTGGCGTCCCAGATCCAGAGCGAGTTCGGCTTCAGCCTCACCCGCATGTCCTACGTGTTGGCGTCCATTTCGTGGACCTATGCCGCCTTCCAATTGCCGTCGGGATGGCTGGTGCAGCGCTTCGGCTTCCGCCGGCTGATGGCCGTGGCCCTGGTGGGCTGGTCGATCGCGATCGGCTTCATGCCCCTGGCGACCGGCTTCTGGAGCCTGCTCCTGCTGCGCCTGCTGCTGGGCGCGGCGCAGGCGCCCGACTGGCCCAGCTCGATCGCGGCCATCCGCGCGTGGTTTCCGCTCGCGCAGCGCTCGCGCTGCACCGCCATCGCGCTGTCGGGGCAATACATCGGCCCGGTGATCGGCTCGATCGTCACCGGCAGCGTCACCTACCGCTACGGGTGGCGGGTGTGTTTCTACGCCTACGCCGTGCTGGGCATCGCCCTGGCCCTCATGTGGATCGCCGGGACGCGCTCCGTCGCCGCGCCGGCCGTCGCGCCGGCCGGGCCGCCCAAGGCGACCACGGGCACGACCTCGTTCCCGGCGTTCCTCAAGCTGCCCAATACCTGGGCGATGGCGGCGCTCTACTTCTGCCTGATCTGCACGCAGAGCTTCTTCCTGAGCTGGCTCCCCACCTACCTGGTGCAGGAAAAGGGCGTGACGCTCTCGGCCTCGGGCTGGTACACGGCCATACCCTGGCTCACCCTCTACGTCAGCGTCACGCTCGCGGGCTTCGTCGCCGACCATGTGCTGACGCGCACCGGCTCGCTGAAGTTGGCCAGGCTGCCCGCCGCCGTGGTGGGCTTCTGCCTGGGCGGCGTTTCGCTGTCGCTGGTGCCGTGGCTGTCCAGCATGGCCGCCGTCATCGCGACCCTGTGCCTGTCGCTGGCCGGCGTGGGCATCGTGCAGAGCATGGTCTGGTCGACGGTGCAGGACATCGGCGGCGACCGCACGCCGGTGCTGGTCGGCTGGACCGCCTTCTGGGGCAACTTCAGCGCCGGCCTGTTCCCGATCGTCATGGCCTACCTGGTGAAGTGGTCGGGCGGCTGGCAATACGCCCTGCTGGTGCCGCTGGTGTTCAGCGCCATCGGCATCGGCCTGGTCTTCTGCCTCAGACTGCCGCGCCACGCGCCGACCGGCTGAGCGACCCGTTTCGTCCGGCGGGCCGGCCGCCCGCTCTCCCCCTGGAGGCCGGCCCGCGCGGACGCCCTTGTTCCCTATCCACCCCTACGTGCGCAAACGAGTATCGAGCATGCCCCCCTCCCCGCGTTACGGCCTCTGGCTGCGACACCTGCATTGGCTCACCGCCGCGCTGGTGGTCGTGGCGATCGCGCTGGCCGAGCTGCACCACTACGCGCCGCGCGGCTCGGCCCTGCGCAGCGGCGCGATGTACGCGCACACGCAGTTCGGCCTGGCCGCCCTGCTGGTGCTGCTGCCGCGCCTGCTCTTGCGCCTGGCCGGCCGCACGCCGCCGGTCGAGCCGCCACTGCCGCGCTGGCAGCACGCCGCCGCGCGGCTGGTGCACGTGGTCCTGTATGCGCTGCTGCTGGCGCTGCCGGTGCTCGGCATGCTGGTCTACCAGGCCAACGGCCGCGTGCAGGATTTCCTCGGCCTGCCCCTGCCGGCGCTGATCGCGCCCAACCACGATCTGGTCCGGCCGATCGAGGTGATCCACATCCAGCTCGGCGACCTCCTGCTCTGGCTGGCCGCGGCGCACGCCGCCTCCGCGCTGTGGCATCACTGGGGCCGGCGCGACACCACATTGCGCCGCATGGGATATGGCGGGCGCAGAGCCTCTTGAGCCTTCGCGCCGGCGCGCGGCGAACGCAATGCGGCGGCGGTCAGGCCAGGCCGCGCAGCAGCGCCGCCAACGCCACCGCCGCGAAGACACCGGCCACCACGTCGTCCACCATCACGCCCAGCCCGCCCTTGAGGCGGCGGTCGAGCCAGCCGATGGGCCAGGGCTTCCACACGTCGAACAGGCGGAACAGCGCGAAGCCGGCGACGATGCCCCACCACGGCGCCGGCACCAGCAGCAGCGGCAGCAGGGCCAGCCACTGGCCGATGAATTCGTCCCACACCACGCTGCGGTGGTCGGCCACGCCCAGCGCGCGCTCGGCCGCGTTGCAGGCCCACACGCCGATGAGGAAGCCGGCCGCGAGCACCAGCGCGTAGACCGGCAGCGGCAACGTCCGCAGCAGCAGCCACGGCAGCAGCGCGGCCAGCGAGCCGAAGGTGCCCTGCGCCACCGGCGCGAGGCCGGAGCCGAAGCCGCAGGCCAGCCAGCCGGCCGGGCTGGCGAGCAGCGCGCGGCGCTGTGCGGCGGTGAGTGTCTTGCGCTCGATCATGCGGGGAAATGATCCCAGCCGGTGCGCGCGGGGGCCAGCGGGCGCTCGCCGTCGCGCACGGCGATGTCGCGGCCCTCGACGATGCGGCCGATGCGCGTGGCGCCGCAGCCCAGCCGCGCCAGGTCGGCCTGCACCGCGGCCACCTGGGCGGCCGGCACGGTGAAGCACAGCTCGTAGTCGTCGCCGCCGCTCAGGGCCAGTTCGATGGAGGCGTTCTCGTCGAACAGGGCGAGCAAGGCGGGCGAACGCGGCAGGTGCTGCACGTCGATCTCCGCACCGACGCCGCTGGCGGCACACAGGTGGCCGAGGTCGGCGAGCAGGCCGTCGGAAACGTCGATGCAGGCGCTGGCGCGCCCGCGCAGGGCCATGCCGGCGGCCAGCCGCGGCGTGGGCCGGTTCAGCCGTTCGAGCAGGTACGTCGCGCGCGGGTCGTCCGCCAAGCCTGGATCGCGCCGTTGCAGCAGCCGCAGGCCCGCCGCGCCGTCGCCCAGCGTGCCGGTGACCAGCACCGCGTCGCCCGCGCGCGCGCCGCCGCGCACCAGCGCCTGGCCCGTCGGCACGAAGCCGTGGATCGCCACGCTCACGGCCAGCGGACCGCGCGTGGTGTCGCCGCCCACCAAGGCCAGGCGATGCGGCCGCGCGAGTTCGGCGAAGCCCTGCGCGAAGCCTTCCACGAAGGCCTCGTCCGGCTGCGGCAGGGTGAGCGCGAGCATCGCCCAGGCCGGGCTCGCGCCCATTGCGGCGAGGTCGGAGAGGTTCACCGCCAGCGCCTTCCAGCCGACGTCGGCCGGCGCCGTGCCGTGGGGAAAGTGCACGCCCTCGACCAGGGTGTCGATCGCCATCGCCAGCTCCTGCCCGGCCGGCACGGCCAGCACGGCGGCGTCGTCGCCTATCCCCAAGTGCACGTCTTCGCGGCTCTGCGCGGTGGCCTCGCGGATGCGTTCGATCAGCTGGAATTCCATGACGGGCGGGGATGCGGAACGGGGCAAGAGCAGAACACCCGCGGCCCCGCGGCGCAAGCCTGCGTCCCCAATACCTTCGCCCCCGAGCCTTCGCCCCCAAGCCTTCGCCCCTTGGCCCATCGGCGCTGGCTACAATCGCCCGCCCCCCACGGAGAGCCGCCATGCGCCACGCCCTGCCCCGCCGCCTCGCCCGCGCCGTCACCGCTTCGCGCCGTCGTGCCGGGCGAGCGGGCGCGCCCGCCTTGTTCGCAGGCCTGGCGCTGGCCTGCGCCGCGCCGGCGCCGGCCGCCACGCCGCCGGAGCAGGCCGTACTGGCGCCAGTGCAGGCTTTCTTCGATGCCATGGCGCGCTACGACCAGGCGGCGATGCGCGCCCTGGTGCTGCCCGAGGGCGGCGCCACGCTGATGCGCCACGGCAAGCCGGTGCAGCTTAAGCTGGGCGAGTTCGTCGACCGCGTGAAGCCGGGCAAGGACAGGATCGAGGAGCGCATCCGCGATCCCAAGATCCACATCGACGACGACATCGCGGTGATCTGGGCGCCCTACACCTTCCTGCTCAACGGCAAGGCACACCACTGCGGCACGGATGTGGTGAACCTGGCGCGGGTCGAGGGGCGCTGGCTGATCGCAGGCATCGCGGACAACAGCCGCGAGCGCTGCGACGGCTAGGCGCCACCGACCGCGTGTGCGGACCCGTGGATGGCCGGCCGGCTCAGCGCGGCTGCTTCTCCACCGCGCGCAGCTCGCCGGCCAGCTTGTCCAGCACGCCGTTGACGTAGGAGTGGCCGTGGTCGGCGCCGAAGCGCTTGGTGACTTCGATGGCCTCGTTGAGGATCACCCGGTACGGCACGTCGGGGCGGAACTTCAGCTCGTAGGCGCCCAGGCGCAGCGCGGCGCGCTCGATCGGGTCGATCTGCGCCACCTCACGGTCCACGTGCGGCTGGAGCAAGGCGTCGAGTTCCGCCAGGTGCTTGTCCACGCCGAGCAGCAGGTCCTCGAAGTAGTCGAGGTCGGCCACTTCCATGTCCTGCTCGTGGCGGAACTGCTCGATCACCGCGTTCATGCTGCTGCCGCTCATCTGCCAGGCGTACAGCGCCTGCAGCGCGCGGCGGCGGGCGCGCGAGCGCGCGGCCATGTCGATGCCGCTGGGGTGATGGCCGCCGGGGTGATGGCTCATGCCAGTTTCCCGTACAGGTTGACCATCTCCAGCGCGGCGACGGCGGCGTCGGCGCCCTTGTTGCCGGCCTTGGTGCCGGAGCGCTCGATGGCCTGCTCGATGCTGTCGGTGGTGAGCACGCCGAAGCTCACCGGCACGCCGGTGTCCAGCGCGGCCTTGGCCAGGCCCTTGGCGCACTCGCCGGCGACGTAGTCGAAGTGCGGCGTGGCGCCGCGGATCACCGCGCCCAGCGCGATCACCGCGGCGTACTGACCGGAGGCGGCGAGCTTGTGCGCGGCCAGCGCGATCTCCCACGCGCCCGGCACGCGGACCAGGTCGATGGCGTCGTCCTGCACGCCGTGGCGCACCAGCGCGTCGCGCGCGCCGGCCACCAGCGGCTCGACGACGAAGCCGTTGAAGCGGCCGGCGACGATGGCGAAGCGGCCCGCGGGCGTGGCGAAATCGCCTTCGATGATCTTCATTGCGGTGGTTCCTGTATGGATCGCGATCCCTGGGGGACCGGGCATTTTACGGGTTTTGCCGCGCCGGTGCGGCGGTGGCGCCGGCCGGTGCGGCGGCGTGGCGCAGGTGCGGGTAGCCGTGGAAATCCAGCCGCGCCCGCCCACCCTCCGCGCGCAGCCGCGCCGGCGCGCCGAACGGCAGGGTGAACTTGTCCGGCACGTGGCCGAACGACAGGCCGCCGAGCACCGGGATGCCGGCGATGCGGCGCAGCTGGGCGAACGCCTCGGCGAGGTCGTAGCCGTTGTCGTAGGCGCTGGCGCGGCAGGCGGTGAAATCGCCCAGGAGCACGGCGCGCTGGCGATCCAGCACGCCGGCGAGCTTGAGCTGATAGAACAGCCGCTCGATGCGGAACGGCGGTTCGCCCACGTCCTCCACGAACAGCAGGCCGCCGTCCAGGCGCGGGAAGTACGGCGTGCCGAGCAGGCTGCACAGCATGGCGAGGTTGCCGCCCCACAGCGGGCCTTCCACGTCCAGCCCGGCCTCGGCGTCGGTGTCCCACGCCGCCTCGCCGTGCGCGGCGCCCAGCGTGCGCCAGAAGTGCGTCAGGGTCAGCGCGCTCAACGCCGCCGCACCGAAGTCCGGCCCCAGCATCGGGCCGGCGAGGCTCACCAGGCCGCAGCGCGCGTGCAGCGCCATCTGCACGGCGGTGAAATCGCTGTGCCCCACCAGCGCGAGGGCGCTGCCGGCCAGCCGCTCGCGCAGCGCGCCGTAGTGGAGCTGGTCGAGCAGGCGGATGGCGCCGTAGCCGCCGCGCACCGCCAGGGCGACGTCGGGCAGCGCATCCAGCGTGGCCAGCGCGTTGAGGTCCGCCGCGCGCTCGGCGTCGCTGCCGGCGAAGCGCAACTCGGCGCGCTCCAGTACCTCGAGCCCTTCGACCGTGCAGCCGGCCTCGCGCAGGCGCGCCACGCCGCGCGCCATGGCGGCGCGGTCGTGGGGGTAGCCGGAGGGGGCGATCAGGCGGACGTGGGCGGCTTGCATGGTCGATTCCGTATGGCTGGACCCGCGCGCCCGCTCAAGCACGGCATGCGGGCCCGACGAGGCGCGAACCTGGCCGAGCATAGCCGCGCCCGCGGCCGAAACGGTGCGCGGGCACGGCGGCGGGCATGGCGTGCGGCAGGCGGTTCATACGTACTCGACCACTTCGAGCCCGAAGCCCCCCAGCCCCACCAGCTTGCGCGGCGTGCCCAGCACGCGCAGTCGGTGCACGCCGAGGTCGGTGAGGATCTGCGCGCCGAGGCCGAGCTGGCGCCACTCCTGCTGCGCGTCGCGCGGCGCCGGCGGCGCGGGCTGGCGGGTGAGGCGCTCGAGCAGCGCTTCGGCGGTGTCCTCGCCGGAGAGCACCAGCAGCACGCCGCGGCCTTCCTCGTCGAGGCGCCGCAGCGCGGCGGTGACGGTGAGGCCGAGGTCGTCGCGCTTGAGGTGCAGCACGTCGGAGAGCGTGTTGCGCACGTGCACGCGCGCGAGCACCGGCGTGCCGTCGTCCACCGCACCGCGCACCAGGGCGAAGTGCAGGCCGCGGCGGATGGCGTCGCGGTAGGCCACCAGGCGGAACGGGCCGAACTCGGTGTCCACGTCTTCCTCGTGCACGCGCTGCACGGTCTTCTCGGTTTCCAGCCGGTAGCGGATCAGGTCGGCGATGGTGCCGATCTTCAGGCCGTGCTTCGTCGCGAAGGCTTCCAGTTCCGGCCGGCGCGCCATCGAGCCGTCCTCGTGCAGGATCTCGATCAGCACCGACGAGGGCTCCAGCCCCGCCAGCGCCGCGAGGTCGCAGCCGGCCTCGGTGTGGCCGGCGCGGGTCAGCACGCCGCCGGGCTGCGCGGTGAGCGGGAAGATATGGCCGGGCTGGGAGAGATCCTGCGGCCTGGCGTCCGGCTTCGCCGCCACGCGGATGGTGTGCGCGCGGTCGTGCGCGGAGATGCCGGTGGTGACGCCCTCGGCGGCCTCGATGGAGACGGTGAAGTTGGTGTGGTACGGCGAGGTGTTGTCGCTCACCATGGGCTTCAAGCCCAGCTGGCGCGTGCGCGGCTCGGTGAGGGTGAGGCACAGCAGGCCGCGCGCCTCGCGCACCATGAAGTTCACGTCCTCCGGCCGCACCTTCTCGGCGGCCATGATGATGTCGCCCTCGTTCTCGCGGTCCTCGTCGTCGAGGATCACCACCATGCGGCCGGCGCGGATGTCGTCGAGGATCTCGGGGATGGTGTTGAAGCTCATGGGATGTTGTCCGGTGGAGGGAGTGCGGGGGCGTGTGGGTGGCGGCAGTCGTGGCCGGGGGCACGATGGAAGCTGGGTAATGGGTAGGCGTCAGCGGGTGAGTCTTCTCGGTGAGGCTTGGGCGCCGCGCTTTGCTTCCTCTCCCCGCCGGGGAGAGGACCGAGGTGAGGGGCGGGTGCTCGCGGGAAGGCTCGTCCGAAGCGGGGATATGGCGACCGTGCCCCCCTCACCCCAACCCTCTCCCCCGCCGGGGAGAGGGAGCGAGGTCGTGGCACTCGTGAGTTGCGCCACTGGCCCCCCTGCACGCGCCCAACGCGTGCAACACCCCTCACGCAAACCCATGCCGCTTGAGGAACGCCTCATCCAGCCTCGGCGACTCGCCGCTGCCGATCAGCCGCTCGATGTAGCGCGCCACCACGTCCACCTCGATGTTCACCGCGTCGCCCGGGCGGCGCGCGTGGAAGGCGGTGTGCTCCACCGTGTGCGGGATCAGGTTGACGCCGAAGCGCGTGCCGGCCACCTCGTTCACGGTGAGGCTGGTGCCGTCGATGCAGACCGAGCCCTTGGCGGCGATGTAGCGCGCGAGCGCGGCCGGCACCTCGAAGGTCCAGCGCTGCGAGCGGCCGTCGGGCGTCACCGACACCACCTTGCCCACGCCGTCCACGTGGCCGGAGACGAGGTGCCCGCCCAGCCGGTCGGCCAGGCGCAGGGCCTTCTCCAGGTTCACCGGGTCGCCGGCCTTCAGCTGGCCGAGCGTGGTGAGCGAGAGCGTTTCGTTGGAGACGTCGGCGCTGAAGCCGCGCGATTCCAGCGTCACCGCGGTGAGGCACACGCCGGAGACGGAGATGGAATCGCCGAGCTGCACGTCGGCGAGGTCGAGGCTGGCCGTATCGACGGCCAGGCGCACGTCGCCGCCGCGCGGCTCCAGCCGCGCGATGCGGCCCACGGCCTGGATGATGCCGGTGAACATCAGAACACCTCCCGCGGGGAGGCGGCGGCGAGGGAAGCGAGGTCGGGCATGAAACGTTCTCCGCGTCGGTACGTGGGAACGCCCCAAGGCATGAGGCCGGCGCACGGCCGCGCGGGCCGCATGCCTGGCCGTCTTCTTTCATCCGGACTGTAACCGTCGGCTCCGGCATCGGACCGGATCTGCTGACCCTCTGCGGAGCAGAGGCGCTCGCGGGCTCGTTCCTGGGGGAACCTACCGCCGGTGGGGAATTTCGCCCCGCCCTGAAGACGTCGTGTTGTGCGGCGAAGTGTAGCACTGCGCCCGGCCGCCGCCGGCCCCCGATGGCGCCGCGGCGGGGAATGCAGCGTTTCCCTGGCGGTACGCCCACGCATGGTGTGGTGCGCGATATTGCAAAGCAGCACCCCCCGCGGCATGGTCGATCCAGGCCCAGCACGACCGTGGAGAGAGCGCCCATGCCCGCACCAGACACCGCCGCCCGCGCCCGCACCGCCAGCGAGACGCTGGAGGACTACACCCTGCGCTACGCCCCGCGCAGCTACCGGCGCTGGAGCCCGGCGGTGGTGGCGATCACCGCGCTGGGCGGCATCGCCTACCTTGCGGATTTCTCCATCGGCGCCGGCATCGCGCTGGCCCACGGCACGGTGAACGCGCTGCTGGCGATCGCCTTCGCCGCGGTGCTGATCTTCCTCACCGGCCTGCCGCTGGCCTACTACGGCGCGCGCTACAACATCGACCTGGACCTGATCACCCGCGGCGCCGGCTTCGGCTACTACGGCTCGGTGCTGACCAGCGTGATCTTCGCCAGCTTCACCTTCATCTTCTTCGCATTGGAAGGCTCGATCATGGCGCAGGGCCTGAAGATCGGCCTGCACCTGCCGCTGTGGGCGGGCTACCTCGTCTCCACCCTGCTGGTGATCCCGCTGGTGATCTACGGCATGCGCGCGCTCAGCAAGCTGCAGGTGTGGACCACGCCGCTGTGGCTGGTGCTGATGATCGGCCCGATCGCCTGGCTGCTGTGGCAGGACCCGTCCAGCTTCGACCGCTGGCTCGACTTTCGCGGCAGCGGCGCCGGCGAGCCGGTGAGCGCCGCCGCGGTGATGCTGGGCGCCGGCGTGGCGCTGTCGCTGATGGGCCAGATCGGCGAGCAGGTGGACTACCTGCGCTTCATGCCGCCCAAGACCGCGGCCAACCGGCGCGCGTGGTGGACGGCGGTGATCGCCGCCGGCCCGGGCTGGGTGGTGCTGGGTGCGCTCAAGCAGGCCATCGGCGCGTTCCTGGCGGTGTACATCCTGGCGCGGCTCACGCCGCAGGAAGCCACCGAGCCGGTGCAGCAGTTCGTCGGCGCCTTCAGCGCGGCAGTGCCCGGCTGGCTGGCCCTGGCCCTGGCGGTGGTGCTGGTGGTGATCAGCCAGATCAAGATCAACGTGACCAACGCCTACTCCGGCTCGCTGGCCTGGACCAACGCCTTCACCCGCCTCACCCGCCGCTACCCCGGCCGGCTGGTGTTCGTGCTGGTGAACCTCGCCATCGCGCTGGCGCTGATGGAGGGCAACATGTTCGCCTTCCTCGGCAACATCCTCGGCTTCTACTCCAACTGCGCCATCGCCTGGGTGGTGACGGTGGCCACCGACATCGTGGTCAACAAGTACCTGCTTGGCCTCTCGCCCAAGCTGCCGGAGTTCCGCCGCGGCATGCTCTACCCGGTGAACCCGGTGGGCGTGGTGTCGTTCGTGCTCTCCAGCGGGCTCTCCATCGCCGCCTACTTCGGCGCGCTGGGCGCCACGCTGTCCGCGTATTCGCCGCTGATCGCGGTGATCGTGGCGCTCGCCGCCACGCCGCTGATGGCGTGGCTCACGCGCGGACGCTACTACCTGCGCCGGCACGAGGACGGCATCGCCGCGCCGCGCTTCGAGGCGGACGGCACCCCGGCCGGCGGCGAATACGACTGCCTCGCCTGCGGCCAGGCCTTCGAGCGGCCGGACGTGCTGCATTCGGTCGAGCATGCGGGCGTGGTGTGCTCGCTGTGCCTGGCGACGAGCCGCTGAAACCGCCTGCCCCACACCTGTAGGAGCGCACTTGCGCGCGACCGCCGCGCCGCCGCTGCCTGCCCCTCGCCCGTAGGAGCGGGCGAAGGGCGCGGCCGGCTATCTATTACCACTTCCTGCCTGCCTCGCACCCGTGGGAGCGCGCTGGCGCGCGACCAGCCGGCGCCGCGGTCGCGCGCAAGCGCACTCCTACATTCGTGCGCGAGGCCGGCGCTAGGGCGCGGCCAGGCGCAACCGCTCGCCCTGCCGCGGCAACACGAAATGCACGCCCGGCGTATTGCCCGCCGCGAGCTGCTCGGCGATCAAGGCGCGCGGATCGCGCCCCGGCTCCAGGCTGGGCTTGATGTGGCCGATCACCACGTCCAGGCCACGCAATGAGCCCACCCCGCCGGACGCGGCCTCCAGCCGCTTCAGTTCGCGCAGCAGCCATGCCGGGGTGAGATGGCCGTAGAGGCGCGAGTCGGGCAGGCCGTTCGGGTACGAGGTTTCGATCAGCAGGCCGCGCAGCGCGTGCCGGCGCACCAGCGGGCCGAGCACCTGCCAGATCGCGGCGAGGCGATCGCTGTGCTGCACGGCGTCCGGGCCGGTGTCGCCGAAGTAGGCGAAGTAGTCCGCGCCGTCGCGCAGCAGCAGCATCGAGGAGGTGACGCGGTCGTGCGCCAGCGGGTAGACCGTGCCTTCGAGCGCCGTGCCGGCGATGGCGAACGGCTGCCCCGGCGCCTCGGCGGTGAGCGCGTAGCGGCCGAGCGCGGGCGCCTCGCCGCGGTCGGCGAAGTTGGGCCAGGCGGACCAGTTGAAGTAGTTGCGGCTGAGCGCATCCAGCGTGCCGGCGAGGCCGTAGATGGGCTTGCGGCCGGTGTCGTCGGTGGCGGCGATCAGCAGGCCGGCCACGTGGTCGAGATGGGCGTGGCTGATGAAGTAGGCGCCGATCCGCTGGCGGAACACCTCGCCCACCGCCGCCTCGCCGCTCGCCCCCCTGCCCCCGGCCAGCGCACCCTGCCGCAAGGCGGCGCGGATGCCCGGCAGCACGCTGCCGGCGTCGAGCGCGAGGTAACGCGGCGCGTCGTCCGCGCGGATCAGGTAGGAAGACAGATTGCCGTCCTCCAGGCCGCCGTTCACGCCCAGCGCCACCAGCTCGAAGCCCGCCGCATGCGCCGTCGCGGCGACGCCGCCGAGCCCGGCCAGCAGCAGGCACCCCAGCCAGCGGCCCATTCCCGCGCGCCGGCGCCGGACGGCGCCGCGCATGGCACGGCCAGGCAATCGCGTCACGTTGCACTCCCAGGTCCCCAGCAATCGCCACAGCCTACGTGCTGGCGCCCGGGGACGAAACCCGCCGCGTCGCCGGCGCCTCGGCTTGCACCGCGGCCGCCGCGCCGGGGGCGGGAAACACCAGGATGGTGATCTCCTTGCCCGCCCGGATGCGCGCGGCCGGCACGCCCAGGGCGTTGAGGCGCGCCTCGAAGGCGACGAGGTCTTCCCCGCGCCCCAGTGCCGAGCGGCCGTTCACGGCCCACACGCGGCTGCCCTGGCGCCAGCGCGCAAGGGCCACGTCGAGGCGGTCGGTGACCAGGGCGCTGGCCTCGATCGCCGGCACCTGCTTCGGTTGCAAGGCCCGGAGCATCGAGGGCGCGTTCGGGTCGGCGGTCAGCACGGTGTCGCCGGGGCGCACCCGGGTGGCCAGCGTGCTCGCCGCCAGGTCCCAGCGCGGCTTGACCTCGAGCCGGTACAGCGGCAGCAGGTTCACCGCCCCCATCAGCAGCAGGCCCGCCACCGCCATCGGCGCGATGCGCCGCGGCAGTGCGGCGGCGCCCACGCCGGCCAGCACGAAGAACGGCGCCGCGCTCCACAGGATGTAGCGCGGCACCAGCACCGGCTTGAACAGCGAGATGGCGAGCAACGACAGCGGCAGCACCGCGAACCCCAGCAGCAGCACCCGGCCGTCCAGCCGCTTGCGCAGGCGGAACCACCCCACGCCGCCCAGCAAGGCCACTACCGGCGCCAGCAGTGCCACCGCCGTCGGCAGCAGCCCCATGCGCACCACCAGCGCCGAGCGCATCAGGTACGTGCTGCCCACCGCAACCCACAGGTTGTGCCAGCCCAGCGCCGGCACCCAGTCGAACTTGTGCAGCATCTGGCCGTCGCTGGCCGCGAGGATGGCCACGTAGAACGGCGCGCAGCACACCAGGGCCGCCAGCTGGCTCAGCAGCCAGCCGCGCCGGAAGGCGGCGGCGTCCGGCGGCGTCCAGGGCGTTTCGCGCCGCGCGCGCCAGACGAAATACAGCGCCAGGTTGGAGGCCAGCAGCCAGGGCAGCGTGTCGCCCAGCACGTCCAGCGCCCCGATGGTGCCCAGGGTGTAGGCGATCCAGCCGGCGCGGTCGGCGCCGGGCCGCTCGGGCAGCGCCAGCCGCACCAGCCCCCACAGCGCCACGGCGATCAGCAGCACCACCAGTGCGTAGGAACGCGCCTCCTGGCCGTACTGCACCTGCGCGGGCGACAGCGCCATCAGCAGGCCGGCGATCACGGCCGCGGCGCGGCCGCCGACGCGGTGCGCGATCGCGAACACCACGCCCACCGACAAGGTGCCGAACCATGCCGACGGCATGCGCAGGGCGGCGTAGCCGGCATCGGGCGGCGCCAGCCATTGCAGCATCAGGTAGTAGTTGGGCAGGTGCCGGTTGGCGAGGCTGTCGGCGACCAGCGCCCCCAGGCCAAGCTGGACCCGCTGGTAGGTGAACACCTCGTCCAGCCAGAACGGCTGGCGGCCGATGTGCAGCCAGCGGGCCGCCAGGCCAAGGACCAACAGCAGCCACAGCCACAGCACGTCGGGCGCCGACCAGCGGCTTCCGGCACCAGGCCGCGCCGGCTCGTAGGCCGGCGACGCGGGTCGCGCCGGTTCCTCATCGCGTCGCGCCTGCCGCAGCCGTGGCGACGACGGCAACACGCAGGCATGAGGCGAGGGATTGACTGGCATGGGCCGCTCCGGCGCAACCGCAGGACCCAATCTAACGTCCCGCCGATGAACGGCGTTGCCAGGCCGCCGGCGCCTGCGTTGGGGCGCGTTCAGCCGCCCGGCATCCGTTCGCGGGCATGGAGCACGGCGCCTTTCCGCCCGCAGGCGGCTCGCCGCATGGCCGCTTCTGCGACCGCACCTCTCGACCTAGACGCCGCGGCGAAAACCTGCACCGAAGCGATGCGGCCAGCCGGCGGCCTCGGCAGCGGCGCACGCACCCCGGCGCTCAGGCCGGGCGCAACCGCAGACGCCAGTCCGTCCCCACCGTGCGCTGCTCCAGCACCCGCAGCCGCCAGCGCGCGGCCATCTCGGCCAGCGGCGGCAGGCGCAGCAGCGGCCGCGCGTGATCGCCCAGCAGCAGTGGCGCGACGTAGAGCAGCAACTCGTCCGCGAGCCCCGCTTCGAGCAGCGCGCCGCACAGGGTGGGGCCGGCTTCCACGTGCACCTCGTTGCAGCCGCGCCCGGCGAGCAGGGCGAGCGCCGCGTGCAGGTCGAGCGCACCGCCGCGCTCCGGCACGGCCGCGAGTTCGACCTGGGCGAAGCGCGGGTCACCGGCGGTCCAGCCCGCATCCGCCGCGGCCTCTCCCGCGCCGGCGGCATGCAGCAGCAGCGTGGGCGCGCTGCCGTCCAGCACGTGGCTGCCGGCCGGCGTGCGCAGTGCGCGGTCCAGCACCACGCGCAGCGGCGGCGCGAAGGCCTCGCCTGCCGGCAGGCGCACGGTAAGGCGCGGGTCGTCGGCCAGCACGGTGCCGCTGCCGGTGAGGATGGCCGAGCTGCGCGCGCGCCAGCGCTGCACGTCGGCGCGCGCGGCCTCGCCGGTGATCCACTTCGACTCGCCGTTGCCCAGCGCGGTGCGGCCGTCCAGGCTCATCGCCAGCTTCACCCGCACGAACGGGCGACCGCGTTCGATGCGACTGAAGAAGCCGGCGTTGAGTTCGCGCGCGGCCTCGCGCAGCAGGCCGGCCTCGACCGCGATGCCGGCGGCGCGCAGCTTGCCGATGCCGCGGCCGTCCACCTGCGGGAACGGGTCCTCCGCCGCGACCACCACGCGCGCCACGCCCGCGGCGATAAGCGCGTCCGCGCACGGCGGCGTGCGGCCGTGGTGGGCGCAGGGCTCCAGCGTCACGTAGGCGGTGGCGCCGCGCGCCCGTTCGCCCGCGGCGCGCAGCGCGAACACCTCCGCATGCGGCTCGCCCGCGCGCGGGTGCCAGCCCTCGCCGACGACGTCCTCGCCGTGCGCGATCACGCAGCCGACGCGCGGATTGGGTTGGGTGGTGTAGAGGCCGCGCCCGGCCAGGCGCAGCGCCTGCGCCATGTGGCGGTGGTCGAGGGAACTGAAGGGGGATGGCGACATGGCCGCCATTCTCGCAGATGCGGCGGCCCGGCTCGCGGGGCTCAGTTCTTCCTGCTGTCGCGCTTGGCGCCCTGGCCGAGCAGGGATAGTTGCAGGCTCTCCAGCCCCGGCAGGTCGCGCTCGAGCTTCTCGATCTCCTCGCGGAACGCCTGCACGTCTTCGAACTTGCGGTAGACCGAGGCGAAACGCACGTAGGCCACGTGGTCGAGCTTCTTGAGCTCGCGCATCACCAGCTCGCCGACCTGGCGCGAAGGGATCTCGCGCTCGCCGCTCTTGCGCAGGTCGTTGACCACGGCGCGCACCGCGTTGTCCACGTCATGGCTCGCCACCGGCCGCTTCTGCAGGGCGCGCTCGAAGCTCACCCGGAGCTTGCGCTCGTCGAAACTCTCGCGCCGCTCGCCGCTCTTCACGATGGCGGGCAGCTTGAGCTCGGCCGTCTCGAAGGTGTTGAAGCGCTCGCCGCACTGCGGACACTCCCGGCGGCGGCGCACGGTGGCGCCGTCCTCGGTCAGCCGCGAGTCGATCACGCGGGTGTCTTCGTGCTGGCAGAAGGGGCAGTGCATGGAGGGCTGGGATTAGGAAGTAGGGAATCGGGAATGGGCAGAGCCTACGCGGCTTGGGAGGTTTCGACTATTCCCGGCTCCCTATTTCCGATTCCCCGCCTCTCAGCCATACACCGGGAACTTGCGGCACTGCGCCGTGACCTTCTCGCGTACCGCGGCGATCACCGCCTCGTCCGCCGGCGCGTCGAGCACGTCGCAGATCCAGTGCGCCAGCTCCACCGTGTCGGCCTCGAGGTAGCCGCGGGTGGTGATGGCGGGGGTGCCCACGCGCAGGCCGGAGGTGACGAAGGGCTTGCGCGGGTCGCCCGGCACGGCGTTCTTGTTGACCGTGATGTGGGCGCGGCCCAGCGCTTCCTCCGCGTCCTTGCCGGTGACTTCGCGGCCGATCAGGTCCACCAGCATCAGGTGGTTCTCGGTGCCGCCGGAGACGACCTTGTAGCCGCGCTCGATGAAGGTCTTGGCCATCGCCTTGGCGTTCTTCGCCACCTGCTCCTGGTAGGTCTTGAACGCCGGCTCCAGCGCTTCCTTGAAGGCCACCGCCTTGGCCGCGATCACGTGCATCAGCGGGCCGCCCTGGATGCCGGGGAACACCACCGACTGCAGCTTCTTCTCGATCTCCTCGCCGGCCGGCCCCATTGAGGCATGGTTCGCCACGATGAAGCCGCCGCGCGGGCCGCGCAGGGTCTTGTGGGTGGTGGAGGTGACCACGTGCGCGTGCGGCAGCGGATTCGGGTACACGCCGGCGGCGATCAGGCCGGCGACGTGGGCCATGTCCACGAAGAGGTAGGCGCCGACCTTGTCGGCGATGGCGCGGAAGCGCGCCCAGTCCATCACCTGCGAGTAGGCGGAAAAGCCGGCCACGATCATCTTGGGCTGGTGCTCGACGGCGAGGCGCTCGATCTCCTCGTAGTCGAGCAGGCCGTTCTCGTCCACGCCGTACTGCACGGCGTTGAACACCTTGCCGGAGAAGTTGACCTTGGCGCCGTGGGTGAGGTGGCCGCCGTGCGCGAGCGACATGCCGAGGATGGTGTCGCCGGGCACGAGCAGCGCGAGGTACACGGCCTGGTTGGCCTGCGAGCCGGAGTGCGGCTGCACGTTGGCGTAGGTGGCGCCGAACAGCTGCTTCAGGCGCTCGATGGCCAGCTTCTCGGCGATATCCACGTACTCGCAGCCGCCGTAGTAGCGCTTGCCCGGATAGCCTTCCGCGTACTTGTTGGTGAGCACGCTGCCCTGGGCCTCCATCACGCGGGGGCTGGCGTAGTTCTCCGAAGCGATCAGTTCGACGTGGTCTTCCTGGCGACGGGCCTCGTCGGCCATGGCCTGGGCCAGCTCGGCGTCGTAGCCGGCGATCGTTGCGTTCTTCGGGAACATGCGGGTCTCGTGGGCAAGCGGGAAGGAGACTTCCAAGTGTAATGGTCACGGACTGCCCGCGGCCACCAGCCGGCCATGGCCGGCCGGTGGCCGGCGTCCGCCCCGCTCAAGCAGCTGATCGGAAAGGAAAACGAAAACGCCCCCGGCTTCCCGCCGGACCGGCGGCCGGCGCCGCGGGGGCCACCGCTCGCCGCGCCATGCGGCGCATTGCCGCGAAGCCCGGCCGCATCCAGCCGTGCCTCGCCGGACCGCGAGGCGGTCCCGTCACGGGAGCGCCGCGCGAGCCGCTATAATGCTCGGTTCGTTACCCATGCCCAGCGCGCCGCCCCACCGGGCCGGCAGCGCGCACGCCTCCGGAGGCTCCATGCAGTACATCTACACCATGAACGGGGTGAGCAAGATCGTCCCGCCGAAGCGCCAGATCATCAAGGACATCTCGCTTAGCTTCTTCCCCGGCGCCAAGATCGGCCTGCTGGGCCTGAACGGCGCGGGCAAGTCCACGGTGCTGAAGATCATGGCCGGCGTGGATACCGACTTCCAGGGCGAGGCCCGCCCGCAGCCCGGCATCAAGGTCGGCTACCTGGCGCAGGAGCCGGAGCTGGATCCGGCGAAGACCGTGCGCGAAGTGGTCGAGGAAGGCGTGTCGGTGGTGCTGGACGCGCAGAAGCGCCTGGAAGAGGTCTACGCCGCCTACGCCGAGGAAGGCGCCGACTTCGACAAGCTGGCCAAGGAGCAGGAAGAGCTGGAGAACGTGCTGGCCGCCAACGACGCCCACGCGCTGGAGCGCCAGCTGGAAGTGGCCGCCGATGCGCTGCGCCTGCCGCCGTGGGACGCCAAGGTAGGCCCGCTGTCCGGCGGCGAGAAGCGCCGCGTGGCGCTGTGCCGCCTGCTGCTGTCCAAGCCCGACATGCTGCTGCTGGACGAGCCGACCAACCACCTGGACGCCGAGTCGGTGGACTGGCTGGAGCAGTTCCTGCACGACTACGCCGGCACCGTGGTGGCGGTCACCCATGACCGCTACTTCCTGGACAACGCCGCCGAGTGGATCCTCGAGCTGGACCGCGGCCGCGGCATTCCGTGGAAGGGCAACTACACCGAGTGGCTGGAGCAGAAGGACGCCCGCCTCAAGCAGGAAGCCCAGCAGGAGAAGTCCCGCCAGAAGGCGATCGAGAAGGAGCTGGAGTGGGTGCGCTCGGCCGCCAAGGGCCGCCAGTCCAAGGGCAAGGCCCGCCTGGCCCGCTTCGAGGAGCTGAACTCGGTCGAGTACCAGCGCCGCAACGAGACCAACGAGATCTTCATCCCGCCGGGCGAGCGCCTGGGCCAGGAGGTGATCGAGTTCAAGAGCGTCAGCAAGTCCTTCGGCGACCGCCTGCTGATCGACGACCTGTCGTTCAAGATCCCGCCGGGCGCCATCGTCGGCGTGATCGGCCCCAACGGCGCCGGCAAGTCCACCCTGATGAAGATGATCATGGGCAAGGAGACCCCGGACAACGGCGAGGTGAAGCTCGGCCACACGGTGAAGCTGGCCTACGTCGACCAGTCGCGCGACGCGCTCGACTCGAAGAACAACGTGTGGCAGGAGGTTTCCGGCGGTTCGGACATCCTCACCATCGGCAACTTCGAGATCCAGTCGCGCGCCTACATCGGCCGCTTCAACTTCAAGGGCACCGACCAGCAGAAGATCGTGGGCAACCTCTCCGGCGGTGAGCGCGGCCGCCTGCACATGGCCAAGACCCTGCTGCAGGGCGGCAACGTGCTGCTGCTGGACGAGCCCTCCAACGACCTGGACGTGGAAACCCTGCGCGCGCTGGAAGACGCCCTGCTGGAGTTCCCCGGCAGCGCGATCGTGATCTCGCATGACCGCTGGTTCCTGGACCGCATCGCCACCCACATCATCGCCTTCGAAGGCGACTCGCACGTGGAGTTCTTCCCCGGCAACTACAACGAGTACGAGGCCGACAAGAAGCGCCGCCTGGGCGAGGAGGCTTCCAAGCCGCACCGGGTGAAGTTCAAGAAGCTGGCGTAAGCGTTCCATCCCCTCTCCCCCGGGGAGAGGGGGCGGGGCTTGCCACGCCCCTCCACGAAAGCCGCGCTTCACACGATCGTTGTCGCAAGATCGCCCTTCCCTGCCCCCTTCCCGAGGCGGGAAGGGCACGGCAGAAGAGGTAAGGACAACCATGCACTTCATGTCATCCCTGCAAGCCGCATGGGCGCGCAACCAGTCCCTGGTGTGCGTCGGCCTCGATCCCGAGCCGGCCAGGTTCCCCGCCCACCTGCGCGACGACGCGGACGGCGTGTTCAAGTTCTGCGCCGCCATTGTCGACGCCACCGCCGACCTCGCCTGCGCGTTCAAGCCGCAGATCGCCCACTTCGCCGCACTGCGCGCGGAGGACGCGCTGGAGCGGCTGATCGCCCACATCCACGCCACGCACCCCGGCGTGCCGGTGATCCTCGACGCCAAGCGCGGCGACATCGGCTCCACCGCCGAGCGCTACGCCCTCGAGGCCTTCGAGCGCTACGGCGCGGACGCGGTCACGCTCAACCCCTACCTCGGCCGCGATTCCGCCGAGCCGTTCCTCCGCCACGCGGACAAGGGCGTGATCCTGCTCTGCCACACCTCCAACCCCGGCGCGGCCGACCTGCAGGATCTCCTGGTCGAGAGCGGCGAGGACGGCCGCCTGCCGCTCTACCAGCACGTGGCGAAGACCGTCGCGCGCGAGTGGAACGCGCACGGCAACTGCGCCCTGGTCACCGGCGCCACCTGGCCCGAACAGCTCGCCCAGGTGCGCGCCCTGGTCGGCGACATGCCGCTGCTGGTGCCCGGCATCGGCGCCCAGGGCGGCGACGTGGAAGCGGTGCTCAAGCACGGCAAGACCAGCGATGGCACCGGCCTGATGATCAGCTCCTCGCGCGCCATCCTCTATGCCGGCACGGGCGCGGATTTCGCCGCAGCGGCCCGCAGCGCCGCCCTGGCGCTGCGCGAGACGATCAACCGCTGCCGCTGAGCGCCCGTTCAAGGCGCCTGTACGCACCCGCTCGCGAAGCCATTGGCGAACTCCGCGCTCCGCGGCACCCATCGGCCGTCGCACAGGGGCACCAACCCGCGCCGCCGCAAATTTTTGCCGGCGCAGCCCGCCTCGACGAGACATGCCGGCGATCGCCCGGGCCTTGTCCCACGCAGTTTCCTGCACCCTCCCCACATCGCCCAAGGCCATGCCAGTATGCCGCCAGGGCCACACTGACAGTGGCGTTGCACGGTCTCAAGGAACAGGCATGCGGATGGCGAAAGCGTGGGTGTGGAACAAGGCGGCGGGCGCGGCGAATGGCGACCGGCGGAGATGGATAGCACCGCTGCTCGGGGCCCTCGGGCTCTGCCTCGCCGGCAGTGCGCTGGCCGCCAGCCCCGATCCGGCGCTGCTGCCGAAGATCCAGGCGGCCACCTTCGAGGTGGTGATCCCCAAGGCGGCGAAGGACCCGCTCACCTACGAGAAGCCGCTGCCGCTCGACCTGCTGCCCTACCAGGAGCGCACCGACAAGTACCTCTCCATCGGCACCGCGTTCGCGCTGGGCGGCAACCGCTACGTCACCGCCGGCCACGTGCTGCGGGCCGCCTTCAACGATCTCGCCGGCGCCCCCGCGCTGCGCGACAACAGCGGCAAGGTCTACCCGATCGACCGCATCGAGAAGTTCTCGCTGCAGCAGGACTTCGTAGTGTTCTCGCTCGCCAAGCCACCCGGCGACGCTGCGCTCGCGGTGGACACCAAGCCCGCGTCGAACAGCATGGTGTTCGCCGTGGGCAACGCGCTGGGCACCGGCGTGGTGATCCGCGACGGCCTGTACACCTCCGACACGCCGGAGGACGAGAACGGGCGCTGGAAGTGGATGCGCTTCTCCGCCGCCGCCTCGCCCGGCAACAGCGGCGGCCCGCTGCTGGACCAGCAGGGCAAGGTGATCGGCGTGGTGCTGATGAAGTCGCCCAACGAGAACCTCAACTACGCGCTGCCGATCGGCGAGGTGCTGAAGGCGCCCGACCACCTGGCGGTGATGGACAAGCGCATCGCCTACCAGCTCGACGTGCTGCCGGGCCTCGCCCAGCAGGGGGCGATCAAGCAGCAGTTCGCGCTGCCGCTGAGCTACCAGGACTTCAGCCGCAGTTACCGGCAGCGGGTTGATGCCTACACCGAGAACCAGCTCAAGGCGCTGCTCGCCCAGCAGGGGGACCAGTTGTTCCCCCGCGGCGCCGGCGCGAGCCGCCTGCTGCACACGGTGCCACGCCTCAACCCCTTCCCGCTGCTGATCGCCCGCAACAACGACGGTATCTGGGGGCTGTCCGGCCGCGCCGTCGAGACGCGGCCGCTGCCGGCCAACGGCGTGATCCAGGCTGGCGCGGCCGGCCGCAACATCCTCATCCACCTGCGCCGGCCCGACGACGTGCCGGCCGCCGATCTCTACGGCGATCCGAAGCGGATGATGGACCTGGTGCTCCAGGGCGGCTTTCTCGGCCGCCAGGTCGCCGGCGAGAAGATCCGCGTCGTCTCGCTCGGCAAGCCGCTGGACGACGCGCGCCATACCGACGCCTGGCAGCGGCCCTGGCGCGTGCTGACCTGGGCGCTGCCCTACATGAACGCCGAACTGATCGCCTTCGCGCTGCCGGTGCCCGACGGCTATGCGCTGATGATGCGGCTGGGGCCGGCCGCCCTCGCGCACGACGAGCGCCTCGACCTGCAGGCGCTCACCGACTTCGTCTACATCGCCTACGACGGCACACTGGCGCAGTGGAAGGACTATCTCAAGGACGACGCTCTGCTCCCCGTCGCCCTCAAGGCCACGCACATCGATTTCGACTACGGCAAGCGCTTCGCCTACGACTCGCCACGGCTCGCCTTCGCCTACACGCCCGCGCTGCAGACCATCGCGCCCGACAACCGCCTCACCCTCGGCCTGGGCTACTACGAGGATCACGGCAAGGTCGTATGGGACGTAGGCGACGTGCGCGTGGCGCTGACCGAACACGACCCGGACCGCATCAACATCGAGCGCAACGCGGCGCCATCAGCCGACCTCGACGACGGCTTCCGCAGCCGCTGGGACAAGCTGCTGCACGCTGCCCACCCTTTCGACGGCATCGCCTACAGCGACAACGACGAAATGCGCATCGCTGGCCTGGTGCCGCCGCCACCCAATACCACGCCCGGCGTGCTGTATACCGCCTTCTGCGGCGTGCAGGGTGCGAAGCCGGCCGACGAGATGAAGACCAAGCTCGGCCTGCTGCAGAAGTCGCTGCAGGTGAAGGAGCACTGAGGCGTGCATCGGCGGCCCGCTGCCCACCTTCGTACCGCGCCGGCCAGTACGTTCAACCCGCCTCGGCGGGCCGCATCGCCCGGCCGGGCGTCGTGCCGGCCAGCCGGACGCGCAGCCAGCGCTCGCACGGCGTGGAGAGGAAGCGTGCCACCGCCGCGCCCAGCAGCCAGCACAGCGACAGCGCCGGCAGATACCAC
The DNA here is from genome assembly GCF_001182895.1 of Frateuria defendens. GTDB lineage: Bacteria > Pseudomonadota > Gammaproteobacteria > Xanthomonadales > Rhodanobacteraceae > Frateuria_B > Frateuria_B defendens. The sequence goes on along the minus strand of NZ_LFQR01000001.1, from coordinate 5,403 downwards.
AGGACACCGGTCGCGGGGTCGCCGCCCAGCCCGTGCAGCACACTCAGCACCGCGACCAGCGCCAGCAGGCACGGCACGATGCGCGCGAAGCGCCGCGCGTAGAACGCGCCGAGGTCGATGCGACCGAGGCCGCCCCAGCGGCGCAGCGCGTTGCCGGCGATCAGGAAGCCGGAGATCACGAAGAACACGAACACGGCCTCGTAGCCGTTCCAGTTCAGCGCACCGAGCAGCCAGCCCGGCAGCCACTCGCCGAGCGCGGTCTTCTTCAGCGGGATGCGCAGGCCCAGGTGGTGCAGCACCACCAGCACGATGGCCAGCCCGCGCAGGGCGTCGATGCCGGGGTCGCGCGCGGACGCGGCGGCGCCGGCCGCTGGCGCCGGCTCAGCGCTCGAGAACCTGCCCATCGTCGCGCAGCGAGAACGGGTTGAAATGCGTGCCGCAGTCGAAGGTGTCCACGCCCTCGGCGCGCTTGAGCCAGCCCACCACGGCGTAGGTCACCGGCGTCAGCACCACTTCCACCGCCACCTTCATGGTCCAGTTGAACACGATCACCTTGGCCAGCGTGGCGCTCTGCCAGATGCCGTAGAAGGCGATCGGGTAGAAGGTGAGGCTGTCGCAGGCCTGGCCGACGATGGTGGAGCCGATGGTGCGCGTCCACAGGTGGCGGCCGTTGGTGAGCAGCTTCAGCCGCGCCATCACGAAGGCGTTGACGAAGTCGCCCACCCAGTAGCCGATCATCGAGGCCAGTGCGATGCGCGCGGTGCCGCCGAAGACCAGCGCCAGCGCCGGCTGCAATTGCCGGTTGAACGGCTCGGCCTCGCTCGGCGGCATGTGGATCACCGCCCACGCCATCACCGTGGCGAACGCCATCGCGCCGAAGCCGGCCCAGATCGCCCGCCGCGCCCGCGCATAGCCGTATACCTCGGTGAGCACGTCGCCGAAGATGTAGCCGATGGGAAAGAACAGGTTGCCGGTGCCGAAGCTCAGGGCGCCGATCCACGGCAGCTCGATCGCGCTGACCTTGGCCGGGCCGATCAGGTTGGAGCACAGGAGCACGGCAACCATGCCGCCGACCAGCAGGTCGTAGTAGCGGAAACCGCGCGCGGCGGCAGCGTCGGAGGTGGTCATGCGGATTCCCCGTGGCACACCCGCCCAGCATAACCGTGCACCGCACTTCGGTCAGGCCATGGCGATCACATGCCTGCGAACCTGGCGACGCTCCACCGCCATGGGCACAACCGACCGGCGAAACCCGTGCCGCCGGCGTCTCCCCCTGGGCGATGGCGGCCGCCCCTTCCCTGCCGCACGCGGCCTCGTCGCCCGCAGGACGAGGCGCGGCGACGCGCCCGCCCGCGCACCGGGAACCTGCCCGTGGCTTATTCGTCCGCCCCGGGATCGAGCCCGGGGAACAGCACCTCGGTGTAGCCGAACTTGGCGAAGTCGGTGATGCGCGAGGGGTACAGGCGGCCGATCAGGTGGTCGCATTCGTGCTGCACCACACGGGCGTGGAAGCCTTCGGCGGTGCGGTCGATCTTCGCGCCCTTGGGGTCGAGGCCCTGGTAGCGGATCAGCGTGTAGCGGTTCACCGCGCCGCGCAGGCCGGGCACCGAGAGGCAACCTTCCCAGCCCTCCTCCATGTCCTGCGAGAGCGGCGTGATGATGGGGTTGAGCAGGATGGTCTGCGGCACCGCGGGCGCGTCGGGATAACGCTCCGAGCGGTCGAAGCCGAAGATCACCAGCTGCAGGTCCACGCCGATCTGCGGCGCGGCGAGGCCCACGCCGCCGGCGTCGTGCATGGTGTCGAACATGTCGGCGATCAGTGCCTCCAGCTCGGCGCTGCCGAACATCGACTCGGGCACCGGCGGCGCGATGCGCAGCAGGCGCGGATCGCCCATCTTGAGGATTTCGCGGATCATGCAGGGCCTCGCTCGAAGTCATGGAAACGCCTGGCCCGATTATGGCCGACGGCGGTGAACGTGGTGCGTGCGCGGTCGCCGGTTTGTGTGTCGCCGCATGGGTGCGTCGCGCCCCGCCAAGGCTTGCGGGGCGAACCGGCGCAAGGCCTGACGCGGCGCACCACACGCCGGCCGCACCCGGCCGCCGCGCCATCGTGCCGCATTCGACCAATAGCTAATGCCGGCGCGCGCGCTTTGGCATTGACCCCCGCCACCGCCGGGACGACCCTTGCCGCGACCGTCCGGGAGAATCCGCATGTCCACCGTCTCGCCCGCTCCATCGCATACCGCCATACCGCCGAGTCCCGCCGGCAAGATACTGTGGGCCGCCATCGCCATCGTCGGTGCCTGGTGCCTGGGCGTGGTCGCCCTGCGCCGCGGCGAGCCGATCAACGCGATCTGGCTGGTCGCCGCGGCGATCGCCGTGTTCGTGATCGGCTACCGCTTCTACGGCCGCTTCGTCGAGCGCCACGTGCTGCGCATGGACGCCAGCCGCGCCACGCCCTCGGTGCTGCGCAACGACGGCCTCGACTACGTGCCCACCGACAAGTGGGTGGTGTTCGGCCACCACTTCGCCGCCATCGCCGGCGCCGGCCCGCTGGTGGGCCCGGTGCTGGCCGCGCAGATGGGCTACCTGCCCGGCACGCTGTGGATCCTGGTCGGCGTGGTGTTCGCCGGCGCGGTGCAAGACTTCATGATCCTCGGCCTCTCGCTGCGCCGCGACGGCCGCTCGCTCGGCCACATGCTGCGCGAGGAACTTGGCCCCACCGCCGGCGTGGTCGCCATGTTCGGCGTGCTGGTGCTGATGATGATCGTGCTGGCGGTGCTGGCGCTGGTGGTGGTGAAGGCGCTCACGCACAGCCCGTGGGGCACCTTCACCGTGGCCTGCACCATTCCCATCGCGCTGCTGATGGGCGTGTACCTGCGCATCATCCGCCCCGGCAAGATCCTCGAGGTATCGATCATCGGCCTGGTGCTGCTGCTCGCCTCGATCTGGGCCGGCGCCCACGTGGCCGCCTCGCCCGCCTGGGCGGCCGCGTTCGACTTCGACGCCAGCGCACTGGCCTGGCTGCTGATCGCCTACGGCTTCTGCGCCTCGGTGCTGCCGGTGTGGCTGCTGCTGGCGCCGCGCGATTATCTTTCCACCTTCCTCAAGATCGGCACCATCGCGCTGCTGGCGCTGGCGATCTTCCTCGCCGCGCCGACCTTGCAGATGCCAGCGCTCACCAAGTTCATCGACGGCACCGGCCCGGTGTTCCAGGGCAACCTGTTCCCGTTCCTGTTCATCACCATCGCCTGCGGCGCGGTGTCGGGCTGGCATTCCATCATCGCCTCCGGCACCACGCCCAAGCTGCTCAGCAGCGAGGGCGAGGCGCGCATGGTCGGCTACGGCGGCATGCTGATGGAGGCCTTCGTGGCAATCATGGCGCTGGTGGCCGCCTCTTCGCTGCATCCGGGCGTGTACTTCTCGATGAACTCGCCGGCCGCGCTGATCGGCACCACCGCGCAGAGCGCCGCCGCCGCGATCAGCCAGTGGGGCTTCGTGGTCACGCCCGACGAGTTGCTCGACACGGCCAGGAACATCGGCGAGGGCAGCATCCTGAGCCGCGCCGGCGGCGCGCCCACGCTCGCGGTGGGCATGGCCCAGCTGCTCCACGGCATCATCCCCGGCGAGGGCATGATGGCGTTCTGGTACCACTACGCCATCCTGTTCGAGGCGCTGTTCATCCTCACCACGGTGGACGCCGGCACCCGCGTGGGCCGCTTCATGATCCAGGAGATCGCCGGCCTCGCCTACCCGCCGCTGAAGAAGACCGAGTCGTGGACGGGCAACCTCGTTGCCACCGTGGTCTGCGTGGGCCTGTGGGGCTACTTCCTCTACCAGGGCGCGGTCGATCCGCTGGGCGGCATCAACACGCTGTGGCCGCTGTTCGGCATCGCCAACCAGATGCTGGCGGCGATCGCGCTGATGCTGGCCACGGTGGTGACGGTGAAGCTCAAGCGCGAGCGCTACGTGTGGGTGCCGGGCATCCCCGCCATCTGGCTGGTGACCTGCACGCTCACCGCCGGCTTCTACAAGCTGGTGGGGCCGATCAGCTTCACCGCGGCGGCACAGAAATACGCCCAGGCGATGCAGGACGGCAAGCTGCTGGCGCCGGCCAAGAGCGCGGCGGAGATGCAGCGCATCGTCACCAACAACTACGTGGACGCCGCCCTCACCGCGGTCTTCATGCTGCTGGTGGTGACCATGGCGGCATTCGCCCTGCGCGCGATCGCCAGGGCCTGGCGCGTCAACCATCCCACCGCGCACGAGGAGCCGTACGTGGCGCTGGGCAGCGTGCCCACCACCGGCCACTGAGGACACTGCCATGACCACCCTGCAGACTCTGCGCGACTTCAGGAAGTGGGCGGTGCAGACCGCCCGCCTCTGCTGCGGCGTGCCGGACTACGACGTCTACGTGAAGCACCTGCGCGAGCACCACCCCGAGCGCCCCGTGCCCAGCTACGCCGAGTTCTTCCGCGAGCGGCAAGTGGCCCGCTACAAGGGCACCGGCGGGCGCTGCTGCTGAGTCGCGGGTTCCTGCACCCGCCGGCCCCGTCCGCCTGCGCGGGCGGGGCCGGCGTGCATCCGCCGTCCCGACGGCTTAGGATCGGGAGTTCGTTCCGCACGATCCGTGTTCATTCAGGCGCGCGAAGATGCTTTTCCTCAGCGCCGCATCCAGCCATGCCCAACGACTACAGCCACGCCCTCGCCGTTCCCGCGGCCTCTTCGCCCACCTCGCAGCACAGCCTCGGCCTGCGCATCATCGCGATCTACAAGGCGGTCAAGACCGTCTGCCTGATCCTGGTGGCGATCATGGCCTTCCAGCTCGACCATGAGCAGACCTTCATGCACCTGGTGCACTGGCTGGAGCACCTGTCCCTCGCCGACAGCAACGGCCTGCGCAAGCAGCTGGTGGACCTGCTGATGGAACTTGGTCCCAGCCGCTTCGTGGCCATCGGCATCGTGGCGCTGGTGTATGCGGCGATCTTCGCCACCGAGGGGATCGGGCTGTGGCTGCGCAAGCATTGGGCGGAGTGGTTCACGGTGATCGCCACCGGCTCGCTGATTCCGGTGGAGCTGTACGAGCTGGTGCATCGCTTTACGTTGCTGAAGCTGGTGGTGTTGGCGGCCAATGTGGCGATCGTGGTGTACCTGGTGCGGATTGCGAGGCAGCCGCGTGGGGCGCCGGCGGGGCATTGAGCTTGCGTGGCGGCGCTTTGTCGCTGCGTTTTCCTGCTCTTCGCTACGGCTTCACACTCGCCGTTCCACGTGGGCTGGAAGCGCTACACCAGTGGCGAAGTTGATCATCCAGGCCTCCCGTTGATGTGGCTCCGCCACCTGGCTCGCCTGCGGCGGGCTTTCGTCCGCCTGCCGGCGGCCGAGTTACTTTTCTTTGCTTGCCCA